>JBBQSP010000006.1:0-84410 GCA_038213735.1 Vicinamibacterales bacterium | reverse complement strand
GTATCAGGTTCTCGCTATAATTTGCTGGTCCGTCCGTCCACTTCAACGCCGCCAAGGAGCGCCGAGCATGTCCGCGATTTGTCCCGAGTGTGATTCGCCAATTGATGTTGATGAGTTCGATGTCGACATCGGCGACGAGCTCACCTGCTCGGAATGCGGGTCGTTCCTGCGGGTCGCCAGCGATTCTCCGCTCGAATTTGAGCTCGCCGATGACGACGATCTCGACGAAGAAGAAGACGACGAAGAAGAGAAGGACGGCGAAGAAGAGGATGCCGACGACGAGGACGAAGACGAAGACAAGGACGACGACGAGTAGCGAACTCGCCGGCAAGGCGGCGCGCCTGCGCGAGATCCTGTCCGGCTACAACTCAGTCCTGGTCGCCTTCAGCGGCGGGGTCGACAGCGCCTACCTCGCCATCGCCGCGTCGCAGGCGCTCGGGCCCAAAGCCCTGGCGGTGACCGCCGACAGCCCGAGCTATCCCGATACCCATCGCCAACTCGCCCTGGCCATCGCGCGCGACTTCAACCTCGCCCACGAAGTGATTCACACCGCCGAACTGGACCGGCCCGAGTACCGCGCCAACCCCGCGAATCGCTGCTACTTCTGCAAGGACGAGCTCTATTCCCAGCTGAGCGCCGTGGCGCGCGCGCGCGGCCTGGCCGTGATCGTCGACGGCAACAACGCCGACGACCGTGGCGACTATCGGCCCGGCCGGCAGGCGGCCCGCGAACACGACGTGCGCAGCCCTCTGGACGAGGCCGACCTCACCAAGGACGACATTCGCGCGTTGTCGCGCGCGGCCGGTCTCGAGAGCTGGGACGAACCGGCTTCCGCGTGCCTGTCGTCGCGCATTCCCTACGGCAGCGAAGTGACCGACGCCGCCCTTCGGCAAATCGAGCAGGCCGAACAGGTGGTACGCGATCTCGGGTTCCGGATTTTTCGCGTGCGCCACCACGACCAGGTGGCCCGCCTCGAGATCGCCCGCTCGGAAATGCCGCGCGCCCTCGAGCCGGCCGTCAACACCCAGCTGGTCGCGGGTCTCAAGGCACTCGGCTATCAGTACGTGAGCCTCGACCTGCAGGGCTACCGGTTGGGCAGCTTGAACGAGGCGCTGCGCCTGCGCCCGGTATCGTGACGCCGCGGCGGGCGCTCGCCGCGCTCGCGCTGGTGTTCGCGCTCGCCCACATCCCGTTTCTCGCCAGCTCCCTCGAAGACATCGACTCGGTGAACTTCGCGCTCGGCGTGCGCGACTTCAACGTCGCCGAGCACCGTCCGCATCCCCCTGGCTACCCCCTCTACATCGCCATGGGGAAGGTCATGACAGCGATCGCCGGCACCGTCATGAGCGGCGCACCCGCGGCGACGGTCGAAGCGCGCGCACTGGCGGTGCTGTCGTTGCTCGCGGGCCTTGCGGCCATTGCCGGGCTCTACGCCGTGTTCGCGAGCCTCGCCTCGCGCACGCCGGCCGCGACGATGCCCTGGAGCTCGCTCAATGTCGAGGCGCTGGCGGCCACCGCGGTCACCGTGTCGTGTCCACTGTTCTGGTATCTCGCCGCGCGCCCGATGAGCGACCTGCCGGGCCTGGCCTTTGCCCTGGCCTCCCAGGCTTGCCTCCTGCTCGCGTGGTGGCGTCAGGCGCCCGGGCCAGACGGCGATCGGCGCCTGTCGCCGGCCATGACGGCGGCATCGGGCCGGATGATCGTGGTCGGGTCGCTGCTGGCGGCGCTCAGCATCGGCATGCGCTCGCAAACCGTGTGGTTCACGCTGCCGCTGCTGATGGTGGTGCTGTTCGACCGCATCGGACGAGGCGTTGCGGGCGCGATGATCGGCGGCGGCATCATGTTCATCGTCGGTGGCCTCGCTTGGGGAATCCCGCTGCTGGTCGTGAGCGGAGGACTTGGTCCGTACCTGGCCGCGCTCGGGACGCAGGCCGGCGAAGACTTTGCCGGCGGCGAGATGCTGTACACGAACCTGTCGGCGAGGACGGCGGCGTTTGCGTTGATGCGCACGTTCCTCGACCCGTGGGATTCGGTGGTGCTGGGCACCATCGTGATCGCGCTCGCGGCGGCCGGAGTGGTGCACCTGTTGCTGCGCGATCGGCGCACCCTGGTCGCGGTGTTCGCCATGAGCGCGCCCTACCTGGTGTTTCACCTCGCATTCCAGGACACCTCGTTCGTTCGCTACGCCCTGCCGATCGTGCCAGCCGTAGCCTTCCTGGCCATGCGCGGCGCCGCGCTGGCGGCTGAGCGCGCCGTGGTGGTCGCGGCGGCCGCCATCTCGCTTGGGTCGGTGGTGATTGCCACCCCGGTGCTGGCGGCCTACGGCGCCGAACCCAGCCCGACGGTGCGTGTACTCGCGGCCATGACGGCCGAGGCGCAGCCCGGCGCGCCAGTCGTGCTTGGCATGCACCAGACCTTCAAGCGTCCGCTCGAAGCCGAGGTCGTGCCGTTTGGCACGGTGTTGCTGTCACCGCCGCGGCTCGAGTGGCTCGAGTTGGCGAAGTTCTGGCGCGAAGGCCGCACCGAGCCGGTGTGGTTCCTGGCCGACCCCACGCGCAGCGATCTCGCGCTGATCGATCCCGCCAGCCTGAACGCGTCCACCGAGTTTCGCTGGCCGCTGGTCGCCCGCCCGGCATTTGGCGGCATGCGGCCGTCGGCGGTGCGCTGGTATCGCGTGCCGCCGCCCGGCTGGTTCGCTGAAGAAGGGTGGTCGCTCACGCCCGAAACCTCGGGCATGGCCGGCTTGATGGGCCGGGGTCCTCACGTGGGCCCCATTGTCGCGCGGGTGCGGCGGCGGGCGGGCGCGGCCACCGTGATGGTGGGCGGCCGCAACCTGGGCGCCGCCGGTGCTCCTGCTGCACGCTTCACCATGGCGATCGACGGTGTCACGCTGCAGCAGTGGGACGCGCCTCCGGGCTTCTTCCTGCACGTCTTCGATGTTCCCGCGGGACGGCTGCTCGGTGACGGTCCCTTCGCCGAGCTGGCGATTTACTCCACCTCCGGCGCGGGAACGCCGGCCATTCAGACCGCGATCGAGCAGTTCGACCTGCAGGATGCCGGCGCGCTGATGTGGGGATATGGCGACGGATGGAACGAGGCGGAGTACAACACCACCCTGGGCGTGTGGCGATGGACCAGCGCGCGGGCGACGCTGCGCATCATCGGCGGGACCGAAGACGTGCGGGTCGCGCTGCAGGTCGAGTCGCCGTTGCGGTACTTCGATGCGCCCGCGAACGCGCGGATCGTCGCCGGCGATCAAGAGGTTACGAAGACGTCACCGGCCGGGACCCAGACGTGGGAGTTCACCGTTCCCGGCGCGGTGCTGGCGGCAGCTGGCGGCGTGCTGACCATCGAGACCGACCGGACCTTCGTGCCGGCCGAGCGTGGTGGCGGCGCCGATAATCGGCGTCTGGGATTGCGCATCCTTTCAATTCAAGTCCGTTAGTGCAGCGTATCCACGAAAACCAGGGTCCTATCAACTTAGCTCATCGGGACCACTGGGGTCGTTCCGTAGGAACGACCCGCTTTAAATATCGGACGGCCACTCCACTAGTCGTTGACACCGGCGGAAGTGAGCCGTTAATCTGCGGCTAACAATTCTGTTACCCCAACAGAACTAGCAGATCAGGGAGATCGAATGACGATCAGTTTGGTTCGACGAACAGCCAGTGTCGCCACCATCTGCGTGGTGCTGGGCCTGGGTTTAGCAGCCTGCGGCAAGAAGGCTCCTGAGCCCGCACCCGCACCGCCACCACCGGCGGCGGCTCCAGCTGCTCCGCCGCCTCCACCCGCGCCACCACCGCCGCCCCCGGCGGCTCCGGCCCCGCGTCCGCTGACCGAAGACGAGCTGTTCGCACAGAAGAGCTTGGAGCAGCTCAACTCTGAGCGGCCCCTGGCCGACGCCTACTTCGACCTCGACTCCTCGACCATTCGTGCCGAGGCCAGGGCGGCGATGGCGACCAACGCCGATTGGCTCAAGCGGTGGACCAACACGCGGATCAGCGTGGAGGGCCACTGCGACGAGCGCGGCACCGCGGAGTACAACCTCGGCCTTGGCGAGCGCCGCGCGTCGGCCGTGAAGGCCTATCTCGTGGAGTTGGGTGTGCCGGCCGACCGCGTGATGATTGTCAGCAAGGGCAAGGAAACGCCCTTCTGCACCGACTCGAATGAAGCGTGCTGGCAGCAGAACCGCCGCGGCCACTTCATCATCACGGCGAAGTAGCTACAGCGACGCGGCGATCTGCTCGGCCGCTTCTCGAGGATTGGGCGCTCCAGTAATGGGGCGCCCAATTACCAGGTACGTCGATCCCGCCTGCATGGCCTCCGCCGGCGTCAGCGTTCTTGCCTGATCGTCTTTGCCCTGTTGCTCTACCGCTTGCCCTGAGCTTTGTCGAAGGGGCCTAATCCCCGGCGTCACAATCTGGAAATCGGGACCGCAGGCCGCGCGGATCGCGGCGGTTTCCTGCGGCGACGCGACCACACCGTCCAGACCACTCTGCTTCGCGAGCTGGGCCAGGTGCACCACCTGACCGATCACCGGGCGCGTCACGCCGACTTCCGCCAGCGCGTCCGCGGTCATGCTGGTAAGCACTGTCACGCCGATCACCAGCGGCCGCGGCCGGCCCAGCGACGCGGCGGCCTTGGTCGCGGCGTCAGCGGCCGCCGTCATCATGGCGCTGCCGCCCGAGGCATGCACGTTGACCATCCAGGCGCCGGTCGCGACCGCCGCCTGAACCGCGCCGGCGACGGTGTTGGGAATGTCATGGAACTTGAGGTCGAGGAACACGCGATCGCCGCGGCTGGTCAGCTCGTGGACCATGGCCGGCCCGGCGGCGGTGAACAACTGCTTGCCGATCTTGTAGCCGCCGACCGAGCCGCGCAGGGCGTCGGCCAGTGCGAGCGCCTTGGCGGCGGAGTCGACATCGAGCGCGACGAGAATCGGGTTCATTGAGGGAATGTCCGGACACACCTAAAGGTGTGTCCCCACAGAGGGAGGCGTCGGGTCGAAGGCGCCGATCAGGTCGCTCAACCGCGCGACGTTGTGGCGCACCATGTAGTCCTGCAGGCCGTCGAGCACCTTGGTCCAGATGAACGGGTCGACGAAGTTCTGCGTGCCGATCTGCACCGCGGTGGCGCCGGCCAGCATGAACTCCAGCGCGTCGCGGGCGTCGGTGATGCCGCCCATGCCAATGACCGGGATCTTCACCAGCTGGTAGCACTCCCAGACCATGCGGACCGCGATCGGCCGGATAGCCGGGCCGCTCAGCCCGCCCAGCACATTGCTGATCTTCGGCCGCCGTGTCTCGACGTCGATCGCCATCGCCAGGAAGGTGTTGACCAGCGACACCGCGTCAGCGCCCGCGTCTTCCGCGGCCTTGGCGAACGAGGCCACGTCGGTCACATTGGGCGTCAACTTCGGAATCAGCGGCAGCGTCGTCGCCTTGCGCACCGCGCTGACGACGTCGAAGGTGCCGTGCAGGCTGCAGCCGAACTGGATGCCGCCCTCCTTGATGTTGGGGCAGGAGATGTTCAGCTCGATCGCCGCCACCCCTTCCGCATCCGACAACACCTTGCAGACTTCCACGTACTCGTCCAGCGTGGTGCCGCACACGTTGACGAAGGTCCGGGCGCCGCGCTCGCGCAGCAGCGGCAGTTTCTCCTTGACGAACCGGTGCACGCCAATGCCCTGCAGGCCAATGGCGTTGATCATCCCGGCGGGCGTCTCGACAATGCGCGGTGGCGGATGGCCCTGGCGCTCTTTCATGAAGAGGCCCTTCGAGACCACGCCGCCGAGCAGCGACAGGTCCACCACCTGGTCGTACTCGAGGCCGTAGCCGAAGCAGCCGCTCGCCGCGATCAGCGGATTCGGGAGCTTCAGCGATCCGATAGAGACCGACAGATCAGGCGACATCATTCCCAGACCAGTTCTGCGCCGTCGAAGACCGGGCCGCTGATGCACGAGCGCACGAGGTTGGACTCCTCGTTGCCGTGCCGCACGGGAACGACGCAGCTGTAGCAACCGCCAAGGCCGCATCCCATCACGCGCTCGACCGACACTTGCGACGGCTGCTGGTAGCGGGCGGCCAGCTTCGCCACCGCCTCGAGCATCGGCTCGGGCCCACACGCATAAACCATTGCCGCGTCGATGGTGCCCAGTGCTTTCAGGGCCGCTTCGAGCGGCACCGTGACCCGGCCCTTGTGGCCGCGGGCGCCGTTCTCGGTCGTCAATACCAGCGTGACGCCAAGGCGTTCAAAGAAATCCAGGTAAAACAGTTCTTCGCCGGTGCGGGCGCCGTAGAACAGCGTCGTTTCAGTTCTGTGCTGGGCCAGGGTCTCGGCCAGGGTGGCAAACGGCGCCAGGCCCACGCCGCCGGCGACCATCCAGGCCTTGACGGGGGCCGACACCGGCTTAAACGGCTGCCCGAGGGGACCAAGGCACGACACGACATCGCCCACTTCGAGGTCATAGAGCCGGCGGGTGCTGCGGCCGGCGCGCTTGTTGAGGATGCTGACGCCGGTGATCGTGCCCTGGGCATCGCGCAGCACTTCGAAGACCGAGAACGGCCGGCGCAGCAGCGGGTCGTTGAGGCCGGCGGGCTTGACCATCACGAACTGGCCCGGCAGGGTGCGGGCGCCCACTTCCGGCGCGGCCAGGCTCAACACGGAGTAGTCACTCGACAATCGCGCGTTGGCGATCACGGTCGCGTCGACGTCGATCGGCGGCATCAATCGAGTATAGCAAGCCGGGTACAACGTCCGCGACCCGTCGTCCGTGAGTGGTGGGACGCCCCGTCGGTTTCCACATGCGCTACCTGGATCCCCGACGGGACGGAGACGCCTCGCGGGCCTGCCCTTCGCAGAATGTGCGCCCCGTCGTCGTGCGCCCGATTGCCGTTTCTGCGACCGATGCCGGCGGCGGCCCCCGCAACTCGTTGACTTCACAGCATTCAGGGGTCGGGCACGTGGCTTGCGCGTCTTTGCGAGGTGGCCAGTACCTCATCCACCTATCAACCGCGGCAGCCCGAGCAGGGTGCGTTGCACCAACTGGTGCCCGACCATTTCGAGACGTTCCGCGCGCAGGCGGCGCATTGGCGCGACGGACAGGGACTGCCGCGCTTCGTTGAACAAGAGTTTCGCGACTTCCTGACGTGCGGGTGTCTGGCGGCTGGCTTGGCGCGGTTCCGGTGTTCGGATTGCCGACTCGATCGACTGGTCCCGTTCTCCTGCAAGGGACGAGGATTCTGTCCGAGTTGCGGAGGTCGCCGTATGACGGATCGAGCGGCCCACTTGGTCGACCACGTGTTTCCCGCCGTACCATCCGCCAGTGGGTCCTGACCCTGCCGCCGCGACTTCGCTACCTGCAGGCGTGGGACCACGCGCTCTGCTACAGCGATATGTCGCCGCCCTCGGAGGGCGACTTGAACTGGTGGCGACTTTCGGCGACAAGAGGATTGTTCTCGTCGGGCTGATCCCTATGTGAACGAAGGGCTCGTCAGGAACTGGACGGTCCGTCCCTGGACCGTCGTCGGGCAGGATCCGTCGAAAACACCTGCGGGCCTGCCGCCGGCCACGTAGCGCTCACCTGCTGAAAGCGCGTCGGTGCATCGGCGCGGCGAGGTGTCTCTAAACGTTCGCTCTCCGCTCGCCGGTCAAATCTCACTCGGCGGGGCGCGGGCCGGACGTCGTCAGACGTTCGCCAAGCCTTTCTTCACCGCAGCAATTTCGAGACCGCTTCCCACCCCTGTTGAGCGAGACGCTCCAGTATCTCGAGCGCTTCTGCCGGTCCGCCGAGAAAAACGATAACCACTGCGGCTAGTATTGCAGCCGACACCACCATCAGCCAACGCTCGCCGCTGCCATCGGTTCTCATGTGGGTCTACTGATGCCCGCCCTTTGCGGTCGTCACGGTGTTCGTGACGGGCGCGGCATAACCACGCCGGCTGCGAATCACGAAGCCGGGTGTACGCGCGCTGATCTCTACCGTGCGCCACGCACCGTCGCGCGTGGAGTTGGTCGAGGTATAGGTGACAACATAGCGCCGACGGAGATCCTCGAGCACGCGACGATACTGCTCCGAAAGCGTCGTCACATCCTCAGGAAAGTAGGCGGCGCCACCGGAATTATCGGCGATCTGCTGCAGGGATTCACGATCGACGCGCGCGCCCAGGCCAATCGCGTAGACGGTGGTTTCGGTTTCGCCGACCTGCGACAGCACCTCGGCGAGCGTGCGCGAACTGCCAGGACCGGTGCCAGGATTGTTCTCGTCACGCCCGTCAGTGACGACGACCACCGCTTTACGGCCTGGCGCGCGACCGAGCAGGGCGATCGAATCGTAGAGCGCATCCCACAACGCCGTGCCGCCGGCGGCCTTGTGCGCGGAAATCGCGTCCAGGCTGGGCTGACGGGTCGTCGATAGCCAATGGGTAAACGTGACCGAGTCGGCGAATCCGATCAGCGCCAGCGGATCCGACGGGCGCAAAGCCGACACGAAGGTCCGGGCCGCCTCCTTGACGGCGTCGAGGACCGGCCGGATACTGCCGCTTCCGTCAAGGGCGAGCGCGATGGAAATCGGCGTGGTCACCTCCTGAAACGAATCAACGCTTTGCGGTATGTTGTCTTCGGTGATGACGAGATCGCTGAGCTCGAGCGTCACGTCGGCGTGGGCTTCGCTGCGGGCGCTGAACTCGATCGTCGGCCGGACCGGCGGCGGTTTCGGCGCCCAATACCCGTCACGGGCCTTCACCGATAATTGAGGATCGGTGACCGCGACCCGAATCGCGCGGAACTTCCCATCGGACTGCTGCTGCGCCGGAGTATAGGTGATCAGGTAGCGCGAGTAGACCTCAGACGTGATCGACTCATAGACCGTCGGCAGCTGCTCTTCGCGGCTCGGAAAGAACGCGCGGCCACCAGTCTGCTGGGCGATTCGCCGCAGTAAGATCTCTCCTTTGAGCGATACGCCGGCGACGCCGCCGATGCCTACCACGAAGATGGTCGCGCGCAGTTGCTTCAGGCCTTCGAGCGCCGTGGTGATCGAGGTGCGGCTGTGCTCGTCGTAGCCATCGGTGACCAGCACGATCACGTGTCGTCCCTCAGGATGCGGGAACATTTGCGGCAGTTCGGCGAGCGAATCCAGAATCGCGGTGCCCCCTCCGGCCTTGATCTCTGAAATGGCGGCGGCGATGGTCGCGGCGTCATTGGTCGGCCCGGTCAGCGCCTCCACGCGCCTGCGGAACGGTGCGACCGTGACCATGTCACCGGGACGGAGGCTGGCGGTGAGGCGGCGCGCCGTCGCCCGCACCAGATCGATCCGCCGCGACATGCTCTGGCTGCCGTCGACCAGCAGCGTGAACTGCGTGCCGATGTTCTGCAGCTGTACGAGGTCGAGCGTCTGCGCCACCTCGTCTTCGAACAGCGTGAAGTCCGCGGGCTTCAGCGTCGCGATGGCACGGCCCTGGCGATCACTCACCGCCGCATCGACGAGCACCGACGCCACCTGGGTTTCCTCGACCAGTTCGAGCGGTTCCAGCTTCACCCGATCCACAACGATCTCGCCGTCGGCGGCGTCGACCTCAACGCGGATCTCGCGGGCCTCGTAGGGATTTTCGTCGACCCATTCCGCGACGTACGGCGGGCCGTCGCGATCTTCGCCCAGCAGTTTGCCATCGACGAAGAAGCGGACCGGCACCAGGGCCCCACCGTCAGTCGCGATCTGTGCAACCACGCGAATGGTGCCGATGACGCCGGTGCGACCGAGCGGCGACGTGATGCGGACCGTGGTGGCGGGGGTTTGCGCGCCGACCGGCGTCGCCGGCAGCGCGGTACACGCCGTCAGGGCGATCACGCACCACCGGCTCATGAGTGGTCGACGCTCGAGCCGTCGCCCTCGCCTTCGCCGACGAAATAGCTCTGGCAGGCATCTCGCAGCAGCTCCACCGTCAGGCGGCGCGGCTGGCTCTGATAATCTGCCAGTGATAGCGCCTGATCAATCAGGTCGCGCGGGTGGGAGCCGCGGAGCGGGATGCCCCGCGGCGTGAGG
Organism: Vicinamibacterales bacterium; assembly: GCA_038213735.1. Taxonomy (GTDB): domain Bacteria; phylum Acidobacteriota; class Vicinamibacteria; order Vicinamibacterales; family UBA2999; genus 12-FULL-67-14b. The sequence goes on along the minus strand of JBBQSP010000006.1, from coordinate 74,371 downwards.
ACGTCGCCCACGAGGGTGTCGACGAGTGCGTCGTCGTAGTCGAGGTGGCGTTCGCGGCAGCAACGCTCGAAGATCTGTTTGAAGTCGGCGAGCGTCGGGCTTTCGGCAAGTATCTTGTAGCGGATGCGGCGCAGAAAGGCCTCGTCCAGCAGCTTTGACGGTGTGATGTTGGTCGCAAACACCACCAGCACTGCGAACGGGACCACCACTTTCTGGCCGGTCTGCAGCGTTAAAAAGTCGATCCGGCTCTCGAGGGGCGTGATCCAGCGGTTCAACATCGCCACCGGCGAGCACTTCTGCCGGCCGAAATCGTCGATCACCAGCAGGCCGCCGTTGGCGGCCAGCTGCAGCGGCGCATGGTAGACCTTGGCGTCGGGGTGGTACGACAGATCGAAGTTGTCCAGTTCGAGCTCGCCACCCACCATGACCCGGGGACGGCGGCATCGAACCCACCGGCGATCGTCGCGCAGCCCGCCCGCATCGATGGAGGCGTTCACCGCGTCTGGCAGCGGATCGTGTGTCGCCGCGTCGAAAACGCGAATGATGTGGCCGTCGGCGATAATCGCGTGCGGAATGGCCATCTCGCCATCGAGCAGATGGCGGATCGCTTGCGCGATCACCGACTTGCCGTTTCCGGGGGGGCCATAGACGAAGATCGAGTGACCGCCGTTGACCGCCGGACCCAACTGATCGAGCACGCGCTGGCTCAGCACCAGCCCTTTAAAGGCATCTCGTACCCGCTCCCGGTTGGCGGTCTTCGGGGCGGCCTCGGCAAACGCCCGCATGTAAGTGGCGTAGGCATCGAGCGGCACCGGCGCGGCCCCGACGTACTGACTCTGCGCCAGGCAAAGCATCGCCCGAGAACGGCCGGCGTCGGTGAGGCGATAGACGAACGCCGGCCCGCCGGTGAGACCGCCTCCGGAAAGCTCGACCAGCGTGGTGACCTTCAGTTGTCGAAGTATTGGCTCGAGCACGGAATATTGCAGTCCAAGCTCGCGTGCGAGAGAGGCGCCGCTCAATTCGCCGGAGAAATGCAGCTTCTTCAACACCAGCGCGGTCAGGAGATCGAATGACAACCCGGTTTCTTCGACCGTCCGGGGCGCCGGCGGGAACGGGATCACGAGCTGGTCAGCAGCCGACGCGTCGAGAGCGATCATTTGGACACCTTTAACGCTATTGCCTGCTGGCATTGCGCAATGGCCTCGCGGGTGCGTCCAGCGGCCATGTTCACGTGGCAGAGATTGGCGAGTGCATACCAGGCGGCGGGATCGATCGCGAACGCGCGACTGAAACTCGCGGCGGCTTCCTTGCGCTGGCCGAGCCGATAGAGGACGGTGCCGAGCGTGTTATGCACGATCGGGGACCGCGGCGCCAGATAAACGGCGCGGTGCGCGTCACCCAGTCCTGCCGCCGGCAGACCCCACTCCCGCCAGATGCGGGCGAGCGCATCGTAGACGAACGCGTCAGCGCCGTTGGCGTCCAGGCTGCGGTGGAGGTAATCGTGAGCGCGATCGAGGACACCGCGGTTGATATAGGCACGCGCCACGTCGAGGTATTGAGACGCGGTCGGTGCTGCGCCAAGGTGGGCCAGCGCCTGACGAATATCGGGATCGCTGCCCTCGAGCGAGCCGGCCGACCGGGAAGCTGGCGCCGCCGGACGGGCCGCGCGCAAGCGGGCGGCCGTCTCGTTCGATCGCTGGGAAGAGGGCCGGGGCCCGCCAAGGTCCACCGACGGAGTCCCCTGGCGGACGAACTTGTTCGCCAATGTCGGCGCCCCAGCCGACGCACAGGCACTGCCGAGCACCGCGAACGCGAGCGTCAGTGCGCGAATGCGGCGAAGGTACACGGCCACAGCCTTAAGGGTTAAGGCGATCGCTGCGCCGTTTCATATAGAAAAGGAACAACACCACTGCGACCACCAGCATTCCGATTTGCCACGTTTGCATACACGTTCTCCCTTTTGGTAACGAGGTCCCGCGGCAGGCCGCTATTTGGCGGCTATGCCGTATACGAATTGCCGGAAGATACTCAGCATCGCCGGCCCGAGCACGATCACGTAGAAGGATGGAAACAGACAGAACACCAGCGGAAATAACAGTTTGACCGCGAGCTTCGCGGCCTTCTCTTCCGCGCGCTGCCGGCGCTTGGTGCGCGACGTTTCGGCATGCGTGCGCAGCGCCAGTCCGATGCTGGTGCCGAAGCGATCGGTCTGCACCAGCATGGCGACGAGCGCCCGCACATCATCGACTTTAGTGCGCTCGGCAAAATTCTTGAAGGCTTCGATACGTGGGCGGCCAGCGCGCGTTTCGGCGGAGATCAAGTCGAGCTCCCGAGCCAGCGCGGGATAGGGCAGTGCCAGTTCTTCCGCGACCCGATTGAGAGCCTGATCGATACCCGAGCCCGACTCGATGCACACGATCAGGAGGTCGATCGCGTCGGGCAACCCATTCTGAATCTCCCGTTTGCGCTTGTTGATCTGGCTGCCGAGCCAGAAAGACGGCAAGTAGTAACCGATGGCGCCCGCTAAGCCCCCCGCCAGCAGCCCCATGCTTCCGCCGACGTAGACGAGGGCGAGCAGGCACAAGCCGCCGGCGATGACCAGTTGTACAATCGCATAAATCGTTGCCGGCCACGGGCCCTCATATCCGGCCGCCGCCATCAAGCGCTGAAGACGGTTCATATCTTTGGGCGATTTCGGCACAAACGATCGCACCCGCTTGATGTTCGCTGGGATCCCGCCGGTGACGAGCGACTTGCGGCCCACGGACCCTGGCAAGGCGAAACTCGTTAAGCGGCGCTGCGACAGTTGCGGGTCGGTCAAGAACCAGCAAAATGCAGCGGTCGCCGAGGCCATAGCCGCAAACAGCACGACGAGTGAAAGCGCGATCTGGGTATCCATCCTAGTACTCGATGCGCACCAGGCGCGAGATGATGAAAGTGCCGAGCAGATGCAGAGTGCCGGCGAGCAGCAGCAACTGCACGCCCCACGGATCGTTCCAGAGGGGGCTCATGAACTTGGGCGACAGAATGAAAAGCACTAGCGCCAGGGCCGGAGGCAGGCCAGACAGTATCCAGGCGCTGAGGCGGCCGTGCGCAGACGCGACCTGTACCTGGCGTTTAAGCTTGAACCGCTCGCGCATCACCGACGCGAGATTGTCGAGCACCTCGGAGAGGTTGCCGCCCGCTTCCCGCTGCGTCAGCACCGCGGTGACAAAGAATTTGGCGTCGAGCACGGGGATGCGCTTCGCGAAAGACCGCATCGCCTCCGGCAACGACATTCCGAAGTTCTGCTCGTCGTAAAGTCGCCGGAACTCTTCGCCGACCGGCTTGGCCATCTCGTCCGCGACCATGCCCAGTCCGGTCGTGAACGCGTGACCGGCGCGCAGCGCCCGTGAAATCAGATCGATAGCTTCGGGAAATTGCTCCTCGAACAGTCGCAATCGCTTGGCGCGTTTGAAGTGGACGACACGGTACGGAATCACCGATGCCACTAGGCCCAAAACCACGGAGAGCGCCGCGCTGTGCAGTGCTATCCAGCTGACGACGGCCACGCTTACACCGAGCGCGAACGACAGCAGTATCAAGACCCCAACGGTCATGGTGAGGCCGGCTTCCACCAGCATCCGCTTCAGATGCCCGTCGTGGCCGCCGCGCCCCGACAGCAGCGCATTAAAGGCCGGAATGTGACTGAGCCGCTCCTCCGGCTTCGTCAGGCCGAGCGCCACGACCTGGCTGCGCAGGCCCTTCAGCTTCTTGATAATAGAGGTCTTCTCGCGCGCCTCCGGATAGACGACGAACAGCCAATAGCCACCCAGTATGACGACGAACGCGATTAGAAACGTGACGGCGGCTAGAGTCATGATGGTTCCTTATGCAACCAATTGACTGTGCTCGAACATTTCCGGCGGCATCGGAAAGCCCGCCATCACCAATGCCGCGGCGCATTTCGGTCGGATGCCCGTGGCGCGGAAACTTCCGGTCACACGGCCGTCCGGCGTCAAGCCACCGCGTTCGAACAGATAGATATCCTGCATCGTGATCACCCCCTGCTCCATCCCGGTGATCTCGGAGATGGCGCTCACCCGGCGAGTGCCGTCGGAGAGACGCGAAAGCTGCACCACCAGGTGAACTGCGGCTGCCACCTGTTGCCGGACCGCGCGGTCGGGGATGTTGAGATTGGCCATCGCCACCATCGTGTCGAGGCGGTACAGCGCGTCGCGGGGGCTGTTGGCGTGAATGGTCGTCATGCTGCCGTCGTGGCCGGTGTTCATCGCCTGCAGCATGTCGAGCGCCTCTTCACCGCGTACCTCGCCGACCACGATGCGATCGGGGCGCATGCGCAGCGCGTTGATCACGAGTTGGCGCTGTTTGACGTCGCCTTTGCCTTCGATATTGGGCGGCCGGGTTTCGAGGCGGATGACGTGGCGCTGCCGAAGCACCAGCTCAGCGGCGTCTTCGATGGTCACGATGCGCTCGCGATCGGAGATGAACCCGGAGAGGACGTTGAGAAATGTCGTCTTGCCTGAGCCGGTGCCGCCAGACACCAGAATGTTCATCCGCGCACCGACTGCGCCCTTCAGGAACTCGAGCATCGGCGCCGTCAGCGACAGGCGCTCGACGAGGTCGTCCGGACCCAGGCGATCGGTCCGGAAACGGCGAATCGACAACACCGGACCATCGAGCGCCAGCGGCGGGATGATGGCATTGACGCGGGAGCCGTCGGCCAGCCGCGCATCCACCATCGGGCTGGATTCATCGACGCGGCGACCGACCGAGCTGACAATGCGTTCGATAATCCTGAGCAGGTGCTGATCGTCTTTGAACGTCAGCGACGTCGCCTCGAGCTTGCCATTCCGCTCGATGTAGATTTGGTCGGCGCGATTGACTAGGATGTCAGAGATCGACGGATCGGCGAGCAACGCTTCGAGCGGACCGAGGCCGAACAGTTCGTGGAAGACATCGGTGATCAGAGACTCGCGCTCGGCAAGGCTGAGGGGAGTGGTTAGAGTTTCGGTGTCGAGCAAGCCGAGGATCAGGCCGCGCAATTCCGGCTCCGCCTCGGCTCGGCCGACTCGAGTCAAGCGATCGAGGTTGAGCCGGTTGAGTAGCGCGCGGTGGACGCGTTCCTTCAGCTCCTGGTAATGCGCCAGCCGCACATCCGCCGCGCCCGTGCTCATCGCCGTCCCCCCAGCCGCGCGAACAAACCCGCCTTGGCCACTTCTGTCTTGGCTACCGCGAATCCGCCGAGTTGCTGCGCGCAGTCGCCGAGCGAGCTCGCTAACTGCGTGTGATTGTTGATGATCAACGGCTCGCCGCGCGTAATCGCGGCCACCGACGTCCGGTAGTCATTGGGAAACTGGTAGTGAACCGCTCCCCCCAGTACCTGCTCGACATCGGCGCGCCCAATGTCGGCGCGCGGATCGAAGCGCGAGATCGCTACCTTGACGCGCTCGGCGCCACAGCGCTGGCGCAAACTGCCAACAATGCGGGCCGCACTGCGAAGCGTCGGCAGCTCCTGATTGGCGACGACGACGATCTGAGCAGCGGCGTCAATGGCCTCGAGCACCGCCGGCACATCGCGAGGACAATCCAGAACGATATAGCGATACATTGTCGACACCACATCAAGCAGCCGCCGTAGACGGGCGACGTCGAACACGGTCGTGGCGATGCGGTGACTGGAGGCAAGCAGGTCCACACCTGAAGGCGTGGTCGCGATCAGTCCACGCAAGTAGGTTTCATCGAGGCGGTCGATGTTCTCGAGCGCATCGACCACCGAGAACCGCGGATCGACCCCGAGAAACACGGCGGCGTCGCCGTACGCCAGGTGCATGTCGATGAGCAGCGTCGGTTGCTTGGTGGCGAGACGCATCGAGGTGGCAAGGTTGACCGCGACCGTCGTGCTGCCCAGGCCGCCCTTGGCCCCGAGGATGGCGAAGATCTTCCCGATCGCCGGCGCCCCAAGGGGTTTCGCGACACGGTCAATCGCCGCGACGAGTTCATCGAGGTCCAGCGGTTCGGCGACCCATTCATTGACGCCCATCCGCATGGCGTCGCGAAGCTGTGCCGGATCGAGCGCGCTGGCAAGAATCACCAGGCCGGCCGATGGGAACAGTCGGCGCAAGCCCGCGATTTCAGGCGGCAGTTGGCTCAACAAACGCGTGTCAATCACGATCGCGTCCGGCGCCCGGCCGGCGGTGAACCGGTTGAGATCCTTGAGATCGATCGCAACGGTCTGCAGCTGTCGCTTCCGGAGACCCGTCAGCACATCTTCGTCGGACGATCCTGTGAGCAATACCTGAAGCACGCGTTACCTCACCATCGCGACGCTGACAACAAAGCCTTCGCCGGGCACGCCGCCCATGCCGCTGTTGGCAAGCGTTGGATAGTTGGTTATGTAGCCCTTGACCTCGTTGCCTTGCATGCGATCGACAAACACACCAATCACCTTGGTGATGTTGACGGTGGTGCGGCCCATAGCATTGGCGGCATCAAAAGCGTCGGGATCGAAAACGGGAACGGCCATCACTCGCGGACTGAGCGCGCAGGTGCGACTCTGCATGCAGCCGCCGCTCACGCCGCCACGGCCCGGGCCATTGAGATCCGGGTCCCAGCTCGCGCTCGGATCCCGGTTAATAAGGTCGTTGATGCCCTGACGGGTCGGGCCGACCATATTGCCGGGCTCGACGTCGAGAACATCCCCCGTCCCAACCATCGTGGGGTCGCAATTGGCGATAGCGTCTCTGTAACAGTTGCCGCCCGGGCAACTGAGCACCACCGGGTGATACCACCCGGGCTGAATCGCACTGCCGGGATTGCCCGATTTCAGCGTGATGTAGCGGCCGTAATCGCCGCCGCCCGAGGAGACAGACTCTGGTGAAAAGCCGGTGCCGCCGGCGCCTGCTTGATAAACGTCAGCCGGGCTCAGCAGGACGCCTCCACTGGTGTAGCGTTCGAAGGTGTCGTTCTCGCTCCACCCTGCGGGCGCCTGGTCATTGCGGTTCTCAGCCCACTTGTCGGGAATGGCAAACGGCTTGACACAGTTTGTGGTGTTGCCGAATAGCGCCTCCGCGGTCGCCGTCGCCCGCACCCCTTGCTGATCGATCCCGACCAGTCTTCCAAAGAACGTCGGCAGCGGATTCCCGCCTGCCCGCTGATAACTGCTACGGAACACATTGACGCGAACGCAGGAATTGGTGCCGGCGCCTGGCGAGCCGGGCGGACATGGCGGAAACGTGACGTCAGCGGCACCGACGTCGGGCGCTTCGCCCCAAATATTGTTCAGACCCGCGACGTCGAGCGCCGCCTGCCGGGCCAGTGCCTGGTTGTTGAAGTCCACAAAAGCCAGCGAGATCGCGCCCGCCAGCGCCCCACCGTCAGCCGCGTTCTGCGCCTGCCGCCGCGCCGCCCAGAGCACACCATAGTCGATGACGAACGTGCTCATCGCCAACAGGCCGAGTAGCGCAATCGCCACGTGGACGAGAACGGCGCCGCGTTCGGATCTATGAATTGATGGCCGCATAGTGGACACCCAAAGCGTTACTGCTGTTTACCCTTCTTCGGCGGCGGTGGCGGGTTCTTCGCGCCCGCCGGGGCGTCGGTGAGGCCAGTCCCAACGCTGTCCTCATTCGAGCGATCGAGGAAGTCCTCAGCCCGCGTCGGCAATGGCGGCACGTCATCCGGATCCAGCGGCCTCACGAGCCGTGGGGTGATCAGGACCAATAACTCGGTTTGCTCGGCGCGATTCGACTTGCTCTTGAACAGACTCCCGATGATCGGCAGCTTGCTCAACACCGGGATGGCCTGGCGATCGGTTTGCGTCATGTTGTTCATTAAGCCCGCAATCGCGAACGACTGGCCATCGCGAAGCTCAACATCGGTCTCCGCGCGGCGAGTGATGAGCGCGGGTATGCGGAACCCCGACAGAATGACGCCGTTGTTGTAATCCAGCGAGCTGACTTCGGGCCGCAGTTTGAGGCGAATCACGTCGCCCGCAATCGTCGGGGTGAAGTTGAGACGGACGCCGAACTCCTTATAGACGACGCTGACGTTACCGCTGATGCCTTGCACGACCGGAATCGGGACTTCACCGCCAGCCAGAAAACTGGCCTCCTGACCGTTGTAGGCGATCAGGTTCGGCTCGGCGAGGCTCTGGAGAAACCCCTGGGTCTGCAGCGCTTTCAGCACGCCGCCAATGCCCTCACCACGGTGGAAGAAGAACAAATTCAGCAAATCGGTGAATTCGAGGAGGTTCTCGTTTTCGCTGTTGAAATCCGGTGCGGCGAATTGCTGCGTGGTCGATCGCGCGGTAAAGCCGGTTCGCGTCGAGAACAGCGTCAACCCCGCTTGTATCAGCGCGCTGCGATTCACCTCGGCGAAGCGGACCTGCAGCATCACCTGGTTGCTCGGCGAGCCACCGGGCAACTGCAGCATGTTGACGACCGCGCTCTTCGGAAAGGCCGCTCTGGCGATCTCCGCCGCGCGTAGCATCACGGTGTTGTTGGAGACGCTGCCGGACAGGATGACCGACTCTTCGGTGACCGCAACGTTGATGTCTTCGCCGCTGAACAGATTCTGAAAATTCTGCTGCAGCATGCTGACGCCGGAATTGACCACCACGTCGTAGTGCTTGCGGGTGTCGCCGCCCCACACGATCAGACTCACCGTGCCGGAACTCTTGCCGTCAACCAGCACTTCGCGCGCCCGAACCACTATCGCATCCGCAATGGCCGGATCGGTCACGGCAATGCGGGTGATGTCGAACTCGGTCGTCAACACCGTCGAGCGTCCAGCGGTGAGCTCGACCCGCTCCGCGACGGCAGGCGCCTGGGCGGAGATTGCCGCCGCGCTGAAGAGTGAAGCACAACCGATGACCACGGCCCGACGGAGCGTATCGATCACTTGATGACCTCAGAGACGCGCTTCGCGGCTCGAATGGTTTCGACCGAGTAGATGGCCGGAACTGGTTCAGGAGGCGGAGCCACGGGTTTCGAGGCTCGCGGCGTTCCGCGGGAGATTTTTACGACCGGCTGAGGCTCCGGGGCCCCCATCAGCGACGCCATTCGCGTGCCCTTGGTTTCGGTGGCGTCAACATCCAGCGGGTTACGCAGCGCCAACATGATTGAACCTTCCGCCGACCCCAGCGCGATCCGCTCCGCGTCCGATGGCGTCACCAGCAGCGTGACCACCGTCGTCGGTACGGGCTTGCCATCCTTCGCCTCTGCCTGGTCCATTTTCGTACCGGCGGTCAGGACCTGGGCATTGCTGACGATCACGCGCGAGATGCTGTCGTCTTGCCGGCCGATCGTGACCACCACGTCGACGCGCGTGCCCGGAACCACGAATCCAGCGACGCCGATGACTTCGTTCACCTTCACCGAGATGGCGCGCATGCCGGTCGCAATGGTCGGCGGAAGGCCGGCTCCGGCTTCGGGTGACGCCACCTTGGTGGCGGTCAGCGGCTCGTTCTCCACAACCGGGGCAACCAGGCCGCGATTGACGACCTCCGCAACGGAACTGTAGCCGCCGGCCACAGGACTGCTGGATGGCCAGGCCACCAGCTTGACGTCTCGCTCGGTGAGCATGGTGCCGACTGGCAACGCCTTGTTGGCGACGGCCACGTGATAACTCTTCACCTCGACCTCGCGCACGGGCACGCTGAGCACCGCGCGGTAGACGAAGTAGCTGGCGCCCCCGGCGACGCTCAAGGACAGCAAGAGAACGAGCAGCGTGCGATATTTGCGAGTCATAGTTTCGGTCTCTGAATCAGGGGCCGACTTGATTGCGCATGGTTGCCCGCGACGTCAAGGTGACCGTGCCCGGCGGGCCCCCGCTGCCGAACAATGCCGCTATCGGTCCGACGAACTGATAGGAATAGACGTGCGTGACGGTGACCTGTGTGCCGGGCCACGGACCGGCGCCGGCCCCGCCAGGCAGGAGGACTCCGGTCGTGTTGGTGGTGACCGGACCGTGAATGGCTATGTCAATACCGCCGTTGGTGGCATATTGCTGCACGCGAGCACTCACATCGCCGGAGTTGTATCCCGGCAGCGACCCAACCCGGGCGCCTTCCGCTGCGGCGTTAGTCAGGACCACATACCGTTGAAATAGGAATCCAAAGTCGACTATGCCCATGATCAGCAACAGGAGCAGGGGGAGGACGATCGCCATCTCAATGAGTTCGGCGCCTCGCTCCGACCGATAGAGCCCCTGTCGTTTGTTGACGCGACCGATTACTGCTGTTGCCATAACGTCACCGCCAGTCCTGCCGCGATCGCCAACGCGTAAGGCATACGAACGCCGTGCGACGACTCCAGCGTCAACTCCGGTAACGGCTTGACGCCCTCAACCCACCAAAAAAGGAACAACATCTTGATGTTCGCGAGGGCCTGCTTCAGGTATTGCTGTCGTACCGCGACGAACAACGCCAACACTCCACCGGCCACCGACCCGTATAACGCGACGAACAACACAGCCTTCCAGCCGATCCACGCGCCCACGGCCGCCATCAGCTTCACATCACCGGCGCCCATGGCGCCCAGCGCAAAAAGCGGGAAGAACACCGCAAGCCCGGCCAGCAGCCCCACGATTGCGAACACCCCGCCCGAACCAGACGGCGCGGCGAGATGCGCCGCGATTGCCAAACCAGCCGCACTGAACGTCAGAACGTTGGGCACGCGCGAGGTCGTTTGATCGGTGACCGACGCGGCGATGACCGTCGCGATTGCCCCGATCTCCACCAAGGTCATCAACCGCCCGCTCCCGGATTCGGTACTTCCCAAATGTCTTGCGTGTCCGTCACCACTGCCCCATAAGCGACGCCGATCGCGTTCTCAATAAGCGGCCACGTGGCTATGCCGGCCAACCCTATCGTCGCGGTTAACAAGGCGTACTCGACGACGTCCTGTCCGTCGTCGTCGAGGAGAAGTCGCCGAAGTACGCCCTGCATTTCCATACGAATGCCCGATGCGGTTACGAGGCCGGAGCCGCAGGCAGCGCGGCGGTGACGCGTGCATAGATCGCATTGACGGCGGTGCCGAGGGCCGGCACCGTGGGAACGACGGCGATCGAAATTGCCGCTGCCAAGAGCGCGTACTCAATGACGTCCTGGCCCTTCTCTTCACGAATCAACCTGGTAAGTAGCTTCATCTGCTCCTCCGAATTCGGGGGCTAAACCAATTTGTCGGGCGCCCCGTTACCGACGGGAGTCAGAATACACTAAGAGTATACAAGTGTCTACTGTGTTCTTTATAGTTCGTCAGTTACAGTTTTAGTTCTCGCCAGTAAAGTAATGAAAGCGCGCATTGTCTCGAACCTTGTATCGTCAGTAAGAGCTTTAGAATTAGAGCTTTATCGATATAAATGAGATGCAACCGCATCGGACGGCAGTTAAACTGAAAAATTGTGTTAAAAGGGGACATTGGCTGCAAAAACGTGCAGCAGAGGGTATATATTTCGGGCAGTTATAGAGGTCAGCAAAAATTCTTACGCCGGTCGCAGCCGAACCCGATCCCCAGCGACAAGCGCCCGTCGCTCGATCGTGCCCTCTGCCATCTCGATGATGGCGAAGGCTGACCAGGCCATCACCAGGCGTCGCGCCGGCACTCGCGATCGCACCTTGACCACCCGGCCATCGCGAGCCACGGCGACGATGTCGATAGGAAAGCGCATGCCGAAGGTGTGCACGCCCTGGGAAGGCGCGATGATCAGTCCGTCGCCCTCGTCCAATCGCTCGCGTCCGAGAAGTCCGCGCTTGCGTGCGAGAGAGTCTCGAGCGAGTTCGACCCGTTGCACCAGGATGTCACCCGTGCGCTCGATGGTGAGTTCCCAGCGGCCCGGCGATTCGAGTAACGGACTGAGAAAATGCGTCACGCGACTCATGATAGTCGCCGCGCTGGTGTCGCGAGCCGTTAGCCAATAAGGAAGCCGATACGATCGACGTACCGCCGTTCGAGTATCTGTAAGGACGTCCTGCGGCGCATCCCCACGCATCCGCACCGTCTCATCGACCAATTGACGCCGCACGGCTGGGCCACAACCCTCCGCCCCACCGCGTAACCGCACCATCGGCCAGCGGGCTCAACGCGACTGCCAGACGGTGTTCGTCGAACGCTTACGGGGATCCCGCGAGGACCGTTGAGACCAGCCGCCGGGCGAGCAGACCATCAGCACGGCGAAGTACGAAGTGGCCGGCCGCGGTGACAGGGGCGGGAGCTGTTGCAGCGCTGCTCGTGCTATCCATATACTGTCCCCTTCGGCGGGAGGGGGCATGCGACTCAAGAGCAGCGTGGCGTTGACCGTGGTGCTGATGGCTGCTGCCTGCGGCGCCGGGCCGCGGGGACCGGGCAATTCTGAAGAGCTGAAGGCGCTCGAGGGGCAATTATTTGCGGCCGACGGCGTGGTTGCGGGCCTCGAAGCGTATGTGTCGAAGTATCCGGCTGACCCGGAAGGTCATTCGTTGCTCGCCAGAGCATTGTCATTAAAGGCAGAGGCATGGGATCGAGCCGCCTTTGAACGAATCGCGCAGCATGAGCGCAAGGTTCTGGAATTGTCCACCGATGCGTCTCTCCGTGAGGGCTCCCTCGTCGGCCTCATAAATATCTATATGCGCACCGGGCCGCTCAATCAGCCCGCCGAGGTAATCGAGCCGGCGAAGGAACTGATCGCGGTGTCGGCCACGCTGTCGTCTCCGCATACCTACCTCTCGCTCGCGCTGGCCGATCTGAAGCGCGCGGATGAGGCCGTGCAGGTCTGGAGTGACGCCCTGAGGACCCTTCGCGGTCGCGCTCGTCAAGAGATCGCGGTCGGTATCGGCTATCTCACCCTGGGTAATGAATTGACCGAGTCGCACATTCAGACGCTGGTCACCGTGTTGACGACGGTGGCCAACGACGTCGAGAATCCGGATCCGCGTGCCCAGGCGTTGGCGCTGACGCTGCGGGCCGAGCGGCTGGAGAAAGACCCCGCGACGCAGAAGGCCTTGCTGGAGGAAGCGGTCCCCTGGAAGGCCCTCGCTGCCCAACAGGATCAACAATCGTCGGAGGCGCTGAAGGCCGAGGTCGCGGACTTGCTGCGCCGCGCGGGTGTTTTGCGCAAGTAGCTTCGAGCGGCCGGTCACGATCCACGACGCCGCACACCGCTTCACAGCGATCGATGTCCCTCTGATTTCCGTGGGGTACGCCGAAGGCGAGCATCAGCGGCACGGCCGCGGCCGCGTGCTCTCGAGCAGAAATCGTCTCCGAACTGCGATCCGGCTGAACTGGAACGCGGTAGATGTTTCGCTGCGCTGACAGCTTGCCGAACACATACCGCGACGGATCCCGGCTAAGCCAATCTTTGACAGGTCACTTTTGTGTGCTACATCCGAAAAGTGTTCCGAATTACACCATAACGATAAGTTCATGACCCAAATAGGTTTGTGTCAGTAATGCCAGAAATGTTGTCTCGATATAGGAATGGAGAATCGATAAAAGCCGCGCGAGAACCAATTCTCAAGCTCAAATCGAACGGCACGAACCATGCTTTGTTCGTCTATATGACTTTAAAGCACGGACAACCTCGTATCTTGAGGTGGACTACCTTCCCCAGGACACGTTCTAACGGCGATAACTTGGGGGGACTGGAATGACGCAGTCGCTACTGTTATCGCGTTGCATTTTCAGTCACGGTGACATGCTGAGAACGCGCGACGAGCAAGGTTACTTAGCGCTCGAATGCGCCGACTGCGGCAAGACCACGCGCCTGTTTCAGCAGCCCGTGATCAAGGGCCCACCCTCTACGGGGCGCACATCGACGGCGACAAACTCAAGTGTTTCGGACCACTACCGGAGCGACGTTGCGGCCGTTGAGGCCTAAGTCCGGATCGCAACGTCGCGAATCGAGAAACATCAGCTACTATGCACCCTCCTGTGACCCAAATCACGCTCGAGAGGCTGACGCGCCTGGAGGCCAGCGCATGAACGATGACGTTACGCTCAGCATTCGGCAGATGGAGGGCGCCTGGCGCTTGCTGTGCGCCGAAGGACCAAACCCGGTTGTCGTCGCGACCGAAGGCGTTAAGTACATTTTCAGCGGAGTGCCACTTAGCTTCTTCAATCTCGCCTTGCTGACTGGGTCGGACCTCTCCCACGAAGCACTGCGCGCGCACGGGCGCGAGGCTTGCGCATGGGCCGCCGCTCAATCTGTTCCCTGGTTGTTCATGGTCACGCACGAACGGCTCGAGCCTGGCGTCGACGCCGTAGCCACACTGGACGCGTGCGGCCTGGCGGTGCTGATGCCAATGACAGGAATGCTGGCTGGGACGGTTGCCGCGGCGGCACGTGTGCCGGGCCTGCAGCTGACCGTGCCGCAGGACGACAGTGGCTGCGCGGCGATCCTGGACGTCAACTCGCTCGCGTACGGAATGGATTTAGCAGCCGGCAAAGCGACGGTCGGCACTCGGGCGTTCTGGAGGGAGCAATTCCCGGTCGTCGGTGTGCTGACGGACATCCGGTTAGTAGCGCCACAGTCCTAATGGTCGACGGCCATCGCTACGTCGCTCTGGTCGCCACCGATCCGGGCCAGCAGCGTCGAGGGTTTGCCGACGCGGCGATGCGTCGGGCGTTGGAGAATGCGGCCAAGGTTCACGGGGAGACACCCACGGTGCTCCATGCCACCGCGGCCGGCCAACCGGTTTACGAGCGCATGGGGTATGCGAGCATTTCGACGCACACGCTCTTTATCGAGAAGCGGTTCCTCGAAGAACACTGACATCGTGCCCGATGTTTCTATGCGTCTTCGGCCGAACCGATATGTTCGGTGCCTGCATTAACGCGGAAGGGATGGCGTCCCCAACCGGCCCGCTGACTCGTTCGATTCCGGCTCATCGCACCTGGTGGGTTTCCCCTCACTCGGAGTCACGAGGGAGCCAGAAGAAGACCCGATTTAGCGACGAGCAGATAGTCACGATCCTGCGTGAGGCCTCAAAGGCTAGACTCAGATGAGCCGGACAATCCAGGCGATGAGCCGGCCTGGTCGGGTAAGATGGGCGCCGAGTGGACTTTGATCTCACGAAGCGCGTCCTCGCGGCGCTCGAACAGCACGGCGTACGCTACGCCATCTTCGGCGCGGTGGCACTCAATCTGCACGGCCTCGCGCGATTCACGGCCGATCTGGACCTCTTCATCGAGCCGACGGCAGAGAATGTCGAGCGCTTGAGGAACGCGTTACGGGAGGCGGTCGATGACCCCGCCATCGACGAGATCTCGACCGACGACTTGCTCGGAGACTACCCCGCGGTGCAGTACAACCCACCAGATGCCACCTTTCATATTGATATCCTCACCCGCCTTGGCGCCGCCTACGCCTTTGCCGACCTGCAGGTGGAGCGAGTGGCGCTTGATGAGCTCACCGTCTCAGTCGTGACACCGCAGACACTGTACGAAATGAAGCGCGATACCGTCCGGCTGAAAGACAAGGCAGATGCTCAGGCGTTGAAGGAACGCTTCGGCCTGAAGGACTGATGCCGATCCACAAGTATCGTTCGATCTACGAGATGCCCGACGAGACCTGGCGCGAGCCGGGCGACCCCGGGCTGTACCGTGCCATACGGCAGGTCTGGGACTTCGGCCGGCGCACGTCGCGGCGCCGCTATCGGCCTGGTGTGTATCGATACCGGTCGATCGACGAGATGGACCTGGCCCAGCGCGAGTGGGACCGGGCGACCGCCGCCGGTGATCGATGGCCCTGATGCGGGCCGCGGCAGGAGCACGGTGATGTTGGCGCCGCGCCGCCCGCTGGCCTAAGGCCACAGCGCGCGGACGGCCGCGGCGGTGATCGCGGCGGCGCCGATGGCGCTGAGGATTTGACCCCGGCTCTTTCTTACCGGCGTCCATCGGCTGGTGACGCGCGACGGCGACCGGCAAAGATCGGCGGCATCAATCGAGTAGAGCAAGCCGGGTACAATGTCCGCGACCCGCACTCATGCGATACCTGCGGATGCTGTCGAACTCGGTGATCGCCGGTGGCGTGGCCTCTGGGTACTTGACCGCGCTTGTCCTGCAGCTCAATCCCTCGGTCTCGCTCGATCCCGGCTCGTTGTTGCCGTTGGCGCTGGTGCTGGGTGTGGCCTACGGCGCCAACCTGACGGTGGCGTTTTACGCGCTGATCGTGCTGCGCCAGATCCTGGCCGTCGAAGTGCTGTCGCCGGGGTGGCTGAGCGTGCGCCTGCTGTCGTGGCTGTGCACGATTGCCGCCGGCACCGGCGCCGCCTTGATGTGGCTGAACCTGCGCAGCTTTGGCGGCGTGCTCGATCCGATGACCTACAACCGCATGGGCATCGGCGCCGGCATTGTCTCGGCGGCCGGCGTCGTGTTCCTGGGCATTGCGCTGGCGCACCTGGGGCGGCGTGGCGGGCGCACCAGCGCCGCGCTGCTGTCGGCGACCATCCTGCTGTCGGTGGTCCTGCCCATTGCCGCACGCGGTCCGGCGCGCCCGACGCCGCTGCCGGCGCGGCCCACGACCGCCGTCGCCCAGCCCGAAGCGTCGCGGTCGCAGGCCAATGTCACGCTGCTGATGTTCGATGGCGCCACCCTCGACATGATCTCGCCGGCGGTCGCCGCCGGGCGGTTGCCGAATATCGGCCGCATCTTCGACCAGGGTGCGGTGCTGCACCTCGCTACGCTCAGGCCGACCCAGGCCGAGCCGGTGTGGAGCGCGATCGCCACGGGTCGCTACCCGATGTACAACGGCGTGCGATCGGCAGAGGTCTATCGCGTCTTCGGGGGACCCCCCATCCAGCTGCTGCCGGACTATTGCTTCGCGCAAGCGCTCGTGAGCTTTGGATTCCTGGCGGCCGAGCCGCTCACGGCCAGTGACCTGACCGCGCGGCCGATTTGGAGCATCCTGAGCGACCACGGCGTCCAGGTCGGCGTGATCGGCTGGCCGCTCACGCAGCCGGTGCCCGAGGTCAACGGCTTCGTCGTGAGCGAGTCCTTCCACCGTCTGTCGGAAACCGAGATGGCGTTCGAGGGCGCTTCGGCGGTGTGGCCGCCCGAGTTGCTGGCCGACGTGCGGACGGCGTTGCAGACGCCAGCCGACCCCGATCCCGTCGCGCTCGTCGCGAACATGGGCGCGCCGCAACCCGTGAACGACTACGACGCGCGCCGCGATCCGACGCCGGTGGTCGGCGACCGTGTCCACCTCCAGTTGCTGACCGCCCTTGAAGCGCTGGCGCCGCGTTTCCTGGCGGCCCGTTTTCCTGGCATCGACGCCGTCGGCCACTTCTTCCTGCGCTATGCCGATCCGTCGGCCTTCGGCGATGTCTCCGAGGACGAGCGGCAGCGCTTTGGGCGCGTGCTGGATCAGTACTACGGGTTCATGGACACGCTGGTCGGCCGCGAGCTGGACCGGCTGGGGCCTGATGGATTACTGCTCGTGGTGTCGGCGTTCGGGATGGAGCCGCTCACGCCGGGCAAGCGCGTGCTCGAACTGCTGGCCGGCAATCCACGGATCAGCGGCACGCACGAGCGCGCGCCCGACGGGTTCGTGCTGGCCTTTGGCCGACCGATTGCCGCGGGCCGTCCGGCGCGTGCCTCGGTCGTTGACCTGGCGCCGACCCTGCTGTATTTCCTGGGCCTGCCGGTCGGGCGCGACATGGAAGGCTTTGCGCGCATCGACTTGTTCACGCCAGACTTCACCAGCGACAAGCCAGTCACCTACATCCCGACCTACGGCCGATAGCCATGGACGAGCACCTACTGCGGTTGTGGCGTTGGAGTACCGCAACCGGTGCCCCAGTGCCGTCGATTCATTTACGGCACCAGGTTGGTTCGTGAGAGCGGCCGTGGACAAGCAGAAAGGCAGCTGCTCCGCGCTATACTCCGGACCGCAGAGGCCATGCATCTGTGATGGCTGCATCAGGCATAGCAAATTCAGAGAGGTGGGCACAGTGGCAAAGTTTCTGATTCAGGGTTCGTATACGGCCGAGGGCGCCAAGGGACTGATCAAGGAAGGCGGGACCGGTCGACGAGCGGCCATCGAGAAGTCGCTCGAAGGCCTCGGCGGCAAACTAGAGTCGTTTTACTTCACGTACGGCACCAACGATGTGAACGTCATCTGCGACATTCCGGATGCGGTGAGCGGGCTTGCGCTCAGTCTGGCCGTCAACGCCTCTGGCGCCGTGCGGATTTCAACCACTCCGCTCCTGTCCGTCGAAGACGTGGACGCGGCTTGCAAAAAGGTCGTGAGCTATCGACCGGCCGGGGCTTAGCAGCACAGGTGGCGTCAGGTGCTGGCGTACACCGGCACCTGACGCAAACCGCGGCTCGGCCACGACCCTTGCACGACCGCGCGCGCGTTGACCCGCGACCCGCCCCCGACGATAATCCCTGCTGGGGACGAAGTAGGACATGTGTGCCAACAGCGACGATCCCGCGTCCGCCGACGACGGCGGTGTTGGCTCCCGAGATGTCGGGGACGAAATCCTGAGCAAAGAGGCGCTGCGTGAAGCGGGGGCCCTGCAGGCCGCGATTTTCAACAGCGTGAATTTCTCGAGCATTGCCACCGACGCGAACGGCGTCATTCAGATCTTCAACGTCGGCGCCGAGCGAATGCTGGGCTACACCGCCGCCGAAGTGCTGAACAAGATCACGCCAGCCGACATTTCCGATCCGCAAGAAGTGATCGCCCGCGCCAAAGCGCTGAGTGTCGAGCTCGGCACCCCGATTACGCCTGGCTTCGAAGCCTTGGTGTTCAAGGCCTCGCGCGGGATCGAAGATATCTACGAGCTGACCTACATCCGCAAGGATGGGAGCCGCTTCCCGGCGGTGGTCTCCGTCACGGCGCTGCGCGACGCGCGCGGCGCCATCATTGGCTATCTGTTGATCGGTACCGACAACACCGCGCGCAAGCAGGCGGAAGCGGCGCTGCTCAAGGCGGGGGCACTGCAGCGCGCGATTTTCAACAGCGCCAATTTCTCGAGTATCGCCACTGACGCGAACGGCGTCATTCAGATCTATAACGTCGGCGCTGAGCGAATGCTGGGCTACACCGCCGCCGAAGTCCTGAACAAGATCACGCCAGCCGACATTTCCGATCCGCAGGAAGTTATCGCCCGCGCCAAAGTGCTGAGTGTCGAGCTCGGCACCCCGATTACGCCGGGCTTCGAGGCCTTGGTGTTCAAGGCCTCGCGCGGGATCGAAGATATCTATGAGCTAACCTATATCCGCAAGGATGGGAGCCGCTTCCCGGCGGTGGTCTCCGTCACGGCGCTGCGCGACGCGCAGGACGCCATCATCGGCTATCTGTTAATCGGCACCGACAACACCGCTCGCCAGCAGGTCGAAGAGGAGCGGAAGAAGCTCGATCAGCGGCTGCGCGACCAGCAGTTCTACACGCGCTCCCTGATCGAATCCAACATCGACGCACTGATGACGACCGATCCGTCCGGCATCATTACCGACGTCAACAAGCAGATGGAGGCGCTCACCGGTTGCACGCGTGACGAGCTCATCGGCGCGCCGTTCAAGAACTACTTTACCGAGCCGGAGCGTGCCGAGGCCGCGATCAAGCTGGTGCTGGGAGAAAAGAACGTCACCAACTACGAACTGACCGCGCGCGCCAGGGGCGG
The DNA here is from genome assembly GCA_038213735.1 of Vicinamibacterales bacterium. Lineage (GTDB taxonomy): Bacteria > Acidobacteriota > Vicinamibacteria > Vicinamibacterales > UBA2999 > 12-FULL-67-14b. The sequence continues at coordinate 54,765 of JBBQSP010000006.1, read as the reverse complement.
CAAAGAAACAGTGGTCTCCTACAATGCGACCACCTTCTACGATCGGGAGAGGACGCTGCAGGGCGTGTTCGCGGCGGCGCGCGACGTCACCGAGCGTAATCGCCTCGATCAGGTGCTGCAGGAAAAAAACGTCGAGCTGGAGAACGCTAAGTCCGTGGCGGAGCAAGCGAACCTCGCCAAGTCAGATTTCCTTTCCAGCATGAGCCACGAGCTGCGCACCCCGCTCAATGCGATCCTCGGTTTCGCCCAGCTGATGGAGTCCGACTCCCAGTCGCCGACACCTTCGCAAAGGAAAAGTATTGCCCAGATTCTCGAGGCGGGATGGCACCTGCTGAACCTGATCAACGAAATCCTCGATCTCGCGGTGATTGAGTCCGGCACGGTCTCGCTGTCTGCTGAATCGGTGTCGCTGGACGAAGTCCTGCTCGAATGCCGAACCATGATGGAGCCGCTGGCGCATCGGCGCGGCATTACCATGTCCTTTCCCCAGTTCGACAGGCCTTGCTTCGTCAGTTCCGATCGGACCCGGTTGAAGCAGATTCTCATCAACCTGCTCGCCAACGCGATTAAGTACAACAAGGTGCGCGGAGCGGTGGTCGTGGACTACACCGTCAGCGACCCGAACCGCATTCGCATTAACGTCACGGACACGGGCGCCGGATTGCGGCCGGAGAAGTTGGCGCAGCTGTTCCAGCCGTTCAATCGGCTTGGCCAAGAGGCTGGCGGGGAGGAAGGCACGGGCATCGGCCTCGTGGTGACCAAGCGCCTGGTCGAACTGATGGGCGGCGCGATCGGCGTGGACAGCACCGACGGCGCGGGCAGCGTGTTCTGGATCGAACTGATCACGACGGCTGCGCCGCAACTTGCCGGCGAAGGAAATGAAGTTGCCGCAGTTGCCCCGCCGCTACTGCCGCACGGCGCGCGTTCGCGCACCCTGCTTTATGTGGAGGATAATCCGGCAAACCTCAGGCTGGTTGAGGAACTGATCGCGCGCCGCCCCGACCTGCACCTGCTGACCGCGGTGACCGGAACTCTTGGCATCGAGCGGGCTCGCGCCTCCCAGCCGGAGATGATCCTGATGGACATCCACCTGCCCGACATCAGCGGTATCGAGGCCATGACCATCCTGCGCGACGACCCGGCCACCGCGCACATCCCCATCGTGGCTCTCAGCGCCAATGCCATGGCGCCGGACATCAGAAAGGGCCTGCAGGCAGGATTCTTCCGGTATCTCACCAAGCCGATCAAGGTCAACGAGTTCATGGACACCGTGCGTATGGCGCTGGAAATTGCCGACCAGCGGGCTGCGGAAAAAGCCTCCTCCGATGCGGCCTTCTTGCCTGCACCGCCGCACGACCCGGCCGCCCGCACGTCGGGATTGCGCATCCTGGTCGCCGAAGACCATCCCGTAAACCAGGAGGTGGCGAGGCAGATCCTGGAGCGGCTAGGGCATCGCGTCGTCATGGCCGCCGATGGCCACGCGGCGCTCGCGGCGCTCGAGCAGTCCGGGCGCGGGGCGTTCGATCTCGTGCTGATGGACCTCGAGATGCCGGTGATGGGCGGGCTCAAGGCCACCGCGGCGATCCGAAACGCCGAGCGCGTGTCGGGCACGCACCTGCCAATCGTCGCGCTGACGGCGCACGCGATGGCGGGCGACCGCGAGCGGTACCTCGAGGCCGGCATGGATGCGTACGTCACGAAGCCGATCAACGCTGTCGAGCTGACCCGCGTGATCGATCAACTCGTGCCGCCGGCTGCAGAGTCCGGGACGATTCAGGTGGCGGTCGCGTCAAGCGTGGCAGGCCGGCCCGCTTTCGACGAGCAGGTCGCGCGTGCGAGACTGGGCGACAATCCGCGGCTGTTCGAAAAAGTGGCACATTTGTTTCTGGAAGACTGCCCCGCTCGAATGCGCGCCATGAGGCGGGCGATTGCCGCCGGCGACGGCGAGGCGCTGCGCGAGCCCGCGCACGCGCTGCAGGGGGCGGCGGCAAATTTCGCGGCCGCGCCCGTGGTCGAAGCCGCGCGTCAGCTCGAGTTCCAGGGCAAGAACGGGGATCTCTCTCAGTCGCTGCCGGCCTACTATGTGCTGACCGGAGAGTTGCAGCGCCTGCGGCGGGACCTCCGCCGCGCCACCGGTCAGCCACGCACGGACGCAACCCGCCGGCAGAGAAAGCAGAACCATGAGTAGCATCCTGATCGTTGAAGATGACCGGTCGACGCTTCACCTCCTGGCGGAAACGCTGAAGACCGCCGGATTCTCTGTCGGGTTGGCGGCGGACGGGGTGGAAGCACTGGAACACCTGCGCGACAGCTCCTACGATCTGATGCTCCTCGATGTGTGGATGCCGAAGATGAACGGGCTGGACGTGCTGGCCGCGCTGCCCCCGGAATGGCCGCGCCCGCGAGTGGTCGTGATGACCGCAGACGACACGCCCGAAACGCTGCTGCGGGCCGTCCGCGAACAGGCGTGGCGCTACGTGACCAAGCCGGTCGAGCCGCAGGCGCTCGTCGAGCTCCTGCACGAGGTGCTAAGCCAGACCGCCGTGGCGCCCAGGATTGAGGTGGTGTCCGCGCGCGCGGAGTGGGTCGAGTTGCTGGTGCCGTGCGAGCGGGCGGTGGTGGATCGAATCGACAGCTTCATGGCGCACCTCGAAGCCGATCTGCCAGTCGACGTCCGGGAGTCGATCGGCTATGCGTTTCGCGAGCTGATGATGAACGCGATCGAATGGGGCGGAGGATTTGACCCTTCCCGCACCGTGCGGGTCGCCTGCCTCAGGACAAAACGGCTGCTGCTTTATCGCATCGCGGATCCCGGTCCCGGCTTCAACATGGAGGGGCTGTTGCACGCCGCCATCGGCCAGCCGGAGGACGATCCGACGGCGCACGCGGTGGTACGCGAAGAAAAGGGGATGCGGCCGGGTGGATTCGGGATCATGACGGTGCGTGCGCAAGTGGACGAGCTGCTGTACAACGAAAAGCGCAACGAGGTGGTGTTCGTGAAGTATCTGGACTGATCTGAGCCAGGCGCTACTTTTTCAGCGGCGCGGTCAGTAAAATCGCCAGGCGCGACTGAACCGTACGGGTTAGCCGGACACCGACGCCAGCACTTGACGGGCTTCGTCGCCACCAACCTTGGGATTCAATTTCAACGCTCGCTGAAGGGCTTCGCGGGCCTTCGCTTTCTCCCCGAGCTTGGCGTATGCGAGACCAAGATGAAACAGCACCTCTGGATCGTCTGGGCGCTTCTTCAAACTCTCCTCGAATGGTGTAACCGCCAGGCTAAACAAGCCCTTCTTGTAGTAGATCCAGCCGATCGTATCGTCGACGTTCGGGTCGTTGGGCATCCGCTGCTTCGCCGATGTGGCAAGTTGCAACGCGACGTCGAGATTGGTGCCTTGTTCCGCGTACAGAAATGCCAGGTTGTTGGCCGCCACAGGCGTGTTGTCAATACCGTTGGTGGCGGCCTGGTAGGCCTTGATGGCTTCGTCCCGTTTCCCCTGCTGGTAGAGCAACATCCCTATCAACGTACGGGCCGCGCCGTTGGATGGATCGCGCTGCACGATCCCCTCAAACTCCGCGCGCGCCTCGTCGGTGCGCTTTTGCTGCATATAGAGCTGGGCCAACATGGTGTAGCCGGTTGTGAAACCAGGATCCACCGTGACAGCGCGGCGAAGCGCCTGCTCGGTTTTTGCCTGATCGCCCGCCGCGGCGTGAGCACGGGCTAAGAGTGCGAGTAAGCCAGCATTGGTCGGTTGCTTTGCAATTTCGGCATCGAGCCGATTGATAGCAGACGCCGTATCCTTGGCGATCAGGTCGAGATAGGTAAGTCCGCCAATGGCTTCGAGTGATCCTGGCGACAATTCAAGTGCTCGCTCATAGGCGCTCCGCGCGGCTTTCGGGTTGTTAACGCGGGCCTGATACATTCCGTTAACGGCGTGAACCACCGCCGCATTCGGCGCCTCTTTGAGGAGGGAAGCAAGCTCGGTTTCGGCCCGCGACGAGTTCCCGTTGGCAATGAGACTTCGGACCAGCGCCAGCCGCGCGTTCAAATTCGATGGCTGCGTTTGGCGGGCTTCTTCGGCGAAGCGTTGCGCCCCCGCGCTGTTACCAGCCATCAAACTCAATCGAGATAATGCCACCTGCGCCGCCACCGCACGCGGGTTAAGCCGTAACACCTCTTGATACGACTTGGTCGCCTCGCTACTTTCCCGGCGACGCTCCTGGGCGACGGCGAGGGCGAAATGGGCTGACGCCGACTGCGGATCGGCGGCGACGGCCGCTTTCGCACGTTCCATCGCTTCGTCCAGCTTGTTCTCTGTGGTGAGCCATTGCGACTTCATCACCAGCGCTGCCGCGTAATTCGGCGCGCGCGTCAACAGCGCGTCGAGGCGGGCGTGGGCTTCGGTCACGCGATTCTGATTGTAGTCGAGCGCACCCAACCTCAGTTCAGCTTCACCGGCACTCGCCGGTTCCTTCACTAGCGCGCTGAGCAGAGCGACGGCATCATTAGTTCGGCCGACGCCGGCATAGTAGTCGGCCAGCTGTAAACGCGCCGCCGGCGAGTTCGAGATTTCCGCGACGTTTTTCAGAGGCTGCTCCGCGGCGGCGACGCGGTTTGAACTGAGATACAGCATTCCGAGCATCCGGTTGGCCATCAGCTGTTTCGGCTCGCTGGCCAAAACGTCCTTCAGCAGCGCTTCCGCTTCTGGCCCCCGTTGGGACGCCCACAAGAAATTCGCCAACGCCAACTTCGCGTTGACAGAGCTCGGATCCAAAGCGACGGCCTGGCGGTACGCCGCTTCGGCCTGCTTCGCGTCGCCGCCTTGCGTCCGAACAGCGCCAAGGGTGATGAAGGCGCGGCTGTTGTCGGGACTGATCTTGAGCGCGTCCTCGACTTCAGCAATCGCGCCGGCAGGGTCGCGCAACCCGGCCATGGCGTTGGCGCGCAGCAACATCGCATCGATGTCTTTAGGGTTCTTCTTCAGCAAACCTTCGGCGCGAGACTTCGCGTCGTCGAATGCCCGAGCCAACAGCAACAATTCCGTGGCCTTGAGTTGCGCGGCCCGGTTGTCCGGTAGAGCGTCCGCGGCGCGGATAAACTCCGGGACCGCTGCTCGGAGGTTCCCCATGCGCTCGTGGGTTTCCGCCAGCTTCAATCGCGCCTCGCCAAATTTAGGGTCGAGTTTGACCGCACTGGCGTACTCGACCACGGCGAACTCGTCGCGCTTTTCCTTTGCGTACTCGTCACCGCGCTTGACGTGCTGGAGTTTGTCGCTCTCGGGGTTGCTGCAGGACGACAAGAGGAACGCCCCGAGAACGAGCGCGTGGAAGCCGCGAATTCGATAAGGACGCATGGACCGATCCCTCAGGAAGATGCTTTGAACGAGCGACCCCTGCACTCTACCGCACGCGCGGTGCTCGTGTCTGCAGCGCCCTTCCTGCCCCGACCACTCCAGCGCGGCCACCGGGACTGTGGGCGCTAGTTTCCGCGCGCAGAACCTGTCCGCTGTTGCCAGGCCGGATCTATTGAACAACAATCCTGGAGATGCCGATCGTCGGCTGGCCTTACACTGCCGGATTAGGCGAGAGCAGCGTTGCACTTGCCAGATGACCTATTAAGTCTTTATACACAATAACTTATAGGCAATTTGGTTCCCAGGTTCGCACAGGTACGCAACTTGCTAAGAAATTGGGTGAGAGCTGCGAGCGATTGGTATCGGAGGCAGAGCAATCCTGGGAGGATCGACATGAAAACGGTTTTGAAGTTTACAGCAGTCGGCGGCATGGCGATGGGACTCATGCTGCTGAACCCGGTTACGGCATCGGCCTCGTTAGTCTACGACTCGACTGTTCTCCTCAGCGCGCAGGGCTTTGGAACGGCGCCCCGAGATTTGACTGTTGAAGGGAACGCGAACGCCACCGTTGAATCAGGGTGCGTCGGCTGGTCAACACTGGGGATTACCTTTGGTACAAGTGGGTGCATGGGCACTGATGCAGCGTTCGGGCCCAATGGCGTCATCAACGTAGGCGGAGATGAGCCGAACCCGCTAGCGGACAACCAGAAATACGGAGTGCCCCTCGAATCGGAGCTTGGAATCACCAGCGCTGCTGACATCGGCATCCTCTTCAATGCGACGGAGCCCAACGGCGACGCAATCAATCTCACCGACATCACGCTGAAGTTCTATCTCGGCACTACGCTGATCGGGTCTATTGATGGTCAGTACAACTTCGCTGGCGGGACGAATCCTGGCAACGGGGTTGCCGGTTTCACCTTCGTGGTGGATGCGGCTCAGCAAGCGTATGTCAACGGCCTCCTGGCTCAGGGGGACATCCGATTCGCCCTCGAGGCCTCTCTTACCGGCTCCTCGGGTGGGCCGGAGAGCTTCGCGGTTGTGAATCTCAATCGCGCTCAGAGGGTTCCAGACGGCGGAGCGACCCTGCTCCTGCTCGGTGCGGCACTCGGCGGACTTGGCACAGTGCGACGGTTCATGAAGAGATAGTGATCGGATTGCGCACCGCTTAGAGCGCAAGTAGACAACCGAGATGGCCGCTCGCTGAGCGGCCATCTTTTTGTACAACTTGCGGCACCATCGGTCGGTTCTCAGCCGCCAAGGTAGCCAAGCGTATTTGCACCGGCGTGCAGATTTAGGCAATCATGCCGCAGCGCTTGGGCCTGAGCGCAGACCATGCTCGTCACCTGTGTCGCCTACCACCGTGGTCAGAAGCTCGCCGACATTCCGCTCGGCGAAGTGCGCTCGCACCTGGACCGCGCTGACTGCTTCGTGTGGGTGGCGCTCAAGGATCCGCAGCCGGGAGAGCTGGCGTCGCTGCAGGAGGAATTCGACCTTCACGAGCTGGCGATCGAAGACGCGCAAAAGGGTCACCAACGCCCGAAGGTCGAGGAATACGGGTCCTCCCTGTTCGTCGTCCTGCACCTGATCGAGCCGGCCGGCGACGAGTTTCAGACCGGCGAGGTCGCCATCTTCGTCGGACCGCAGTACATTATCTCGGTGCGCCGCGACGCGCAGGTCGGGTTCAGCGAGGTGCGGCGCCGTTGCGAACTGGAACCCGAGTTGCTGCAGCACGGGCCGGCCTATGTGCTCTATGCGTTGATGGATACGGTCGTCGATCGCTACTTTCCGGTCCTCGATACCCTGACTGAGGAGATCGAGGGGATCGAGCAGCGCATTTTTGCCGCCCAGACCACCCGCGCCCAGATCGAAGAGCTGTATTCGCTCAAGCGCAAGCTGATGACATTGGATCACGCGACCGTGCCGCTGATGGAAGTGGCGGCCAAGCTGCACGGCGGCCGCGTCCCGCCCATCTGCGCCGGCCTGCACGACTACTTTCGCGACGTCTACGACCACCTGTTGCGCCTCAAGCAATCGATCGACAGCTTGCGCGACATGGTCAGCACCGCCATCTCCGTCAACCTGTCGCTGATCGCGCTGCAGGAGAGCGAGGTCACCAAGCGGTTGGCCGCCTATGCGGCCCTCGTGGCAGTGCCCACCATGGTGGCCGGCGTCTACGGCATGAACTTCGCGAACATGCCGGAACTGCGGTGGGCCTACGGCTACCCGTCGGCGGTCGCGGCGATGGTGCTGATCGACATCTACCTGGTGTACCGCTTCAAGAAGGCAGGCTGGATGTGATTGGGGACGCGCTCTGTTTCACGAGCGCGCGGGAGCTCGCCGGCTTGATTCGGTCGCGCCAGGTGTCGGCGCGCGAGGTGATGACGGCCTTCCTCAGCCAGATCAGCCGCATCAACCCGTCGCTCAACGCGATTGTCGCCAGGCTCGACGAGGACTCGTGCTTCGCGCTGGCCGACCGCGCCGACCGCGAGCTGGCGTCAGGCCAGGCCGTTGGCGCCCTGCACGGTCTTCCCATCGCGTTCAAGGACCTGGAATCGGCGGTTGGCTTTCCGTTCACGAAAGGCTCGCCGATTTTCAAGGATATGATGCCGGCCGAAGACTCGGTGATCGTCGAGCGGCTGCGCCGCGCCGGCACCATTCCGATCGGCAAGACCAACGTGCCGGAGTTCGGCATGGGCTCGCACACCTACAACAAGGTCTACGGCACCACCTGCAATCCGTACGACCGCACCAAGAGCGCGGGTGGCTCGAGCGGCGGAGCCGGCGCGGCGCTCGCGGCCGGCCTGCTGCCGCTCGCCGACGGCGGGGACCTGGGCGGCTCGCTCCGCAATCCAGCGAACTTCAACAACATCGTCGCGCTTCGGCCCACGGTCGGCCTGGTGCCGATTGCCCCGGCGGCGCTGCCCCTGGTCGGCGTGTCGGTCAAGGGGCCGATGGCGCGGTCGGTGGCCGACGCGGCGTTCATGCTGAGCGTGATCGCCGGCGCCGATGGCCGCGATCCCCAGTCGTATCCGTCGAACCCGCAGGACTTCACGCAGCCGCTCGCTCGCGATTGGAAGGGCGTGCGGGTGGCGTGGTCGCCGAACCTCGGTGGGCTGCCCCTCGACCGGCGCGTGCGCGCCGTGCTCGAATCGCAACGCCGCACCTTCGAAGACCTCGGCTGCATTGTCGAGGAGGCCACGCCCGACTTCAGCGACGTTGACGAGATTTTCCTGACTTTGCGGTCGTGGGCGAACTGGAACACCAACGGCGCGCTGCTGGCGGAGCACCGCGCGGTGATGAAGCCCGAGGCGATTTGGGATATCGAGGCTGGCGCCCAGTTGAGCGGTGCCGACGTCGCGAAGGTGATCATCAAGCACGGCGCGTTGCTCGAGCGGATGCGCGTATTCCAGGAAAAGTACCCGTTCCTGGTATGCGCGGTCAACCAGGTCCCGCCGTTCGACGCGCACCTGGACTGGCCAAGGTCGATCGAGGGCGTGGCGATGGACAACTACGTGGCATGGATGAAGTCCGCGTACTGGATCTCGACCACGTGTCGTCCAGCGATCTCGGTGCCGGCGGGATTTACGCCAGAGGGCCTGCCGGTGGGCATCCAGATTGTCGGCCGGCATCGCGACGACCTGGGAGTGTTGCGGTTAGGACACGCTTTTGAGCAAGCGACCGGCGTCGGCCGCCGACGGCCGGACGGGGTCTAGCAGCGGCCCGCGGCCGTACGCATGGTGATATAGTTCCAACCAACCTGCGGAGGCGACTCCGCTCTCTTTAAACGCGGACCTGCGAGTTCGCAAAGAGGTGAATATGCCGGTTGTCATGGATGCCGAGCGCATCTCGCGCGCGCTCACCCGCATCGCCCACGAAATTCTCGAGCACAATCGCGGCCTGGCCAACCTCGCCCTCGTGGGCGTGCGCAGCCGTGGCGTGCCGATCGCCCACCGCATCGCCCACGACATCCTCCAGATCACCAAGGAAGAGGTCGCCGTCGGCGCGCTCGACATCACGCTCTATCGCGACGACCTGATGGGCGCCTCGGTGGGCCTGGCGCCGCTGGTCCGCAAGACCGAGATCCCGTTCTCCATCGACGGCCGCACCATCGTGCTCGTGGACGATGTGCTCTACACGGGCCGGACGACGCGTGCCGCGCTCGATGCGCTGACTGACTTTGGCCGTCCCAAGTCGATCCAGCTGGTGGTGCTGGTCGATCGCGGCCACCGCGAACTGCCGATCAAGGCCGACTACGTCGGCAAGAACGTGCCGACGTCGCGCCAGGAAAGCGTGCAAGTCCACTTGCGCGAGCTCGACGGCGTGGACGAAGTGCTGCTGGAAGGGAAGGCATAATGCTGACCGCCCTCAAGCAAAAGCACCTGCTCGGCATCGCCGACCTGAGCCCGGACGAGATCGTCCTGATTCTCGACACCGCCGAGGCCATGAAGGAAGTGGGGCAGCGCACCATCAAGAAGGTGCCGACGCTGCGCGGTCGCACCGTCATCAACCTGTTCTTCGAGCCGAGCACGCGCACGCGGACCTCGTTCGAGATTGCCGAGAAGCGGCTGAGCGCCGACACGCTCAACGTGGCGATTGCCTCGTCCAGTGTCGTGAAGGGCGAGACGCTGGTCGATACCGCCATGAACCTGGAGGCCATGGCGCCGAGCATGATCGTGTTGCGGCATGCGTCCTCCGGCGCGTGTCACCTGCTGTCGCGCATCTGCAAGGCGGCGATCGTCAATGCCGGCGACGGCATGCACGAGCATCCCACCCAGGCCTTGCTCGATGCGTTCACCATCCGCGAACGCAAGCCGCAACTCGCCGGCCTCAAGATCGCGATCGTCGGCGACCTGCTGCACAGCCGCGTGCTGCGGTCGAACGTGCTGTTGCTGACCAAGCTCGGCGCGGATGTCTGGGTGTGCGCGCCGGCGACGCTGATTCCGCCAGGCCTTGCGCAGATGGGCGTGACGGTGACGACGCGCGTGGACGAAGCCGTTGAGGGCGCCGATGTGATCATGATGCTGCGCATCCAGCTCGAGCGCATGCAGGGCGCCTATTTTCCGTCGCAGCGCGAATATTTCCGGACCTTCGGCATGACTGAAGCGAGGGTGGCGCGGGCGAAGTCCGACGTCATCATCATGCACCCCGGGCCGATCAATCGCGGGGTGGAAATCGCCTCGGAAGTCGCGGATGGCGCCTCATCCGTGATCCTCGACCAGGTCGCCAACGGGGTCGCCGTGCGGATGGCGGTGCTCTACCTGCTGGCCGGGGGCGGCGAAGCCGAGACGATCCGGGTTGATTGACACGCCTTCGTGCCGCCCGTACGATGGTGCGTTGCTGTTTAGTGTAGTCAGGTTGCAGTCATGATCCGGTGGTTTCGCTCTCGCGTGGGCACGTTGCTCAACGCCGTTCGGCATTTGGCTCCCGTTCGCCGCGTCGCAACCGCGCAGTTGCCGACCGAGTTTGGTGAGTTCACCATTCACGTCTTCGAGAACGGGCTGGGCGGCGACACCCATGTCGCCATGGTGCGCGGCGAGATCGGCGACGGCGAGAACGTGCTGGCCCGTGTGCATTCGTCCTGTCTGACCGGCGATATCTTCCACTCGGCCCGTTGTGACTGCGGCGAGCAGTTGCACGCGGCGCTCCAGCGAATCTCAGACGAAGGCCGCGGCGTGCTGCTCTATCTCAACCAGGAGGGCCGCGGCATTGGTCTGGCCAACAAGATTCGCGCCTACGCCCTGCAGGAAGCCGGCTGCGATACGGTCGAAGCCAACGCCCGGCTCGGCTTCCCGGCCGACCTGCGCGACTACCGCGCGGCCATTCGCATGCTGCAGGACCTCGGCGTGCGCTCGACCAGATTGATGAGCAACAACCCGCGCAAGCTGGCGGGCATCACCGGCGAGGGGCTGTCGGTGAGCGAGCGCCTGCCGATTGAGATCCTGGCCAACGCCGCGAACGAACGCTACCTCAAGACCAAGAAAGACAAGCTCGGTCACCTGCTCTCATCGGTGTAGCCGGTGTTCGCCGCCGCCGCCCTGCTGCTGCTGAACGCGTCGCTCACGTTCGGCAACGTGTGGCCCACTCCGAAAATTCGCTGGGAGAATGCGCTGTCGGTAGAGCTCGCCGTGTGCGTGCTGCTGCTGACGGTGGCCCACCAACGGGCCGAGCGCCTGGCCCGGCGACTGCTGCCGGTGTTGTGGGTGCTGCTGGTCGCCGGACACTACCTTGATGTGACGGCCCCTGGCCTGTACGGCCGCGACTTCAACCTCTATTGGGATTCCCGCCATCTGGGCAACGTCACCGCCATGCTGGCGCGAGCCGTGCCGGCGTGGCAGATCGTGGCGGGTGCGGCCGGCCTGGTGGTCATCATCGCAGCCGTCTACCTGCTGGCCCGGCTCGCCCTTCGGCATCTTGCTGCCGCCATGCAGCATCGCCGCGCGCGGGCCGTGCTCGGGTCCGCGGCGGCGCTCGTGATTGCCGCCTTCGCGATGCAGCAGGTCACGTCATTCGCGGCGGCCCAGCCCGCGTTCGCCGATCCCGCGTCCGGCGCTTATCTCCGCCAGGCGCGCTACGTCGTCGCCATGGCCGCGACCGGCGGCGCCTCGCCGGTGCTCGGCGACAGCCCTGACTTCGGCGCGGCTGACTTGCGCGGCCTGGACGGAGCGGATGTCGTGCTGGTGTTCCTGGAGTCGTACGGCGCGATCACGTTCGACAATCCGGCATTCGCCGACACGCTGGCGGAGAGCCGGCGCAATCTCGACGCCGCCGTGGGCGACTCGGGCCGCGAGTTGATCTCGGCCTATGTGGAATCGCCAACCTTTGGCGCTTCGTCGTGGTTGGCTCATCTCAGCCTGCTCACCGGCGTGAAGGTGACCGATCAGTACGAGTACACCTCGCTGATGGCTTCATCGCGCGACACCATCGTGAGAGCGTTCGGCCGCGGCGGCTATCGTACCGTGGCGGTGATGCCGGGCATGCGCCAGCCGTGGCCCGAAGGCGCGTTCTACGGCTTCGACGTGATCTACGGGCGTGATCTGCTGGCGTACGAGGGCCCGGAGTTTGGCTGGTGGGGCATTCCCGATCAGTTCGCGCTGGCCCGGCTCGATGCGCTCGAGCGCGGTGCCGCACCCCGAGCGCCGGTGTTCGCCGTGTTTCCCACCAGCACCTCGCACGCGCCGTTCGGCCCGGTGCCGCCGTTCTTGCCCGCGTGGTCACGCGCGCTCGAGCGCGACGGATACCGCCCCGAAGACGTCGCGAGTGCCGCGGCGCCGGATCTGACCGACCTTGCGCCGAGCTACCTGCGCTCGATCGCCTACGGCTACGACACGCTGGCCGGTTACATCCGCACGCACGCGGGGGAGAACCTGGTGCTGATCGTGATCGGCGATCACCAGCCGCCGGCCGCCGTGAGCGGCCGCGAGGCGTCGCACGATGTGCCGGTTCACGTGATTGCCAGCCGGCCTGGATTGCTTCGCCATCTACGGGCGAGCGGCTTTCGCTCGAGCGTCGAGCCGGGGCGGCCGGTCGCCGGCGAGATGCACGCGCTGGTGCCCATGTTGCTGGAGGCGTTCAGCGCAACGCGGTAAGATTGGCCTTCAGCCGGAGGGAGTGCCATGACGCAGCTTCACCGCATCACCGTCGACGCCACTATCTGCGGGGGACGCCCGACCATTCGCGGCCTCCGTATCCGCGTGAAGGACGTACTGCAACTGCTCGCTGCGGGCGCGGACCGGGCCGAGATCCTGGCCGACTACCCCTATCTGGAGGCGGACGACATCACCGCCGTCCTAGAGTTCGCCTCGCGCCAGAGTGACCATCCGGTACTTAGGAGCGCGTAGTGCGCTGCCTCATCGACGCGCTGGTGCGGTAACGTCCGAAAGGCAGAACTTCTCCGAAGATCGACCGACGTATGGCCCGAGGTTGCAGATGTAATCGCGCGAGGCGAGCCACTCATTGAACTCGCGTAAAGGCGGGCGGCTCGGATTGATGGCGTCCCCGAGGGGATTCGAGCCCGTCCCTAAAATAAGCTTCTCTGTGTCCTCTGCGTCCTTGGTGGCCCAATCGTGGACAAGAAGCACTCCTGACAGGAGGCCGCCGGTCCCGGCTAAGCTCCTCCACCCCGCCACAACCGCCTTACATCAAGCGCGAACGACCATACGAGCGTTACCAGTGTCATCGCCGCGACGCCGGCGCTGGCCGGAGCCGGCACGACGGGCGCGAGCGCCAAGCCGAGTCCCGCGAACTGCGCAACGGCGACGCTCTTGCCTCGAAGTGTTGGCTTCAGCGGACCGTTCATCCACGGCAAAACCCAGCCGGCCGCGACGAACACGTAACGCATCAACCCGCAGGCCAGCACCCACACCCCGGCCTTGTCGTGCCGCCACACGAACAGCGACAGCACCAGGATCAGCAGGGCGTCAACTTCGACATCGAAGCGGGCGCCGAAATCGCTGGCCAGGCCGGTTCGCCGCGCGAGCCAGCCATCGAGGCCGTCCAGCGCCGACAAGCAAACGGTGATGACCACCACGAACCACGCGATCGATGTCGCCGGCGGCTCCACCAGCAGTGCCGCCGCCATGGCGACCAACGCCGCCCGGATCATCGTGACGAGATTCGCCAGCCCAAATTGCGGGAAGGGGTGATGGGCACTGACTGTGGCCATCACGACCGCCATCATCGCCGCAAAGACTGCCGCCGCCGTCCACGGATACCCGGCTGACGCCTGCAGCCACAGCCCGCTGATCAAGGCGATGCCTGCGACGCCCAGGGCGCCGATACTAGCCGCGACGATGGCCTGAGTACGAAGAGGCAAGGGCGGCATTGTATCTGGGAGACAATGTAAGCCACGTCAATGAGCACAGAAGCAAGCGCGTTCTGGGTGGCCGAGCCCGGACGCGGTGAATTCAGAACCGAGGCGCTATCCGACCCCGCCGGTGACGAGGTTGTCGTGCGTGCGCTGTTCAGCGGCATCAGCCGCGGCACGGAGGCGCTCGTCTTCAACGGCCGCGTCCCGCAGAGCGAGTGGACCCGCATGCGGGCGCCGTTCCAGGTGGGTGAGTTTCCCGCTCCCGTGAAGTACGGCTACTCCCTGACCGGCATTGTCGAGGAGGGTCCCGCGGACCTGGTGGGCCGCCATGTGTTCGTGCTGCATCCGCACCAGACTCGCTTCGTGGTGCCCGCCACGGCCGTGAGTGTGATTCCTGATGACGTGCCTCCAGCGCGGGCGGTGCTGGCCGCGAACCTCGAGACCGCGCTCAACGGCATCTGGGACGCCCGGCCGCACGTCGGCGATCGCATCACCGTGATTGGCGCCGGCACCGTCGGCATGCTCACGGCGTGGCTGGCCAGCCGACTCGCCGAATGTGTTGTCGAACTGGTCGACACCAACCCGCAACGCGCGGTGGTGGCGCGCGCGTTGGGTGTCCCGTTCACCACACCAGAATCGGCCGCCGGCGAGGCCGATGTCGTCATTCACGCCAGCGGATCACCTTCAGGACTCGAACTGGCCCTCAATTTCGCCGCACTTGAAGCGACCGTTGTCGAGATGAGCTGGTTCGGCGATCAATCCGTTTCGCTGCCCATGGGTGGAGCGTTTCACTCGAAGCGCCTGACGATCGCTTCGTCCCAGGTGGGGCGCATTGCCCCTGCGCAGCGCGCGAGATGGGATTACGGCCGCCGGATGCAGCTGGCGCTGGGCATGCTTCGCGACCCGGCACTCGACGCCGTGATCACCGGCGAGAGTCCGTTCGAGACGCTGCCGGAGGTGATGGCCGGCCTGGCGCGGGATTCGGGCGATGTGTTGTGCCATCGCATTCGCTACTACCACCCCACCGCGCAAAGTCCGCGCGGCGGGGACCCCGGCTAGTCACTCGCGACGACAGAAGGAGACCTCGATGTATTACGTGACCGTGCGCGACCACATCATGATCGCGCACAGCTTCAGGGGCGACGTGTTCGGCCCCGCCCAACGCCTGCACGGTGCGACCTACGTGATCGACGCCGAGTTCCGCCGCCCCGAACTCGACGCCGACGGCATCGTCGTTGACATTGGCCGCGCCGGCGAGGCGCTGAAGAAGGTGCTGGCCGACCTGAACTTTCGCAACCTGGACGAAGTGCCAGAGTTCAAGGGCAAGAACACCACCACCGAGTTCATTGCGCGAACCGTGTTCGACCGGATGGTGGCGGCGATCCACCGCGGCGATCTGGGTCCCGGCGCCGGAGCCGTGGAGAGCCTGCGAGTGACCTTGCAGGAATCGCACGTGGCGTCGGCGGCATACGAAGGTCGCGTCGGCGCCGCTGATTGACCACAGCCGCAGATTCGATAACTTCAGATGATGCCATCAGCCGTGTTCGTGGTGCCCGGGTCGGTCGACACCAGGACCGGCGGTTCGATTTACGACCGGCGAATGGCCGATGGCCTGCGTCGCCGCGGCTGGGACATCACGGTCGTGGAACTCGCGGGCAACTTTCCGCATCCCACTGCGGCCGCGGTGACCGGCGCCGCCGAGGCCCTTGCTGCGCTGCCCGACGGCACGCTGGTGGTGATGGATGGCCTCGTACTCAGTGCGTTGCCCGATCTCATCGAACGCGAGGCCGCGCGTTTGGGTGTCGTGGCGCTCGTCCACCTGCCGCTGGCCGCTGATGTGAGCCTTGATGCCGAAAGCCGCGCCCGGCTGGCTGTTGCCGAGCACCGTGCCCTAGCCGCTTCGTCGCTGATCGTGGTCACCGGTGCGGCCACGCTGGGCCTGCTCGAGCCCTATGCGCTGCCGCGCGAACGGATGGTCGTGGTCGAGCCCGGCACCGACCCGGCACCGCTGGCCAAGGGCTCTGACGGCGCTCGCGTGCACCTGCTTTGCGTAGCGACGGTCAATGCCGGGAAGGGACACGACGTGCTGCTCGAGGCGCTGGCGGCGGTGCCGAGCCACCAGTGGCAACTGACCTGCGCCGGCAGCCTCACGCGCGATCGCGAAACGGCCGGCCGCATTCGCGGCCTCGTGCGGCAACTGGCACTCGAGGAGCGGGTGACGCTCGTCGGCGAGCTGGATGCCGAAGCCCTCGCCATTTGCTATGACGCCGCCGATGTGTTCGTGCTGGCGACGCGCCGCGAAACCTACGGCATGGCCGTGGCCGAGGCGCTGGCTCACGGACTGCCGGTGGTGAGCACGACCACGGGGGCCATTCCCGAGCTGGTTGGGTCTGGTGCCGGGCTGCTCGCACCACCGGGAGATACCGACGCTCTGGCCGCCGCGCTGTCGCGCGTCATCGGCGATGCGGATCTTCGCGCCGGGCTGGCGGCTGGCGCGCGCGCGGTTCGCAACCGCTTGCCAGTTTGGGAAGTGGCGGCCGCCCAAATGGACGTTGCTCTTCGGAAACTTGATGTCCATGTCTGAATCCCTTGGCGAATGGCTGGAGCTGCGTGAGGCTGCTGATTGGGAGGCACGGTCGTCGCGACTCGTCCAATGGGTTGTCGGCGCGGCGCCCCATAAAGGGGCGCCCTACAACGTTCTGGACCTCGCCACCGGCACCGGGTCGAACGTTCGTTACCTGGCCGACCGCCTGCCTGGCCACCAGCGGTGGCTGGTTGTTGACCGAAGTCCAGACTTGCTCTCCCTGGTCACCGGTCGCACTGCGTCCTGGGCCGCGGCGCGCGGCTACGATTGCCACGCCGACGCGACAGGTCTTCACGTTCGTCACGAGAGGTTGAACTGCGAGATCGAAACGCGACAGCGCGATCTGCGCGTGCTTGACGACCACGGCCTGTTCGAGGGGCGGCACCTTGTCACGGCTTCAGCGCTGCTGGATCTGGTGTCCGAGTCGTGGCTGCGCTCGCTTGGCGCGCATTGCCGCGACGTGGGCGCCGCCGCGCTGTTTGCCCTCACCTATAACGGCGAATCATCCTGCTTGCCCGAGGAGCCCGAGGACGAGCTGATCCGGGAGTTGTTGAACAGGCACCAGCACACCGACAAGGGCCTGGGCGGCGTGGCCGCCGGACCGGATGCGGTTGCCTGCGCCGAACGCTGCTTCGTCGAGGTCGGCTACCAGGTTCACATCGAGCCGACCGACTGGAACATCGGGCCGGCGCACGCCGATATGCAGCGCTACATGGTTCGCGACTGGGCCGGCGCGGCGGGCGAGCTGGCGCCCGACCTGCTGCCGCGCATTACCAGTTGGCGAGATCGCCGCCTCGCACACATCGATGCCGGCCGTTCACGCATCATCGTTCGCCATCACGATCTCGCCGCCTGGCCGGCGACACCATGACCGCGCCACCGGCACCCCGATTCGACCCGACTCAGGTCCGCGAGTACTACGACCGCCACTCGGCCGCCTTTGTTTCGCGCGGCCAGGGTGGCGGGGCCATCCATCGCGCCGTGTGGGGGCCAGGGGTCAGCCACCGTGCCCAGGCGTTTCACTACGTCGAGGATCGGCTCGCCGAGATCGCGCAATCCCTGGCCGCGCCCGCTGGGCACCCGCTCCACATCGTCGATCTAGGTTGCGGCGTTGCTGGAAGTGCGTGCTACCTTGCCGGGCGTCTGCCAGTACGCGTCACCGGCATCACGCTCAGTCCCGTGCAAGCCCGGCTTGCACAAGCGCGCATTCGTGAAGCCGGCGTCGCGGATCGCGTTGCGTGTCTGGTCGCTGACTACAACGACCTGCCTCCGGAGGTCGGTACAGCGGATCTCGCGTATGCCATCGAGTCGTTTGTGCACGGTCCCGCGCCCGATCGCTTCTTCGCGCAGTGCCGGCGACTATTGAGACCAGGGGGGGTGTTGGTGATTTGCGACGACTTCCGCCGTCCCACCGCGGACCCGCAAGCGGCTCTCGCGATTGAGCGCTTCTGTAGTGGCTGGCATGTCAACGCGCTGCTGGATGGAGAGGCGCTGCAGGCCCTGGCGAGCAAACACGGGCTGGTCCATGACTTAACCGTCGACCTGTCGCCGTACCTGGAACTTGGTCGTCCCCGCGACAGGGCTTTGAAGGCCTTGCTGCCGCTCCTCAATCTGCTGCCGTTCGCCGCCGGCCGATTCGATTACCTGAGTGGTGGCAGTGCCCTGCAGGAATGCCTCACGCAGGGATGGATCGCGTACGAGATGGTGACCTTCCGGGCGCTTGAATAACCTGTGGAGGCAACCCTGCAGGGTTGCCTAGATCACTCGCGTGACGGCCGGAGCGCGGTCGTCGGCGCAATCGGTGTTGATCTGCGAATCCAACTCGCAGTCGAACAGCACGTCGCCGCCCATCCGGAACACCCGATAGCCCGGGCGCAGGCAGTCGCGCAGGCGCGCCTGCGGCGCCAGCCGAATGGCGGGGCGGCCGTCGCCGATCAACACCGGCGCGATCGCAAGCTGCAGACGATCCAGCAGGTTCGCGGCCAGAAAGGCCGACACCGTGACGCCGCCGCCTTCAACGAACACGCGCGCGCAGCCGCGCGCCCTTAGCAGTGCCAGAACCTCCGCGACACCTCCCGGGCCTTCGGCAATGCCGATGGCGGTGGCATCGCCCACCTGCATTTCGCCTGGCGCCAGCCGCGACTGCTCGCAGACATACAGCGTCGGGGCCGCTCCATCGGTGAAGAGCTTGAAGGTTGGCGCCAACCGCCGGCGCGGGTCGAAGATCACGCGCAGCGGATGTGGCCCGGTCACGTGACGGGTCGTCAGCTGCGGATCGTCGGCGGCCACCGTGCCGGCACCGACGACGACCGCGTCGCATAGCGCGCGCATGCGATGCAGGTGGACGATATTGCCGCCGCCCGTGACGAACTGCGAATCGCCGGTGTGAGTGGCGATGAATCCGTCGAGGCTCTGGCCGAGGTGTCCCACGGTGATGGGCCGTGACGCCGTGGCGCTGCAAAGAGGAAGGTAGAGATCGAGCAAGTCTGCCTGAGGGTGGCTGGCCGGAAGCCGCGAGGACCAACCGGAGCCCGGCTGCCATTCGAGTCCGGCACCGTCGGGAGCACCGCTCAATGGCCGCAGCGTCGTGCCATCCAACGCGAACGACTGTGCCCGCCCATCGCGTTCCAGCTCGCCGGCCATGGCGCTGGCGGCGAGCAGCAGGGGCCAGGCGGCGTCGGCAGCCAACGCCGATGGCGACGAAATGCTTTCTGGCGACACCTCCCACCACTATGCCATACTCACCAGCGTCTCTTTAACGCGGGCCCGCGAGCCCGAGAAGAGGTGTCCATGACCACTTTCCTGTCACCCGGGCGGCGTACGCCGCACATGCTCCTCACACACTTATGAAACGCTTGCTCAAGGGCGGCCGTGTCGTCGACCCGGCCAACGGACGCGATGGCATCTTCGATGTGCTGATCGACGGCGATCGTATTGCCGAGGTCGGCACCAACGTGACGGCCGACGGCGCCGAGGTCATCAACATTCCGGCCGGGCTGGTCGTGTGTCCGGGCCTGATTGACATGCACGTGCACCTGCGCGAACCCGGCCAGGAGCACAAGGAAACCGTCGCGACCGGCGTGGCCTCGGCCGTGGCCGGTGGCTTCACGGCGGTCGCCTGCATGCCCAATACGAAACCGGTCAACGACAACGCCGGTGTCACCAAGCTGATCCTGCAGAAGGCGGCCGAAGCGAACCTGGCGCGGGTGTATCCCATTGGTGCCGTGTCCCGCGGACAGAAGGGCGAAGAGCTTGCCGATATCGCCGAGCTGAAGGAGGCGGGCTGCGTCGCGGTGACCGACGACGGATTACCGGTGGCGACGGCGCTGCTGGCGCGCCGCGCGCTCGAGTACACCAGCATGTTCAACATGCCGGTGATCGAGCACTGCGAGGATCAGACGCTGAAGGGCGACGGCGTCGCACACGAGGGCCCGGTGGCGGCCTCGCTCGGGCTGCGTGGCATTCCGGGCGTCGCCGAAGCCATCACCGCCGGCCGCGACATCCTGCTGGCCGAGATGACCGGTGGCCACATTCACATTGCGCACATGAGCGCGTGGACCACCATCGAGGCGGTCCGCCAGGGCAAGAGCCGCGGCGTGAAAGTGACCTGCGAGGTGTGCCCGCATCACTTCACGCTGACCGACGACCTACTGGCCGCGCCGGTGGCGTACGACACCAACACCAAGATGAACCCGCCGCTGCGCGAGGCACGCGACCGCGACGCGATGATCGCCGGCATTGTCGACGGTACCGTGGACGTGATTTCGACCGACCACGCGCCACACCATTACGACGAGAAGAACGTCGAGTACGATCGCGCGCCGTTCGGCATTGTCGGCCTCGAAACCGCGGTCTCGATCACGCTCGACAAGCTGGTCCACACCGGCCTGATCACGCTGTCGCGCATGGTCGAACTGATGTCCGTGAATCCGGCGAAGATTCTCAGCGTGCCAGGCGGAGCGCTCTCGGTGGGCGAGCCGGCTGACATCACGATCCTTGCGCTCGACTTGCCGGTGACGGTTGACAAGACCAAGTTGGTGAGCAAATCGAAGAACACGCCGTACCACGGCTGGTCGTTCACGGGCGGCGTGGCCGCGACGATCGTCGGTGGCCGCACCGTCTACTCCAACCCCGCGGTGAAACTGAACTGATGGCCACCAACGCTCGACACGACGAAATCCGCGCCCGTGCGCTGGACGATATGCGCCGCTTCGAAGTGGTGATGGAAGGCCACTTCGACTACGGCAACGGCTTTCACGGCAAGCTCTACCTGAATCCGCACAAGTTGCTGCAGTGGCCGTCGACGATCTGGCGCGTCGCGCAGGATCTGATCGACATCATGCCGACGGAGTTTGCCGAGGCCGAGGTGATTGCCGGTCCGGCGACCGGCGGCGCGGTGCTGGCTCACACGGTGGCTGGCCTGCTCGACGGCCGGCGGCCCATGACGCATCCCCCATACTCGTTCGCGCCGTTTGGCGACCAGGAAGGCGACCCGTCGCTCAGCCCCTTCTACGCGCAGAGCATGCGCGGCAAGCGGGTGTTGATCGTGGACGACGTGCGCAACACCGGGACCACATTCCGCAAGTGCGCCGACCTCGTCGCCGCTGCCGGCGGCATCGTCATCGGCACGATGCAGATTATTGACCGTTGTGAGGCGTGCGTGACCGTGGACGTGCCGAACGTGGCGCTGGTGGAATACACGGCGCCGCCGAACCATCCGGCGGCAGCCTGCCCACTGTGCGCGGCCAAGGTGCCGATTACCAGCTTCTGAGAACGTTGGCCGATCTTCGCTCGGCGCTGGACAAGCTCTACCTCACGTTCAACGCGGACCGCGTGGTGACCGACCCTGTCTGGATCGTGCACCGCTACGAGCGGCCCGCCGACCGAGAGGTCGTCGCGTTCATCGCCGCCGCGCTTGCGTTCGGGCGGGTGCAGAGCGTCCTCAACTCGATTGACGGCATGCTACAGGTCATGGGGCCGTCGCCGGCGGCGTTCGTCCGCGCGTTCGAGCCGCCCCGGGATCGCCGCAAGTTCGGTCACCTCGTGCACCGGTGGACCAAGGGCATCGACATGGCGGCACTGGTGTGGGTGATGCACCAGATGATCCGCGACGCCGGATCGATCGAGGGCTTCTTTGCCGCCGGCCTCCCGGCGGACGCCGTGGACGTCGGCGAGGGGCTGCAGTCGTTTTCCACCCGCGCCTTGGCGCTCGATCAGAAGGCGGTCTACGGCCGCGCCAAGCCGAAACCCGGTGTGGCCTACTTCTTCTCCCGTCCTTCGTCCGGCGGCGCCTGCAAGCGGCTGAACCTGTTCCTGCGCTGGATGGTGCGCCGCGACCAGGTTGATCTTGGCGTCTGGACGCGCGTCCGCCCGAGTCAGCTGATCGTGCCGCTCGACACGCACGTTATTCGGGTGGGCCAGTGCCTGCGGTTGACCAAACTCAAGAGCCCGGGCTGGCGCATGGCGGCTGACATCACCAAGTCCCTGCGCGGCCTGGACCCGATCGACCCAGTGAAGTTCGACTTTTCGATTTGCCACCTCGGCATGATGAATGCCTGCGGATTCGGCAAGAAACAGCGCGATTCACAGTGTCCGATGAAAGGATGTTGTCGGCCATAAGTCGTTGTGAAATAGGATATTGACAGGTCGTCTGTGTAATGTGCATATTGAGATATGGCCACCAAGACGATCTCGTTGAAGGTTGAGGCATACAACCGGCTCAGCGCCGCCCGCCGCTATCGCGACGAGTCGTTCAGCGAGGTGGTGATGCGCGCAACCTGGCCCGAAGACACCATTACTGGCCGAGCCTTACTCGACTTGTTGGGCTCGCGGCGCGTGCACCTTCGTGCCGAGGAATTGGACCGCATCGAAGAGCTCAAGCAGCGCGACTTGCCACCCGAGGATAAATGGGCCGAGCGCTGATTCTCGAGAGCACGTTCCTGATCGATCTGGAACGCGCGCATAAACGCGGTGTGCCCGGCGGGGCGATCACATTTCTCGAACAGAACCCGGAGGCACGACTCTATCTTCCGTTCGTCGTCTCGGGCGAGATCGCGTCCGGCATTTCCATGCGCGATCGGGCTCGATGGGAGGCCTTCCTTGCCCCGTTCTATGTGCTGCCATCAACGCCGGAGGTGAGCTGGCAGTTCGGCCGGGCCTTCAGGCACCTGCGGGACAACGGCAACCTGATTGGTGCGAGCGACCTCTGGATCGCCGCCACCGGCCTCGCCTACGAGATGCCGGTCGTGACGCGGAATGTCGAGCACTTCAAGCGCGTGCCGGGCCTCGAGGTTGAGAGTTACTGACCGCGTCAACGTTCTCGGCGGCGGTCCCGCGGGCTCCGCCGCCGCAAAGCTCCTGGCAGAGTGGGGCCATGCGGTCCGCCTGATCACGCGTCCGGCCACCGACGCCCGCATGGTCGTGTCCGTTCCCCCCAGCACCCACAAGCTGTTCGACGCCATTGGGATCAGCGACGCGATCGAGCGCGCCGGTTTCATCCGCTCCACCGGCAATACCGTGTGGTGGGGACAGTCGCCGCCGCGCGTCGAGCCGTTTGCCGGCGGCGCCCTGGGATGGCAGGTCCCGCTGCAGCACCTGGACGACGCGATGCTGGCGGAGGCGGCGGCTGCCGGCGTGGCCATTGAGCGGCGGCTCATCGTTGACGCCGACCTGACCGTGGCGGGCGATCAGTTCCTGATCGACGCCACCGGCCGATCGGGCCTGCTCGCGCGCGCCAACGGGGTGCGCGTCCACGCCGACGGCCCGCGAACGGTGGCTCTGGTCGCCGAGTGGAAGCGTGTCGGGGCGTGGCCCGTGCCAGACGACACGCATACCCTGATTGAATCCTACGAGTCGGGTTGGGCCTGGTCGGTGCCGACGTCGCCGGGTGTTCGGCATGTCGCCGTGATGGTCGATCCGCAACGGTCCGCACTCGCTCGCGGCGCCTCGGCCCGGGAGATCTACCTCGCGGAGATCGCCAAGACCGCGGCGTTTCGGCGGCTGACGGCTGCGGCTGAATGCGTGGACGGCCCGAAAGGGTGGGACGCGTCCGAGTATCGCTCCGAGCGTTATGGCGGCGACGGCTGGGTCCTGGCCGGCGACGCCGGCTCCTTCATCGACCCGCTCTCGTCGGCCGGCGTGAAGAAGGCGCTGGCGTCGGGTTGGATGGCGGCGATCGTCGCGCACACCTGGCTACGAACGCCCGACATGCGCGCCCACGCGTTGGCGTTCTTCACCAGGCGCGAGCAGGAGATGGAACGCCACTATTCGCGCATGAGCCGTTCTTTCCTCGCCGAGGCCGCGCCGAATCACCCGGATGCGTTCTGGCGCGACCGCGCCGATGCCCCGGACGCCCGCGACGTGGCTACGACCGATGCCGGCGCCGTGCGGGACGCGCTTGATGCGTTGCGCTCGGCGCCGCTCCTGGCACTTCGCTCCGGCGACGCTTGCATCGAGCCGCGCCCGGTCGTCCGTGGTCACGAAATCGTCCTCCAGCCACACATCGTCCACGGCGATGAAGCGACTCGATACGTTCACGGCATTGACGTCATCGCGCTGAGGGAGCTTGCGCCGCAGGGTTCGCAGGTTCCCGACCTGTTCGAGGCGTACTGCCGGCTGCATGGCCGCGTCCCGCTGCACGATTTTCTTTTTGCGCTCGCGACGGCGGTTGCGAGACGCTGGCTTGTGTCACAATGACGGCCGATTCACGGATGTGGTGGTCTCGTGATTTGGTGATTTGGTGATTTGGTGATTTGGTGATTTGGTGATTTGGCGATTTGGTGATTTGGCGATTTTGCGACAGAGAGGTCAGGCGTGACGAACGCAACACGTGGGATTTCGGCCGTAGCGGCATTGCTGGTCACCCTGCTGGCCGGGGCGGTTTCAACGCAACAGCCGCCTGCCGCCGCGCCCTCGGCCAAGCCAGACGAGGGCATCCCGGTAACCGATGCCACCGTCCAGAAGGCGTGTGGCACCTGCCATCGCCCCGACGACAAGGGCCAGCTGTCGCGCATCTCGTTCCAGCGCAATACGCCCGAGGGCTGGCAGTCCACCATCCAGCGAATGGCGGCGCTCAACGGCCTGAGCATCGATCCCGCCACCGCGCGCCACGTGGTCAAGTACCTGTCCAACAATCACGGCCTCGCACCCGAAGAAGCCAAACCGGCTGCGTGGGAAGTGGAACGGCGTCTGATCGACTTCAAATACACCGCCAGCGCCGACACCGAGTCCACCTGCATTCGTTGCCACTCGATGGGCCGCGTCATTTCGCAACGGCGCACGCGCAGCGAGTGGGACCTCCTGATGGCGATGCATCGCGGCTGGTATCCCCTGGTGGACAACCAGGCGTTCCGTCGCAACGGTCCGCCGCCACGCGACCCCTCGTCGGATGGCCGCCCGCCCGACCTGCGGCAACCGGTGGAAAAGGCTGTTGACCACCTCTCGCGAGCGTTCCCGCTCAAGACCCCCGAATGGACGGCGTGGTCGGCCACCATGCGCGCGGCCCGCCTCGAGGGCACGTGGACGCTGAGCGGCTGGGATGCGGGCAAGGGCGCCATCTTCGGCCGCGTCACCATCAGCGCCGATCCTGCGGCGCCAGACGAGTTCACGACTGCGACCACTTACCGCGTCGCCCGCACGGGCGAAACCGTCACGCGCACGGGGCGCGCGCTGGTCTATACCGGCTTCCAGTGGCGCGGCCGCTCGACCACCGCCGCCGGCGCCGACTCGGCAATGCGGGAAGTGATGTTCGTGGACCGCGACTGGCGGCAGATCGAGGGCCGCTGGTTCACCGGCGGCTACGACGAGGTTGGCCTCGATGTGCGGCTCGACCGGGTCGCTGCCGACCCGCGCGTCCTTGGCACCGACCGCACGGCGCTCAAGCAGGGCGCCACTGGCCAGGAATTGAAGATTTACGGCGCTAATTTTCCAGCCGGGCTCCGCCCGGCAGATATCGACCTCGGCCCCGGCCTCACCGTCACTCGCATCGTCAGCGTCACGCCCGACGTGGCCACGGCCGCGATCGACGTGGCGGCGACCGCCTCCTTGGGTGCTCGCGATTTGTTCGTCGCCGGCGCCTCGAAACCCAAGGCGCTCGTCGTGTTCGACCGCGTGGACACGATCAAGGTCAAGCCCGACTGGGCCATGGCGCGGGTGGGCGGCGCGACGTTTCCGAAGATGCTGGCGCAGTTCGAGGCGTGGGCGTTCCACAACGGCGCCGACGGCCGGCCCGATACGCCCGACGACCTCAGCCTCGGGATGGTCGATGCCGCCTGGAGCATGGAAGAGTTCGCGGCGACCTACGATGATGACGATGTGAAGTTCGTAGGCACACTGGATGCGAAGTCCGGGCGCTTCACGCCGAACGTCGATGGTCCCAACGCGGCGCGCAAGGGCAGCCGCAACAACATTGGCGACGTGTGGGTGGTGGCGACCTATGCCGCGGAGGCCGGCGGCGAGAAGCCGGCGGCCAGCATTCGCGCCAGGGCCCACCTGCTGGTCACCGTGCCGCTGTATATGCGGTTTGACCCGACGGTGGGTGTCCAGTGACCCTCGGCTTGCGCGAGTTCCATTCGTTCGAGGCGGCCGGCCGCCGTTACCTCTACCTGGTCCCGAGCGCGGCCGTGTTTGCGCTCGACGACTGCTCAGAGGCGATCCTGCAGGAATTGAGTCGCGGCCCACAGCCGGTGGCCGATGTGGCCCGCAACCTGTCGAATCGATTCGACGCGGCCGAAGTCACCGACACGATCGCCGAACTGCAGCGCGTCCGCGCGCTCGGCGAGATGGTCGACAAACCTAAAGGTTTGTCGCCACTGGAGGGTTTGTCGCCACCCGTTTCCGCACCGAAGATCGTGCCGCTGCGCCCTGTCCCGCTCCAGACCCTGGTCGTGAACGTCACCAACCAGTGCAACCTGGCCTGCACCTATTGCTACGAGTACGGCGAAGACAAGATCGTCGATACCGCCAACGGCCAGCAACCGAAGTTCATGAGCGAGGAGACGGCCCGCGACAGCGTCGAGTTCGCGCTGCGCGAGTCGCGTGAGAACAAGCACGCGCACATCACCTTCTTCGGCGGTGAAACGCTGATGAACTTCCCGGTGCTCAAGTCGACCATCGCCTACGCCCGCCGCCGGGCCGCCGAGGTGGGCAAGGACATCGACTTCAGCCTCACTACCAATGCCACGCTGCTGCAGCCGGACGTGATCGAGTTCCTGGCCAACGAGCGGGTAGGTGTGACGATCTCAATCGACGGCCCGGAAGAGATGCAGGACAAGTTCCGCGTCTTCAACAACGGGCAGGGCAGTTACGCGATGGCCGCGCCGAAGATCAAGGCGCTGCTGCAACGGCACCGCACGCGCCCGGTGGGCGCCCGCGTCACGCTGACGCGGCAGACGCTCGACGTCCGCCGCATCTATCAGCACCTGACCGAGGAACTGGGGTTCTGGGAAGTCGGGTTTGCGCCGGTGACCACCGCGCCCGGCCGCGACTACGCCATTTCAGACGGCGGCTTTGACCACCTGCTCGAGCAGTTCCGCGCGCTGGCCGCCGACTACCTCGCGGCGTCGCTGCAGAACCGGCATCATGGCTTCTCGAATGTGCGCGAGACGCTGCAGGAAATTCATCACGGCCACGCCAAGGCATATCCCTGCGGTGCCGGCATTGGCTTGATGGGGGTGTCGACCGACGGCCGCGTCGCCCTGTGTCATCGCTTCGCCGGCTCCGACGACCACGGCCTGGGCACCGTCACCGACGGCATCTCGTGGGAGAAGCAGCAGGCGTTTCTCGACACGCATCACATCGCCAACAAGACCGATTGCCAGACCTGCTGGGCGCGGCCCATTTGCGCCGGCGGCTGTTACCACGAAGCCAACACGCGCTACGGCTCGACCCAGTCGCCGAACCTGCACTACTGCGAGTGGATTCGGGGCTGGACCCACACCTGCCTTGAAATCTACGGCGAGCTGGCGGCGCGCAACCCCGATTTCCTCGCCCAGTTCGACGACGAACCGACGGAGAAGATTTCATGAAGCATCTCACTGCGATCAACCGCAAGGCCGCGCGGATGGAAGAGGTCACCAAGGATGTCGTGGCGCTGCAGCAGGGGCCGCCGCAGCAGCCCGAGCCGCCGCACATTCCCAACGGGTGCTCGCTGGTGTTCTCGCCGGGTTGGGAAGCCGACCGCAACGGCGGCACCGCCGGGTTGTGCCAGCCGGTCGAACGCGACCTGTTCGACTGCCACATGGGTTGCTTCTGGCCGGCGCAGGTACCCGACCAGTTGAACCACGCGCCCGACTGGACCGCGAAGTGCGCCGCCGCGCAGAAGGACTGGCGCAAGATTGACCTGATCTTCCCGGATGAGAAAAAGTGATGCGTGAAGAAGTGATGGCGATGCGACTGCGATTCGCGTCAGCGCTGGTCGCGCTGGCCCTCGTTGGCTCCGTCTCGGCGTCGGCGCAGCGGCCGTCGCGATTCGGCGCGCCCATCTCGGGAGGCGGCGACCAGCTGCTGTACATCGGCACTTACGACGGCTCCATTCACATTTTCGACGAGGCCACCGACCGGCAGGTGGGCGCCATCAAGCTGGCGACCGGCATTCCCCGCTCGCTGACCCTGTCGCAGTCGCGCAGCAAGTTCTACGTGCTCGACTCGACGCTCGAGAAGATCGAGGTCGTCGATATTGCGTCGCGGTCTACCGTTTCGACCTTTACCCTCACCGAGGGCAACAAGCAGGTCCGCATTCGCGGTCTGCAGGTCGATCCGCTCGAGCGGTTCCTGATCCTGCTGACCAGGTCCGCCACCAAGCAGATCGATCGCTGGGAGATCGGCGACATCTCGCTGCAGCTTTACGACCTCGCCGAGAAGAAGATCACCCGCACCATCCCGTGGCCGCGGGGCGAAGAACGCGAGGGCGTCAACATCCGCTTCTCGCCCGACGGCAAGCTGCTTTATTTCTTCGGTGACGATGTGCTGATCCTGGAGACGCAGAACTTCACCGAGGTCGACACCTGGGCGCTCAGCCGCCCGATCGAGCCCGGCCTCGGCCGCATCAGCTTCGGCCAAGTCGACGACTTCAACGACGACCCCGGCTTCTTCACCGGCCTGTTCACCATCCAGGACCCGGTGCAGAACCGCCGCATCATGGGCCTCGGCCGCGTCGACCTGGTCGGCAAGAGCATCGACTTCACGCCGATCGGGCCGGCCGAAGGCGTCGGTTTCGCCATGGCGCCCGACCGCAAGCGCGGCTATGGGCTGCTGCAGCAGATCGGCCGCTACGAGTTCTGGGCGTTCGACGTGGCGCAGCGAAAGCTGATCAGCCGCACGCCGTTCGAAGGGCGGCCTCGCATGGCGATGCGCGTGTCGTCGAACGGCCGGTTGCTCTACGTCTTCCAGGCCGGCGAGACCATCGACGTGTACGACTCGACCTCGTACCAGCTGCTGCGCACCATCCAGATGACCGCCGATCAGACGACGAACCTGTTCATCCTGCCAAAGAAGTAGCAGGTGGACCGACGCGCGTTCGCCTATCTCGTTCCCTATTGGCGACGCCTCGTCCTGGTTCTCGTCATCAGCCTGATCAGTACGGCCGCCACCCTGGCGATGCCGTATCTCTCGAAGGACCTGATCGACAACGCGCTCATCGGCCGCGACGCCGACGCCCTTCGCCGCATCGTCCTCATGTTCGCGGCACTGGGGGTGGTGGGCTTTGGGTTGAACGTGGTAAGCGGCCTGCGCTACACCCTTGTCTCGGCGGAGATCCTGTTCGACATGCGGCTGTCGATGTACGCGCATCTGCAGCGGCTGTCGCCACGCTTTTACGCGCGCACGCGACTGGGCGACATCGTGTCGCGCCTCAACAACGACATCAGCGAGATCCAGCGGGTCGCGGCCGAGGCGGCGCTGGCCTGGGTCGGCAACGTGCTGTTCCTGGCCGGCAGCCTGGTGATGATGGTCTGGCTGGATTGGCGGCTGTCGCTAATCGCGCTGGCGCCCCTGCCGATCAGCTTGATCGCCCTCGGCTTCTACCGCCGCCGGCTCGAAGGCCGCATCGCCGATTTGCGCCAGCGCAGCAGCGACATCGGCAGCTTCCTGATCGAGACGCTGCAAGCGACGTCGCTGGTGGTGGCCTCGAACGCGCAGGCCCGAGAACGCGCGCGCTTCGGGGGCTTGAACGGCGCCTTCATCGACGCGCTCATGCGCATGCAGCGCGTGACCTACTTTGCCGGCGGCCTGCCGGGCACGGTGTTGTCCATCGGCTCGGCGGTCGCGTTCTTCTATGGCGGCATGCGCGTGATCGACGGCACGCTGACGCTGGGAACGATGGGCGCCTTCCTGGCCTACCAGATGCGGGTGTTCGCGCCGGCGCAGGCGCTGATGGGTCTCTACGCCAGCCTCACGACCGCCAAGGTGTCGTGGAACAGGGTGCGCGAGATTCTTGATGCGCCGGTGGACGTGCAAGAGCGGCCGGGCGCCGGTGCCTTGCCGCAGTGCCGGGGCGAAGTGGAGTTCGCGGCCGTGACGCTCGGGACCGATCGCCAGTCGGTCGTTCTTGATGCCGTGACGTTCACGGCGCAGCCGGGTGAGTGCGTGGCATTGGTTGGCGGCAGTGGTGTCGGCAAGAGCACCCTGGCATACCTCGCCACTCGCTTGCTGGATCCAGACGGCGGCATCATTCGCCTCGACGGCCATGACCTGCGCGATCTGCAACTCGACGACATCCGCAAACACGTCGTCCTGGTCGAGCAGGAGCCGACGCTGTTCCACGCCAGCGTCGCCGACAACATCCGCTATGTCAGGCCGGCGGCGACCGATGCCGAGGTGATGCGGGCGGCCGAAGCGTCTGGCATCGCCCGGTTCATCGCCGCGCTGCCGAACGGGTTTGCCACGCTGGTGGGCGAACGTGGGCTCGCGCTGTCGGCCGGCGAGCGGCAGCGCATTGCGCTGGCGCGTGCGTTTCTGGCCGACCCGGCGGTCCTGGTGCTCGACGAGCCAACGGCGGCGCTTGACGCGATCGCGCAACGCCAGGTTATCGATGGCTACCAGGCGGTGATGAAGGGGCGTACGACCCTGCTGATTACGCATCGCCGCGAGTTGGCGATGGCGGCCGATCGCGTGGTGGTGCTCGAAGGTGCGCGGGTGGTAGACGAGGGGCGGCCGCAGGAACTGGCCGGCCGGTCTGGCGTGTTCGCGCGGCTGTTCGAGATCGATCACCCGGCGGGCATCGACGCATGACCCGGCCGGTCAGGGTCATTCTGATCGACAGCGGCGTGCACGCGGCCCACCCTCACGTGGGTGGTGTCAGCGGCGGCGTCGGCATCGACGCATCGGGAGACCTTCATGACGACTTCGTCGATCGCCTGGGCCACGGCACGGCGGTCGCCGCGGTCGTCCGCGAGAAGGCGCCGGCGGCCGAGATCCTGGTCGCCAAGGTCTTCGGTCGCGAGTTGGCCGCGACCGGTGCCGCGCTGGTGGCCGCGTGTGAGTGGGCGATCCAGCAACACGCTGACGTCGTGAACCTCAGTCTGGGCACCACGAACGTGCAGCACGAAGGCGCGTTGGCCGCGGTGGTCAACCGGCTGCACGAGTCCGGATCGGTCGTCATCGCGGCGGGCGTGCAGGACGGAGTGGCGTGGCTGCCAGGGAGGTTGCCGGGCGTCTGGAGCGTGACGCTCGACTGGGCCCTGCCGCGAGAGCAGTGCCGCGTGGTGGTGAGTCCGGCTCGTGAGGTTTCATTCACCGCCTCGGGTTTCCCGCGGCCGATCTCCGGCGTCCCGCCGGAGAAGAACCTGAAGGGTTTGAGCTTCGCCGTCGCCAATGTCAGCGGCCTGGTGGCGAACCTGTTTGCGACCGCAGAGGGCACCGATCCGGTCGACGTGCTCACGCGAGCCGCATCGACCGGATGGATGGCCTGAGGCAGGTATGCCACTCGTTCTCGTTGTCTTGATGCTGAGCCTCGCCCGGTTCGCCGAGGCCCAGACTACCGCCGGCCCCGCCATTGTCAGCCGCACGGCGAACGACAGCGTGACGGTGCGCGCCGTGCGCGTCGCCGAGCCATTACGCATCGACGGTCGCCTCGACGAAGGCATCTATGCCGACGTGGAGTCGATCAGCGGTTTCATCCAGCAGGAACCGCAGGAAGGACAGCCGGCCACCGAGCAGACCGAGGCGTGGATCCTGTTCGACGATGTGAACCTCTATATCAGCGCGAGGAATTGGAATTCGCAGCCAGAGCGAGAGATCGCCAACGAGCTGCGTCGCGACAAGGGCAACATCCTCGGCAAACTACAACTTCACGTTCGTGGTCGACCCGCTGCACGATCGCCGCAACGGCTACCTGTTTCAGACCAATCCGCTTGGCGCCTTGCGCGACATGACGGTGACCGACGACCAGCAGAACTCGGCCTGGAACGGCATTTGGTACGTGAAGACCGGTCATTTCGAGAACGGCTGGACCATGGAGGTGGCCATCCCCTTCAAGTCGCTCCGCTACAGCGGCAGCGGACCGCAGACCTGGGGCATCAACCTGCGCCGTCTGGTGAAGTGGAAGAACGAGTTCTCCTACCTGTCGCTCGTGCCGGCGGCGCTCGGTACAGTTGGAGTGAGCCGCATGGCTTCGGCCGCGACGGTGGTGGGCATCGAGACCCCGGCAGAGTCCAAGAACATCGAGTTCAAGCCCTATGCGGTCGCTTCCTCCACGACCAATCGAACCGCCGCACAGCCGTTCGATAACGACGGCGACTTCAACGCTGGCTTGGACTTCAAGTACGGCCTGACGCGCAGCTTGATCCTCGACGCGACTTATCGCACCGACTTTGCGCAGGTGGAGGAGGATCTCCAGCAGATCAACCTGACCCGCTTCAGTGTCTTCTTTCCCGAGAAGCGGGACTTCTTCATTGAAGGGCAGGTCATTTTCGACTTTGGCGGTGTGCAGGCGGGCAACAGTCCCGGCGATGTGCCGTTGCTGTTCTTCAGCCGCCAGATCGGGATCAGCCAAGGCCAGGCGGTGCCCGTGCTTGGCGGCGCGCGGCTTACCGGCCGCCAGGGTCCCCTCAGCATTGGCGTGCTCAATATCCAGACCGACGACGAGCCGTCGACGCGGGCGGTGTCGACCAACTTTTCGGCGCTGCGTGTGAAGCGCAACCTGCTGCGCCGCAGCAACGTGGGCGTGATGGCGACGCGGCGTGGCCCGGCCATCGGCGGCACCGGCGCGCCCAGCTACACCTTCGGCGCGGATGCCACGCTGTTGTTCTTCAAAAGCATCAACGTGACCAGCTATTACGCGATGACCAGCGTGCCGGGCAGGACCGGTGCGGATGTGACCAGCACGAGCTATCGCGGCCGGTTCGACTACACCGACGACCGCTATGGTGCGTCCGCCGAGCACATGCTGATCGACAAGACCTTCGCCCCTGAGGTCGGCTACGTCAGGCGCACCGACGTGCGGAGAAGCTTTGGTCAGGCGCGCTTCAGTCCGCGGCCGCGCGCGAGCGCACTCGTTCGCAAGTACACGTGGCAGGGCAGCGTGGACTACGTCACCGATGCGTCGGCGACCACCCTGCAAAGCCGCGAAGTGTCGGGTTTGTTCCGGATCGACTTTCAGTCGAGCGATCAGGCCAGCGTGGACCTGTCGCGCGAGTACGAATTGTTGCCGGCGCCGTTTGTCATCTCCCCTGGCGTTGTCGTGCCGGCGGGTGGCTACACCTATGGCACTGTGCGGCTCGGCTACACACTCGGGCAGCAGCGCAAGGTGTCAGGCTGGTTGTCGGCTGCCACCGGCACGCTGTACGGCGGAACACGCTCGGACGTGTCGTATAGCGGGCGCTGGGGCGTCGTGCCGCAGTTTTCGCTGGAGCCGAGCATCGCGCTCAACTGGGTCAGCCTGCCATACGGCGACTTCACCGCCAGGCTGGTGAGCTCACGCTTCACCATCACGCCGAGCGCGCGGATGCTGATCAGCAGCCTGGTACAATTCAATGTCGACACCCAGACCCTGAGTTCGAGCGCGAGGCTGCGGTGGGAATACACCGGCGGCAGCGAATTGTTCGTCGTCTATAGCGACGGCCGCGACACCTCGGCCACCGGCTTTCCGCTGCTGCAGAACCGGACCTTTGCGATCAAGGCGACGCGGCTCCTGCGGTTCTAGCGCTGCCTAGTCGCGCCGCAACGCGATCAGCGGGTCGAGGAAGGTGGCACGCCGCGCCGGCCAGACGCAGGCAGAGACCGCGACCACCGCCAGCAGCAACGCGATGCCGCCAATCGTCAGCGGATCGCCGGCCGTGGTCTGGACCAGCAAGTCGCTGCTCTGGAACAACCGGCCCACGCCGTACGCGCCGGCCACCCCGAGGGAAAGCCCGATGGCCAACTGCACGAACGACTGGCGCAAGAACAGCCAGGTCACCTGGTTCGACTGCGCGCCAAGGGCCATGCGCACACCGACCTCCTGTGTGCGCTGCGTGACCGAATACGCGGTCACGGCATAGAGGCCGACCGCCGACAATGCCAGCGCGATGAACGCGAAGATTGCGAACATCGACCCGAAGACTCGGAACGGCCACCGCGCCTGCTCCAGCGACCGGTCCATCGTCATGATGCCGAAGAGCGGCAAGTCGGCGTCGATGGCGCGGACTTCCTCTCGCAGGATCGGCGCCATCACGGTGGGATCGCCCTGGCTTCGGACCAGCAGCGTCATGAACGCGCGCGGATCGGTGCGGAAAGGCAGGTAGGCGATCGGGTCGGGATCCGGTAGCTGGAAGTCGCGTTGCCGGACGTTGGGGGCGATCCCAACGATGGTCGCCGTCAGTGAGACGGGGATGCCGCCGGCCGGCGCCGCGCCGCCCTGCAGGTCGATACTGAGCACGATGCGGCGGCCGACCGGATCCTCATTCGGGAAGTGCAGCTGCGCGAAGCGCTGGTTGATGATGGCCGCCTCGCGGCCGGTCATGCCGTCTTCGTCGGTGAGCCCGCGGCCGCGCACGAGCGGCGCGCCGATGGTTTCGAAGTAGCGCGGATCCACGGTCAGCATGGTCACGTTCGGCGTCTGCTGGCCCTGTTCGAGCGGCTTGCCATCGAGCGTGAGCCGCCGCAGGAAGCCGCCCTGCATGGGCGGGTGGCTGGCAATCGTGACCGACTCGATGCGGCTGTTCGACTTCAGGCGCTCTTCGATCTGCTGGTAGAACGCCAGGCGCTGCTCGAGCGCCGGGTACTTCCGTTCTGGCAGCGACAGCCGCATCACGAGCAGCTTCGACGTGTCGATACCGAGATCGAGGCTGTACAGGGTGACGAAGTTGCGCATCATGAATGCGGCGCCGGCCAGCAGGACGACGGTGAGCGCGAGTTCGCCGACGATCAGCGCACCGGTCCAGCGGCGGGCGCGGACGCCGGCCGTGCCCGACCGGCCGCCTTCTTTCAGCACCTCGTTGACGTCGGTCTTCGAGATGTGCAGCGCCGGGGCCAGGCCGAAGAGCACGCCGGTGCCGAGGCAGATCGCCGCCAGGTAGGCGAACACGCTGCCGTCCATCGTGAACTGGATCCAGTAGGGCCGGCCCACGTCCTGGGTCGCCTGGTCGAACAGCCGGATGCCGACGAAGGAGATCGCCAAACCGATCGCGCCGCTGATCGTCGCCAGCAGGACACTTTCGATCAGCAGTTGCCGGATCACGCGCCAGCGCGTGGCGCCGAGCGAGATACGGACCGAGATCTCGCGGCCGCGTTGCGTCGAGCGCGCCAGCAGCAGGTTCGCAACGTTGGCGCAGGCGATCAGCAGTACGAACGCCACCGCGCCCATCAGCGAGAGGAACACCGCCCGAATCGGCCCACCGTTCATGAACTCGTTGAACGTCTGCACCATCGGCTGCACGTCCGTGTTCGTGTCTGGGTACTCGGCGGTCAGCGTGCGGCCAACGTTGATGAGCTCGCCCTGCGCCTGGTCGCGGGTCACGCCCGGCGCGAGGCGTCCGAACACCGACAGGCCGCGCGAGTTGCGCTTCTGCTGCTCCAGCCCATTAATCACCGACAGTGGCTGCCAGAGGTCGGCATTCTGAGGGAACTTGAATCCTTCCGGCATCACGCCGATCACCACCGACGGCACGTCGTTGATCCGGATCGTCCGGCCGATCACGTTGGGATCGCTGCCGTAGCGGTTCTGCCACATGCCGTGGCCGATCAGCACGACGGCGGCGGCGCCTGGGCGATCGTCCTCGGGCAGGAAGTCGCGGCCGAGCGCGGGCTGCTGGCGCATCACCGAGAAGGAGTTGGCGCTCAGGTAGGTGCCGCTGAACTGCTCGGGCAGTTGGCCTTCGTCGCTGACATTGGCGGGGCCTCCGGTGAACGCGGCCAGCGAT
Source organism: Vicinamibacterales bacterium (assembly GCA_038213735.1). Lineage (GTDB taxonomy): Bacteria > Acidobacteriota > Vicinamibacteria > Vicinamibacterales > UBA2999 > 12-FULL-67-14b. The sequence goes on along the minus strand of JBBQSP010000006.1, from coordinate 18,684 downwards.
TCGAACGTGCGCGTGTTGTCGCGCCAGTCCCTGAAGTCCAGGTACGACACGCCCATTTCGCGACTGCGCACGGGGTCGAACGAACGCATGGCCATCACGCTGTCTGGTTCGTCGATCGGCAGGCCGCGAATCAGCACGGCGTTGACGAACGTGAACACTGTCGTGTTCACGCCAATACCGAGGGCCAGCGCCAGGGCGGCAACGAGCGTGAACCACTTGTCTTTGACCAGCAGCCGGGCCGCGAACCGAATGTCTTCCCAAAATCCCATGGCGTGGCTCCCGCTGAAGGTCTTGATAGCGTTAGACACCGTTACGGAGAAACTGACGGCAGGGTTCCCTTGGGTTACGATTCCGTCCATGACAATCCGCCGTGGCACAGCTGAGGATGCTCCGGTCCTGGCGAGCTTGGCGCGCGACACCTTCTTCGACACGTTTGCGTCCACCAACGACCCGGCCGACATGGCCCTTCACCTGCAACGGGCCTACAGCGTCGACCAGCAAACCGCTGAGCTGACGGACCCGCGCGTGATCACGCTGCTCGTTGAAGAGGGTGACCGGGCCGTCGCCTATGCGCAGTTGAGGACAGGCAATGAACCCGCATGCATCACCGGCTCCAAGCCCATGGAGTTGTGGCGGTTCTATGTCGGTCACGACTGGCACGGTAAGGGCGTGGCGCAGGCGTTGATGGCCCGCGTGGTGGCCGAGGCCGCCCAGGCGGGCGCCCAGACCTTGTGGCTCGGCGTGTGGGAGCGCAACCCGCGGGCGCTGGCGTTCTACGCCAAATGTGGTTTCGCCGACGTCGGTGAGCACGTATTCTTGTTCGGGACCGATCCGCAGACCGATCGCGTCATGACCAGGCCCTTATGAGAACACGAAGAGTGACACGCCGAATAATGGTGTTGAGCATTGTCGCCACCGGCGTCATCTGGTTCCAGGTGGCCGGGCGGTTCGAGGCGAGCCGCATTGACCAACAGCGCGAGTCGCGTCCGGTGGCGCAGGCCCGCGCGGTCAGCCTGCGCGTCGACAGCGACCGGCTGATGGAAGTGGTGACGACGCTGTCGGATCCGAAGTTCGAGGGGCGGGCCGCGGGGTCCCCGGGCGGGATCGCGGCGCGGGCCTGGGTGCTCGAGCGCTTCAAGGCCATCGGCCTACAACCGGTGTCCGGCAGTTACGTGTTCCCCTTTACGTTCATGCGCATGACCGCGAAGGGCCGCGTCGACGGCAACGGCGCCAACGTGATCGGCCAGTGCCTCGGCACCGACACCAAGGCCCCAGTCTTCGTCGTTTCTGCGCATTACGATCATCTCGGGGTGCGCGACGGCGTCATCCATCCAGGTGCCGATGACGACGCGTCGGGCGTGGCGGTGATGCTGGCAGTGGCGGAGTACTGCCGCAAGACGCCGTTCCGCCGGACCGTGGTCTTTGCGGCGTTCGATGCGGAGGAAGCCGGGCTGCAGGGCGCCAAGGTGTTTGTCGCGTCGCCGCCGTTTCCGAAAGAGCGGATCGCGCTCAACGTCAACCTCGACATGGTGAGCCGCAACGACAAGCGCGAGATCTTCATTGCCGGGACGTATCCGTGGCCGCAATTGAAGGCGCCGCTCGAGCAGGTGGCGAAGCGCGCGCCGATCACCGTGCTGTTCGGCCACGACAAGCCGGTGGCGATTGCGGGCGGCGTCGATGACTGGACCAACCAGTCGGACCACGGGCCGTTCAACGCCGCGAAGATTCCGTTCGTCTACTTTGGCGTCGAGGACCACGCCGACTATCACAAGCCGACCGACACCGCCGACAAGATCAATCGCGGGTTCTTTGTGGATGTGGCCGAGACGGTGCTTGATGCGGTGCTGCAGCTTGACGCGGCGTTCGCCGCCACGCTACCCAAGTAGCAGAAGGGAGGAGGAATGGAGGCCTTGTTCGATGCGATCAAGAAGGGCCAGGTCGATGACGTGCGACGCCTGGTCGGCGCCACCCCGGCGTTAGCCGGATCGCGCGACGCCAATGGCGTGTCGGCCATCCTGATCGCGGCCTATCACGGGAAGCGCGACGTGGCTGCGGCGTTGGTTGAGATGGGCGCGCCGGTCGACATCTTCGAGGCGAGCGCCCTCGGCCTGGTGGATCGCATCAACGCCCTTGTCGCCGCCGCCCCGGGCCTGGCCTCGGCGTACGCGCAGGACGGGTTCTACCCGCTCGGCCTGGCCGCGTTCTTTGGGCACCTCGACGCCGTCCGCGCCCTGATCGCCGCCGGGGCCGACGTGCGGGCCACCGCGAAGAATCCGTTCAAAGTGCAGCCCGTCCATGCCGCCGCAGCCAGCCGCAACCTGGACATCCTGCGCGCGGTGCTCGAAGCCGGCGGGGATCCCAACGTCCCACAGCAACAGGGCTTTGTCCCACTTCATGAGGCCGCCACCAACGGGAATCGCGAGATGGCTGAACTGTTGATCAAGCACGGCGCCAATCCGCGTTTGGCCAACGAAGCCGGCAAGACGAGCATTGACCTAGCCACCGAAAAAGGCCACAGCGAGCTCGCTGCCTGGTTAGGGGCCTGACCCCCCTTTTCACCAAATAGTGGATTGGGGTCAGCCCTCATCGAGGTCGACGCCTCCTCGCGTTCGTAGCGTCTGGACGATGCGGCCGATGGTGTTTGGGTGAATGAAGAGGCAGGCGGCTATCTCAGCGAACCGATATCCGTGCAAGACATGTGCACGCAGGATCCGCGTATTCCTGTCAGTGTTCGGCAGCTGGCGCGGAAACAGCTCGCTGAGAGTTGGCCGGGCCAGGGCCCTATACTCGCGGGGCAGCCGCGACTGGTGCAGTGTCACGCCGATTGCCGCCCGGGCCTCCTCACGTAGAGTTTGATCGCCAAACACCAGCCCCTCGTCGGGCAGGCTCTCGTCGGCCGGTCTGCTGACGAAGTCTTGGAAGCTCAGTTGCGCGTCCCGCAGCGTCCGACCGCCAAAGACCCAATTGAGCCAGGAGAGGTCCAACCAGCGCGGCGGCGCTTCGATGCCCACGGTAGCGCGATAGCTGCTCCATCTCCATTCCGAGGGGTCCTCGGCGAGGCCGGCTTTCACGGGATTCATGAGGACATAGGTGTTTGCCGCTCGGAGATAGATATCATTTCCAATCAGCACCGACTTGAAGCGCCCTTGCAGCAAGTGCCCGGTTCGCCCATGGCGTCGATTCGAATACTGCGCGAACACTCCGTTCAGCCAGTTCATCGCAGCCGAGAGGTTAGCGTCTGAGCATTCGATGACAGCGTGATAGTGATTCCCCATCAGGCAGTAGGAGTGGCAAAGCAGTCGGTAGCGGCCCGCCGCCTCCCCAAGGAGCCTAACGAACCGCCGCCGGTCGTCATCGTCCTCGAAGATGACCGCTTTTCGGTTCCCGCGCGACATAACGTGGTAAATCGCGCCCCGAATCTGAAGTCGTGGACCTCGTGCCATGGCAGAAGTCCCTACAAATCTAGGGCCGCTCAAGAGTGACGTTTTTCCGGGGAGTATTGAATCGGGGACGCGCCAACGTCGAAGTTTTTTCGCCGTAGTGGAGGAGTAGACCGCGCTGAAATTGCGATGTCGGCGAGGCCTGACCCCAATCCACCATTTGGTGGAAAAGGGGGTCAGGCCCCCAGGCGGCTATAAGCAGCGAGGGTGCCGGAGACGAGGTGTTCGACGTCGAACTGCTCTGCGACGCGCCGGCGTCCGGCCTCTCCGTAGGTTCGCCGCAACTCAGCATCCTTGAGCAGCTTCACCAGCGCGGCCGCCAGGGGCTTTGCCTCGCCGGGTTCCACCAGTTCACCGGTTGCACCCGGCACGACCGCCTCGGGGATGCCGCCGGCGCGCGTGCCGACCACCGCGAGGGCCATGGCCATGGCGTCGAGCACCGCGGAGCCGAGGCCCTCGGTGATCGAGCTCATCACGAAGAGGTCGGCCGACTTCATCAGCGACAAGACGTCCTCTCGGAAGCCCGGCAGCAACACGTGTTTTTCAAGCGACCGGTGCTTGACCTGCCGTTCGAGCGCCGGCCGCAACTCGCCTTCGCCGAAGATCACCAGGCGCGCGTCTGGCACCTCGCGCAGGACCAGGGGCATGGCGTCGATCAGGAACTTCTGCCCCTTGTGCGCCACCAGCGCGCCGACGTTGACGATGACGGGGACCCCGTGCGGCAGCCAGTACTCCGCATGTAGATCGGTCGCCTCGCGACGCGCGATCTTCTCGACGTCGATGCCATCGTGGACGACGCTGATCCGGCCGGCGGGAATGCCGTCGTGGACGAGAATGTCGCGGATGGCGCCCGAGGCGGCGATGAACCCGTCCACCTGCCGGTACTTCCACTCGGAAAAGGCATTGCCCTGCAGGTGAAAGTCCACCCGCCGCGACGCGACGATCTTCGGCCGCGGCACCGGCGCGCCATACGACAGGCCGAGCGCCGCCATGGCGACGGCATGCGGATCATGGGCATGGACAATGGCGGGTTGCCACTTTCGCACCACCCGCGACAGCTTCCACGCCGCCGACAAGTCGACCTCGTTCATCGACGCAATCGGCACCAGGTCGGGCCCCTCCACCGCGCGTCGATAGAGCTCTCCCTCCGGGTGCGCCACCAGCACCGCCCGAAGTCCCCTGGCCCGCAGGCCAAGCACGGTCAGGAGGACTTGTTGCTGTCCTCCGCGCCACGTGCGCGCGGTGTCGATGTGGAGGGAGAACACAGTTCCCAGAGTTTGGCGAATTTGAGGCCGACGTAGCGCGCGTTCATCGCCGACACGATCAGCCCAGGCACTCCATCGCGAAAGCCGCCGCGGAGCAGGTAGTTGCGAAGAAACGCCGCCGGCGGATGCACGGCGAGATCAAACCAGCCGGCGCGCCGGCCATCTTCGAACAGCTGGCGCGCCGCGAGCGACGTGTAGCGGTCCATGGTCTGGACGTGATGGGCGAGGTCGCGATAGGCGTAGTGCAGCAGTTCGCCACGCAGGTCGATGACCATGCCGTCGACCTTCACCGACTCATGCACGAGTCGCCCCGACCAGCGGGCGCGCCGCCGGTCATAGAAACGAAGCTGGTAGTCGGGATACCAGTCGGTGGATCGGATCCAACGCCCCAGGTGGAACGTCACGCGCGGGACCCGGTAACCCGGCGCCTCTGGCCCGCGCCGAGCCAGCGACGTGATCTCGTCAGCCAGCGCCGGCGACACGCGCTCGTCGGCATCGAGCGAGAAGATCCAGTCGTGACTCGCCTGGGCCGTGGCGAAGTTCTTCTGTTCGACGTAGCCACGCCACTCCCGCACGATCACCTTGTCGGTGAAATCCCGGGCGATGGCCACGGTGTGATCAGTGCTCTGGCTGTCGACAACGATGATCTCGTCGGCCCAGGCGAGGGACTCGAGCGCGGCCCGCAGGTTGGCGGCTTCGTTGAGGGTGATGACTGTGGCCGTGACGGGCACGGCCACAGTCTATCGGAGAAGGGCAGCCGCAGATTGACGCAGATTACACCGTCAAAATCCGCACTAGAAGAGGGGCGACTGTTGGACGGCGGTGTAGTTCACGACCGACTTGGCGTATTCGATCAAGGCCAGCAGCTCACTGTTGCGGGCGATGTTCAGGTCGCGCTGGGCCTGCAGCACAAAGAAGCTGCTGGTCATGCCGGCCTGGTACTTCTTCTCTTCCGCTTCGAGGCGGCGCTCGGCGAGCACGCGCGACGCCCGGGTGGCATCCACCCGCTTGGCGTTGGTCTGCACCTGGCGGCCGTATTCGCGGACCTGGGTGGTGACCTGAAGTTCGAGGCTCTCAATCTGCCGCTCGGCCTGCGTGTTCTGCAGCCGCGCCCGCGCCAGCTGCGCCTCCTGCGTCGACTTGCCGATCGGGTACGCCAGGTCGACCTGTAGCGTCCAGCCCGGAAAATCGCCAGAGAAGGTCTTGCCGAGGGTGTTGAAGTAGCTCTGCTCGACGCTCGAGATGATGTCGCCGGTGGGCAGGCCGGTGATGGGATCGCGGGCGCGGCTCACCTGCAGACCGCCGGTGGCACGGGCGTTGTAGTTGACCGACGCGGTCACGTCCGGCAACGACTGGTTCCGGAAGTAACGGATGTTAACGTCGTTGATCTCGAGGTTCTTACGCGCGTTGACGACATCGGTCCGCTGTCCGAGAGCGTTCTTGACCGCGCCCTCGATGTCGACGGTGGTCGGCTGGAAGGTCACCGTCTCGGTCGGCTCGATGCGCGCCGACCAGAAGTCGGCGCTGCTCGGGTTGAAGACCAGAGCGCGCAGCGTGTCCTGGGCGCGGTCGATGGCGGCCTCGGCGAGAATCACCGACTCCTCGCGGGTCGCCACCTCGGCCTCGGCCTGGACGATGTCGAGCGGTGCCATGGTGCCAATCTCAACGCGCGCCCGGTTGTCCTTGAGCGACTGCTGCGCGAGGTCCAGTGATTGTCGCTGCACGGCGAGATTACCGAGCGCATAGGTCAGGTCGTAGTAGGCGTTGCGCACGTTGCGCACCGTCACCGACACCGACTGCTGCAATTGGACGTCGGAAATCTCCTTGTTCTTCTGGCTGACCAGCAGTTGCTGGCGGGTGCCGTCGATCCTGAAGTTGCGCAAGAGCGGCTGGGTGTAGGTCGCGCTGAGCGAAGAGTTCAACTGCGGGTTGAACGTCGAGAACTGGTTGTTGGTGGTATTGCGGCCGTTGTTCCACCGGACGTCGTAGTTGCCGCCGTACCAGCTGGTGAGCGACGCGACCCCAAAATTGAACAGCGTCTGGCCGGTCGTGATGCCACTCGCGGTGCCGCCCGAGAGGATGTTGGTGGAGGGCTGCGTCGAGTCCGACGTGCTGACCGTCGACACGAAGTTCGGCGTGTACGCCGCCTTGAACTGGTCGGTCGAAAGGTCCTGCAACTGCGGGTTGAAGCGCTGGACCTGCAGGTCGAGGTTCTGCTCGATCGCGGTCGCCACGGCATCGTCGATGCTCATCCGCCGGACCGGGCCGCCTTGCGCCGGAGGCGTAGTGGCCGTTGTCTGGGCGTGGACAGCCGACAGCCCAAAACCGGACACTATCGTCGCCACGAGGCCGGCGGTAACCACCGCCCGGGCGCAAAAACGCTGGTCAAAACGCATCACACTGCTACTCCAATCGAAGGTAATTCGCGGGTCTGGCCTTGAGGGTCAGCAAAAGCGGTGCCGCCGGCCGACACGTTCGCCCTCCATCATAGACGTGCCAGGGCCGGGAAGGGTTCGGCGAATACGGGCCGCTATACTACCGTTCGATGACCGAAACCGACCTCCTGACGCTGTTCCGCCGCTCGGGCGCCTTGCACGACGGCCACTTTCGCCTGTCCTCGGGGCTGCACAGCCCCGGCTACCTGCAATGCGCGCTGGTCCTGCAGCATCCCCGTGATGCCGAGACGCTTGGTGCAGCCCTGGGCAAGCTGGTGCGCCCGCTGGGCGCCGTGACGGTGCTCTCGCCGGCCCTGGGCGGCATCGTCATTGGCCAGGAAGTGGGTCGTGCCCTCGGCGTTCGAGCCATCTTTGCCGAGCGTCAGGACGGCGCCCTCTCTCTGCGCCGCGGCTTCTCGCTCGAGCCTGGCGAGAAGGTCCTGGTTGTTGAAGACGTGGTCACCACCGGCGGATCGACGCGCGAGACGATGGACGTCGCCCGCGCGGCCGGTGCGGTGGTCGTCGGCGCCTGCGCCGTGGTCGATCGCAGCGGCGGCAAACAGGGACTCGACGTGCCGTTCCATGCGCTGCTGCCCATGGTCGTCCCGACCTATCAGCCTGATGACTGCCCGCTCTGCAAGCAGGGCCTGCCCATCGTCAAGCCCGGCTCCCGCAGCAAGTAGCCCGTGCCTCGCACCTTGAAGCTGACGATCGCGTACGACGGGTCAGCCTATTCCGGGTGGCAGCGGCAGGCGAACGCGCAAAGCATCCAGGCGGTCATCGAAGATGAAATCGCGACCATCGTCGGCGCGCCCAATCCGCTGGTGGCCGCCGGACGCACCGACGCCGGCGTGCATGCTGCCGCTCAGGTGGCGAGCATCACGATCGACCATCCGATCGCCTGCGACGAGTTGCTGAAGGCGCTGAATGCGCGGTTGAAGGCCGGCGACATTCGCATTCGCGCGATCGAGGAGACCTTCGACCGATTCGACGCGCGCATTTTCGCGAAGACCAAGACCTACCGCTATGCCATCTGGAACGGCGGCGCGCCCAACCCCTTCATGCGCCACGTCGTGTGGCACGTGCCGTACGTCCTGGATCTGCCGCGAATGGTGCATGCCGCGCGCGCGCTGGTTGGGGAGCAGGACTTCGCCGCGTTCCAGGGCCGCGGCAGCGACGTCAAGACCACCGTGCGCCGCGTGCTGTCAGCGGAGCTTCGCGAGATCGACACCGACACGGATCAGCCAACCGCGGTGTCGCCCCTTGACGCCGTCGCGCCTCACCGCGATGGACGGCTGCTTCGTCTCGAGATCTCTGGAACCGGGTTCCTGCGGCACATGGTCCGCACCATTGCCGGAACCCTGGTCGATATTGGCCGGGGGCAGCTGCCGCCAGACGACATGCGCCGCATCATCGATTCCTGCGATCGCGCCGAGGCGGGGCAGACGGCGCCGCCGCAGGGGTTGATGTTGTGGACGGTTACGTACTAGGCGGCACTAAAGTGCTGCACCTCCTGGCACCGACCAGGCAGAGCTAAAGCTCTGCCCTTCTGGCATCTCCGTCATTCGGCACACGCCTCGGTTTCCCCATCCACAGCGATAGCAGCCACATCACGAACGCCGCACCGACGATCACCATGGCCAGGCGCAATAGCTGAGAGATATCGACGGCGGTGAACTCCGGCCAGCGATAGCCAATCAACACGCTGCCGCGCTCGGTGGCCCAGTGCCACGCCGTGTGCGCGACCAACGCCGACAGCAGGATGGTGCCGATGCGTTCGGCGACGACGTAGCGGAACGTCAGCGCCAGCAGCGGCACCGCGAGAATCAGCACCAACACCTGGCCGATCTCGACGCCGACGTTGAAGGCCAGCAGTGACGCCACCAGGTGCTCGCCGGCGAACTGCATGCGCTCGCGCAACAGGAACGAGAACCCGAACCCATGGATCAGACCGAAGCCGAAGGTCACCATCCAGCGGCGGCTGAGTTGGGCGCCGACGATGTTCTCGAACGCCATGTAGACGATCGAGACCGCGATTAGCGTTTCAATGAGCGGCGCGAACCACAGCCCATCGGGCGCCATGCCGTAGGCCGACGCGATCAGCGTCACCGAATGCGCGATGGTGAACGACGTGACGACAATCACCAGTCCGCGCAGTTTGCGGAACGGAATCACCAGGCACAACAGGAACAGCAGGTGATCGGTGCCGTCAAGGATATGAAAGAACCCCTCCCGGGCGAACAGGTAGAACGCCTGGTGCCACCGCGGATCGAGGTGGACGATGCCGGTGTCGGCGTGGATGTCGAAGGCGCGCTCGGGCTTGCCGGGCTGCTGGAAGCGAAGCACGACGTTGACCTGGAGTCCCAGCCGCGACAGCCCGGGGCGCACGGAAAAGTCGGACTGCTCGGCGCTGATGGCGTAGTCGAGCGCGACGTCGAGCATGCCCTGTTCCCAGTAGATCTGGGTCTCCTGGCCGAGGCGGGGGCCGGTCAGGATGTTCTCGAGGGCGGTGTCGTACGCGTCGAACGACCGATCCCCGGGCAGCGAGACCCGCAAGGCTCGAATCGCGGGCGATGCCAGGCGTTGGCCGTTCTCGTAAATCTCGACGTAGTCGCGAATCCACAGGTTGGTGGCGTCGGTCAGCGCCCGATCGACCCGGCTGAAGTCCAAAAAGCCGGTCGTGTAGGTCGGGATGTCCAAGTCCCGGAGCGACTTAAGAGGTACTCGCAGCAGCAGGGTCAGGGTCTGGGCCTGGGGGCGGACAAAGCCGAACACGGTGACTTCGTTGGGCACATCGTGCGCGCCGGCGCGAGGCGCCAGCAAGACCAGGAGCAGGGCCACGACGGCCAATCGAGTCAATAACTTGCTGGGATTGGTTGCGCTCGACACGGTAATCGGTCCCAAGTATACTGGCGCCCGCTAAGACAGGCACTTCTTGAGAGGGGAGCCAAGATGGACCGGGTTAAGAGAAACAGCAAGCTTTACGTCGGCGCGGCGTTTGTCGCGATTCTGCTCGCACTGGGTGCGGGCCAGGCCCTGCTCGAGAACACATCCGCTCAGGCCAAGCAGGCTCCGAGGTTCGAAGTTGATCCGTTCTGGCCGAAGCCAATGCCCAACAACTGGGTCATGGGCATGACGATCGGCCTTGGCGTGTCAGCCGATGACCATGTGTGGGTCATTCACCGCGGCAACGATCCGGGCAATCTCGATCGCACGGAACTTGCGGTCGTCAAGGAAGGCGCGCCGCGGGTTGGCGAGTGCTGCAACCCGGCGCCGCCGGTGCTCGAGTTCGACGCGGCCGGCAACCTGGTCGGCAGCTGGGGCGGTCAGCCCAAGGACAACTCGTACGATTGGCCCGAGAGCAACCACGGCATTGTCGTGGACCACAAGGGCTTCGTGTGGATCGGCGGCAACGGCGGTCCCGACGCGCACATCTTGAAGTTCACGCGCGACGGCAAGTTCGTGGCGCAGTACGGCAAGAAGAACGCCCGCCTGAAGGAAGGCGCGCCTGGCTCCAAGCCGACGTTCGTGGCCAACAGCATGGACATGAACAACTTCGGCCGCGTTGCCAAGATCTTCATCGATCCCAAGGCGAACGAAGGCTACGTGGCCGACGGCTACTTCAACAAGCGCGTCGCGGTGATCGACCTCGATAGCGGCAAGATCAAGCGCTTCTGGGGCGCCTACGGGCAGCCGCCCGATGACGCGCCGCTTGGCCCGTATGACCCGGCCGCGCCGGTGGCCAAGCAGTTCCGCACCCCGGTGCACTGCGCCGAGATGTCGAACGACGGCTTCGTCTACGTCTGCGACCGCCCGAACGACCGCCTCCAGATCTTCACCCGTGAAGGCAAGTTCGTGAAGGAAGTGTTCGTCGCGAAGGAAACCCGCGCCGACGGTTCGGTGTGGGACGTGGCCTTCTCGAAGGACCCTGCGCAGAAGTACCTCTACATGGCTGACGGCGTGAACGAGCACGTGCGCGTGTTCGACCGCCAGTCGATGGAAGAGCTCTACAACTTCGGCTACGGTGGCCGCCAGCCCGGCATGTTCCTGGGCGTGCACAGCATTGCCACAGACTCGAAGGGCAACATCTACACGACCGAAACCTACACCGGCAAGCGCCTGCAGAAGTTCACGCTGAAGGGTGAAGGCGCCATTCCGAAGTCGGCGACCCCGCCCTGGCCGACCACCGGCGCCAAGTAAGGCGACGGCACCGCAAGCCTAAGCGCCGGTTCGGACCACGTCCGAACCGGCGTTTTCGTTGTACTATCGAAGACCGACTCCATGAGCCTGGACCAATTGCTGGAGTGGATTCCGCACGGCGGGGCTGAAGAGGCCCTGGCCCGTCAAGTCGAGATGGACCGCCTGCCGCGGCACGTCGCCATCATCATGGACGGCAACGGTCGTTGGGCCGGGCAGCGGCACCTGCCACGCGTCGAGGGCCATCGCGCCGGCATCGACTCGGTCCGCGATGTCGTCGAAACCTCGGCCCGCCTGGGCCTCGACGTGCTGACCCTCTATGCGTTCTCGGTCGAGAACTGGAAGCGGCCGGCCTCCGAGATCAGCACGTTGATGATGCTGCTCAAGCGCTACCTGCGGCTCGAGCTGTCAACGCTGCTGCGCAACAACATCCGTTTCAAGGTGATCGGCCGCACCGAGGCGCTGGCGCCGGATGTGATGGAAGAATTGCTGGCTGCCGAGCGCAAGACCGCCACGAACACCGGCATGCTGTTCAACATCGCGCTGAACTACGGCGGCCGGACCGAGATTGTCGACGCGGCGCGGCGCGCCATGGCCTCGGGTCTGGCGCCGCAGGATCTCGACGAGGATCGTTTCGCGAGCTTCCTCTACACCGCGGGCCAGCCCGACCCGGACCTGTTGATCCGCACGAGCGGCGAGGTGCGCGTGAGCAATTTCCTGCTGTGGCAGATTGCCTACGCCGAGATCTGGGTCACCGACACGCTGTGGCCCGACTTCCGCTGCCGGCACCTGCTCGAAGGCGTGCTGGCCTACCAGAAGCGCGACCGCCGCTTTGGCGGCATCGCGCCGCCGGTCGCGGCGGGAGTTAAGTGAGGTCCTGAGGACTTAAGGTCCTAAGGTCTTACCATCCAAGACCCCAGGACCCTAGGACCCCAAGACCTTCCAGGTTTTATGACTCGCATCTTAAGCGGTGTCGTCCTCGGCGCCGTGGCCCTGGCGCTGATCTGGTTCCTGAGCTCAATCGCCTTGTTGGGCGTGGCCCTGGCCGTGGCGGCGATGGCCTTCACTGAATACGAAAAAATTGTCGACGCGATTGGCGCGAAGGTGCCGTTCTGGACGGCGCTGCTCGCCACGTTGCTGGCCTGCGCGATGGTCCCGTTCCAGTGGGTCGACATCGAATCGGTGCTCGCGGCTTCGCTGCTACTGGTCGCCTTCAATGTCCTGGTGTCGGATCGGGTCGGCACGCCGCTGCTCGCCGATACGACGGCTGCGGTACTGGCGCCCATCTATATCGGGTTGCCGCTCGGCTCGCTGGTTGGCGTCCACGCGATTGCGGGACGCGAGGCCGTGCTGCTGTTGATTGCCACGGTCGCGGTGAGCGACACGGCCCAGTTCTACACCGGCAAGACGTTCGGCCGCACGCCGCTGGCGCCGCTACGCAGCCCGAAGAAGACGCGCGAGGGCGCCGTCGGCGGCTTCATCGTCGCGCCGATCTTCCTGACGGTCGCGGGTTCGTATTGGCTGCCGATCGCCCCGGCGTGGTGGCTGGCGGCACTCGGCGTGGGCATCGTGATTGCGGGTATCATCGGCGACTTGTTCGAGTCGATGCTGAAGCGCGCCGCCGACATGAAGGACAGCGGCACGCTGATCCCCGGCCACGGCGGCGTCCTCGACCGGATTGACGCGCTGCTCTTTGCCGCACCGGTGTTCTACTTCTTCCTGCGCGTGCTGTGATCAAAATGCGGCCACAGATTACGCCGATTACACAGATTCAATGCCTGCCCGCGCGTCGAACGCATTTCGGTGCTCGCTCGACTCGCGCCGGCCTTCGGCCGGGCGCAACAGCGCGCGAGGTCCGGATGAAAGACCCCGCACCGCTGGATCAACTGGCTGGGGGTTTTTCATCCGGCCCTCGCACGCTGTTGCTGTCGCCGGGCGTAGCCCGGCGACGCGAGTCGAGTGCGTATCTGCGAAATCTGTGTAATCTGCGGCTGCCTTTAAACGCATGACGCGCATCGCCATACTCGGCTCAACGGGATCGATCGGCACCAGTGCTCTGGACGTGGCGCGCACGCACGCTGACCGCATCGAAGTGGTCGGTATCGCGGCCGCCACCAACGTCGCCCTCATGGCGAAGCAGGTGCTCGAGTTCCGCCCCCGCGCTGTTGGCATGGCGAGCGGCGACGCCATGGACAAGCTGCGCGCCGTGTTGGGTGGATCGCCCGCGGAGATCTGCGGCGTCGGCAACGACGGCATGGTCGAACTGGCGACGCATCCCGACGTTGACGTGGTCCTCTGCGCTTCGTCGGGCACGGCCGCACTCGATGCCGTGCTGGCAGCCATCGAAGCCGGCAAGACCATTGCCCTGGCCAACAAGGAAGTGCTGGTCATGGCTGGCGGCATCGTCATGGACGCGGCCCGCCGGAAGGGCGTGTCGGTGTTGCCGGTGGACAGCGAGCACAACGCCATTCATCAATGTCTGCACGGCCGCGAGGCCGGGGCGTGGCGGCGGCTGATCCTGACCGCGTCGGGCGGCCCGTTCCGCGGGCGTTCGCGCGAGGCGCTGGCCACCGTCACCGCGGCCGATGCCCTGAAACATCCGACGTGGCAGATGGGCCCGAAGATCACCATCGACTCGGCCACGCTGATGAACAAGGGCCTCGAGGTGATCGAGGCGCATTGGCTGTTCGGCGCCCCCGCGGCCCAAATCGGCGTCGTGGTGCATCCGCAGTCGATCGTCCACTCCATGGTCGAGCTGAAGGATGGCTCGATCATCGCGCAGATGGGTATCACCGACATGCGGCTGCCCATCCAGTATGCGTTTGCGTACCCGGAACGCTGGGACGCGCCTGTGCCGTTCCTGGACCTGACCGCTGTCGGGCCGCTTGAGTTCCAGGAGCCGCGCTGGGATGACTTTCCCTGCCTGCGCCTGGCGTACCGGGCCCTCGAGGCCGAGCGGAGCCTGCCGATCGTGTTGAACGCGGCCAACGAGGTCGCCGTATCGTCCTTCTTAGAGGGCCGCCTGGCGTTCACCAGCATCCCGGTGGTGATCGAACAGGCGATGAATGCCCACACCCCTGAGGCCGCGGCCACACTGGCCGAGGTCCGGCGGGTCGATGCCTGGGCCCGGCACCATGCGGTCGAGTCGGTCCGGGAGTTAGAATCGAGTTTGCAATGACGACGTTATTGGCGTTTCTGTTCGTGCTCGGCGTGCTCGTGTTCATTCACGAGCTGGGTCACTTCCTGCTTGCCCGCTACAACGGCGTAAAGGTCCTGACGTTCTCGCTCGGCTTCGGTCCGAAGATCCTCAAGTTCCAGCGGGGCGATACCGAGTACTGCATCAGCATCATCCCGCTTGGCGGCTACGTGAAGATGGCCGGGGAGAATCCGGACGACCCGAAGACCGGCGCGGACGACGAGTTCCTGTCGAAGTCCAAGTGGCAGCGCTTCCAGATCCTGATCGCCGGCCCGGCGATGAACCTGATCCTGGCCGTTGTGCTGCTGGCCATTGTCCTGATGCAGGGGGCCGACGTGCTGGCGTACCTTGACCGGCCGGCCGCCGTCGGCGCGGTGCAGGAAGGGTCGCCGGCCGACCGCGCGGGCATTCGGCCCGGCGACACGATCATCAAGATGGGCTCCGCCGACATTCGCACCTGGGAGCACCTCGACATGGCCGTGGCGGCGCGCCCCGAGCGCGAGGTCGAGGCCGTGGTGATGCGCGACGGCCGCGAAGAGCGGCTCACCATCACCCCCGATCTCACCGAACTGCGGACGCGCGGGAACGCGCGGTTCGAGGTCGGCACCATCGGCGTGCTGCCCGACGTCCATCCCAGCGTCCAGTCGCTGCAGGCGGGCTCGCCGGCGGAAGCGGCCGGCTTCAAGCCCGGCGATCTGATCCTCTCCGTCGACGGCCGGCGCATGGTGTTCAGCTCGATGGTGATCGAAGCCATAGCCATCAAGAAGGGGGAGCCGGTGGAGTTCCGCCTCCGGCGCGACGGCGCTGAACAGACGATCTCCGTGACGCCGCGGATGGAAGGCGACTCGCCGCGCATCGGCATGTTCATGAGCAACGCGACGCGGCCGTTCACGCCGACGCCGATCGAAGCCATTGGCCTGAGCTTCGAGCGCAACTGGGAAATGGCCGGCCAGATCCTGGCCACGCTGCGCGACCTGGTCACCGGCGAGGCGTCGCCCAAGCAGCTGATGGGCCCGGTCGGCATTGCCCAACTGTCGGGTGAGTCGGCGCAGCAGGGCTGGATTTCGCTGCTGATGCTGATGGCCGGCATCAGCCTGAACCTCGGCCTGCTCAACCTGCTGCCGATTCCGATTCTCGACGGCGGCCACATCTTCATCATGGGCATCGAGACGATCTCGCGCCGCGACTTCAGCCTTCAGGTGAAGGAGAAGATGCTGTTCGTGGGCTTCGTGCTGCTGATGACGCTGATGGTGACGGTGATCTACAACGACCTCACGCGCATTGCGTGGATCGAAAATCTCATGCCTTGGCGCTGAAGTGCGCGGCGATCGCTTCGGCGAACGCCGCCAGCGAACCACCCGGTAGCTGAATCGCCGGAGTCACGTTGGCCCGGGTCACGGCATCCGCCGCCGCGGGACCGAGCGTCGCCACCGCCGTGTGTGCCAGCAGGTCTGACGCCTGGTCGGCGCCCACGCTGGCCAGGAAGCCCAGCACCGCCGAGGCGCTGGTGAACGTGACGACATCGACCTTCCGATCCAGGAGCTGGCGGTAGACGTCGATGCCGGCGTCGGTATCCAGCAAGACGGCCGCGCCCTGCTGTTCGAGCAGCGCCGCCACATCGTCGGGCTGTTCCTTCGAGTGCATGACGAGGGCGCGGCGCCCGAACAGCGGCCGTGAATCGAACCAGCGCAGGTGTTCGCGGAAGTTGACGACGCGTCCGACGATCAGGATGGCTGCCCCGACCGGATTCTCCTCAACCGCCCTGACGAGCTCGGCCAGCGTGCCGGTGATGGTGCGCTGCGACGGGAGCGTGCCGTTGACGATGATGGCCGCCGACTCGTCGGCCGGCCGGCCGTGCGCGATCAACGCCTCGAGCATCTTCGGCAGCTGCTTCGGGCCGGCGTTGCACACCATGGTGCCGCCGAGGCCGGCGAGGTGGTCCCAGTCAACCCGTGTGCGCTCGGTGCGGTCGTCGTCAAAGCCGCGCACGAAGGTGACGGTGTCGCCGCCGCCGGCATAGGTGATGGGAATGCCGGCATACGCCGAGGCGCCGATCGCCGACGGCACGCCCGGCACCACCTCGAAGGGAATGCCCTGCTCGTGCAGAAACAGCGCCTCTTCACCACCGTGATCGAACAGGAATGAGTCGCCGCGCTTGAGGCGGGCCACGACCTTGCCTTCGCGCGCCTTCTCGGCGATCAGATAGCAGATGGCATCCTGCGCGCTGGCATCGGGCGAGGCGCCGCCCACGTCGATGCGCTCGGCCTGGGCGGGCGCGTACTGCAGCACGTCGGCGTGGACACGGTGGTCGTAGATCACGACGCTGGCCTGCTGCAGGCATTGAAAGCCGCGCAGCGTGATCAGATCAGGCGCGCCCGGGCCGGCGCCAATCAGGTAGACGATGGATCGCACGGGGGAATACTAGCAGGGGTGAGAGGACTTGAGGACTTGAGGTCTTGCGGTCTTGGGGCTGCCGTCCAAGACCTCAGGACCTCAGGACCTCAGGACCTCAGGCCCAAACCCCGTCAGTTTGACGTCGGGCCGTAGTAGCCGCGCTTGGTGCGGGTCGTGACGTTGGGCCTGGTCACCTGCACGATCAGGCGCCGGAACGCGCCGTCGCGTTTGGGGTTTCGGGACGAATAGCCCATGGAGTACTGGCTGGACAGCTCGTCGGCAATCTGGCCGTAGACGTTCTTCAAGTCCTCGACCTTCTGTGCAAAGAACGCCCGGCCGCCGGTTTCCTGGGCCAGCTGGCGCAACACGAACTCGGCCTCGCGGAAGCCGCGCAGCGCGGTCGTCTCGCGTGGCTGCAGGCCAATGGTGTAGATCGCCGTCTCGGACCGCTTCGCCAGCTCGAGGACCTCTTCAAAACTGACCAGGCTCGAGGTGTCTTCGCCGTCGGACAGCACGACAATGGCCTGGCGTCGCACCTCGTCCGTGTTCTTCGCCTTGATCTTGGCCAGCTCCTTCAGCGAGATGTAGACCGCGTTGTGCAGCGCCGTGGAGCCGCCAGGCGAGGTGTTGCGAATGGCGCGCTCGAGTTCGTCGAGCTTGTTTGAAAACGTCTGGCGAATCTCGACCCGGCTGTCGAAGTCGATGACCTGGGCGAGGTCCTGCGGCCGGATCTTCTGGGCAAAGCCGATCGCGGCCTCCTGCGCATGCTCCATCCGCTGTTCCATGCTCGCGCTCGAGTCGATCAGCAGCGACAGGGCAATCGGCAGGTTGGTGCGGTTGAAGTACGACAGCTCCTGCTTGGCGCCGTCCTCGAACACGCCGAAGTCCTCCTGCCCCAGGTCGGTGACGTAGCGGCCCTGGCTGTCAACGGCGGTGACGTTGAGCGACACCATCTCGACGCCGGCGCGGAACACCTGGTTCTTGTCCTGGCTCGCCGGCGCTTCTGGCACCGCCTGCCCGGCTGGGCGGCCCGCGGAAGCCGCCAATTGTGCGTGTTGTGGGACCAGGGTCGCCACAGCCACGGCCACGACGACGGCTGCGCGCAAGGTTCGCAACATCGGCTTACCGGGTGGCCTGCCCTCGGGCCGGCGCGCCGCTGGCGACCTGGCCCGGCTTGGTTGCAGTGACCTCGACCTTGTCGGGAGGAATCAGCGTTTGCGGACGGGCGTAGACCACGCGGTGCTGGCTCTTGAGGATGGCCGCCAGTTCCTGCAGCTTCATTTCGAACGATTGGCTCGTGAGGATGTCTTCGCGCGTGCCGCCACTGGCCTTGGGGCCGAGGTCCAGCACCGATGCTCGATTGCGCGCCTCGTCGTTCAGCGACGCGCTGCCGGGGCCGTTCAGCACCAGCGCATGCATTTGCGCGCCGCCCTTGGCGAGCTCTTCGAGCACGTCCCGGTAGTGCCGGTTGCTGAACTCGCGATTTTCGCCGGTGATGATCACCATCGCCGCCCGATCGCTCTCGCGCGTGGCCAGGCCCTTGCTCACCTCGACGACGGCGTCGAGCAAGGTGGCGCCCGAACCGGGCATCGCGAAGACGCGGCCCACGGCATCCTGGAGCTGCTTCTGGTCGGTGGTGTAGTCGCGCAGGATCGTCGGCCGATCAGCGACGCCGACGAGGGCGACCGGACCAATGCCGTCGATCGACTTGACGAAGGCCGACAGGGCCTTGCGCAGGTCGGCAATGGTGGGTGTAG
>JBBQSP010000005.1:0-86883 GCA_038213735.1 Vicinamibacterales bacterium | reverse complement strand
GGGTCAGCCCGATCTCGTTCTTCTTGAGCGAGGGATGATGAACTTTCGGTTTCGCGATGTACGTCATGCCGCCTTCTCCAACTTCGCCTTCACGCCGCTAATCACATGGTGCGCGCTCATCGGGAAGCCCGCGTAGTAGCGCACGGACTCCAATTTCTCGAGGTGCACGCCGGTGTCGAGCATCAGCAGGCTCCGCAACTGCGCGTCGCGGTTCTGCTCGACCACGAAATTCACCTCGTGCTGGTCGAGGAACTGCTTGACCTCGTCTGCAAACGGGAAACCGCGGACACGCATGTAGTTCAGCTTGATGCCGTCCTTGGCCAGCAGGTCCATCGCCTCCATGCACGCCGCGTGGCAGCCGCCCACCGTCACCAGGCCCATGGTCGCGCCCGGCGTCGGCCTCATGAACGGCGCCGGCACCGCCTTCGCGGCGCCCTGCACCTTGCGGGCAATGCGGTCGAGCACTTCCTGGTACTCGTCGCCATCTTCGGTGTAGCCGCCAAGCTTGTTGTGGCCCGAGCCGCGCGTGAAGTATGCGCCCTTCGGGTGCACACCTGGCAGCGAGCGCTGGGGGATGCCGTCGCCATCCACGTCAAGATAGCGATAGAAGTTCTTGGCCTTCTCCAGGTCCTCGGCCGACAGCACCTTGCCGCGGTCCGGCTGGTAACTGTCATCCCAGGTGAGCTTCGGCACCATCCAGTCGTTCATGCCGATGTCGAGGTCGCTCACCAGGAACACCGGCGTCTGGAACCGCTCGGCCAGGTCGAACGCCTTGGCCGCCAGTTCGAACGCTTCACCCGGATCCGACGGATACAAGCAGATGTGGCGCGTGTCGCCATGCGACGCGTAGGCGCACAGCAGCAGGTCGCCCTGTTGCGTGCGCGTCGGCATGCCGGTCGATGGACCAGTGCGTTGCACGTCGACAATCACCGCGGGAACCTCGGCGTAGTAGGCGAGGCCGATGAACTCGTTCATCAGCGAAATGCCGGGGCCGGCGGTCGGCGTGAAGGCGCGCGCGCCCGCCCACGACGCGCCCACCACCATGCCCAGCGCGGCCAGCTCGTCTTCGGCCTGCAGGATGGCGAACTTCTTCTGCTTGGTCTCGGGATCGCGCCGGTACTTCATGCAGAAGCTCTTGAACGCTTCCATCACCGACGTCGCCGGCGAAATCGGGTACCACGCGCCCACCGTGGCGCCGGCATAGACCGCGCCCAGCGCGGCGGCGGTGTTGCCGTCGATCAGGATGCTGTCCTTCGTGGCGTCCATCTTCTCGAGATGAATCGGCAGCGGGCACGGGAAGTTGGCCTTCGCGTAGTCGTAGCCGAGCGCGATCGCTTTCTCGTTTGATTCGAGCAGCGGCTTCTTGGCGGCGTATTTTTCCTTGGTCAGCGCCGAGATGACCTCGGTGTCCATGCCGATCAGCGCGGCCAGCGCGCCGGCGTAGGCGATGTTCTTCATGAGGATGCGCTCGCGCACGCCCTTGAAGGTGGCGTTGCACATCTCGGCGAGCGGCACGCCCAGGTAGGTGACGTCGGGCCGCTTCAGCTTGTCGTCGAGCGGCCACGACGAGTCGAACATCAGGTAGCCGCCCGAACGCACCTCGGCCACGTCCTTCGCGTAGGTGGCCGCGTTCAACGCGAGCATCAGGTCGAAAACAGGCGTCCGCGCGGTGTAGCCGTTCTTGTTGACCCGGATCTCGTACCACGTCGGCAGGCCCTGGATGTTCGACGGGAACACGTTCTTGCCCGTCACCGGCACGCCCATGCGGAAGATCGCCTGCATGATCAGGCCGTTGGCGCTCGCCGAGCCGGTCCCGTTGGCCGTGGCAATCTTAAAAGCGAAATCGTTAACGCGGCTGCTCATCGTCCTACGGCTTCCAATGGAATAAATGTCGTGCCCGCGACCGGCAACTGAAGAACGAACTTGCGCATGTCCCACGCATAGGTCGGGCAGCGCTCGGCGCACAGGCCGCAGTGCAGGCAGACGTTTTCGTCCTTCACCATCAGCCGCCCGGTCTGCTTGAGCGGACTCGAGTGGAAGAGCGCCTGGTCGAGTTGCTCGGCCGGCGCCATCAACCCGACACGCAGATCGGCCTCGGTCTCCGCACTAGGGACAATAGTCAAGCAATCGACCGGGCAGATGTCGATGCAGGCATCGCACTCGATGCACAACGAATCGGTGAAGTGGGTCTCAACGTCGCAGTTCAGACACCGCTCGACTTCGGCGCGGGTCTGCTCCTCGGTAAAGCCCTCTTCCACTTCCATCGTCATCTTCGAGAAGCGCAGCGGCAGCTCGACATGCTTCATCTTCTGGCGCTGCACCGGGTCGTAGTTGTTGCTGTACGACCACTCGTGCAGGCCCATCTTGGTGCTGGCGAGCGTCATGCCATGGGCGGGGCGATCGGCCACCGAAAGACCCTGGCAATACTGATGGATCGAAATGGCCGCCTGGTGGCCATGCTCGACCGCCCAGATGATGTTGGCGGGACCAAACGCCGCGTCGCCGCCGAAGAACACGCCCGGGCGGCTCGACATGAACGTGGCTTTGTCCACCACCGGCATGTCCCACTTCTTGTCGAACTCGAGGCCCATGTCGCGCTCGATCCACGGGAACGCGTTTTCCTGGCCGATGGCCAGCACCACCGCATCGCACGGCAGCGTCACGCGGCCGGCCGGCTCCTGGATGAACTTGCCGTTCTCTTCACGCGACGTGAACTTGTCGAACTCCATCCCGGTGAGCTTGCCGTTCTCGACGATGAAGCGGACCGGCGAGAGGTTTTCGAGAATGTCGACCTGCTCTTCTTCCGCGTCCTCGAGTTCCCACGGCGACGCCTTGAAGTACCTGCGCGTCCGGCGCGAAATCACTTTCACGTCGGTGGCGCCCAGGCGCTTGGCCGAGCGGCAGCAGTCCATGGCCGTGTTGCCCACGCCGATGATCAGGACGCGCTTGCCGACTTCCTTGATGTGCCCGAAGTGAATCGACTCGAGCCACTCGATGCCGATGAAGATCTGGTCGCTGTCGTTGCGCCCGGGCAGGTCCAGTTCCTTGCCTTTCGGGGCGCCGGTGCCAACGTAGACCGCGTCGAACTCCTTCGAGTCAACCAGCGCCTTCAGGCTCGTGACGGGCGAGTTGTATTTCATCTCGACGCCCATGTTCACGATGTAGCCGATCTCTTCGTCGAGCACTTCTTCGGGGAGGCGGAAGGCGGGGATGTTGATACGCATCAGGCCGCCCGGACGCGGCCCCTTCTCGAAGATGGTGCACTGGTATCCCAACGGCATCAGGTCGTTCGCCACGGTGAGGGCGGACGGACCGGCGCCGATGAGGGCCACCTTCTTTCCATTCTTGGTCGCCGGAGCCTTGGGGATCCGGGCGGAGATGTCGTCCTTGTGATCGGCCGCCACGCGCTTCAGCCGGCAGATGGCGACCGGCTTGCCGTCGATACGGCCGCGCCGGCAGGCCGGTTCGCACGGGCGATCGCAGGTGCGGCCCAGGATGCCCGGGAACACGTTCGACTCGCGATTCAGGATGTAGGCATCGTCGAACTGGCCGTTCGCGATCATCCGGATGTATTCAGGGACGTTCGTGTGGGCCGGGCAGGCCCACTGGCAATCGACGACCTTATGGTAGTAATTCGGGTCTGACGTATCCGTCCGAGGCAGCATATCCACGGATTATATAGGGCACTCCTTGTCGGGAGGGCACTCTTGGTCGGGAGGTACTACGGGGCCGGATCCGGAGCCGTTGCCGATGGCGCTGCGGTCGCGGCCGGCATGAGGTGGTTGGCGCCGGACGCGGTGACGAAGCCTCGCTCGAACCGTTCATCCGTCGTGCGGTCGAGGATGGTCGCGACGCGGTAGAAGTCTGCCTGCAGCCGCTCGCGGGTCAGGTCCAGGACAAAGTAGCCGCGATACCGGCCGTCCGCGTAGTGCAGGTGCGGGCGCGCCGCAAGCAAACCGGCTAACTGCTTCTCGCCATCGGGGCCGGAGCCCAAGCTGCTCGGCGAGCTCACCGAGGTGCCGGCAAACTCCACGCCGATCGATCCCTTGCCGGACGCCTTGTCGTAGCCGGCAAACGGGTCGCGCGGCAGGTCGTAAGCCCACGAGCTGTGGACGTCGCCCGTCAGCACGGCGAAATTGCCGGCCCGGGCGCGCTCGATCATGTCGAACACGCGCGAGCGCGAGGCGCGGTAGCCGTCCCACGAGTCGGGGTTCCCGGCCACGGCCCCGGTGGCGGTTTGTGGCGCGAACATCACCTGCTGGCCCAGCAGGTTCCAGTGCGCCTTGTTGCGCACCGACGTCACCACCTGTTCAGCCAGCCAACCTTCCTGTTCGGCACCGAGCAGCTGGCGCGCCGCCGACTCGATGGTGGCCGTGTTCTCGCGCCGCACCTGCTCGTCGCGGCCGACGATCCGCGTGTCCAGCATCATCAGCGTCGCGAGATCGCCGAAACGAAACGCCCGATAAATCCGCGACTGGCTGGTCTGCGCGTCCTCGCGAATCGGCATCCACTCGTAGTAGGCCTGCTGAGCCGCGGCGCGGCGCGGTCCCCACTCCCCTTCGCCTTCATCCGGATCGTGATTCTCGGCGCCTCCCACCCACGCGTTGTTCGTGAACTCGTGGTCATCCCAGGTGACGATGAAGGGATGCTGGCGGTGGATTTCCTGCGAGTCGGGGTCGGCCTTGTACTGCGCGTGGCGTTCCCGATAGTCCTGGAGTGCGACCATCTCCTTGTTGGGGGCCGGAATACGGCCAAGCGCCGTGCCATCGCCGTAGCGCGCGTTGGCATACTCGTAGATGTAGTCGCCGAGGTGCAGCACGGCATCAAGGTCGGCACGCTTCGCGAGGCACGCGTAGGCGTTGAAGTAGCCCTGCGGCAGGTTCGAGCACGACACCACGCCCAGCCGGAGGCGGCCGACGCCTTCGCGGGGCAACGTGCGCGTGCGGCCGATGGCGGAGCGCGCGCCGAGGGATTCGAAGCGGTAGTAGTACGTATTGCCGGGCTGCAGCCCGGCGGCATCGACCTTCACCGTGAAGTCGCGCTCGGCGCCGGTCGTCGTGTCTCCCCGCGACACGATCTGCGTAAACTTGGGGTCGCGCGCCACCTGCCACCTGACGCTCGCCGAATTGGCCGGCGCAGTCGGCGTCACCCGGGTCCACAAGATGACGCGATCGGCCAGGGGATCGCCGCTCGCCACGCCGTGGCGAAACACGCCACTGCCCAGCTGGGCGAACAGGGACACCGGCCGGACCGCGGGCAAGGCGCCCAATGCCAGGCTGCTGTGGGCGAGAAAGCTCCGGCGGGAAATGCGTCGCATGGTGCAGCAGTGTAGCCAAATCAGGTAACAGCCGTGTCGCGAACCCGGAAGTGTTACAAGTAGGTGGCTAACGCAGCATGGGCGATCTGGTCCGCATCCTTTTGGTCGAAGACAGCGACGCTTACGCGAACTACATTCGCGCTGAGCTCACGCTTGGCACCGGAGCATTCGCCGTCCGTCACGCCGATCGGCTCAGCGCCGCAGTGGATCTCCTCCGGGCCGGCGGGATCGACGTCATCCTGCTGGACCTCGGTTTGCCCGACAGCGACGGCCTGGCAACGCTGCACCGGGTCGTCGAGGCGTCGGGTGGCGTGCCCATCGTCGTCTTGTCGAGTCTCGCCGACCCCGGCCTGGCCACCGCCGCGGTCCAGGCCGGCGCTCAGGACTACCTGATCAAGCCCGAAATCGAAGGCCGGATCCTGGCGCGGGTCATTCGCTACGCGATCGAGCGGCGCGCTGCCGAAGCGCGGCTGCGCGAGCGTGACACCCACTACCGATCGATTGTCGAATCCAGCCCCGACGCCATCATCAGCATGGATCGCGAGGGCCGCGTCATTGAGTTCAACCCGGCGGCCGAGGCCATGTTCCAGATGCCCCGCACGGAGGCGCTCGGCCGCGACCTGGCGGGCTTGATCATGCCGGAACGGCTGCGCGAGCAACACCGCGCGGGACTGGCCCGCCACCTCGCGACCCGGCCAGAACACCTTGCTCAACCGTCGAGTCGAGTTGACGGGCACGCGCGCCGACGGCCGCGAGTTCCCGGTCGAGTTGACCATCTCAAGGCTGTCGGCGGCGACGCCGATCTTCACCGGCTTCATTCGCGACTTGTCCGAACGCAAGCGTGCCGAGGAAGCCCAGCAGCAGGCGCAGGCGCGGATTGCCGAACAGGCATCGCTGCTCGACAAGGCGCGCGACGCGATCCTCGTCCGCGATCTTCAGCACCGCGTGAGCTACTACAACAAGAGCGCGGAGCGGCTCTACGGTTGGACCGCCGAAGACGTCACGGGCGTTTCGGTGCGTGAACGGTTCTTTCCCGATCCCGCCGTCTTCGATCACGCCATGGGCGAACTGCTGCGCGAGGGCGACTGGCAGGGCGAATTGGGCGTGACCGGGCGGAACGGGATGAGGCTGACCGTCGAAAGCCGGTGGACCCTGATGCGCGATCCCGCCGACGCGCCGCGAGCGGTCCTGGTGATCGATACCGACATCACCGAGCGCAAGAGCCTGGAACAACGCTTCCTCCGGGCGCAGCGCATGGAAAGCATCGGCACGCTGGCCGGCGGCATTGCTCACGACCTGAACAACGTGCTCGCGCCCGTGCTGATGTCGATCGAACTGCTGAAGGACAACCCGAACGCGGAGGAGCGCAGCCATATTCTCACGGCGATCGAAGCCAGCACCAACCGGGGTGCCGAGATGGTCCGGCAGGTGCTAGCGTTTGCGCGCGGCGTCGAGGGCGAACGCACGGCCGTGGACCTCGCCCGGCTGCTCAAGGACATCGAGCAATTCGGGCGCGACACGTTCATGAAAGCCATCACCGTCCAGGCCGTGATTGCCGATGACCTGCCGCCGGTGCTCGGCGATTTGACGCAGTTGCACCAGGTCGTGGTCAACCTCTGCGTCAATGCGCGCGATGCCATGCCCACTGGCGGCACGTTGACGCTGCAGGCGTCGGCCGAACAACTCAACGAACGCGACGTGGCCCCCTATCCCGGCGTGCGGCCCGGGCCCTACGTGGTCATCCGCGTAACCGATACGGGCGAGGGCATCTCACCCCTGGTGATGGAGCGCATTTTCGACCCGTTCTTCACCAGCAAACCCGTCGGCAAGGGCACCGGGCTCGGACTGTCGACGTCGCTGGCCATCGTCAAGAGCCACGGCGGCTTCATTCGCGTCGACAGTGAAGTTGGTCGCGGCAGCGTCTTCACCGTGTACCTGCCCGGTCAGGCCGGCACGCCAGCCCCGACTTCCGCTACTGCCGCTCCTGCGCTGGCACGCGGGGACGGCGAGTTGATCCTGGTGGTGGACGATGAAGAGCCGGTGCTGCGGATGACGGGCCTCGTGCTCGAGTCATTCGGCTACCGCACACTGCTGGCCGCCAGCGGCGACGAAGCCCTCGCGTTGTTTGCCGCGCGCCGTGACGAGATTCGCGTGGTGTTCACCGACATGACCATGCCGGGCATGGACGGGCCGGCGCTGATCAAGGCAGTGCGCGCGTTCGATACGCCGGTGCGCATTGTCGCGACCAGCGGGCTCGGCGCCGGTGAAGCCTCGAGCATTGCCGGCGTGCTGCACTTCGTGCCCAAGCCGTACACCGCTGACACGCTGCTCAAGGCCATTACCGACGCCGTGCGAAGAAGCTAGCCGCCCTGCCTGGCTAGAGCAAGGTTCTCTGACCGCGTTCCAATTCCAGCAGTGCCCGCTTGGTGGGCAGGCCACCGCCGAATCCCGTCAGCGACCCGTTCGCGCCAATCACGCGATGGCAGGGAACAATGATGGCGATGGGGTTGGCGCCGTTGGCCATGCCCACGGCGCGGACCGCCTTGGGATTCTTGATGCGGTTGGCCAGTTCCAAGTAGCTGATGGTTTCGCCATACGGAATGCGGCACAATCGCGCCACACCTGGTTCTGAAACGGCGTGCCGTCGAACACGACCGGTGTGGTGAACTGATTGAGCCGGCCGGCGAAGTACTGATCGAGCTCCTGGCGGACGCCGTTGAGGACGCCGGCCGTGTCTGGCAGCCACGACGGCTCGATCGCGCGGGGACGTGAGCCCACGCCGAACGCCAGCACATGCAAGCCGTCGCGGTCGCCGGCCAGCAACAGGGGGCCCACCGGGCTGTCGCCGATCCGCGCGTAGTAAAGCGTCGCCATCCCCGAACAGTAACCCAACCCTCGGGACCGGGCGATCCGGGGATTGTGGTTGAATGAATGCGCATGGACTCGTTTCTGGCGCTGCTCGCGCTCGTCGGCGCGGTCATCGTCATCTCGGCCCTGCTCTCTGGTTGGGTCGACCGCACCGGTGTCCCGCAGGTCGCGGTGTTCCTTGCCATCGGCGCCTTGATCGGACCCTTTGGCCTGGGCCTGCTCGATGCCGCGATCGACTCGCCCATCCTGCGGGTCGTCGCCACGCTGTCGCTGGTGCTGGTCCTGTTCACCGACGCGGTCTCGCTTGACCTCAAGGAAGTGCGCCAGCACGGCCTGCTCGCGAGCTTGATGCTCGGCCCCGGCACGGTTCTGGCGACCGTCCTGATCGCCGGCGCAGGCTGGTACCTGCTGGGCCTGTCGTGGCCGCTGGCTGCCATTCTCGGCGCGGCGCTCGCGTCCACCGACCCGGTGCTGCTGCGCGGTGTGCTCCGCCGGCCGGCCCTGCACAACTCGGTGCGCCAGGCCCTGCGGCTCGAAAGCAGCCTGAACGACATCGTGCTGCTGCCGGTCGTCCTGATTGCGATCGAGATCCTGACGAGCGCCACCCCGCTTACCGGCGCGGACTGGGGGCGCGTGATCGTCAACATGCTGCTGCTCAGCCCCGGCGCCGGCGCCATCGTCGCCCTGGTGGGAGTTACGGCGCTCGAAGTCGCGCGAAAGCGCAGTGGCGTTCGCCGCGACTACGAGTCGATCTATTCGATTGGCCTCGCCTTTGCCGCCTACGCCGCGGCCGAGGCCATGGGCGGCAGCGGGTTTGTGGCCGCCTTTGCGGCCGGCCTCACCGTGTCGGCGCTCGATGCCGAGTTGTGTGACTGCTTTCTCGAGTACGGCGAGACCACCGCCGAAATGGCGCTGCTGTTCACGTTCGTGCTGTTCGGCACCTCGATCGTGTGGAGCGGCCTGGGCGTGATCACGGGCACGACGGTGCTCTTCACGGTGGTGACCCTGTTGATCCGGCCCGTGGCGTACTTCCCGGCATTGATTCCGGCCCGGCTGTCGGTCAAGAACCGTGGCCTGATTGCGTGGTTCGGGCCGCGTGGCCTGAGCTCGCTGCTACTAGTGATGCTGGCGGTGTTCGCGGGCGTGGAGGGCAGTTCGTTCCTGCTCCAGGTGTGCTGCCTGGGAGTGCTGGTGTCGGTCGTGCTGCACGGCTTCTCGCCGATGCTGCTGATCAGGGCTCCGAAAGAGTCAGCCCCTGCGTCGACGAGCTCGACCACCGTGGTGGTCCCGGATGTCCCTGACAACCAGCGATCCGGTCCGATCACCCTCGATGAGTACCAGCGGCTGAAGGCATCCGGCTCGGTGGTGCTGGTCGACAGCCGATCGGAGCGGACCTTCGCCGAAACCGATGCCGTGCCCGGTTCGGTCCGGGTGCATCCCGACCGTGCTGTCGCCGAGGCGACCCGCCATGGGCTGCCGGCCGGCGCGACGCTCGTCGTGTTCTGTGCTTGACCGAACGAAGCCACGAGCGCCCGTGTGGCGCTCGAACTGCAACGCGGCGGCTGGCCCTACGCGCGCGCACTGGTCGGCGGTTACAACGCACTCAAAACAGGAGAGCCGGAGATCAAGAGAAGTTGATCAACGTTCTCCTGATCTCATGACCTCCTGTTAGATAATCTAAGCCGTGTCTGTAGTTCTGGGATCGTCCCGCCTGCTGTCGTCCGGTCACCTGAAGGGCCGGCGGGTCGGCATTGTCTCCAACCCCGCGTCGGTCGATGCGGATTTCACGCACATCGTGGACGCCCTGTTCGCGGCGCCCGGGGTCACAGTGGGGGCCATCTTCGGACCCCAGCACGGCTTTCGCTCCGATGTGCAGGACAACATGATCGAGACGCCGCACACGAGCGACTCGGCGCGTCGCGTGCCGGTGTTCTCGCTCTACAGCGAGACGCGAGAACCCACGGCCGAGATGCTCGGGCACATCGACGTGCTGGTGATCGATCTCCAGGACATCGGCGCCCGCATCTACACCTATATCTACACCATGGCGAACAGCCTGCGGGCGTGCGCCCGGCACGGCGTGGACGTCATCGTCTGCGACCGTCCCAACCCGATTGGCGGCCTCGCGGTCGAGGGGCCGATGCTCGTGGCTGGCTACGAGTCGTTCGTCGGCCAGTTCCCCATCCCGATGCGTCACGGCATGACCATTGGCGAGCTGGCGCGGTTCTTCAACGAGCATTTCGCGATCGGCGCTCCGCTCTCCGTGATCGACATGGCCGGCTGGTCGCGCGAGCTCTACGGCGACGCCACCGGCCTTCCGTTCGTGATGCCGTCGCCCAACATCCCGACGCTCGACAGCGCCATCGTCTATCCGGGCACCGTGCTGTTCGAGGGGACCATGGCGTCGGAGGGCCGCGGCACGACCCGGCCGTTCGAGCTGGTGGGCGCGCCGTGGGTGCAGGCCGAGTTGTTCGCCGTCGCCATGAACGCGCGGCGGTTGCCGGGCGTGCACTTCAGGGCCGCGGTCTTCGAGCCGACGTTCCAGAAGCACGCGAAGACGGCCTGCGGCGGATGCCAGGTCCACGTGACCGATCGGGCGGCGTTCAAGCCGGTGCTGACCGGGGTCGCGTTGATCGACGAAATTCGCGCAGCCGATCCGGCGGCGTTCGCGTGGCGCCCGGCGCCGTACGAATACGAGCACGACCAGGAGCCGATCGATATTCTCGCGGGGTCGCCAGCCTTGCGCACGGCGATCGATGCCGGAGTGCGGGCCGAAGAGCTGGCGCGAACATGGGCGATCGAGAGTCAGCCGTTCGAACAGCTGCGCGAACAGTATCTGGTCTATACCTGAGCCATGGCCGCCAGGGGTGTCGTCCACGACGTGAAGCGCTCGCTGCTGATTCAAGCCCCGCCGGCGCGGGAGATGAAGGACTAAATGGACAAACAAACCGAGCGGACTAAACGCCAGTGACGATGTTCAAGACCGTCACCCGCTACCTGTTCGGCGTGCTCTTCATCGGCGCCGGCGTGAATCACTTCATCAATCCTGGTTTCTACACGAGGATGATGCCGGCCTACCTGCCGTGGCACGCGGAGCTTGTGGCGCTCAGCGGTGTGGCCGAGATCGCTCTCGGCGCGCTGCTCCTGGTCCCTCGCTTCCAGGTGATGGCCGCGTGGGGCTTGATCGCGTTACTGATCGCGGTGTTCCCCGCCAACATCAACATGACGATGCACCCGGAGTTGTATCCAACAATTTCACAGTCGGCGCTGTGGATCCGGCTGCCGATCCAGTTCGTGCTGATCGCGTGGGCCTACTGGTACACGCGCCGCTGAGTCGACGGTCCGATGCGCCGCCGGCCGTTCCCCATCCGCTTCCGCGCTCGCTTCAGACGGCTTTCAACCCGCTGTTCGCTCTGGGCGGTGGAGGCAACCCCTTCTTTGGGGTTGCCTGGCCTCGGTCAACGCTCACAGCGAGTTGTCTGTAAGTGACCTACCCGCCGGAGCGCTGTTGATTCCCTCTGTCCAAACAGAAATCGGTCGCCCCGGCTCCCGCCGACTTGCGCTCGTGCTCCAGCGGATGGCGAACGGCCGGCGGATCCGTTCCTGACCGAGAGCCAGACTAGATCTGCGTCATCTGTGTGATCTGCGGCCCCGGTGGTATTCTTGCATCGGCGTTGCAGGGCGCCTCCTGTCCGCGGGAAGGACCGAGTCCACCTGATCAGCACTGCGTGATGAAGGTTCCCTACAAACCTCCTTCGCCCCAGACAGCGGACCAGGGCACTCGAGGAGGCTCGCCATGTCGACCGAACGCCGTCTGCCGGTTCGCCCCAATCTCGATCAACTGAAGCACCAGGCCAAAGATCTGCTCGCGGAGCTGCGCGCCACTGATCCCGGCGCGAAACTGGCCGACGCTCAACTGGCGCTGGCACGCGAGTATCAGGCGTCAAGCTGGACTCGCCTCGTCCATGCGGTGCGCCTCGCCAACGCGGTCTGGGACGATGACCTCGAGACCGTTCGAAAGCTCGTCACGGGCAATCCGCAGCTGCTGCACCAGCGCGTGCTGATCCGCACCGACAGCAACTGGGGTCCGCCCCTGTCCTACGCGGCCAACCTCGGTCGCAATCGAATCATCCGCATGCTGCACGGGCTCGGCGCCACCGACCTCGAGACGGCATTGGACCGCGCGGCACTGCAAGGACACGTCGACACCGGATTGATGTTGCATGGCATGCTCGGCAAGCCCACGCCACCAGGCGATTCTCTCGGCGGGCCTGCCTACACGCTCAGTGCCGAAGGCACGGCGTTTCTGCTGGGCCTTGGCGTGCGCGTCACTGACGAGACCGGCCGACGGCTGGCGCCGGTGGACGTGGTGCTGCAAACCGACAGTCGCAAGCCAGCCGTGAAGCACGCCATTCTCGAGATGTACGAAAAGCACGGTCTCGATTACCCGGACACGGCCCCCATGGCGTTACATCGCGGCCGCATCGACCTGCTCGAGGCCCATCTGCGCCGCGATCCGAAGCTGCTGAGCCGCACGTTCTCGCATCGCGAGATCTATCCGGCCGAGGCGGGGTGCGGTGATCCGCTGGACGCCACGACCGGCACGCCACTCGGCGGCACGACGCTGCTGCACATGTGCGTGGATTACGACGAAATCGAGATCGCGCGCTGGCTGCTCGATCGGGGCATGGACCCGAATGTCCGCTCGGCGGTCGCCCCGAGCGGCTTCGGTGGCTACACGCCGTTGTTCTCGACCGTCGTCTCACAGCCGAACTTCTGGATGAACCACAACCAGCGCGGGCCGTTCGAGGCGCCGTGCACGGAACTGTTGCTCGAACGCGGCGCGGACCCCAACGTTCGAGCATCAATCTGGAAGCGGTTGCATCCCGGCCATGGCGACCCAACCCGGCAAGACTATCGCGACGTCACGGCGCTATCCTGGGGCCGACGATTTCACGCGCCCATCTTCGTCAGCGAGCCGGCCATGCGCCTGATTGCCGACGCCGGAGGCATTGAGTGAGGCGCTTGTCGCGTTGAGCCGCGCGCTCCCGCCGACTTGCGCTCGTGCTCCAGTGGACGGGAACGGCCGGCGCCGGCCGCGGGCGCAAAGTAGCAGAGGCCTATTCGGTCGTTGATCTGTGCCCCATCTGTGCCTAATCTGTGGCCCATGGGACGATTCCTCGCCGTTGTCGCCGGCCTCAGTTTGGCCACAGCGCTGATCGCGCAGGACAGCGTCCACTTTCCGCCCACCGACGCGATCGCTATCCGCGTGATGAGCGACGTTCCCGCGGCGCAGCTGACGGCCGGCTTTCTCGGTCGCACCGTCGTCGGCGCCACCGGATCCTTCTCGTTCGCGGAGTTCGACGACGAGGCGGGCGCGCCGCTGCATCACCACGAGCGCGAGCAGGTGAATGTCGGGATCCAGGGCGTGATGGAAATGGCCCTCGGCAGCCACACCGAGCCGCTGCCCTTTGGCGCCGCGGTCATCACGCCGGCCAACGTCAGGCACTCGATTCGCAACCGAAGCGGCGGCAAGCTGGTCTCCCTCGAGTTTCACACCATCAGGCGGCCCGACCTGGTTCCGCCACGGCCACGGCCGGCGGTGCCGTACCCGGTAGCGCCGCAGCACGTCGCGATTCCAGACGACCGGCAACTCGTGGTGCAGCTCGCCGCCCCAGGTCACGCGCCAGCAGTGGCGAAAGAGATCCACGGAGAAACCTGCACGGTGGCGTGGCGCCGCCTCACGCCAGGGGCGGCGCCAACAAACCTCGCGCCAGCGAAGAGCACCGCCGAGCTGTTCGTTTACCTCGTCACCGGCGAGGCCGACGTGACCGCCACCGGCGTCTCGCAGCGCATCAGCGCCGGCACGCTGCTCATCATTCCGGGTAGCCAGGCCAACGTGATGCTCAAGGCCGCCGGTTCGGCCGACGTGGCGTTGGTCGAGTTTCGCCCGGCGAGGCGCTGACGATGGGCGAACGCGCCGATGTCGTGATCGTGGGCGGCGGCGTGGTCGGCTGCAGCGCGGCCTGGCACCTGCGCCAAGACGGCTTCACCGGCCGCATCCTCGTCATTGAACGCGACCCGACCTACCTGCGCGCCTCTTCGTACCTCGCGATGGGCGGCATTCGCCAGCAGTTCTGCACACCGGTGACGGTGCGGATGGTGCAGTTCAGCGTCGAGCTGTGGAAGCGGTTCGACCAGGCCCTGGGCACGCCGAAGAGGCGCCCGCACGCGTGGTTCCGTCAGCGCGGCTATCTCTTTCTCGCCAACGGCGCCACGTCCACCGCGTTGACGAACCGCTTTCACGAAGAGAAGCAGGCGGGCGCGTCGGTGCGCATGGTGGCCGTCGAGGAATTGCAGCAGATGCTGCCGGGCGTGATGCTCGACGACATCCTGTTCGGCGTGCTCGGCGACCAGGACGGTTACGCCAATCCGCGCGAGGTGCTGGCCGGCTTTCGTGCCGGGGCCGAACTGGCCGGCGCCGAGTTCCTCGCCGATGAGGTCATCGCCGTCGATCGAGAACACGGCGCGGTGACCGGTGTGCGCCTGGCCGGCGGCGGGACCATCGCCGCGCCGGTGGTGGTGAACGCCGCAGGGCCGTGGGCCGGGAAGCTCGCCGCGCTCGCCGGACTGGCGGTCCCGGTCGAACCGCTACGGCAGATGCTGTTCCGGTGCACGCTGCCGCGACCGTGGCCCACGCGCTTCCCCATGCTGATCGATCCGGGCGGCGTGCACTGGCGCCACGATGATGCCACCGCCCCGGGCGGGCCGGACAAGATCATCCTGGCCTTCACGAACTGGCATGAGCAGCCCGGCGAGAACCTGGCCGCCGACGAAGACCGGTGGAAGAATGATTTCTACCCGGCCATGGTGAATCGGGCGCCCGACCTGCATGACGTCACCGACGTGCAGGGGTGGGCCGGGTTGTACGAGATGACACCCGACCACAACCCGGTGCTCGGGCCGCATCCCGGCCTGGCCGGCTTCATTTTCGCGAACGGCTTCAGCGGGCACGGCCTGATGATGTCGCCGGCGACCGGCAAGATCGTCAGCGAGTTCGTGCGGCTCGGGCGGGCAGAGACGTTCGACGTGGGGATCTTCGCGCCCGATCGCTTCGCGCGGGGCGCCCTGATCCACGATGCCGCCACGATCTGAGTGCGTGGGGCTCGTGCGCTTCGCGCACTCGTCGGGCTCGGCGCTTCGCCGCCCTGCGGGCGTGGGGAGGCCCCTACGAGGCGGCGAAGCCGCCAAGCCCCACGAGCGCGCAAAGCGCGCAAGCCCTACGCGGCGGCGGAGCCGCCGCGCCTACACCTTCCGGATCCGCACGAAGTTCGAACCGCCGCGATCCAGATCGGCGGCGGTGTTCACAAACACCAGGATCGCATCGGCGGGTGCGCCCCAGCGGCGTACGGCTTCGTCGACGACCCGGGTAATCATGTCCTCGGTGTTGCCGCCGAGGTCGCACACCATGGGCAGGACGCCACGCCACAGGGCCAGCCGCTGGGCGACTTCCTCGCTGTCGGTCGCGGCCAGGATGGCGGCCTGCGGCCGCAAGGCCGACAGCGACCGCGCCGTCTGCCCTTGACGCGTGACGGCGACGATGGCGTGGGCCCCCGAGCGGTGGGCCAGCGTCACGGCCGCCTCGGTCAAGGCGCGGGTGTGGCTCACGTTCGGCTGGTCGCCGGCCGGCGCCGGCCACGTCAACATCGATTCGGCATCCCGGATGATGGCGTCGAGCACCTCGACCGACCGCACCGGGTATCGTCCGGTCGCGGTTTCTCCCGACAGCATGATCGCGTCGGCGCCGCCATCGACCGCGCCGGCGGCATCGCTGGCTTCAGCCCGCGTCGGCCGCGGTTCGGTGCGCATCGACTCCAGCACCTGCGTGGCCACGATCGCCGGCACCCCCCGTGCGTGCGCCTTGCGCAGGATCTCCTTCTGCACCCGCGGCACCCGTTCCAGCGGAATCTCGAGGCCCAGGTCGCCGCGCGCCACCATCACCGCGTCGGCGGTGTCGAGAATCTCCTCCAGGTGGTCGATCGCCTCCGGGCGCTCGAGCTTGGCGACAATCGGCACCTTGGGCCGTCCCGCTTCGATCATGATCTCCCGTGCCCGCGTGATGTCGGCGGCCGCCTGCACGAAGCTCAGGGCCACCATGTCGACGCCGAGCGCCAGGCCGAAGGCCAGGTCGCGATGATCCTTCTCGGTCATGTCCGAACGCAGCGGCACGTGCGGCGCGTTGATGCCCTTGTGCTCGCCGAGCTCGCCGCCGTCGATCACCCGGGTGTGAATCTCGCCCGCCGAGGCCGACTCCACTTCGAGCTCGATCTTTCCATCGTCGATCAGCAGGCGATCGCCTTTCGTCACCTTGAGGGCCAGCTCCGCATAGGTGGTGTAGACACGGCCGGGTGCGCCTACGGCCTCGCCGATCGCCACGACCAGCGGCTCGCCACGCTCGAGTGGAATCGGCTGGCCGCCCACCAGCCGGCCAATCCGGATCTTCGGCCCACTCAGGTCCTGCAGGATGCCGACGTGCCGCTTCGCCCGCTTCGCCGCCTCGCGCACCATGTGGAACTTGGCCGCATGGTCGGCTTGCGTCCCGTGCGAGAAGTTCAGCCGGACGATGTCGACACCGGCGGCCATCAGGTTATCGAGAATGGCCGGCTCGCTGCTGGCGGGACCGATGGTGGCGATGATCTTGGTGTGCCTCACGCTCACCAGCTTAGCGTGTCGACGGTGACCGTGTCAGAATCCCAAGGTGACGTTCGCCGACACGGCCGCTCTGCTGCAGACGCTCGCACGGGACTGTGGCGCCCGGCGTATTCTCGAGGTCGGAGGCGGCCACTTCACCCTGTCCCTTGCGGCAACGCTGCCGCCGGATGGCCTGATGATCCGCATGGAAGCGGATGCCGCGTTGGCCGGCCGCACGCGCACTGAGCTCGCCGCCGCCGGCTATGCCGACCGCGTCAGCGTGATGGTCGGCGAGGCCGCGCGCTTCCTGCACAAGATTGCCGGCCCGTTCGACCTGATCGTCCAGGGTGGCGCCCCGGCGGTGGACGAATCCCTGCACGAGCGGCTGATCGCACTGCTTCGTCCCAACGGTGTGCTGGTGACTGATAACATTGGCGGGAACGGCGATCACGATCCCGTGGTGGCGTGTCGCCACCGCCTGGCGGCCGACCCCCGCCTGCAGACTTCCTTTCTTCCGGTCGGTGGCGGCGTGGCGATATCGGTGAAACGAGCATCATGACTGTTGGTGAATGGCTGGAATGGGCAAAGGCCGACGCGGTAAACCGTGAAATGCCCGACTTGATCGCCGCACTCGAAGGACTGGCCCAGGCCACCGAACGCCTGCGCGCGGCCGACTGGAATGACGATGCGGACAAGGCCACTCCCTTCGACTTCGCTCTGGGCGAGCCGCAGGACTTCGAAGACGCGGAGGCGAAATGACCATCGCCGAAGTCGCGCCCCGGCTGGCCAAGGGTGAGGTCAAGTCCGAGAAGTTAACCGAGGAGTGCCTATCGCAGATCGAGGCGCTCAACCCGAAGCTCAACGCCTTCATTACCGTGACCGCCGACGCCGCGCTTGCCGCTGCGCGCACGGCCGACAAGGAGATTGCCGGCGGCCGCTACCGCGGGCCGCTCCACGGCATTCCGGTATCACTCAAGGACCTGATCGACCTCGCGGGCGTGCGCACCAGCGCCGGTTCGCTCGTGCGCGCAGACCACGTCGCCGGTAGCGACGCGGTCGTCACCGCACGTCTGCGCGCGGCCGGCGCCGTGTTCGTGGGCAAGACCAACCTTCACGAGTTTGCCTTCGGCACGACCACCGAAGATTCCGGTTTCGGCCTGGCCCGCAACCCGGTGGACCCGTCACGCTCGCCGGGTGGATCGAGCGGCGGCTCGGCGATCGCCATTGCCACGGGCATGTCGCTCGGCACCGTCGGCACCGATACCGGCGGTTCCATCCGCATTCCCGCCGCCGCCTGCGGCATTGTCGGGCTCAAGCCGGAATGGGGTGAGGTCTCGGCGTCGGGCGTGGTGCCGCTCAGCCGGCAGCTGGATCATGTCGGCCCGCTCGCGTCCTCTGTCGCCGATGCCTGGATCCAGTACAACGCGATGGTGCCGTCCGGGAAGCAGACCGCAGCCATGCCGGCGGTGGCGCCACTCAAGGGACTGCGGCTGGCCGTGCCCGCCGGATACCTGTTCGATCGCCTCGACGCCGACGTCGAGCGCGTCGTGACCGCGACCATCGAGACGTTACGCCGCGCGGGCGCGACCGTCACCGAAGTCGCCATCCCTCACGCCACCGACATGGCGGCCATTTACCTGCATCTGGTGTTCGCCGATGCGGCCGAGTACCACGGGCGGACGCTGTTGACGCGGCCACAGGACTACACGCCCAACGTGCGGCTGCGTCTCGAGATGGCGCGCTACGTGCTGGCCGAAGACTACGTCCGGGCCTTGCGCGGCAAGGCGGTGATCGCGCACGAGGTCGAGCGCGCGCTGCACGGCGTGGACGCGCTGGTGCTGCCGTCGCTGGCGATTCCGGCGCCGCCGCTCGGTGCCCCGACCATGCCGGTCAAGGGCGGACCCGAGGCGGTGCGGACGTTGATGCTGCGCTGCACCCAGCCGTTCAACCTGTCGGGACACCCGGCCATCTCACTGCCGTGCGGCACGGCGCACGGCGGGCTGCCGATCGGCCTGCAGCTGGCGGGCCACAAGGGCGGGACCGCCGCGCTCGTCGGGTCCGCGCTGGCCGTGGAGCGCGCAATCGCGCACGCCGAATGATTCGGCGTTACTTTCACGGTTGGGAGCAGCAGCTCGCCAACGTCAGCAAACATGAACGCCTGGTCCGCCCCTTCGAGTGGGGCGAAGACTGGATCGATGACGCCTCGGACAAACCTGAAGGTTTGTCCCCACGTGGCGACAAACCTTCAGGTTTGTCGACGGATGTCCGTGGCGACAAACCTTCAGGTTTGTCGACCGTGTCGGCGTGGGTCGAGCGCGTCATGCAGAATACCGACGCCTTCTACACGCCGGAGCCGGTCCGGTACACCTTTACGCCGGCGCTGCCCAGCGTGAGGGCCGGCGGCGAAGACGGTCTGTTGACCTATCCCAGCGGCTTCACGACGCCGCACGACCATAACAACACCGTGCAGGCGCGGTTCTTCCCCGCCGCGCCCATCCGCAAACCCCTGCCGGGGGCGTCTCGCCGGGCCGTCGTGGTCCTGGCGCAGTGGAACTCCGACGCCAACGGCCATGTCGGGCTGTGCAAGATCCTCGCGAAACTCGGCATCGCGTCGTTGCGCATCAGCCTGCCGTACCACGATGCCCGCATGCCGCCGGAATTGAAGCGCGCCGACTACATTGTCAGCTCGAACGTGGTGCGCACGCTGCAGGTATGCCGGCAGGCGGTGCGCGACGTGCGGCTCGCGCTCTGGTGGCTGCGCGACCAGGGCTACGACCGCCTCGGTCTGCTCGGCACCAGCCTCGGGTCGTGCCTGTCGCTGTTGACCACGAGCCACGAACCGCTGGTGAAGGCGCAGGCCCTCAACCACGTCTCGCCGTTCTTCAGCGA
The DNA here is from genome assembly GCA_038213735.1 of Vicinamibacterales bacterium. GTDB lineage: Bacteria > Acidobacteriota > Vicinamibacteria > Vicinamibacterales > UBA2999 > 12-FULL-67-14b. The sequence continues at coordinate 67,118 of JBBQSP010000005.1, read as the reverse complement.
CGTGGTGTGGCGGGGCCTCTCGACCGAGCACGTCAGGCAAGGCTTCGAGGGGCACCTCGACGCAGACCAGTTGCGCGAGCTGTGGCGCCCGATCAGCCCGTGGTCGTTTCTCGACCGCCTGCACGATCGCCAGACGTTGTTGATCTATGCGAAGTACGACCTCACGTTTCCGGTGGACCTGTCGCTGAAGCTGGTCGACGAGTTCCGGCGGCGCCGCTACCCGGTCAAGGTCAGCGTGCTGCCGTGCGGGCACTACTCGACCGGCGCCGCGCCGTACAAGTTCCTGGATGCCTGGTATCTGGGGAAGTTCTTGTCTGCGAAGCTATAGCATGCGCATCAGCCGCACCAGGGCGTCGTAGATCGACCCGGCCAGCGACTGTACGAGGGGCGTGACCTCGCCTGAGTCCATCGACTCGGCCACCGTCACCGGATCGGTGAGCAGCAGCCACACCGTGGCGCCCGCGATGATCGTGGCCATCAGCCCGACAATGCCGACCAGGCTGAACAGCCGGCCGCCAAGCCCTGACGGCTTCCGCTGGATCTTAATATCCATGACGAAGCGAGGATCATACACCCCGCAATCTAAGGGTTGGACGTAAGCCCGGCCATGCCGGTTCTGTTGGTGCAGCCTAGGTAATCAGGACAATCTTGCCGAACTGCTGGCGCGACTCGAGGCGGCGCTGGGCTTCGGCCGCCTCCGACAAGGGGTAGGTCTGGTCCACCACCGACCGGAGCTCTCCGCTGAAGAGGAGCTGCGCCGCCCGCAGCAGTTCGCCCTTCCGGCCCATGTACGACCCCAGCAGCGATAACTGGCGCCCAAACAGGAACCGCAGGTCGATCCGCGCGTCGTGGCCGGTGGTGGCGCCACAGGTGACCAGCCGGCCGCCGCGGGCGAGGCACTTCAGGCTGCGATCCCAGGTCGCCGTGCCGGCATGTTCAACCACGACGTCGACGCCGTGCCCGCGCGTGAACTCCTTGATCAACGCCGGCACGTCCTGCGTGGCGTGGTTCACGACTTCGTAAGCGCCCAGCTGCCGCGCCTTGGCCAGCTTGTCATCCGACCCGGCGGTCGCGAACACGCGCGCGCCATGCCGCCACGCAATCTGAATGGCCGCCTGCCCGACGCCACTGCCGGCGCCGATGACGAGCACGTCCTCGCCGGCGCGCAGCTTCGCCCGGGTGATCAGCATGTGCCACGCGGTCAGGAACGTCAGCGGAAAGGCCGCCGCTTCCACGAAGCCAACCGCGTCGGGAATCGCGATCAGGTTCTGGACCGGCACCTTCACGTACTGGGCGTAGCCGCCGTCGCTGCGGTAACCCAACACGTCGTACGTGGGGCACTCGTTGTCGCGGCCGTCCAGGCACGCGGCGCAACGGCCGCACGACAAACCGGGTTGCAGCATGACGCGGCGGCCCACGCCGAACTCGCCGCCTGGCGCGCTGGCGACCTCGCCGGCCACGTCGGCGCCGGAGATGTGGGGAAACGGAATGCTGACCCGCTCGATGCCGCGCCGCTGCCACAAGTCGAGATGATTGAGCGCGCAGGCGCGAACACGCACGACGGCTTCGCCGGGGCCGGCCACTGGCTCTGGGACGTCCTCGTAGCGGAGGACGTCGGGCCCTCCGTGGGCGTGAAATCGTATGGCCTTCAAGGCTCTGCGTCTGTGTAAGCTGCGTTATCTTCGGCCTAGACTTCCGGCATCAGGACCTGGTGCGGGCCGAGCCCCAGTTCAGGCAGTGATCCCGATATCTTATCCAAGTCGCCGACAATCACCGTCGTCATTCTGGACAGGTCCAGGTACTTCCCGGCCACGCGACTGACGTCGTCTGCGGTCACCTGCGCCAGGCGCGGGACGAAGTCCTCGAAATAGGTGTCAGGCAGGCCGTGCAGGGCCAACTGCGCCACCGACCGGGCCACCTGGGTGGCGGTCTCGAACCCCCGGGGGTAGCCCTTGCTGACCGTGGCAAATCCCATCGACAACTCGTCGGCGGTCGCCGGGCGGGTCGACGCGATGTCCCGGATCTCGTTCAATGCCTCGCGAATCGCCGGCACCGTCACGTCGGTGCCCACGCTGGTCTGCATGACGAACGGGCCAATGCCGCGGCGCAGGTCGAAGCCGGTGCGCACGCCGTAGGTGTAGCCCTTGGCCTCGCGCAGGTTGAGGTTGATGCGGCTCACGAACTGTCCGCCGAGAATGGTGTTGAGCATCAACAACGCGTGATAGTCGGGCGTGGCGCGGGGCGCGCAGGCGTGGCCGATGCGCAACTCCGACTGCGCGGCGCCGGGCCGCGAGACGACCCCTAGCCTCGTGATCGGCATCGCCGGTGGCGCTGCCAGCGCCGCGGCACGATCCACCGTCATCGTCGAGGTGGCGGCGCGCCACTCGCCAAAGGCCCCGGCGGCCAGGTCCAACAACTCCTCGGCCGGACGATCGCCGACGATCACGAGCGTCGAGCCGTCTGGCGCGAACAATGCGGCGTGCAGCAGGCGCGCCTCGTCCACCGTGGTCGCGGTCAGCGACGCGGTGGTGCCGAGACCGAGGTGGCCATAGGGATGACTGTCGTACAGCACCCGCGCGAAGGCGCGTTCGGCCATCGCGCCGGCGTGGTCCTTCATCTGGCGCAGGCGCTCGAGCCGCAGGTTGCGAATGCGGTTGAAGTCGTCGGCCGCCAGATTGGGCGCCGACACGATCTCGCGAACCATCGCCAGGCCGGTTTCGCAGAATCGGTCCAGCGTCGTCAGCGACACCACGACGGCGTCGGCGCCGACTTCGAGATCGAGATCGCCGCCGATGCGGGCCAGGCGATCAGCCACTTCGAGCGCCGATTCGCCGCGGCTGCCTTCGTCGAGGAGGCCGGCGGTGATCGAGACCAGCCCGTGGCGGTCGGCCGGATCCGCCGACGAGCCGCCAGGCACGAGCAGCACAATCGCGGTGACCGGCACCGAACTGTGCGTGACGGCGCGGAGTTCGAGGCCGTTGCCCAGCGTTCGCCTCGCAATGCGCGGAAAGTGAAAGGCCCGGTCTGGACCGGGGACTGGCAGCCGGCTGCGATCGACCGGGCTCATGAGACCTGCACCTCGACCGCGCCGGGCAGCGCGAGTTCGCGACGGCCGCGCGGGACGACGCCGAGCGCCACCGAAGGCGCATCCAGCAGCCAGCGCCGCACGGCGCCCGCCACCTGGTCGGCCGTAATGGTTTCGTAGCGCTCCCGGTCGCGCGCGAAGTAGCCGGGATCGCCGAGATAGGTGTTGTACGCGTTCAACTGATCGGACTTGCCACCAAAGCCGCCAATGGTCTGGAGGCGATAGAGAAACTGCGCCTCGGTCTGCGCCAGCGCGCGTTCCATCTCGGCCGGCGTCGGGCCGCCGGTGGCGATCTGCGTCACCGCCAAGCGAATGGCCGCCTCAAGTTCGGCCAGCGACACACCGGCGGCGGCGGTACACGCCACCTGGAACATGCCGCCGATCTCGCGCGACTGCTGGTACGCCGACACGTCGGTGGCCACGCGGCGTTCGTAGACCAGCAGCTTGTACAACCGCGACGTCTTGCCGTGTGCGAGCACGTCGGCCGCCACGTCGAGCCCCGCGTCGTCGTCGGCAAACATCGCCGGCGAATGCCAGGCGAGGTAGAGGCGCGGCAACTCCACGCGATCCTCCAGCACGAGGCTGGCGCTCGCGGCGAGCGCGGCTTCGGCGCGCACCGGGTCTGGCACCGGCCCGGCCGGCAAGTCGCCGAAGAACTGCTCGGCCAGGTCAAAGGCCTGTTCGGTCGCGAGGTCTCCGGCCAGCGCCAGCGACGCGTTGGCCGGGTGATAGAACGCCTGGAAGAACGCATGCACGTCCTGCAGCGACGCCGCCCGCAGGTCCTCGGGCGCGCCAATGGTCGGCCAGTGATACGGGTGCTCCGGCGCGAACATCGCCGACGACAGCGCGATGCCGGCCATGCCGTACGGGCGGTTCTCGTAGTTCTGGCGGCGCTCGTTCAAGACCACCTCGCGCTGGTTCGTGAACTTCTCCTCGGTCAGCGCCGGCAACAGGTAGCCCATGCGATCGGACTCCATCCACAGCGCCAATTCGAGGGATCCCGTGGGCACGACCTCCCAGTAATTGGTGCGATCGGTGCTCGTTGACCCGTTGATCAGGCCGCCGGCCCGCTGCATGGGCGGAAAGTAGCCGTGGTCGTGGTGCGCCGAGCCCTCGAACATCAGGTGCTCGAACAGGTGCGCGAAGCCGGTGCGGCCGGGGCGTTCGTTTTTGGAGCCGACGTGGTACCACAAGTTCACCGCCACCATTGGCAGCTGATGATCCTCGTGCACGATCACGTCGAGGCCGTTCGAAAGGGTGCGTTTGGTATACGGTATCTGCACGTTACCCGCGATTATGTCATCTCCGTGGACCATGCTCGGCGTCGTCTCCCTCGCGCAGTTGCTGGGGATGACGCTGTGGTTTTCGGCGACCGCGGTCACCCCGCTGCTCGTCCGTGAGTTCGATATGCCGTCCAGTCACGCCGCGTGGCTGACCATGGCCGTGCAGGCGGGCTTCGTGGCCGGCACGCTCGCCAGCGCGCTCGGCAACGTGGCCGACATCCTGAACCCGCGCACGCTGATGTTCGTGGGCGCGCTCACGGGCGCGGCCGCCAACGCGGCCGTGATCGTGGCGCCCGGCTCCCTGTCGGTGATTGCGCTCCGGTTTCTCACCGGCGCCTCGCTGGCGCTGGTCTACCCGCCCGGCATGAAGATCGCGGCGGGCTGGTTTCGCGAGCGGCGCGGCTTTGCGCTCGGCCTGTTGATCGGCGCGCTCACGCTCGGCAAGGCCGTCCCTCACCTGCTGACGGCGCTCTTCGGCAGCAACTGGCAACAGCCCATGCTGCTGGCGTCGGCGCTGGCCGCCACCGGCGGCGTCCTCGTACTGACGATCGTGCGCGACGGCCCGTATGTCGCCGCCACCGCGCCATTCGACCCGCACGCGATCCGGAGGATCCTCGCCAGCCGCGGCGCGCGGCTCGCCACGTTCGGCTACCTGGGCCACATGTGGGAGCTCTATGCGATGTGGACGTGGATCGCGGTCTTCGCCGCGGCGAGCTTCACCGCGTCGGGACTGACCAACGCAAGCGCGGCCGCCTCGGTCGCCGCGTTTCTCGCCATTGGCAGCGGCGCCGCCGGCTGCGGCCTGGCCGGCTACCTCGCCGACCGCTTCGGCAAGGCGCGCATCGCCATGTGGGCCATGCTCGCCAGCGCCGCCTGCGCCGGCCTCACCGTCGTCACCTTCGGCGGCTCGCCGTTCTGGCTCTACGCGCTCGTCATGGTGTGGGGCTTTGCGGTGGTCGCCGACTCGGCGCAATTCTCGGCGCTCGTAAGCGAACACGCGCCGAAGGAACACGTCGGCACGGCGCTAACGCTGCAAACGTGCGTGGGCTTCTTGTTAACGATGGTGACGATTGAGTTGCTCCCGCGCCTCGCGGACGCCGTGGGCTGGCAATGGGCGTCGCTGTTGCTTGTCCCGGGACCATTGCTTGGCGCTTGGGCCATGGCGCGGCTGACGAAGACTAGCCACCGAGGACACAGAGAACACAGAGCCAATACTTTCTAAATGCGATCAGGCTTCGAACGCGCTGACACCCCATTTGAAGAATCGACTCGGCGTCCTCGGTGTCCTCTGTGGCTATTTGACGTGGACCAGCGGAATCTTGCCCTTGTGCGTGACCGCGTTCTTCTGTGCGGCCACCGCGATCTGAATCACGGTCGCCTCGGCCAGCGCGGTGAACGCTTTCGCCGCGACCGACTCGGGCTCGGCGATCACCAACGGGATGCCGCGATCGCCGCCGACGCGAATGGGCTGGTAGATCGGCAGGCGTCCCAGGAACGGCACCTCGAGCTGCTGCGCCATCTGCTCGCCGCCGCCGTGCCCGAAGATGTCGGCCTCGTGGTGGCAGTTGGTGCACTCGTAGAAGGCCATGTTCTCGACCATCCCGAGCGTAGGAATGTTGAGCTTCTGGTACATTCGCACGGCGCGCTTGCTGTCAGCAAGTGACACCTGCTGCGGGGTGGTGACGACGATGGCGCCGGCGGCCGGGACGGTCTGGCTGAGCGACAGCGCGACGTCGCCGGTGCCGGGCGGCATGTCGACGATCAGGTAGTCAAGCGCCTTCCAGCCGACATCGCGGCAGAACTGCTGGATGGCGCTGTGCAGCATCGGCCCGCGCCAGATCATCGGCGCTTCGTCCTGGGCCAGGAATCCCATCGACACGATCTGGATGCCGTACTTCTCGGCCGGCCGGATCATCTTGCCGTCCATCTGCAGCTGCGCCTGCAGGCCGAACATGATCGGCACATTGGGCCCGTAGATGTCGCCGTCGAGAATGCCGACCTTGGCGCCGAGCTTTGACAGCGACACCGCCAGGTTAACGGCCACGGTGGTCTTGCCGACACCGCCCTTGCCGGCGCCGACCGCGATTACGTTCTTGACGCCGGGCAGGGGCGGCTTGCCGTGTTCCGGCGCCGAGGCCGAGCGCACCGAAAACGCCATGGTCACGTCGACGCTGGTGATACCGGGCACCGCGGCCACCGCCGCCACGGCGCGCTCGCGCACTTGGTCCCGGGCGGCCACCGAGGGACTCGACAACTCGATCGTGAAGGCAGCGCGGCCGGAGGCGACCTCGACGTGCTTGACGAACTTGAGTGACACGATGTCCGTCTGCAGGTCGGGGTCGTGGACACCCCCGAGCGCAGCCAGGACCAGTTCCGAGGTCATAAGAAATTCAGCTTACCATGCGGCCGAAATTGGTAAACTCCGGCCAGTCCCCGGCGCTTCCCCCATGGTGAAGGAGAGATCAAATGGCCGATACGTCGCCCGGTAGCGCACCGTCGAGCAACCGCAATGTCATGATCGTGTTGTCGTACTTGTGGCTGCTGGCGCTGGTCCCGCTGCTCACGGAGAAGGACGACAAGGAAGTGCAGTGGCACGCCAAGCACGGCATCGTGCTGATGGTGGCCGAGCTCGTCGTGTGGGTGGTGGTGAACTTCGTGCTGGTCGCCCTGGGCCCCATGGGCTGCATCTTCGCGCTGATCACGCCGCTGCTGGCGCTGGCGCAACTGGGCCTCCATATCATGGCCATGATCAAGGGCGTAAACGGCGGCCGGCTGGTCATCCCCGGCCTCAGCGATTACGCGGAAAAGTTCTGAAGCGCAAACGCTGGATCGCGATTGCGGTGACGGTCACCGCGATCGCGATTGACCTGAATCGTCCGCCGGCCTCACAGTTGACCACCCACGCCGCAGTGGGCGGCATTCACCTCTACCAGGCCACGCTCTCGCCGTTCTACAGCCGCATGGGCGTGGACTGCCGCTTCGAACCGACCTGCAGTCACTACGGCGAAGCGGTGATCAAGAGATATGGAATCGCCCGCGGCGGCTGGATGGCCATGCAACGCGTCTTCCGCTGCGGTCCCTGGACGCCAGCGGGTACCAAAGACCCGCCAAACGTCAGTTAGCCACAGAGGACACCGAGGACACAGAGCCAATACTTTCTAAATGCGATCAGGCTTCGAACGCGCTGACCGGCATTTTGAAGGAATTGACTCCGTGCCCTCGGTGTCCTCTGTGGCTAGTTCCCCTCGAACAGGCGCCGTCCCTCTTCATTAAGCAACACCCAGCAGGCGTACCCGCCGAGAGCCGTGCCGAACGGCAGCAGCACCAGGTTGCCCACCGCGAGCCCGAGCGCCATTAGCCGCGCCGACGGACGATAGCGGCGCAGGGTTCGCCCGACAACGAGGTGCAGCGCGCCCCACACCAGGGCGATCACCGAGATCGAGCCGATGGTCACGGCGGTCAGGCTCGCCGCCATCTCTGAACTGAAGCGCACCGGGCCGTCGGAGCGGGCGATCGCGAAGGCGCCGCCGGCCAACGCGAACCCGGCCAGGGCGACGAGCGTGAAGATGCCGCCCCAGGTCAAATACAGCGTGGCGAGGAAATCGACGTGGCGCTTCACGCCATGACCGCGACGCGCACATCCACGCGCGTGCGCGGACCCCGGGCGAGCGACACGCTGAAGCTGAAGCGATCCCCGTCGAGCACGCCGCTCGGCACGGCCACGGTCAGCCGCTGGGTGTGGAGTTCCTGGCCCTCGCCGTCGCATTCGCGGCAGTGCTCGCTCCATACTTCGCCGCGGCCGCCGCAGCTGGCGCAGGTGCGCGGTACCCGCACTTCGAGCGGCACCATGGCGCCGGTGCCGGCCTGGCACTGCGAAATCGTGATCTGCGCGGCCGTGGATCGCTCGGCGCCGGCCTCGCCGTGATCGCGGCGGAACAATTCGGTGGCCGCGCGCGAGGACGGAAAGTCGATCGCGACTTCGTCGCTCAACGAGCGGCGATACGCGCGCTCGTGAGGCACGAGCGTTTCGAGCGCGAGACGCGACGCGTGGAATCGATGTGGACGAAACACCCTGGCCTCACGATAGGGTCGGGCCCGGAGGTTGTCAAGAACAAGCAGCGCGGCTTACGATGCGCTCATGCCGAGGGAGTGTCCGATGTGCACCGAGTTCATGCGCCTGGTGACGCGTGAAACCATCACTCGCGTGCCGGGAACTTCACAGCAGGTGAAGGCCACCGTGCGCGAGTGGGTTTGTCCGGAGTGCGACTATTTCGAAGAGGCGGAAGCCGGCGATCGGCCGGACGCCTAGGCCGCAGATTGCACGGATTGCGCAGAGCGGCGACTACCGGGCGCCCAGGGTGAGGAGCACTTCCTTGCGGATCGAGTCCTCGACTTCCTCGAAGTTGAGCGCGGTTTCGCACTCGTCGCACAGCACTTCGATCACGCCGGGCTTGCTTTCTTCCGACACTTCCACACGGGTGTCGTCGAGCTGCACTACGTGCATCTGCAGGGTTTTCACGAGAAATTTGCGGGTGTTCCCGCAGGCCGAACACGTCAGTGGCACGTAAATACGCTCCTTGATCCTTCAAAATTGTATGGGATGCCTTCGGCCTAACGCAACGCAAATCGGGCCTCCCTGGGCGCTTTAGCGGCTTTGGACGTCTTTCCGTGCCTCGAATGGTTCGAGGTCGGCCACCCTGTCGCCCGCCGGTCGCGGCGACCGCCAGGTGCGCGGCGCCGAGCCGGCCGCCGGAACCCGCTGAATCCGGTGCGCGGCCGAGTGGCCCTGCCACACGAATTCAGGGTCCATTACGGTCGTGGCAGCCGTCATCAGCCGTGCCGGCAGGATCCGGCCGAGCGAGCCGCGCTGAAGGACCAGCTGGCCACCCGCCGCTGTTCCTGACAAATACAGCCGATCGCGGGCCCGCGTCAGCGCCACATAGAGCAGGCGCTTGGTCTCTTCCCGATCCCGCTCGTCGGCGTCGCGATCGCTGTCGCTCTCGTGATCGCTCACGCTCACCGACGCCTCGCCCGCGTCTTCATCGTCCTCGACGACCTTGATGTCGTCTGCCACGAACGGCGGCGCCACCACGCGAATGTCGTCTCGTCCGCCGCCGCTGCCACGGCCGATGTTCACGACAAACACCACCGGGAACTCGAGCCCCTTGGCGGCGTGCACGGTCATCAGGTTCACGGCATCGGCCGCATCGATGATCGCGTTTGACTCGTCGCCGCCGGCGGCAAGTTCGGCGAAGTAGTCCGACAGCCGCCCGAGCGTGGCGTATCCGCGATTCTGAATGCGGCGAATCAGGCCCCGCACCTTCTTCAGGTTCTCGCGCGCCTGCGCAAAGCCGGAGCCGCCAATCTCCACCGCGTACGCCGCCTCGGCCAGCACCCGGTCCACGACCTCGGCTGGCGGCAGCTGATCGGCCATCGCGAGCCACCCGCCGACACTGTCGCGCGCCAGCAGCAGTCGGTCGTAATCGTCGGGCGCCAGGTCGGCCGCCGCCGGCGGCGGTTCGGCGGCGGTCAATGAACGGGCGAGCCCAGGCGCCAGCCGCTTCAGCGCCTCGTCCGACAGCCGCACGATTCGCGATCGCAAGAACGCCGCCGCGCGCAGGTTCGATCCCGGATCGGCCAGGTACGCAACAAGCGCCAGCACGTCCTTGACCTCATCCGCATCGAAGAAACCCAAGCCCTTATAGACGTAGAACGGCACGCCGCGGCGCGCCAGCGCGGCCTCGAACAGCGTGTGACCCTCGCGCGTGCGAAACAGCAGGCCGATGTCGCCAGGCTGCACCGCGCGCCGCAGGCCGGTCTGGCGGTCGCGCACGGTCACCCCGGCAATCAACACCCGGGCAATCTCGTCGGCCACCGCCTCGGCCTGGGCCGCATCGGTGTCGGCGACGACCATGCCCACTGCATCCGCCCCGCGCGGGCCCTCGTCCACGAGCGGAAACACATCATCTTCACCGTAGCGGAACGCATCGGGGCGATCGGGCGCCTTCTCCACCTCGGCGAACACGTCGTTCACAAACGCCAACAGTTCCTGCACCGATCGATAACTGCGGGTGATCGCCGCGCGCGACGGCGTCTCGGGCCGCAGGGCCTCGATGAAGCGGCCGGCCGCGTCAAGCACGGTCACCTCGGCATCGCGAAAGCCGTAGATCGACTGCTTGCGGTCGCCGACGATGAAGATTGAGGGGGGGATGGGGCCGTGAACCGTGCCCTCGCCCGCCGCCCAGGCGCGGACCAGCTCGCGGACCAGCTGCCACTGGGCGCGGCTGGTGTCCTGGAACTCGTCGACGAGCACGTGCTCGTAGCGCGACTCCAGCCGGTAGCGGCTGCGCGAGAACTCCTCCATCTGCCCAAGCAGCTTCAGCGTGCGCTCGAGCAGGTCAGGGAAATCGAGCACGCCGTGCTTGTCGAGCGTGCGCCGGTACTCGTCTTGCGCAATCGCGAACAGGCGCCTGACGCCACGGGCCAGCACGATGTTGAGGTCATGGCGAAACGACGCCAGCGCCGCCTCGACGTGGGGGCCAAGGCCGAACACCACCGCCTTGTGGCGTTCGTAATCGGCTGCCGAGCGATACTCGGCCTTCTTGTGCTTCAGCCGCTTCCGCGGCCCGCCGTCCTTGGTCAGCACCAGGTCGACCAATCGATCCAGCGCGCCTCGCAACCGCGCCGGCGGTGGCGGCGGCTCGGCCATGATCTGATCCACGTCATAAGCGACCAGGTCGAAGCCAGGAGCAGCCGGACCGCACCCGCGAAAGGCCGTGGCGCCGCCCACCGATGAGATTGCGGCCCGCAGCGCCTGCAGCAACCGCAGGCACGCCGCCTCGGCCGTGACGTCGCGCCCGCGCAGGAAGCGATTGAGCGCGTCCCAGGCGACCAGCCGGCGATCGAGCAGCGCCGCCAGGCCCTTGCGCAGCTTCGGCTCGCCCAGTTCCGTAAGCAGCAATGCGACGTCCGGGTCGGTCAGCGAGACGCCGCGGCCGACCGCCAGCGCACGATCCAGGGACGACTCGACGAATCGCGGTGTTTCGGTTTCGTCGGCGAGGTCGAAGCCTGGATCGACGCCGGCCTCGAGCGGAAACTCGTGAAGCAACGACAGGCAGAACGCGTCGATGGTGCTGATGGAGATGTCGCCGAAGGCATCGCGGATCTCGCGCCAGCGATCGCCGGTCAGGCTGCCCAGCCGGTGGCGTTCGCGCAGCGTGGCCATGACGCGCTGCCGCATTTCGGCCGCAGCCTTGCGCGTGAAAGTGATCGCGAGAATGTTGCGGGGCGCTACGCCCACTTCGAGCAGGCGGACGTAGCGATCGACGAGCACGCGCGTCTTGCCAGTGCCGGCCGAGGCTTCGAGCGCGACGTTGCGCGCCGGATCCACGGCCAGCCGCCGCGCCCGGTCGTCGGCGGTTTCTTCCGGCTCGAACTGCAGGCGGGGCTGATCACTCATCGTGGGTCCCCGGCTCGGCGGGCAGGCCGCCCGGCGTGCGGCAGACCGCCACGAAGGCGCACATGCCACACAGGTTGCGGGTCTCGGGCCGCGGCGGGTAGTGCCCGGCGGCAATGTCGTCGAGCGCCTGCACCAGCCGGTGCTCGGCGGCGGTCACCAGCTCGTCGAACGACTTGCTGCGATCCTCGAGCGGCACGACCGCGTTTCGGCCTTCGAACGACAGGTACATCGCCTCGCTGGCGGTCAGGCCGGGGCCGCGTTCGGCCGACAACCGCGCGCGCACGCCGGCGCTGTAGATCGGCAGCTGCAACGCCATGCGGCGGTCGGGCACGTACCTGGTCTTGTAGTCGATTACCCGAAAGGTGCCGTCGGCGAGCACGTCCACGCGATCGATCTTCGCGCGCAGCCGCACGGTTCGGCTGGCGCCGTCTTCACCGGTGAACGTGAACTCGCCGTCGAGCTCGAACTCCATCAGCCGTTCGCGAATGGCGGTCCCGCGCTCGGCCTCCATGGCAAAGACGCGCTCGGCAATGCCAGACCCGACGGCCGACCCGTACAGCCGCGCCCGCTCGAGGCCGGCCTCGGCCGGCGACAGCGACCCGAGCGCCGGTTCACAGATCTCCACGAACAAGGCGCGTGCCTCGGCCATGTCGGCAGCGGTGATGCGGCCGCGGCCGCGCGCCTGCCACTCGTGGAAGAAGGTTTCGAACAACTCGTGCAGGAAGCGGCCGCGATCGAGCGGCGATCGGGTGTTCTCGTCCTCCGGCTCCTCGTCCACTTGCAGCACGTTGGTCACGTAAAACTGGAACGGGCACTTCAGGTACCGCTCGAGGCGGCTGACGCTGACGCGGGGCAGCACCCACGGGCCGGCCTCACCCTCGAAGCGGGCGCGTTCGCGGTCCGCGCCGCCAGCACGCACGCGCGCCCATCGGGCGATGGCCCCACCAAAGTGGGGCCCTACGGTGGCCTCTTGTGGGGGCAAACCTTCAGGTTTGCCCGTTCTATTCAACCCGGCCAGTGCTTCGTACGCAAACACCTGCACCGACGGATCCAGCGTGGACACTTCGCGCGAGAGTCCCAGCGCCGGAAGATCGTCGAGAAACGCGGATGGCTCGACCACCGCGTCGGACTCGAGTGCGAACGTCGAGACGCGGACCCGGCGGCGCGCCGACAGCAGCAGGTCCTTGAACGAGGCGCGCGCAAACCGCACCAGGTCGCGTTCCTGGTGCAGCGCCACGCGGTCCGGGCGCGCCGGCTCCAACTGCGCGAGCAGCGACTGGGGATAGAAGATGTTGCGGCGCGGCCGCTCGGGCCACTCCCCCTCCACCAACCCCATCACCTGCACATCGTCAAAATCGGCAAAGCGCGCGGCCTGGCGGTCGACGATCTGGAGGCCGCCTTCGCCGGTGCGAAGGGCAAAGGTCTGGGCGCCCAGCCAGCGGCGAACGGCGGCGGACAGTTCGGTGACCGTGCCGCTCGCGCCGGGATCGTGTCGCCGATAGGCCTCGGCCAGTCCCGACAGGGCCAGCGTGACCGCGGCGCGGACGCGGGCGCGACGGTCGTTGCCCGGCTGCGGGCGGTCGTGACGGTCGAGAAACGCCTGCAACCGCTCAAGGTGCTCGACCATGGGGTGCGCCGCGCCGAGAGGCGACAGCAGCGTGCCGGCGGCGAGCGCCGCGGCAAAGGCCGGTTGCGCCAGCCCGCGGCATGAGTCGGCCAGCGAGGCCAGCCGATCCAGGCCGCCCAGGTAGCGCTGTTCGGCGAGGGTGACGTCGAGAGCGGCAATCGCGTCGCGGCCGACGTCGGCGCCGGAGACGGCACCGGCATCGCCGGCGACGAAGCGGAAGTGCGGCGAGCGCAGCAGTGCGACGAGGGCGCGGCGGGTGAAGCCGGCGGCCACGCACTCCACGGCGACATCGACGGCGGCGGCGTACGGCTCGGCTGCGAGCGGCAACGTATCGAGCGTTTCGAACGGCACGCCGGCGCCCTGGAACACGTCGCGGGCGAGATAGAGATACGGCAACGGCCGCGCGACCACCAGGGCCGTCTGCTCGAGAGCCACGTGACGACCCGATCGGCGGTCCGCCTTCAGCCGTCGCGCCACGCCTTCGAGTTCGTCCTCTCGATCGCGATACTCGAGGGCAAAGGGCAACTCGCCGGCCGCTTGCCCTGAGCTAGCCCCAGGGTCGAGTCGAAGGGTGCCTCCGGGCACGACGATTGCCGGCGCCGAGGTGGCGAGCAAAGGCGACTCGGTTTCCTCAATGCCGACGAACGCGAGCCGAAGGCGATCGAGATAGCCCGCCTCGAGCGTGGCGTCAGTCGCCACCACGTCGATGGCCTCGAGGCCGGCAATGCTCGTGAGCATCACCACGTCGGCCGGCCACAGGCCGTCGGGATCGAGCGGCCGATCACCAACGGTAATCACGACGTGGCGCAGCGGCACCGCCGCCGGCGTCTCGATCAGCAACGCACGGGCGGTATGTTCGTCGAGCAGGCCGGTGTCGCGCAACCGCGCTTCGTAGCCGCGAAACGTGGCCGCCAGGAAGCGCGTCTGCTCGAGGAGTTGAGCGGCGCCCTGGTCGGAATCGGCCGCCGGCTCGAGCTCGCCGGTCAGCAGCCGATCGAAGTCGTCGACCGAGCGCTGCAGCCGGCGCAAGTAGTCATAAAGGTCCAGCATCTCGGCAATGAGCGCCGGCCGGACATGGAACGGCGGCGGCACGCCGGCTTCCTCGGCCTCGCGGGCCGCGGCGGCAATCACGGCTTCGCGTTCAAATCCCGACAGTGTCCTGGCATCGGGCCGCAGCCGGGCCAGCAGTCGTTCGTACAACTCGGCCCGGGTGCCGATCGGCGGCATGGCCAGCGCGTCACCCAGCCGGGCGCGCAAGGTTCGGCGCAGTTGCTCGCCCGCCGCCGCGGTCGGCACCAGCAGAAAGCGGTCGGCGCCGTCCGGGGCGGCGCGCGCGAGTTCGGCGAGATGCGCGCGAAAGCCGTCGAGCCCGGGTGCCCGCAGCAACCGCGTACGGCGGGGGGTGATCACTTGGGGGTCGGCGGCGCCATCGCCGCCGCGAGATCGGCGCGCGCCCGCTGGTACAACATCAGCGCGCCGGCCGCGGCAGACGAGGCGCGCTGCCCGCTATCGACGCTGTTGCTGGACACCGACTCCCGACGCAGGCGCAACGCCGTCTCGGCCAGCTCCCACGCGCTCCGGACCAGCGCGTGACCGCCGGCCAAGTCAACAGGCGGCGTGACCTTGCCAATCTTCACGCCAGCGGATGCCAGGCGCTTGGCGACTGCTTCCAGGGTATGGATCGGCGGGCCCGACAGTGTCCGTACCTGGTCGAGGCTGACGGTCGCGTCGCGGAACACGTTGAACGAACCGTTCATCGACCGGCGGTAGCGGCGGTAGAACCGTTCGCGCTTCTCCCACTCCTTGCGGCTGTTGCGAGCCTCCGCGGCGCCATTGGCCTGGAACTCGATGGTGGCAAGCAGTGCGGCAATTTCGCCGGCCCGTGCGCCGCCGAGCCGGTGATCCTCGGCGATCACTTGTTCGCGCAGCTTGTCAAACTCGCGGCGATCGCCCTTTCGCTCCAGCCTGGCAGAGGTCTCCAGGGTGCGCTGGCGCAGCACGGTATAGGCTCGCTCGACCTGTTGTTCGTGCTCGAGGTCGACGGCGACCGTGCCGCGAACGCGCCGCGCCCACTCGTCGGGCAACAGGCCGACGGCGCGATCGAGCAGGCGCATCACCGATTGCAGCAGCGTGACGCGCTCGGCCGGTGATTCGGCGATCGAGGCCGCGGCCACCAACTGCTCCACCAGCTCGGCGTCGGTCGGCGGCGGCAAGGGGGGTGGAGGTGGCACGGCCAGCGGCGCGCTGAGTGCCAGGTCGAACCGGGTCTGGCCGACGGCCACGCGCAGTTGCGAGATGATCTCGTCGAGCACGTCCAGCGCCTGCCGGACCTCGCCGATGCGGTAGCCGTAGTGGGAGGCGGGCCATTCGGCCAGCGACTGGCGGGCGCGCTCGGCAGTGGCGAGCCGCACGCCCGGGTCGGCAATCCGCGACACCTCGTTGAGGGTCCGGGCCACCTCGCTGCTGAAGCGGGCGAAGTCGGCCTCACCTCGGGTCTCGGCGTAGGCGACGGCGCGCACCGACTCTGCGTACAGCTCAGTCCGCGGCCAGTCGACGTGGCCCGACGGGATGTTCACGAGGTGCAACTCGATCGGATCGCTATTGAGCCGGGTAGGAATCGAGAAAATGACGCGATCGTCGACCCGCGCCCACTCGCCGTAGCTGGCCAGGACGCGCCCATCCGAGAGAAACACCCGGAACAGCACGCGGCTGGCCGGCGTTTGCGCCTCTACGGCAGCCGGCATCGCGAACGCGGCGAGAATCAGGGTCCAGCGGAGGATCACGAGTGCGGCTAGTTTATCGCCTTGTGGAAATCCTGTGGACGAACGGTCGAAAAACTGTGGATGACGCGACACGGAAAATAAACTCTGGGCGAATGTCCCTCTGATCCAGGCGCCCAAGCGCGGCGGCCGGCCGCTTTCGCGCCCCGCTTCGCTTGATCCGTTTCGCCAACGACATACAATCGTCACCTCCCACGTGGCCATTCAACTTTTCGAACAGCAGATCGCCGGTCGCACGTACCAGATTGAAGTTTCACTGGTGTCGGCCGAGCGCTGGCGGGCGCAGATCGTCCGGCGGCCGGGCATCCAGACGTCGTTCATGCCGTTTTATGGCAGGACGCCCGAGGACGCGGCCCGGGAACTGAGCAATTGGCTGTCTCTCGTATCCGGCGCGGCCCCCGCCAATACATAATCTACCCATGATCCGACTCGTCCTTCGTCCGACGATGCTGTTGGCGATGGCGCTGCTGTGCCTGAGCCCAGGCCAGGCGCCGCTCTTCGCCCAACCCGCGGCCACCACGCTGCCCCGCGTCCATTTCGTGGCGACCGGCGGCACCATTTCGAACCGCGACGGCGGCCGCCTCACGGCCGAAGAACTCGCCAAGTCGATGCCGGGGGTCGAGCGCTATGCCCGCCTCACGTTCGAGCAGTTCGCGAACGTGGCCAGCAGCGCCCTGACGCTCAAGCAGTGGCTGGATCTCTCCAAGCACATCAACGACCTGTATGCCAAAGACAAGGAGATCGCCGGCATCGTCGTCAGCAGCGGCACCGACACGCTCGAAGAGACGGCTTTTTTCCTGCACCTGACCGTCCGCGATCCGCGGCCCGTGGTCGTGGTGGGATCGATGCGCAACCCGAGCACCCTGGGTTACGAGGGCGCGGCCAACCTGCTCGAGGGCGTGCGAGTCGCGGCCGACCCGGCGGCGCGCAACAAGGGCACGCTGGTGGTGTTGAACGACGAGATCAATTCGGCGCGCAACGTCACCAAGACCGATGCGCTGCGCCTGCAGACGTTCCGCAGCCGCGAGTACGGCCAACTGGGGGTCGTCGATCGCGATCGCGTGGTGTTCTTCAACCAGATCACCCAACGCACCAACGAGCGGGTCGAGTTCGACCTGTCGAAGGTCACCGAGTTGCCGCGCGTGGACGTGATCATGGTCTACCAGGGCGCGTCGGGCGACCTGATCAAGGCGGCGGTTGACCACGGCGCCAAGGGCATCGTGATCGCGGTGGCCGGCGCCGGCGCGACGAGCGGCACCCAGAACGACGGCCTGGCCTACGCGGCCGAGAAGGGCGTGTTCGTGGTGAACAGCACGCGCACCGGCAGCGGCCGCATTGCCCCGCCGCGCGGCGACTTTCCGGTTGGTGCGCAGGTCAACGAGGCGCAACGCCGCCGCCGGCAGTTCAGCGTGGCCGGCGAGGATCACGTCCCGGTCAAGGCGCGCATCCTGCTGATGCTGGCGCTGACCAAGACGACCGACCGCAACGAGATTCAGCGAATCTTCAGCGAGTACTAGCTAACTGAACCGCGCCGGGCTAGCCGCTGGACCGCGCCGAGCGGCGGAAGGCGGCTCGAATGCGCGCGATCATCACTTCCGGCTCGAACGGCTTGACCAGGTAGTCGTCCGCGCCCATCTCGAGCACCTTCGACTCGACCTCCGAGCCCGACTCGGAGGTCAGCACCAGCACCGGGAGCGCCTGCAGTTGCTTGTCGCCGCGGATCATCTCGAGCACCTGGAACCCGTCCATGTCGGGCATTTGCAGGTCGACAATCATCAGGTCGGGCTGTTCGCTGCGCAGCGTGGCCATGGCGGCGGCGCCATTCTCGGCTTCGAGCACCGTGAACCCGTCCTTCTCCAGCAGCATGCGCATCAACAGGCGCGTGATGCGATCGTCGTCGGCCACCAGGATGCGCCGCTTGACGGCCGGACGAGGCGCGTCCGGCGCGGTGATCGTGATCGGCGGTGACGCGGCCGTCACTGGCGCGACGGCCTCTGCGGCCGCGGCCGCCGGGCCCGTGCTCCCGTCGTCGCCGTGATCGCTCAGCACGCGGTTGACCTCTTCGATCGACAGGATGCCGGCGCCGACCAGGCCGACCGCCGTTTCGCGCATCGACAGGCTGCCGGCGGCCCGCATGGCGTTGCGGATGTCGGCGACGCCGGCGCCGTTGCGGATCGCCGCGCGCAGGCGGTCGTCGGGAATCAGCAACTCCGGGACCGCCATGCGGTCAATGTAGCCGGTCTGCTTGCAGCGGTCGCACCCGCGCCCGACCGATGCCCCCACGCGCGGCACACCGTGTTCCTCGCCCAGTCGCCTGGCGGTCGCGTCGTCGTTGGTGGTAGCGCAGTTCGGGCACAGCCGGCGCAACAGGCGCTGTGCGACCACGGCGTTGAGGCTCTCTGCGATCTTGAACGGCTGCAGCCCGAGGTTGACCAACCGGGTGATCGCTGACGCGGCGTCGGTGGTGTGGAGGGTGCTCAGCACCAGGTGGCCGGTGTAGGCGGCCTGGCCGACGATCTCGGCCACTTCGTTGTCGCGGATCTCGCCGACCATGATGATGTTCGGGTCCTGCCGCATCACGCTGCGGAGCACGGTCGCGAACCCCGTGCCGGTCTTGATGTTCACCGCGATCTGCGTTACGCCGTCGACTTGCCGTTCGACCGGGTCTTCGACGGTGACGATGTTGACGCGGCCGGTCTGGAGGAACTGCAGCGCCGCATAGAGAACGGTGGTCTTGCCGGAGCCGGTCGGGCCGGTAACCAGTACCAATCCATCGGACTTCGACAGGGCCGCGATCAGCTTCTGCTCGACCTCGCGGTCGTAGCCCAGGGCGTCGATCGACATCATCGACGAGCCGCCCTGGATGACGCGCATCACGAGCTTCTCGCCGTGGATCGTCGGCAAAGCGGACAGCCGGACATCCACCACTTGATCGTCGACCATGGCGCGGAACGCGCCGTCCTGCGGTTTCATCTTGATGGCGATGTCGGTCTTGGCCATCAGCTTGAAGCGGTTGGTCACGCCAGGCACGGCGCGCTGCGGCAACGTGAGCATCTGCTCGAGAATGCCGCCGACGCGTCCGCGGACGATCGCGCCGTTGGCTCCGGGCTCGATGTGGATGTCGCTGGCGCCCGCGGCAATCGCCGACGCGACGATCCGGTTGCACAGATCGATCACCGGCGAATCGTGCGCGCTCGACGAGCTCGGCTCGTTTGGCCGCGGCACGTCCGCCAGCTTGATGCGCTCGAGCAGCTTGTCGATGTCGTTGGCGACGCGGTACGAATGGTTGAGGGCGTCGGTCAGTTGCGACCGGGTGACCACCACCATCTGCGGGCGGCGCCCCGAGGCAAAGGCCACGTCGCGGTCGAGGTCGTCGTTGAACACGCTGGCCGAGGCGTAGGTCAGCGTGCGATTGTCGTGGGCAATGGCCAGGATCTGCCGCGACTTCGAGACCCGCTCCGACAACAGCCGCGTCGCCGTCGGGCTGGGCGGCGTGGCCCTGAGATCCACGAACGGCTTGCCCATCCACTCGGCCAGGCATTGGTACGCCTTGACCTCATTCATGAAACTCAGCGCGACCACGGCCTCGGCCAGGGCCACGCCGTGCTTCTCGGCGTGCTGGACGACCGTCGCCAGGTCCGCCTGGGCCAGCAGTCCGGCCAGGTAGTTTTGGAAGCCGGCGTCGGGCCGGCCGCGAAGGGAGCCGGCGTTCTCGCTCATAGCTCATTCTCTTCCATTCCGCCGCGTATTCTTCGACCTTCTCTTTCGTCACGACATCCACCGGTGGCGTCCAGTTTTAGCCGGACCGTGCGGTATCCAATTGATCCTTGATCGCCGCAAACGCGGGCGTCGGCCCTTCGTACGCCAACTCGTCCACGGTCTCGAACACCGGCACGTCGATCCTGATCGTTGCGATCTGCCGGAACAGCAGGGCCTTGTCCCGATCTCTCTTCAGCGTCGCCGCCAGCGAACCCGCCCGCACATTCACGCCCCAGGTCGTGCCATCCTCGGGAATGTTCTCGATGTGGCCGAACTTCGCGAGCACCAGCGCGGCCGACTTCGCACCCCACCCTTGCAGGCCCGGATAGCCGTCCGACGTGTCGCCGACGAGCGCGAGGTAGTCGGGAATGGACGCGGGCGGCACGCCGAACTTGGCGATCACGCCAGCCTCGTCGCGAGTGGTGCGGCGCAGGCGATCCTCCTGGACAATGCGGGTGCCTTGCACGCACTGGGCAAGGTCCTTGTCGGGCGTGCAAATGCGCACCTGCGTCACGCGCGGATCCTTCGCCGCCTTCACCGCCGCCGCACCGAGCGCATCGTCGGCCTCGAACTCGACCATCGGCCACACGCGCACACCGTAGGCCGAGAGTGCCTCTTCGAGCAGCGGAAACTGCGACCATAGGGCGGGGTCAATACCTTCGCCGGTCTTGTAGCCCGGGTACAGGTCATTGCGAAACGACTCGATCACATGATCGGTGGCCACCCCGACATGCGTAGCACCGCCATTGACCATGCCGCGGATCGAAGCCAGCACGCCGCGAACGGCCCCCACTTCCATTCCCCCGCGATCGCGCGCGGGCGGCACCGCGTAAAAGTGCCGAAACAGCTCGAAGGTCCCGTCAATTAGATGAACGATCATGTGTCTCGGTTCTTAGTGGGACCCTACGAAGGCGAAGCCGAGCCCGACAAGGGGCGAAGGCCCGAGCCCCACGAGCGAAGCGAGCCCATTGTAATATCACCTCATGCCGTCGGTCCGCTTCACCCGCAACATCCAGCGCCACGTCGAGTGCCCGACCCGCGACGTCGAAGGCACGACCTTGCGCGAGGTGTTCGAGGCCTACTTCAGCACGAACGAACTGGCGCGCGGCTACGTCCTTGATGACGATGGCAAGCTGCGCAAGCACATGGCGGCCTTTATCGACGGCCGCCAGATTGACGATCGCGTGTGGCTGAGCGACCCGGTCGCGGCCACAGCCGTGATCGACGTCGTGCAATCTTTGTCCGGAGGCTAGCAGTCATGACCGAGCGGTGTTTTGTCAGCACGCGGAAGGGTCTGTTCACGCTCGAGCGTGGCGCCGGTGGGTGGCGCATTGAGCGCGCGAGTTTTGTTGGCGACAACTGCACGCTGACCATGCCCGATCCGCGCAGCGGCCACCTGATCGCCGCACTCAACCATGGCCACTTCGGCGTCAAGCTGCATCGCTCGCAGGACGGCGGCGCCACGTGGAAGGAGATCGCGGCGCCCAAGTATCCCGAAAAGCCGGCCGACTACGTGCCGAAGATACCGGTGGAAGGCGTGCCGGCCGATTGGTCGTTGAAGCTGGTGTGGGCGCTCGAGCCCGGCGGCGCCACTGAACCGGGCGTGGTGTGGTGCGGCACGTTGCCGGGTGGCTTGTTCCGTTCCGAAGACGGCGGCGATTCGTGGGAGTTGAACCGGCCCTTGTGGGACGATCCGCTTCGCGAGCAGTGGTTCGGCGGCGGCGCGGAACAACCCGGCATCCACTCCATTTGCGTGGACCCGCGCGATGCGCGTCATGTGAAGGTCGGCGTCTCGTGCGGCGGCGTGTGGACGACGCGGGATGGCGGCGCGCATTGGGACCTCACGGCCAAGGGTATGCGGGCCGAGTTCATGCCGCCCGAGAAGCAGTTCGAAGAGAACGTGCAGGATCCGCATCTCGTGGTGCAGTGCCGCTCGAATCCCGAGTTGCTGTGGGTGCAGCATCACAACGGCATCTTCAAGACCAGCGACGGCGCTGCCACGTGGAGCGAGATCACGGGCGTCAAGCCGTCAGCCTTCGGGTTCGCGGTTGCCGTGCATCCCGGCAATCCCGACGTTGCGTGGTTCGTGCCTGGCGTCAGCGACGAGAAGCGCTATCCCGTTGACGGCCGGGTCGTGGTCAACCGGACGAGCGATGGCGGCCGGACCTTCGAGACACTGACTCGCGGGCTTCCACAGGCACATGCCTACGACCTGGTCTTCCGGCACGCGCTCGACGTGGACGCCTCCGGCCAGACCCTGATGATGGGTTCCACCACGGGTTCGGTGTGGCTCAGTGAAGACGGTGGCGATTCGTGGCAGACCGTGTCAGCGAACCTCCCGCCGGTGTACGCGGTACGATTCGAGAAGCCCGAATGAGGGTCTCTACGGCCATTTTCGTCTGGGCCGTCACCGCGCTGACTGCGTGTGGGGCGCCATCCAGTCCGGCAACGGCGCCGGAGGCCTTACCGGCCGCCTCACCCGCCGTCGCCGCCAATGCCGAAGTCACCGGCACCGCGCGCAAGGGCGCCCTCATCTCGCTGCTGCCGGCCGCCGGTGAGGCGCCGTTGCCGGAAGGACCGGCGGTGATGGATCAGTATGGCAAGCGGTTCGTACCAGACATGCTCTATGCCCGGGTCGGCCAGCCGGTGGAGTTCCGCAATACCGAAGACATGGGTCACAACGTCACCGTGAACCGCCGCGACACCGGCGCCGGCATCTTCAGCGTGGAGACCGATCCGCAGCAGAAACACATCCACACCTTCGACCGGGTCGGCCAGTACGATGTCACCTGCAGCCTGCATCCCGGCATGCAGGCCACGGTCGTCGCCACCCGGAGTCCGATGTCAACCACCGCTGGCGACGACGGCCGCTTCACGCTGAGCGGCGTGCCGGCCGGCGACTACACGTTGAGCGTGACGTTCGAGGGACGGACGGTGGACCAGGCGGTGGCCGTCAAGGGCCCGCGCACCGAGGTTAAGGTTTCGCCTTAGGCGTTGGCCGCGGGGTTGTGGAGCCTGAGCAGCGTGACCAGGTCGCGGTGGGCCAGTACCGCGTCGGGCACTTCCTGCAGGGCGGCCTGATAGCGTTCTGCGTACGGAGTTCCGGCAACCGGCGAGGCCAAGTCCCGCGCAAGCGCGACCAGCGGCTTGGCCGGCGGCGAATCCGGCGGCTTGGCGGCCAGGGCCTCGTCAATGGCCACGATCAGGCCCGACATCGGCCGGAGCCAGGCGAACGAATTGTCATTGAATATCACGTGCAGCAGCTGGGTGGGAGCCATCGGCCCATGGTCCAACTCGTATGAGGCCCGCTGCCAGTCGAGCAGCGTCTTGTGCAAGTGCAGGAGGGCGTTTCTGAGCTCGCGGAGCAGGGAGCGGTCGGCGTCGTTCACGGAAATTCCCGCGCCAATCTTATCAGCGAATGAGTCGCCGCCCGGCGTATGATGGGCTTACGCCCCTGCGCATACGGTGGCGTTCCCCTAGCTGACTATGACAATACCGAACCTGAATTTCCTCTCGTTCGAGAGTCGCAAGACCAACTCGTTGTCGTTCCCGATGTTCACGGCTTTCATCGCGCTGCATCCGCTGGCAGCGTTCCTGATCATCCGGACCTTCTTTCGCCCGACCTGGGACGCGCAGTTGTCGGCCGGGCCCCTCGCCATCATCCTGACCACGCTCGGCTGCAGCCTGGTGTTCTGCTTTGGCGAATATTTCTTCCATCGCTACCTGCTGCACGCCAACTCCGTGAGCTTTCTCGGCAAGCTCAGTTTCAGTCACCTCGCCCATCACAAGCTGACGTCGATCACCATCGTCGACGACAAGGTGAAGAGCGCCTATCCGATCGAGGATGAGGAACACGACGAGTTCGCGACGTTCCCGCCCTATGCGCTGCTCGCGTTCATGGCGTTCTGGACGGTCTTCTTCCTGCCCGCCGCGTTCTCGTTCCCCACGTTTCCGATCCTGATCGGCGGCTACGTGGCGATCAGCATCGCGCACTACCTGTACGAGACCATCCACGTCGCGCACCACACGCCGTACGACCCGTGGTGGAAGCGCAAGATCGAGGGTCCGCTGTTCGGGACGATGTGGCGCAAGTTGTACGGGTTTCACCAGGCGCACCACGCCAACTACAAGTGCAACATGAACATCGCCGGGTTCTACGGGATCCCGCTGGCCGACCTCGTGCTCGGCACCTACGTCCAGCCCGAGATGTTGCTGCTCGACGGCGTGCCGGCGAAGAAATCTCTGGCGGTGAATTTGGCAGCCCCCCCGCCCTGGCCCGTGTCGGCGCTTGACCAGGCCAACCTCAAACGCCGCCGCCGCATGTCGAAGGAACAGTCGGAACGAGCCGCCCGGCGGAAGGCCGCCGAACAAGCCGAGCGCCCGGGCCCGTCGCGGGCCGTGGTTGATCCGGTACGCCCCGGCGAGTTACGATAGGAGCTTCCCCAGGGGGCCTGTAGCGCAGTTGGGAGCGCGCATCAATGGCATTGATGAGGTCACCGGTTCGATCCCGGTCAGGTCCACCATCCTTCGCTCACGATTGCAGGCGAAGGATGCCCACCATAGCGCCGAAGGCGCGACGGTGGGCCCCTAATCACAGAACATGAGCTTCGGATGGCAGGCCCAGCCGCGTCCACAACTCCCCTCTTACCGATTCGGAACTACGGTTGGCAGGCCGCAACCGGCTTCTCGCATTGCAGATTCTGCCCGTCGTTCGCAGGACGGGTATAGCAATTAACTCAACCTTGGCTTTCGGCTCCGCCCTTTCGCGCCGCTTCTCAGCCCTTGGCTCGCGGCAGACGGCTTGCGTCATCACGGAGGCATGCCATTCCCTCAAACCATCGTCTACGTCCTCAAGAGCGAGGTCTACCCGACTCGCTACTACACGGGTCGCACGTCCAACCTTGCGGGACGAATCGACGCGCACAACGCCGGGCGGGTGCCACACACCGCCAACGGTAAGCCGTGGATCATCGATGTCATCGTCGAGTTTTTCGATGAACGCCGCGCGGTGGCGTTTGAGATCTATCTGAAGTCGGGGTCCGGCTGTGCCTTCGCGAAACGGCACCTGAGATGATCAATCGGGGCTGGTGCACGGCCGTTTGGCTCGACTCCCCTTGGCTTCCTCAAGCTCGGTCTTCTCGAACCTGCACGTCCTCATCCCATGAATATGCCGCCACGGCCGCCATCAGCGCCGCGGCCGCCGGCGCGAGGCGGTCGTCCGCGCGCGCGACCAGGCAGACTTCGCGAACCACCTCCGGCTCCATCGGACGCGTCGCCAGGCCCGGATGCGTCGCCGAGTACTCGGGCATGAAGCACACCCCCATCCCGGCGGCGATCATCGTCTGGATCCAGTCCTCGCGTTCACTGCGAAAGGCGCTGCGAATGTGAACGCCGTGTGACTGGCAGATCTGGTCGAGGTGATCGCGGAACTCGCAATTGACGCGCGACAGGTAGTTCTCGTCGCGGATCTCGTGAACGTGAATCCGCTGCCGCTCGCTGAAGCGATGACCGGCGGGGAACGCCACCACGAACCGCTCGCGGTAGATCGGCGTCACCTGGAGCCGCGGATCGAACGGCCCGGGTTGCGCCATCAGCGCCACATCCGCGGTCTGATCGAGGAGGAGGTCCGAGAGACGGCTGGGGACCGCCTCAATCAAGGTCAGTTGCGGCGCCGGCCGCCGATGGCGGAACTCGTTGAGAAAACGAATGAAGCGCAACGGGCCGATCGTGCACATCACGCCTAGCGTCATCGGCGTCTCGTCAGGCGCCAGGAAACGCTTCGCGGTGGCTTTCGCCGTCTGCGTTTGGTGCAGCACCTCGCGCAGCTGCTGCCGCATCAACTGGCCCAGCTCGGTGAGCCGCGTGCCGTGACGATCTCGCCGGAACAGCAACCCGCCCAGTTCGTCTTCGAGCTTCTGGATCGCGCGGGTCAGCGCCGGCTGGGTAACGTGGCATTGCTCTGCCGCCCGGTTGAAGTTCAAGGTGTCGCAGACCGCAAGAAAGTATTGAATTTCATGCATTTCCATGACGGTCCCCCATTCGCAATGCTCGCCGGGCATCACCGTAATCAATAGTCGGCATTTTCGTCGCAACCGCGGTTTTGACAAACTCCGGGCCGGAGATTGCCAGCACACCGTCATCATGCGTCCGGAGGACACCGTGACGTCTGGTACCCGAGGAGGAGTCATGCCCGTTGATACACAACACTCACAGAAGGCCTCTCAGATCGATGAACAACGCCTGAATGCCTTCCTCGGGAAGGCCGTCGGCGACCTTGGCGCGGCGGTCAGCGCGGTCCTAGTCTCTATCGGCGACGAGCTCGGATTCTACAAGGCTCTGGCGGCAGCGCCGGCGACGGCCGGGCAACTCGCCGCCAGGACCGGTACCAACGAGCGGTATGTCCGGGAATGGCTCGCCAACCAGGCGGCCGGCGGCTATGTGAACTACGACGCCGCGACCGAGCAGTTCTCGCTCTCGCCCGAACAGGCAGCGTGTCTCGCGGATCCGAACGGGCCCGCGGATATCCCCGGCGCTTACTCAATCGTGCGCGACGTGTTCCACGTTCGCGAGCGGGCGCTCGAGAACTTTCGGACCGGCAAGGGCATGGAATGGGGCGACCACCATCCCTGTCTCTTCCATGGCACCGAACGCTTCTTCCGTGCCAGTTACCACTCGAACCTGCTGACGTCGTGGCTGCCGGCGCTCGACGGCGCGGTCGCCAAGCTGACCAATGGCGGGCACGTGGCTGACGTCGGTTGTGGCCACGGCGCCAGCACGATCCTGATGGCCCAGGCCTATCCGCGATCGACATTCGTCGGTTTCGACTATCACCCGGCCTCAATCGAAGCGGCGCGACAACGTGCCGCGGCGGCTGGTGTGTCCAATGCCAGCTTCGAAGTGGCGGATGCGGCGTCGTACCCGGGTGGGCCGTACGATTTGATCGCGTTCTTTGATTGCGTCCACGACATGGCCGACCCGGCCGGCGCGGCGCGCCACGCTCGCGCCTCACTCAAACCGGATGGGCTGGTCATGGTGATCGAACCCTTTGCCAATGACCGGCTGGAAGACAACCTGAATCCGGTCGGCCGCGTCTACTACGGCGCGTCGACGATGATTTGTGTGCCGGTGTCAATGGCCAAGCGGGGCCCGGCACTCGGCGCACAAGCAGGAGAGCAGCGGCTGCGCGACGTGTTCGTCAAAGAAGCCGGCTTCGCGCAGCTCAGGCGCGCGACTGAAACGCCGTTCAACATCGTGCTCGAAGCCCGCAACTGACGCCCTGAATCGTTGACCGCGCCAGTTCGCCGCTAGCGTATCCACCAGTCCAGTTTCCGGTCGATGCGCGCGATCTGATCGAGGCACGCCTGTGTCAGCCACGGGCGACAGGCGTGTCTCGCTCGCGCCATCATGCTCGCCTTCCATTCGGACGCGCAGGTGAAGACGGTCAGCCCTGCATGCGATCGCACTCCGCCTTGTACGCCTCGAGCAACGCCGTGAGCTTGGTCTGCACGAGGCTCTGCGCGGAATAGACCTCGCCGAGGGGAACCACTAGTTTTTTCTGCTTCAGCTCATCCTCGACCGTCAGCGCCAGTTCCGCGAGGCGCTCGAGGTTCGCGCGCGAATGGAACTCCAGGTCCTTGAGCTGGGCGAGCACCACCAGCGCCCCTTCCAGTGCGGCGTTCGGCACCAACGAGGCCGGCTCGTCGGGGACGCTGGCCGCCGGGGTGCCGGGGCTTCCCACCGGCTCATCCTTGGCGTGCTTCTTCTCCTGGCTGACTTTCTTGGCGTGAGCGTCGTTGCGCGGGTCAGACATAGGGCTCCATGGGAATGGGTTTCCGGCATGGTGACAAAGGGCCGCGACGGCGTCCGTTCAATTGTGCACACCCGGCTGGCGGCCCGGCTGGGCGTTGAGCACCCGCACCTCGCGCTGGGGAAACGGAATCTCGAAGCCGTGCTCCTGCAGCGCCTCCAGGATCATCAGCAGGAGGTCCCCACCCACGCGGTTCCGGCCGTCGTCGATACCCTCCATCCAGAACTCGACGAACATGTTGATGCCCGAGTCACCAAAGCTGTCGATT
This sequence comes from Vicinamibacterales bacterium, assembly GCA_038213735.1. Taxonomy (GTDB): domain Bacteria; phylum Acidobacteriota; class Vicinamibacteria; order Vicinamibacterales; family UBA2999; genus 12-FULL-67-14b. The sequence goes on along the minus strand of JBBQSP010000005.1, from coordinate 39,050 downwards.
TCGCAGTCCGGCCGCTCCTCGACCGGCACATCGTCGCCGCTGATCACCTGGGGATGACTGGCCACGACGCCCTTGATGATCTCGACCAGCGACCTGATGTTGGAGTGGTAGGCCACCGAGAAATCGACGCGATAGCGCTGTTTCTTGTCCTTGCGGGTCCAGTTGGTGAAGCTCTCGACGATGAACTTCTCGTTGGGCACCATGACGTCCTTGCCGTCGAAGGTCTCGAGGGTCGTCGAGCGCATGTTCAGTTCGCGCACGATCCCGGTGCGGCCGTCCTCCAGCTGGATGTAGTCATCAACCGACACCGTGCGATCGAGGAGGATGATGATTCCGGAAATGAAGTTCGACGCGATCGCCTGCAGGCCAAACCCCAGCCCGACGCCGACCGCGCCACCGAACACTGCCAGCGCCGTGAGGTTGACACCCATCACCTGCAGCAGCAACAGGGAGACCACCGCGACGATCGCGACCTGGAGGAACTTCGCGGCGACTTCGCGCGTGCGCAGTTCCAGCTGCTGCTGGCGGCGGATGAGGTCCTGGCCGGTGCTGTTGGAGACGCGCCCCAGCCAGAACAGCAGCGATCCGAACAGGACCACCCGGATCACGCCGTACAGCGACACGTGGATGTTGCCGACCTCGAGCGCAATCGATTCCGTAATGGCGATCAGGCGGCCGAGCAGGCCGGCGGAGTGCAGGACGATCAGGGGAACGGCCAGCCAGAGCAGCGTCGTCGCGGCGGCACGGCTGCGCACCGATTCCAGAACCCATGCGTAGAGCAGCAACAAGACACTGATTGACAGCGCGATCTGGATGAGCCAGCTACGGCCGAGAAGGCCATAGCTGACATCCACCGCAATCCGCATCAGCGCAATGGCCAGCAAGGGCACGATCAGCCGGTTCGATCGCCGAGCCACCCTCGACAGGGGATGCGCGCCATCGCTGGTGGGCGGGCTGGTCAGCACGGGAAACAACCGCCGGAGCCGGGAGGCGAGAAAGGTGGCGAGCAGGTAGACCGCCACGACGATACCAAGCTGCTGGTAGGTGGCGGGTTCCACGATGAGTTGCCGAAACGTGATCATCATTTCGGCAACGAACTGGGTCAGCGACTCTCGGGTCATGAACAACCTTCCTCAGTGACAATGCAGGTCGTGGACGCGGTGTCGCGCGCACGTCCGGCGGCTCACGGCGCCAGCCAACGGCGGATTGTCGCCGCTCGGACCGCGAGTGGCAGGCGACGTGTCTAGGGCATGGAGGGCGGCCTGCCGGCATAGTTACAATATCGGATGGATTCTACGACGGCACGTGAAACACTCGGGTTCCAGGCGGAGGTCAAGCAACTCCTCCACCTGATGGTCCACTCGCTTTACGGCAACAAGGAAATCTTCCTGCGCGAGCTCGCCTCGAACGCCTCGGATGCCGCCGACAAGCTGCGGTTCGAGGCGATGAGCGACCCCGCCCTGTTCGAATCGGATCCCGACGTGAGGATCCGCGTCAGTTTCGATGCCGCCGCGCGGACGATTACCGTGTCCGACAACGGCATCGGCATGTCACGCCAGGAGGTGATCGACCAGATCGGCACCATCGCCAAGTCCGGCACGCGCGAGTTCGTGCAGCAGCTCACCGCCGACCGCGCCAAGGACGCCAACCTGATCGGGCAGTTCGGGGTCGGCTTCTATTCGGCTTTCATCGTCGCCGACCGCGTGACGCTGCTGACACGGCGCGCCGGCACCGCCGCCGACCACGGCGTGAAGTGGGACAGCACCGGCGAAGGCGACTACACGATCGAGGCGATCGAGAAGCCGTCACGCGGCACCGATGTCATCCTGCACCTGCGGCCGGACGAGGACGAGCTGTTGTCGAGCAGCCGTCTTCGCCAGATCCTGCGCAAGTACTCGGACCACATCACCGTGCCGATTCTCATGAAAAAGGAGACGTGGGACGCCGACGCCAGGAAGCAAGTACTGACCGACGAGGACGAGCAGGTCAACCAGGCCTCCGCCCTGTGGGCGAGGTCGAAGTCGGACATTACCGACGAGCAGTACCACGAGTTCTACAAGCACGTCGCCCACGATTTCGAGCCGCCGCTGGCCCGCATTCACGCCAAGGTCGAAGGCCGCCAGGAGTTCACGCAGCTCTTCTTCATCCCGGCCCGGGCGCCGTTCGACCTGTGGGAGCGCGAGCGCCGCCACGGCATCAAGCTCTAGGTTCGCCGCGTCTTCATCATGGACGATGCGGAGGACCTGATGCCGACGTACTTGCGGTTCGTCCGCGGCATCATCGACTCGTCGGACCTGCCGTTGAACGTCTCGCGTGAAATCCTGCAGCAGTCGCGCGACGTCCAGAGCATCAAGGCCGCCTCGACCAAGCGGGTCCTCGGCATGCTCGACGACCTCGCGGCCAAGGAGCCGGCGAAGTACGCCACGTTCTGGACCACCTTCGGACGCGTGCTCAAGGAAGGCACCGCCGAGGATCCGGCCAACCGCGACCGCATTGCCCCGTTGCTGCGCTTCGCCTCGACGCACGACGGCACCGAGGCACAAACGGTCTCGCTGGCCGACTACGTCGGCCGGATGAAGGAGGGCCAGGAGGCGATTTACTACATCACCGCGGACGGCTACGCCGCCGCGAAGCACAGCCCGCACCTCGAGATCTTCCGCAAGCGCGGTGTCGAAGTGCTGCTGATGTACGACCGCATCGACGAGTGGACCGTGTCGTCGCTCACCGAATTCTCGGGCAAGCCGCTCCACTCGGTGACGAAGGGCGACCTCGACCTGAGCAAGCTTGGCGGCGAACCGGAGAAAGACGAGGCCGCGAAGCCGGCGGAGGACGAGCAGCCGCTGCTCGAGCGCATGCAGGCGGTCCTGAAGGACCGGGCCCGGGCGGTGCGCACCACCGGGCGGCTGACCGAATCGCCGGCCTGTCTCGTCAGCGACGAGGACGGCATGAGCATGAATCTCGAGCGGATCCTGAAGGCGGCCGGCCAGCAATTGCCCACCACGAGTCCCATTCTCGAGATCAACCCAGGCCATCCTGTTGTCAAGCGCCTCAAGGCCGAAACCGATGAGGCGCGCTTTGCCGACTGGAGCCACATCCTGTTCGACCAGGCGATGCTGGCCGAGGGCGGCCAGCTCGCGGATCCGGCCGGCTTCGTCAGGCGGCTGAACGCGCTGATGCTGACGCTGGCCGGCGAAGGGCCGTCCCCGATTTGGCTGCCAGGACAGGAACCGTAGCCGCCGGGTGGCGGGAGCGGGACGGAACCAATTTCCGTCGCGCTCGTCTCATGCTAGTGCGGCCTTCGTGTTGACAGTCGACACCAAGGCTCGATCGTGTCGCGATTGAATCGCGACACCAAGGCTTAATAGTGTCGTCAGTCGACATCATGACCCGAATCCCAGATCTGCTCCCCGGCACGCTCGACCTGTTGATCCTGCGGACGCTGCACAAGGACACCCTGCACGGCTGGGCGATTTCCGAGCGCATCCAGGCACTGTCCCAGGACGTGCTGCAGATCAACCAGGGGTCGCTCTACCCGGCCCTGCACCGCCTCGAGCACCAGGGGTGGATCGCGGCCGAGTGGAAGGTCTCGGAACTGGGCCGCCGCGCCAAGTACTACCACCTGACCACGACCGGCCGCCGCCAGCTGACGGTCGAAGCGCGCGAGTGGGATCGCATGGCACACGCCATCGGCCGCGTCATGAAGCTGGCCTAGGACCTGGAGACCGCATGAACTTCCGCGACCTCAAACTGCGGATGCGCGCGTTGCTACGGCCGCGCCGCGTCGAGCAGGACCTGCACGACGAGCTCGACTTCCATCTCGATCGCGAGGCGAAGAAATTGACCGATGACGGCGTGGACCCGGCCACGGCGCGCCAGCAAGCGCAGGCCCGCTTCGGCTCGCCGGCGCTGGCGGCCGACGAATGCCGCGACGAGCGCGGCACCGCGTTCTTTGACAACACCATCGGCGACGTGCAGTACGCCCTGCGCAGCTTCAAGCGGGCGCCGCTGGCCGCCGTCACGATCGTGATCACGGTGGCGATCGGTCTCGGCGTGGTGGCCGTGCTCTTCACCATCCTGAACACGATGCTGTTCCGCGTCGACCAGGTGCCCGGCGTGCGCGCAATGTACGCCGTCGAGCGCCTGCGGCTGTCCGACGGCGCCAGCGCGCTGCTGACGCGGCCACGCTTCGAGGCGCTGCGCACCGACACCACGGTCTTCACCGACGCCTACGCGACCCAGACCAACATCGACCTTCGCGTCGACGGACGCGTCATGGCGGTCACGCTCGTCACCGGCAACTTCTTCCAGGTGGTGGACGTCGGCGCCGTGATGGGTCGCACGCTGACCCCCGCAGATGACCAGCGGTCCGGCGGCAACCCGGTGATCGTCCTGAGCGACAAGGGCTGGAACCGCCGCTTCGATCGCGACCCGAACGTGCTGGGCCAGAGCGTGCTCGTCGATGGTGCCCCATTCCAGGTCATCGGCGTCATGCCGGCCGGTTTTCGCGGCCTCGAAGTGAGCGCGCCAGACTTCTGGGCACCGCTGTCGCAGCTCGGCCAGTTCAGTCCGGACGACCGCGGCCGTGACGACCGCGTCGGCGTCGAGGTCATCGGCCGGCTGCGCCCCGGGATGTCGATGGCGAGCGCCCGCGCGCAGATCGCCGCGTGGGACTCGAACCAGTCCGACGCCGGCGCCGCGGGCCCGGCGATGAGCATCGAGCTGAGGCCGCGCCGCGGTACCGTGCCGCAGCCCCTCGAAGCCGTCGCGGTCTTCTCGCCGTTGTTCCTCGCGTTCGGGTTGATCCTGCTGATTGGCTGCGCCAATGTCGCCAACCTGCTGCTGGCGCGCGGCGTGGCGCGCCAGAAGGAAATCGGGATTCGGCTCTCGCTCGGCGCCTCACCTCGCCGGATCGTCCGCCAGCTGATGACGGAAAGCGTGCTGCTGGCGCTGGCCGCGGCCGGCGGCGGCTACCTGGTCTCACGGGTCGTGCTCGAGGGCACGGTCTACTGGGCCCTGCGCACCATGCCGCTCGATCTCGGCGACGTCAACCTCGGCGTGCCGGCTGCCGACTGGCGCGTGGCGCTGTTCCTGGTGGTCGCGGCGGTGGCCGCCACCGCGTTCTTCGCGCTGTTGCCGGCGCTGCAAGCGACGCGGATCGAGGCGGTGCGGACGCTGCGCGGCGAGCTGGTGAAGGACGCGCGACCCGGGCGCGCGCGCAATGTCCTGATTGCCGTGCAGGTGTTCGCCTCGGCGCTGCTGCTCATCTGCGCCGCGATCTTCCTGCGCAGCGCCATCGCCTCGTCGCGATTCGATCCAGGATTTCGCACCGCCGACACGATCTTGATCGACACCTTCAACGAGCCCAAGCGGGCCGCCCTGATCCAGGCGCTGGCCGGCGAGCGCACGATCACGGCTCACGCCGCCATCAGGCCGTCACTGCTCGCTCAGCCGCCCCGCGGGTTGGCCGCCACGGGCACGGGGAAGATACCGCTCGCCTACAAGTTCGTGTCGGGAGCGTACTTCGACGTGCTCGGCATCCCCATCGTGCGCGGACGTTCGTTCACGGCGGCAGAAAGTGCCAACTATCCGGTGGCGATTGTTTCGGAGTCGACCGCGCAGGCCTTGTGGCCCAATAGCCAGGGCGTCGGCGAGACGTTTCGGCTAGAGCCGGATCTCACGATTCAGCCAGGTGGCGGCGCGGTGCTGACGATCAACCCCGACGGGCAGGTTGCAGAGGCGCCGCTCACGCCGCGGCTGGTCACCGTCATCGGCGTGTCACGTGACGCCGCCGGCTTTCGCCTCACCAATATCAAGGAGCCTGGTGTTTACCTGCCGACCAGCCTCGACGTGGCGAGGACCTCGGTGGTCGCGCGCGTCCAAGGCGACCCCGACCTGGCCCGGCAGACCGTGATCGCGAACCTCACCAGGATCGATTCGAACCTGGGCATGATCGTGACCATGCGGACAGTGGCGAGACTCGAAATGTTCTTCCTGCAGGTCGCGTTCTGGGTGTCGGTGATTCTTGGCGGTCTCGCGCTGTTGCTGACCGTATCCGGACTGTTCAGCGTGCTGTCGTACCTGGTCGAACAGCGCACCAGGGAGATTGGCGTGCGAATGGCGCTCGGCGCGTCCTCGCAAAACGTGACGCGGTTGATCCTGGCGCAGACCACCCGGCCGGTCATGTTCGGACTGCTCGCCGGCGCCGGCCTCGCCGCCACGCTGGCCGCGGTGCTGCTCGCCACGCCGTTCGGTGCGCTCATCTCGACGATCGTGCACGTGACCGATCCCGTGGCGTATGGGTCGAGCGTGGCCTTGATCATTGCGGCCTGCCTGATCGCAGCGTGGATCCCCGCCACGCGCGCGGCGCGCGTCGATCCGATGAAGACGCTGCGCCAGGAGTAGTCGGCCGCGTCGGCCTCGCGACGAAGACGTGGCAAGATCTGCCGATACTGACGGCGCAGGCGCTGGCAGGATCTGCGACCAAAATCTGAGGGCGGTCGCGTTTGCGCCCAATTCCGGCGTTTTCTCCGGGCATTGCGTTTGCTCCCACGCATCACATGCCTGAGAACAAACGCTTCGTCTACGTCCTCAAGAACACCGACACCCTGCCCCGCTTCTACGTCGGCGTGACATCGGACATCCGGGGGAGACTCGAAGAACACAACGACGGGCGGTGTCCGCAGACCTCGCGGCATCGTCCGTGGCGGCTGCACGTGGTGATGGCGTTCACGGACGAAGCGACGGCGGTGAACTTCGAGCGCTTCCTGAAGTCCGGAACCGGACGAGCATTCGCAACGAAACACTTTCAGTAGTCACAGTGGTCGCGGCGCCGTCCGGGGGCGACCAAAGTCGTCAGTGCGGCGCGTGGTAGCATCTGCGCCACGTGGACGCGACTGCCCTTGCTGCCGACGTACCGCCGCCACTCGCGGCCCGGCCCGCGCGCGAGTTCCTGGCGCCCGTCCATGCCTTCCGCGGGTTCGCCATTGCCATGGTGATCGGCGCGCATTCCTGGAGCTTGCTGATGTTCACGTTCGGCGCCATTGACCCAGCCTTTGGGCCGGTCGCGCCGGAGACAGGTACGCTGCTTATCGGCCTGGTCGTGGAAACCCTGTTCCACGACAGCACCGTCTTCTTCGCGCTGATCTCAGGCCTGCTCTTCACCCGGGTCCTGGGCGATCGCGGCTGGCCGTCGTTCTTCCGCAGCAAGCTCCTCAACGTCGCGATGCCCTACCTGGTGGTGAGCGCGCTGATCTCGCTCTATCCGAGCGACCCGGTGACCTTTCGGTTGACGCCGTTCAGCGGCTCGGGGACCGACTACCTGGCGCAGCTCGGCACCAACCTGGTCACGGGCGGCGCGTTCTTTCACTTGTGGTACATCCCGGTGCTCTTCGTCCTCTACGCCTTGACGCCAGCGGTGTTGTGGCTGCTGATGCGGCCGAGCGCGGCGCCGCTGGTCTGGGCGATCGTCACGGCGCCGCTGTTGGCGTCGCGGGTGTGGCCCGATCTGTCATGGACGAACCCGGTGTACTTCCTCGGACCGTACACGATCGGCATGTGGGCCGGACTCAACTATGACGCGGCGCTGGCGTGGGTCGGCCGTCACGGCGGCGCGCTCACGGCCGTCGCCGTCGCCTTCTCCGTGGCGATTGCGGCGATGTTCGTCATGGACATCGACAAGGCCGGTCCCGTCTCGCTGAGGGAGTCGGCGTGGTACGTGCAGAAACTCGCCCTCTCGGGAGTGGCGCTGGCGTGGTTTGCCAGTCGCGGCGGGTCACGGTCGCGGCTGCTCGACCCGTTGGCGACGTTCGCGTTCCCGATCTACTTCATTCACGGCTACGTGTTGGTCGTGGTCTGCGAACTCCTGCTGAACGGCGGCATCACGCGCCTGTCGCCCCTCACAATCTTCCTGGGCGGATTCGCCCTGTGGATGGTCGCCGCCGCGATCTCGATCGCCGTCGCCAGCGGGGCCCGGGCGCTGCTTGGCCGGCAGTCGCGTCTTATTCTCGGCGCCTGACCATGCCACATTCAGGACGAGTGACAGAGAACTTCATGATATAAAGCCAGGTCGAAGCAACAATGACCCGAGACCTCCTGGACCTGCTTCGTTCGCTCGGCCGCGACCTGGCTCATGCCACCCGCTCACTCATCAAGGACCGGGGGTTCACGCTGGTCTGCGTCGTCTCGCTCGGCATTGGCATCGGCTCGCTGATCGCGCTGGCGACCTTCACCCGCGCGATCACGGCGCCGGCGCGCGTCATCAATACCGACGGGCTGGTTGAACTCCTGGTGCTCCCCGTGGGTCCACTCCGCGCGAAGGCCGGCGAATGGGCACTGGAGCAATGGTCCTATCCGGACTACCAGGCCCTGCGCGACACCAATACCGGGATGACGCTCACGGCGTGGGTCAGGGAGTTCACCCCCGGGCCCGCAGACGAGTTCGACGAGTCAGAGGAACCGGGAGTGACGACGCTGTACGTCTCGTCCAACTACTTTCAAACCTTCGGCGTGCCGCTCGCGCGCGGCGCGGGGTTTGATCCCAGGATGGATGACGCCACCTCGGCCGAGCCGCGCGTCATTGTCAGCGACGATTTCTGGCGAGTCCGATTGGCGGCCGACCCCGAGATCGTCGGCAAGCCGTTGCTGCTCGATGGCGTCCCGCACACGGTAGTCGGGGTCACGCCGGACGACTTTCGTGGCCACTTTCACTTCTTTCAAGCACCGGGCTCGATGGTGTTTGTTCCCCTCGAGCGGCATCTGCGCCTGAAGACGCAGCCGAATCTTCGCGACGACCGAACCGTCGACTGGCTGCAGATTCACGGCCGGCTCGACGCCGGCGTCGCCCGGACGCGGGCCAATGCGCTGGTGTCCACGATCATGACGAGTCTGGCCGAGCGCCATCCCTCCACCAACGAGTTCAAGTCGGCGACCGTCGAGCCGTACACGTCCATGGGCGCCGCCGGCCGCCCAGAATCGCGTCGCGTCATCGGCGTCATGCTCGGCCTCGCGGGCACGGTGCTGCTGATCGTGTGCCTGAACATCTCGGGCATGATGCTGGTACGCGGCGCCACCCGCGAGCGCGAGTTGTCCATTCGCGCGGCGCTCGGGGCCGGCCGGCGCAGCCTGATCGGTTATCTCTTCTTCGAGGCGGTGTTGCTGGCCGCGGCCGCGGGCGCGATCAGCGCCCTGGTGCTGTTCGGCATTCCGGCCGTCATTGGCTGGCGCATGGGCGTGCCCGTGCCTCCAGAGATCGATCTCGACCTCACCGGGATCGCGATCTCGTCCGGGCTGTGCCTGCTGGTCAGCGTGCTGTTCGGGCTGTTGCCGGCGCTGCGCTTCAGCCGTCCCAACCTGATGCACGCACTGAAGCAAGACGCCGGCGGCGGCGGACGCCAGAACATTCGTGTGCATCGCGTGGCCGCGCTGGTGCAGATCGGGATTGCGGTGCCGTTCCTGGTCGTCAGCGGCGTGATGCTCGACCGGGTGCGGACTGCCGAGCTGGGCTTTGAGACCGATGGCCTGGCAGCCGCGCGCCTGCCGGCGGCAGCCGGACCGGAGCGAGAGGCCGGATTCGCGATCCGGAAGGTCCGCGACGATCTCAAGCAGACCGAGGGTGTGCTGTCGGCGGCGATCGCGGAAGGCATGCCAGTGGACTTCGACTACCGGATGTTCCGGGTGGCCAGCACGACGCAGGGCGACTTTGTCTCGGCGCAGGTCACGCGCGTGGGCGAGAATTTTCTCGAGACGATCGGCGCACGGCTGGTTCGGGGCCGCACGATTGCGGCTGAAGACGGCCTGACCGACGCGCCGGTCGCCGTCGTGTCACAGCCCCTCGCCGACCAGCTGTTTCCTGGCGCCGAAACCATTGGCCAGCGCGTGACCGTTGCGCTCGAAGAAGGCCGCGAGCAGGAGTTCACCATCGTTGGTGTGACCGCGGACTTTGCCACGTCGCAACTGACGACCGAACGGCCGCAGCTCCTGCTGCCGCTGCCTCAAACGCTGACGCCGACGGTGTTTCTCATCGCGCGGGGCGCGGCCGGCGACGAACCGAAACTGAAGGCCGCCTTGGAAGGCGCGCTCCGCGAATTGGGCGTCGAGGCGCTGCCCGGCGTGGCGTTCCCCGGCATCGTCACCGGACAAGACCTGGTCGAGAAGAGCCTTGGCGACCTGGTGTCTGAGTCCACCGCCGTGGGCATTGCCGGGGGGCTGGTGCTGATCCTCGCCGCGCTCGGCATTGTGGGCGTCGTGGGATTCATGGTGGCCACGCGCACCCGCGAGCTGGCGGTTCGAATGGCACTCGGGGCCACCCGAATGCGCGTGCTCGGCATGATGCTGTCGGACGTGGTGAAGCTGGTGGTCCCGGGCGTCGCCGGCGGCCTGTTGTTGGGCGCGGTGCTGATTCGCAGCATGGAGAACGTGATGGGCACGCCGCTGACCGTCGGCCCAACGCCGCTCGGCGTGATGGAGCCGATCATCTACGCGGGCGCGGCCGCGATTGCGATGGCGGTGGCCCTGCTGGCCGGATTGCCGGCCGCTCGCCGCGCCACGACCGTCCAGCCGATGGTCGCGATGCGATCTGAATGAGCGGCCGCCACCGGCCCTGGTTCATAGCCGGCCCGTGAGCGCCAGGATCACGATGATGATGAGGATCAATCCTCCGAGCCCGCCACCGACGCGCGGCCCGCCGGCATAGAAGCCGCCGCCGCCGAACACCACGAGGAGAATAATCAGTATCAACAGCAAGCTCATGGCTCCCTCAATCCCTGTGTTGGCGGCTCGACTGATTTGCCGAAACGCCTGCCCACCACAGTCTCGTAGGGAATAGCTGCAATAAGCTCGCCGCAAATCCGGGCCAGCGCCGAGGGCCGGGAAACTCGCACGGCCGGCTCATCTGTCGGCGCCCCCCTGGGTGATCTGGTGCCACTTTAGGGAATCCGACCATCATTAGTTCTTGTCCCACTCACGCGCGAACCCCTTTACTATTCGAGCCATGATTCGACTGGCAACCGTCTTCTGCCTCTGCGTCGCCCTTCTCGTTCCCAACTCCACAACGATCGCCGGCGACGGCCGGCTCGCGGCCCAGGGGAAGACCTACGACTTCGAACCCACGTCGTTCTACACCACCTACTCCTCGATCTGGACGCCGGTGCTGCGCATCAATCCCGGCGATTCCGTGCGCACGCGAACCTTTGACAACGACCGCGACGCCAAGGCCACGCGCTTCGGCATCGGCGGCAATCCCTCGACCGGCCCGTTCTACGTCGAAGGCGCCATGCCGGGCGACACGCTGGTGGTGCGCCTGACCAAGGTGCGCGCCAACAAGAAGACCGCGCGCCAGGGCAGCCGCATCAACCCGCGCGCCATCAACGCCAGCTACCTGGTCGGCGCGACGTACGACCCCGCCGTCACCGGCGAGTGGTTGCTCGACATGGAGAAAGGCATCGCCACGGTGGCCAATCCGACCGAGCGGCTGAAGGGCTTCACCGTTCCGATTCGCACCATGCTCGGCTGCGTGTCAGTGGCGCCGCCGGGAATGGAGCAACTGCGCGGCACCGACTTGGGCGTGTTCGGCGGCAACCTCGACTACAACGACACCGTCGAGGGCACGACGCTCTACTTTCCGGTGTTCCACCCGGGTGGGTTGTTCGGGATTGGCGACGCCCACGCCGCGCAAGGCGACGGGGAGCTCACCGGCACCGCGCTCGAAACCTCCGCGGATGTGGAGTTCACCGTTGACGTGATCAAGGGCCAGATCTACCAGCAGGTGCGCGCCGAGACCAGGGACTTCGTGATCGCGTTCGGCGTCTCAGGTTCGGTGCACGAGTCGATCCAGGCCTCGACGACGCTGCTGGTGGACTGGCTGAAGCGTGACTACGGTATGTCGGACAGCGAGGTCGCGCTCTTCCTGGGCGCCGTGCTGAAGTACGACATCGCCGAACTGGTCGATCCCCACATCAACGTCGTCGCCAAGGTGCCGAAAACGGCGCTGGCCTCGTTCAGGAAGTAGCGCGTTTCCTACTTGAGCATCGCGGCGAGCGCGGCGAAGTCGAACGTGGACTTCACGCGCGCCTGCCACGCCTTGCGCTCGATCTGCTTGGGATCGGGATCTTCTGAAAACGAGATCGCAATCACCTGGATGCGGTCCGGCGTGTTCTTGTCCGGGAACGCCGGGGCCGGCTTGAAGAACAGCGCGCGATCGGCAGGGCCGGGCTGCAAGCCGGTGAGCTCATTCCTGGGATCGGGTGTACCCACTCGCACCGCCGGTGCCGCCAGTTGCTCCGCCGTAAACGACGCGCGGTACAGATCGTACTCCGCCACCTGCTGTTCCAATGTCTTGGTCTGCGCTGGATACTCGGTCTGCAGTCGGCGTTGGAGTTCCTCGCTCTGCTTCTTCATCGAGGCCAGGAACTTGTCGGCGCCAGCCGGGTCGGTCTTCTTGAGCATCTCGAAGGTCTGCTGGACGGCCGCCGCGTCGGGTACCTTCATGCTGGCAAGGGTTTTCTGCCAGTCGGCCAGCGCCTCTCGCCGGCGCTTGCCTTCGAGGTCGAGGCGATCGGCCAGCGTCTGCGGAATCCACGGCAGCCGCCCATCCTTGGTGATGAGCACCCAGCCGTTGTACTCGGGATAACCGGCCGTGCGCCCCGTCAGCTTCGGCGGCAGGCCGGTCGAACCAAGAAACTGTCCGCGCGCATCCTGGTTGAAGAAGATCGAGACCTGGCCAATGGCGCCGCCGATGCGATCAATCTGAGGGATGACCGTGCATCCCTTGCTCCACAGCCTGGTGCCATCGGGCTTCTTCTCGGGCGCCGCCTTGACGTGCATGCGGGCGCCGGCGTCACGAAGCGGACCGGCGGACAGCGACGTGCGCATGCGCACCGGCACCGGCGCCGCCAGGAAGGCGGCGTTCTGCTTCAGCAGCGTTTCGGCGACAATCATCGCCTGCCTGAGGGGCGCAAACACCGCCTGCGTCGAGGAATCCTCTTCGATTCGTGGCGTCCAGCATCCCGACTCGCCGCCGCCTGGCAACACGCGAATCAAGTCGGGCAGCGCGGCAGCCGACCGCGCGCCGCAGAGCGAGAGGCCCGCGCGCGCGGCAAAAGGCGCGGTCGAGGCGGTGCCGCCGGCGACGCCGCGATCGGTGCTGCCGCCAATGCGCACCGCGCAGCCGTCGGTGCTGAACGCGCCGTTCGAACCGCTCACCGCCATGGTCGCCGCGCGGGTACCCGCGGCGATCAGCGCCGGCTGCGGAACGACCGGCGGCTTGTCGGCGCCCAGCGCACCGAACTGGTTGTCGCCGCAGCCATACAACTCGCCGTTGGCGCTACGGAGCAGCGTCGCGTGGCCGCCGGCCACCACCTCGGTGACCTTGAGACCGGCCGCCATCGCCACCATCGTTGGTGCCGCGCGATTGACCATCGCGCCGTCGCACAGTTGCGACTTGCCGTTGTTACCCCAGAGCCACGCGGTGCCGTCGGCCTTGACCGCGGCGCTATGCCACGTCCCCGCGGCAAACGACACGACGCCGGTCATCTCGGGAACACGGGCGACCCCGTTCACCGTCTTGCCGTTGCCAAGCTGGCCTTCACGGCCACGGCCGAAGGCGTAGAGCGCGCCGTCTTTCGTCAACGCCAGCACATGGAACGCTCCTGCCCCCACGGCGGCGACGTTGCCGGCCAGTTCCGGGAGCGGCACCTGGGCAAACGACTCGATGCGTCCGCCCTTCGCGACGGGGCACTGCCCCATCCCGTTGTCGCCAGAGCAGTAGAGATCGCCGGCGATCGACAGGGCCACGCTGAAACCGTTGCCGGTCGCGATCGCCACGATGCCCTTGCCTGCGAGCGACTCGACAAGCGCGGGTCCCTGGCATTGGTCGTAGGTATTGCCCATGCCGAGCGCGCCTTCGGGATTCGAGCCCCATCCGTACACCTTGCCATCAGCCGTGAGCGCCATGGAGTGGTCAGACGCGGCGGCCACCTGGACGGCGTTGCGCAAGGCCAGGCCCGGGGTCGCGGCAGAATTGCCACCCGGCCGGCCAAGCTGGCACATCACGTTATCGCCCCACGTCAGGACGTCGCCGTTGGCGCCAAGCGCCACGGCGTGACGGGCGCCAAAGGCAATGGCCGGCGTAACCGGTTGGCCGTAAGCAACTGCTGGTTGAAGGAGAGAGAGGCTGGCAAAAACAAGGGCGATGAGGCGATTCACGTCGGGCTCCAAGACTGTTCGACGCAGGATGGAGCAGAGTTGTTCAGCCGCGGTCAGGCAGGCAACCCCAAGGAGGGGTTGCCTCCACGTCAACTATCCGCCGGAAGGCGGATCCTACTGGGACCGGAGCGCCGTCGCCGGAGCGATTCGCGAGGCGCGCCACGCCGGCCCGGCAATCGCGATGGCGGTCGTGAGACCCAGCACGATCGTCACCGCCGCGAACGTCAGCAGGTCGATCGGCTGTACACCGAACAGCACGCTCGTCAGGAACTGTCCCAGCATCGCCGACAGCAGCAGTCCTATCGCGGCACCGATTGCGATCACGCGGGTGGCGCTGCCAACCACCAGGCGCAGCACGTCCCCGGTCGATGCGCCGAGCGCGCGCCGCACGCCGAAGTCGCGGACGCGTAGCTGCACCGAATACGCCAGGATGCCGAACACCCCGACCATCGCCAACAGCACCGCCAGCGCCGCAAAGGCGGTGACCATGAGCGCGCGGAAGCGGTGCCGGCCGGTGGCGGCCCAGGCGACGTCTTCCAGGGTGACCACGCCGGCCACGCTCACCAACTGCTCGCGATCGATGCGCGAGATGGCCGACCGTACCGCGGGAGTCAGGTTCTCGGCGCCGCTGGTCTTCGACCGCACCATCAGGATCATGTCGTCCGAAGGGTCCTGGACCATCGGCACATACATCTGCACAAAGTCCTGCGCTTCGTCTGGCCGCGCCTTGACCTGCCTGGCCACACCAACGATCTCGGCGGTCGGCGCCTGGTCAGCACGCGCATCCGTGGGCCTGAACTTCACGCGCATGCCAATCGGCGACCGGCCGCCCAGGCTGCGGGCGAACGCCTCGTTGACAATCGCGACACGAGGGGCGGCGGCGCTGTCGCGGCTGTCAAACCCGCGACCGGCCACGATCGGCAGATCGAGCGCCGAGAAGTAGGTGGGGCTGACGAGTTGATAATTGGTGGTCGGCAACTGGGCCTCGTCCACTGGCGGATCGCCCACCACCTCGTACACGAACGGATACTCGCCAAACACCGAGTCGCCGAGCGGCAGGCCACTCGTCCACGCCACGTCCGCGACCCCGGGAACCGCGCGGACTTCCGCTTCCACCTGATCGAAGAATTGCTGCAGCGTCTCGGGGGTCGGGTAGCTCGAGCCCAGCGGATCGACCACCATGGTCAAGACACTCTCAGCGCGATAACCGCGGTCGAACGACTCGACGGCAATCAGCGTGCGCAGCAGGAGGCCGGCGCCAAACAGCAACAGCACCGCCGTCGCCACCTCGCCGGTCACCAGCAGGCTGCGCAACCGTCCGCCGCCACCGGCGGTGGTGCGGCTGTCGGCGCCCATCGCTTCAGATGCCGAGATGCTCGTGGCTTGCCACGCCGGGGCAATGCCGAAGATCACGCCAATCAGCAGCGCGGCCGAAATGCAGAACGCGACCACGCGCGCATCGAACGCCAGCGTGACCGTCGCCGGCAGCAGCCCCTCGGGAATCAGCGCCGGCGCCACCTGCAAGATCGCCGCGCCCACGCCAAGGCCCAGGCCCCCGCCAATCAGCGACAGCACCACGCTTTCGGTCAACAGTTGCCGGATGATGCGACGGCGTCCCGCGCCAAGCGCCGAGCGGACGGCGAGTTCGCGCGACCGCGCCGTGGCCCGCGCCAGCAGCAGGTTCGCGACGTTCGCGCAGCAGATCAACAGCACGAAGCCGACCACGCCGAGAAACAACAGCGAGGTGGTCCGCAGGTCACCGCCAATCATCGTGGTGTGCATGGGTTCGAGCCGAACGCTCCGGCCGGCGTTGGTCTGCGGGAATTCACCCGCCAGCCCGCTGGCCACCGCCGCCAGGTCTGACTCGGCAGCGTCAATGCCGACGCCGGCCTTCATGCGCCCAACCGCCTGCAACGCGTACGCGGCGCGCGCCCGCGGCGGCAGGTTCATGATCGGCCGCATGGCCCACACGCTGGTGCGGCCAAGGATCTCGAACTCCTTCGGCATGATGCCGACGACGGTCCACAAGCCGCCATCGAGCTTGATCTGGGTACCGACGAGGGCGGGATCGCGGTTGAAGCGCGTCTCCCAGAATCCCTCGCTCAGCATCACGACGGTGGCGCGTTTCTGATCCTCTTCAGGCAGAAACGTGCGCCCGACAATCGGCTTCACGCCGAGCACGTCGAAGATGCCGGCCGTGACCCATTGACGCGACACCGTCTCCGCGTTGCCGTCGCGGCCCGCCATCACCATGCTGGCCACCTCGGGGGTGACGCCGGCAATCGCGTCGAAAGTCCGGCTGCGTGACTGCAAGTCGATCATGTTCAACGGCGACACGAAGCTGCGGTTGTTCGTCGCCGACGTCTCCCAGACCGTCACGAGCCGATCCGCCTCGGCATACGGCAGCGGGCGCAGTAACGACGCGTCCACCATGGCGAAGATGGCGCTGTTGGCGCCAATGCCCAGCGCCAGCGTCGTGATCGCGACCACCGCGAAGACCGGCGCGTTGCGCAACTGCCGCACCGCAAACATCACATCGTCTCGAAGTTCTTCCAACCACAACGCCATGCTCAGCTCCCGATCTCGCGTGCGGCCTACGTTGACCATTGTTTGTTTCACGCGGGCCAGGTCACCCATCCGCCGGACGGCGGTGGCGCGGGCCTCTTGCGGGTCCATGCCGCGCTCGACCAGCTCGCGGGTGCGCATCTCGAGGTGGAAGGCGAGCTCCTCGTCCACCTCCTGGTCGACCGGCACCCGCCACAACCACGAACGAAGCGATCGCCTCATATGGCAAACACCTTCGTCACACCGGCCGAGAAGCGCCGCCAACTCGCCATCTCGGCCGCGAGTTGTGCGCGGCCCGGCGCGGTGAGGCGATAGAGCTTCGCCCGCCGGCCCAGTTCAGACGTGCCCCACTCGGCCTCGACCCAGCCGCGGCGTTCGAGGCGGTAGAGGGCGGGATAAAGCGACCCCTCCTCCACCAGCACGGCCTCGCCGGTCGTGTCCTCGATGAAGCGGGCGACGGCGTAGCCGTGGCGGGGGCCATGCGCTAACGTCTTGAGAATCAAGGCGTCTAGCGTTCCGTGCAGCAGGGCGTTGGTCGTTTTTGATGACATGGACATCCGTTCCCGAATACCAAGACATTCTTGGTATGAGGGATTGGACGGAAGACAGGTGAAGAAGGTTTGCTAGCCGGGCGCGCCGCGCAGAATCTGCAGCTGGCAATCGGGGCACACGCCGTGTGTCAGCTGGGGAACAGCCGCATCGAACAACCGGAGTTCCGCCACGACCTCTTCGATCTCGGCCCAGCGGCTGCCAACACGGCCGCGGTTGCACCAGCTGCACACGGTCAGCATGCCCCCTGAACGAGGCGATTGCGGGTCGAGCACCGGCACCGCCGGGCGCATCACCACGTCGACCAGGCTCGAGCGGAATTCGAGTTCGGTGCCGACCGCGACAATCGACAGGGACATGCGGCGCCGCAGCCTCGGGCTGTCGCAACGGTAGGGCAGCTCGATGGGGGCGCCGGCCAACGCGCGCTCGCGCAACTGGTTGTAGATCATCCGCGTTTCGTCGCCGGCAATGCCGTCGACCACGCGCCGGCCCAGGACCGCCGGGCCCAGGAGTTCGGGCGTGTCGTTCAGCACGGCGAACGCGTTCCAGCCTTCGTTTACGAAGGTCAGGTAACCGGCGGCATCAACACGGTAAATTACGTCGGGAGGATTCTTCGTCTTCACGAGGCGCGTACTATCGTAACCTCGTTGCCGGATCCGTGCCCTCATGAGAGCCAGGCCTCAGATTACCGACCAGATCGAGGAGCATCGCGACGGCCATTGGCGCCGTGAAGGCACGCGCCAGGTCGAGACCGCCGCCGACGCCGAGCGTTTCGTCGAGCAGGCGGGTTTTGCGGCCTGCCTGACGGATTCGCGCAAGCCGGGGCCGTCGCTCTATGTCGCGGTCTGCGGCCGGCGCGATGCGGTGATGCCTCGCAACGTCCAGAAGGATCCGGAAGCCTCGTTGACCTGGGTGATCAAGGACGAGGTAATCAAGCGCGGCAAGGTGTATTACGGCAAGCTCGCGCGCGGCAAGGCCACGTTCCTCGCACCGCGGATGGTTCCCTACTTTCATGCCGTCTGGGGCATGCGCAAGTCGGAAGAGCCCGAACGCCTGAGCCCGTCGGCACGGGCCATCCTCAAGGTCTTGCGCCGCGAGTGGGAGATGGCCACCTCTGACCTGCGCCACGAGTCGGGCGTCGGCGACCGCGCCGCGTTCACCAAAGGCATCGACGAATTGCAGGCGGCGATGATCGTGATCCCGAGCGAGGTACTGTACGCGCCAAAGTTCACCTACATCTGGACGCTGGCGGTCGGACGTTTTCCCGAGGGTTTGCGCCAGCGCATCAAACGTGACGTGGCGGTCCGGGAGATTGCCCGCTGCTTCCTGGCCGGGGCGGGCATGACGATCCCCGGCGAGCTGGCGCGGGTCACCGGGCTCTCGCGGGCCGAAGCCGGGCGCGGCAATCACGAGCTCGTCGCTGAAGGCTTTGCGACCCGGCTGAGCCCGGGGACGTATCAGTTGCGATCGGGCGGGGACGCGCTAATATTCGGCACATGAAACGCATCACCTTGCTCGTGGTCGGCCTGTTGGTCATGCTCGGCCCCATCGCCATCGCCCGTCAGGACGGCTTGGTCCCGGCCCCCGATCGCCGCCCGGGCGAAGGGCTCGGCCCCTTCCCCACCCTCACCATCCGCAACGTCATGGTGATCGACGGCACCGGCGCGCCGCCATTCGGCCCGGCCAACGTCATTGTCGAGAACAATCGGATCGCGCGGATCGTCAATGCCGGGACGCCCGGAGTGCCGTCGAAGGAGCCGATGCCGCCGGCCGCGCCGAACATGATCGACGGCACCGGGATGTACGTCATGCCCGGCTTCGTGAACCTGCACGCGCACCTCGGCGACGCGCGCAAGGCACCGCAGAATGAGTACGTCTACAAGCTCTACCTAGCCCACGGCGTGACCACCCTGCGCGGGGTCGAGCTGGCGGCGCAGCCGATGGCGGCCAGAGAGAAGGAGCGCAGCGCCGCCAATGCCATCGTCGCGCCGCGCATTTTCAACTACCAGCGCCCCGGCGCCGGCTGGGGCAACGGCCCCGTCGATAGTCCCGAGAAAGCGCGCGAGTGGGTGCGGTGGTGCGCGGCCAACGGCGTCGACGGCATGAAGCTGGTCGCCCATCCGCCGGCAATCATGGCGGCGTTGCTGGACGAGGCCAAGAAGCACGGTCTCGGGTCGACGGCGCACCTCGAACAGCGCGGGGTTGCGCAAATGGATGCGCTCACCGCGGCGAAGCTGGGCCTCGGCACCGTCACGCACTTCTACGGCCACTTCGAACCGCTGATGCGCGACTACCGCGTGCAGCCGTGGCCCGACCAGATGAACTACAACGACGAGCAGTACCGTTTTGGCCAGGTCGGCCGCCTCTGGAACCTGATCCATCCGCCCGGCAGCGACGAGTGGAAGGCCTATCTCCAGGCGCACCTCAAACTGAACACGATCTTCGACCCGACGATGACGGCGTATGCGGCCACCCGCGACGTCATGCGGATGCGCAACGCCGACTGGCACGACGCCTACACCCTGCCGTCGCTGATGGACTTTTTCACGCCGAACCGCGAATTGCACGGCGCCTACTACTTTGACTGGACCTCACAGGACGAAGTGGCGTGGCGCAACTTCTACCAGGTTTGGTTCCGCCTGGTGAACGACTACAAGAAGCTCGGTGGCCGCGTCACCGTGAGCGACGATGCGGCGTACACCTACAACCTCTGGGGCTTCGGCTACATCCACGAGATGGAGCTGCTGCACGAAGCCGGGTTCCATCCGCTCGAGGTGATTCGCGCCGCCACCATGCACGGCGCCGAGGCGCTGCACGAGCCGAAGAACCAGCCGCTGCAGTTCGGCATCGTCCGCGCCGGCATGCTGGCCGACATGGTGCTGGTCGACCAGAATCCCATTCGGAATCTCAAGGTGCTTTACGGCACCGGTCACTTTCGACTGAACGACACTACGGGTCGCACGGAGCGGGTCGGCGGCGTTCGCTACACCATCAAGGACGGCATCGTCTACGACGCCAAGAAGCTGCTGGCCGACGTCGGCGCCATGGTCGCGGACCAGAAGAAGCAGCGCAAGCCGAGCTAGCGGCAGGACGATGGGCCGCGCGGCGCGGCCCATCCGTTTCTGCTCAGCGGAAAATCAAGTAGAGCTGACGCGGCAGGAAGTCGTGCTTGCTGTCGAGCGCGTAGCCGGCCTGCTTCATCTCCGCTTCGATCTGCTCGGCGGTGAACCGGAACTCGACTGGCGGTCCCTCGGGCGCGTCCTTCCGGAAATCGACAATGGCCACGCGGCCGCCGGGCTTCAGCGACTTCTTCAGCTCGCGAAAATAGGCCGCGCGGCTGCCGATGTGGTGGTACGTGTCGACGACCAGCACGACATCCACGGGCTTCGGCAGGTTGGGGCTCGCGGCCGAAGCTAGTACTGCGGTGACGTTGCCCAGCTTCTCGCCGGCGGCCCGGTGCGCCAGGTGTTCGACCATCTTCGGCTCGATGTCGACGGAGTACACCGCCAGGCCCGGCGACACCTTGGCCAGGCGCATGCTGAAGTAGCCGGTGCCAGCACCGACATCTGCGACCGCCATGCCGGCCTTGAGGCCGAGCGCGTCGATCACGCGCGAGGGCATTTGCCACTCGTCGCGCTTGGGGTCATCGAACGACTTGGCGAACTTCGCCGGGTCGTCGAAACGGTGTTGCATGTGATCGGGCTTGCCGGCCGGCTGGTGCTGCTGGCCCCACAACGGGCTGCCGATCGTGAACCAAGCGATTGTGATGGCGACAACAAATGGTCGACTGCGCATCTCTTCCTCCCGGATGAACTTCCATTGTGCCAGTTCCCAGGCCATTTGCCAGGAGAGTGAGGAAACCCGAGGTAATTGAGCCATCATTCCGCCGTGCGCGCCCATGCCCTGCTCAGCTTGTTGTTCATACTGAGCCGTCTGGCCCTCGATCTGGGCGGGATGCCGTTCGCGTTCAGCCTCGACTGGATGTGGCTGGCCGATCCTGCCGATCTGCGCGGTCGGTTGCTCGAGACGTTGTACTTCTTCCACGCGTTTCCGCCCGGCATCAACCTGGCGACGGGCCTGTTGCTGAAGGCCGGAGGCGCGCAGGCGGCGGTGCTCGCCCACTGGGTGTTCTTTGCGCTGGGGCTCGTGCTGGTCAATGCGCTGTTCGTCGCCTCTCGTGGCGTTGGCCTGTCCACGGTCGCCGCGCTGGTTCTCGCGTTCACGTTCTCGCTGACGCCAGCGTCTCTCTACTTCGAGCATCTCTATCACTACGAGTGGCCGGTGGTGACGCTGCTGTGCGTGGCCGCGGCGCTGTTCGCGCACGGGGTGCGCAGCCAGTCCTTCGGCGCGTGGCTCGCCTGCTTCGCGGTGTGCGCGCTGATCAGCGCGACGCGCAGCACGTTCCACCTCGCCTGGTACGTCCTCGTGGCTGCGCTTGGTGCCTGGGTGTGCGACCGTGGTGCGCGCCGGCGCGTCCTGGCCGCGGTGGCCATCCCCGGGGTGATGCTCGTGGCCCTGTACGCGAAGAACGCCGTGTTGTTCGGCGCGTTCGCGAGTTCGACCTTCGGTCCGGCCAGCTACACGCTCGTGACGACGGCACGTCTGCCAGCCGAGGTCCGCGATGCATGGATCGCGGAGGGCAGGCTGTCGCGGTTCGCCGCCATCAGCGTCTATGCGCCGCCGCGAGAGTACGCGCCCTTCTTCGAGACGTCCGAACATGCGGGCTGGCCGCCGCAGCTGACCCGGCTGGAACACACCGCGGTCACGGCCCCGAATTTCAACCACTGGTGGCTGCTCGATGTGCATCGCGCCCGCATGGCGGACGTAAGGTACTACCTGCGGATGCGCCCTGCTGACTATGGCGCCGCCGTGCTGGCCGGGCTCGAGGACCTGTTCGGGCCGACCACCGCGTGGCATCCGCGCGACCGCGGAGCCGCATTGATCACCTCGCCTGAACGCGAAGCAGGCGGGTCGCCTCACGAGGGCCATCGCGAGGAGCTGGGACGCTACGAGGTCTGGTTCAACCGGCTGGTCCACGGTTTCCCGGTCGCCCCCGTCGGGCTTTATCTCTTCGTCCCGGTGCCGCTGATCTGGGGAGCGGCGCGCGCGCGGTCGCTCGTGCGGCACCCGGACCGCGACGAGCGGGCGCGCGGAGCGTTGCTGTGGCTCTTGCTGCTCCAGATCGCCTTTGTCGTGCTCGCCAGCTCGATGCTGACCGCACTGGAGGCGGCGCGCTATCGGTTTCAGATCGAATGGATGATCTGGCTGGTGGTCACGCTCTTCGCCACCGACCTACTCCGCCGGGCGAGACCTCGGCTTCACTTGCTGGTCGTTTGACCCGGCCAGCGCGTGTCGATCGGCCTGGCGGGATCGGCGGTGATCTGGAGGTCGGCGCACTGGTGGTAGGCGTAGCCACCAGGCTGGTTGTAGACGTGATCGGCCATGAACTGGATCACCTGCAGCGTGCACTTGGCGCAGTTGATGTTCGGGATCTCGATCTGCGTTTCCCACGGCGCCATCGGGGTCTTCAGCAGCCGCGAGGCGGGCTCGCCAGGCTTGGGATAGTGCTGGAAGAGTCCGTCGGCGAGGACCGGCACTTGCGGCGGGCTCTGGATTTGTCCCCACACCGAGTACAAGCCGCGCTCGGTCCACTTCTCCGCCGCGTACGGATCCGGCGGCAGTTCGGTCCGCGAGTTCACGGCCAGCGCGACGCGATAGTGGCCGGAATGGAAGATCGTTTCCTGGATCTTCAGCGGCAGCAGCGAACCGCCGGCCACCTTGGTCACGGCTTTCGACAGGATCGCGTCGTTGGCGCCCTTGGGGTCACCGCCGCACGGACCGACCTTCTGGGGATCGCCAAGATCGTTGGTGATCACCCACGGGGCGGGTGTCAGCATCTTGAAGTGCGCACTGGTGGTGGTAACCGACGCCAGGGCCGCCGCGAGTACGACGACAAACCGCAGATGGGATTTCACTGTCTGGTCCTTTCGGTACGGCACGTTAGTTCGCGCCAAAAGCATACAGGGCCTGCGTGGTCCTGACGTAGATGCGGCCATCGGCCAGGGCCGGCGTGGCGTACGCCTCTTCGTTCAGCGCATTCACGGCTTCCACGGTCAGATCACCACCCGGCGAGACCACGACCACCGCGCCGGCTTCGGTCGTGAAGTACACGTGACCGTCCGCCGCGATCGGCGACGCGAACACGGCCCCCGGCGCGCCGGTGAGCCGGCCCTGCTTGATCACCGCGCCGGTGTCGGGGTTGAGCGTGGTGACAATGCCGTTGTCGTTCACCATGTAGAGGACGTTGCGGTACAGCAGCGGCGACGGCAGTTGCGGCACGCTGCGCTGGTACTTCCAGCGGATCGCGGTGTCGCTCATGTCGCCGGAGCCACCGAGGCGGATGGCGAGCATGCCGTTCTCTGAATCGAGGGCCGCGCGGTAGTAAGCCCACTCGTCCTTGTTGAGCGAGCCGTTGGTGTCGAGGTCGGCCACGTCGAACCAGAACGCCTGGGTGAACTTCGGGAACTCCGTCTTCTGGATCACGCCATCGCCATTGGCGTCGGCGGTCTTCCAGACCTCGTCTGCGGCGGGAATCGAGATCTTGTTGCCGGGGTCGTTCACCGGCGCACCGTAGCCGTTCACGTAGATGGTGTCGCCGCCAATCACCGGCGTGGACTTCATCTCGAACGACAAGCCGCCCACCCACCACAGCTTCTTGCCAGTAGCCGCATCGTACGACGTCAACAGGAACGAACCCGGCAGCAGCACCTGGTCGCGACCGTCGGGACCACGCCACAGGATCGGCGTGGAGTGTCCGCTCTTGGCCTCGGGCCGATCGACCTTCCACACCTGCTTGCCGGTGCGCTTGTCGAGCGCCATCACGTACGAACCCAGGCTCTGATCGCAGGCGAGGATCAGCAGGTCGCCGACAATCACCGGCGACGCGCCCATGCCGTAGATGTTATTGAAGGGACCGAGCGGCAACTTCCACAGTTCCTTGCCGGCCGCGTTGTAGGCGACCAGCCCGTAGTCGGGGAAGAACACGTAGACGCCATCCGCCTCGACCGCCGGGCTCGGCGACGCGGGGTTGTTGCGCTTGTCCACGACCTTCGTCGTGACCTGCGGCGCCACCCGCTCCCACAGGATCTTGCCGGCCAGTCGATCGATGGCCATGGTCACCAGATCGTTACCGCGCAGGGCGGTGAGATAGAGACGGTCCTGGTACAAGATTGGGGACGAATGACCTGGCGGCAACGGCAGCCGCCACAGCTGGTTCTTGCCGGGTCCAAACTGCGTCGGCACGCCCGTGGCGGGGGACAGACCCGATCCGTTGGGGCCGCGAAAGCGCGCCCAGTCTGGTTCGGCCGCCACTAACGAGGTGGCCGCCAGGAGAGCGAACACGCCAGGGACAACGACCGTGCGGATGTGGGTCACGCTCGCAGTGTAAACGCGACCGAACCCCAACGCTACCCCGCCCGACACATAATTAGTCCCCGTGCTGACCTTCGACGATGACCGGGCGTTCGCGCTGCTCGACTTCCGGATGCGCGTGCTGCTGCCGGCGCAGTACCAGGACACCACCGAAGACCTGCAACCGGTGCCCATGCGCTCGGCCGGACTGAAGTTCGACGCCGACGGCAGGGTCGCCTGGGACGAGATCTGGCAGAGCTTCTGCGACCTGGCCATGGCCAGCGGGCCGCCGCACAAAGGCACGCTGCTCGAACCGGGACGGAGGGACGCGATTGCTGCGGAACCGGATCGCTACCAGGAAGTGGTGGACGAAATTTGCCGAGGCGTCACCATGGCAAGCGAGCTGGTGGCCACCGCTTCGCCCGTGCCCGGACGCGTCAGGGTCAGCTGCTTCAGCGACACCATGGCCGATTGGCTGCTGCGGGCCATCACGACGGAGAACGTCGCCGTCACGCGAGCCGGCGACATGGATCTCGACCTTCCGGCGGCGCCGCACTTCAGGATTGACAAGGAAATCAAGAACGTCGTCACCGTCATCGCCAAGACAACGCACTACTGGATGGGCCACCTGGCGCGGGTGCACAAGGCCGACATCGGCGGATTGTTTGCGTTGCTGTCGACGGAGCTTCCGCTACTCGAGCCGGAGCCGGCCGATGCACCGGAGACCGCAACCACGCGGCGTGCGGTGGCGGCGGCGATCGAGCAGACCGGCCTTCGCGCCGTGGATCACCGCTACCAGGGCTGGATGGGTCTGGAGGTCTCGAGCGTCGCCGCGGCCGTCTGGATGATGCGCGCGCTCGTGGCCGGCAACGTGCTCGCGAGGCGCGAGGCGCAAACGCTGTTCGTGCCGGTCAACGCCGCGATCGATCCGTCTGGCGAGATCCTGGCGCCGCGCCTGGCCCTCGTCCATCGACTGGCCGAGCGCCGCAAGCCGGTTACTTAGCAGTGGCGAGCCCGCGAATCACGGTGTCGGCCTCGGTCTGCCGCCGGTTCCGGGCCTTCGACGCGGGCGGACTTATCGCCCCTCTTCCTGGAGCGCCGCGGCAATGGCGGCGCGCACCGGCTCGTAGCCGATCTGCGGTAGCGGCTTGCCGTTGACGAAGAACGTCGGCGTGCGCGTCACGCCGAGGGCCTCGGCGTCTGCGGCGTCCTGCTTGATGCGCCGCTCGGTTTCGGCGCTGGTGCTGGCGACGCCGAGCTTGGTCATGTCAAGCGCCAGGTTTCGCGCATACACCGCCAGCAGGTCAGGCCGCGGCGCGGCGTGACCGGCCCACTCGTGCTGCCGCGCGAAGAACTCGTCCATCAACTCCCAGTACTTGCCCTGTTCGCGCGCCGCTTCGAGCAGGCTGGAGGCATAGGCCGAGTTCGGATGAAACGGCGTGTAGCGAATCACCAGGCGGACGCGGCCGTCGAACTCGCGCATCAGTTGCTTGACGATTGGATGCATCGCCCCACACGCCTCGCATTCGGGATCGAGAAACTCCACCAGGGTGACCGGCGCATGGTCCGGACCGAGGGTCGGACTATGCGGCCGCACCAGCCGGTCTGACCCCTGCGACGCCGTCTGCTCCGCCTCCGTGATCTCTTCGGTGCGATACCAGTTGGCGGCGATCACGAACGCGGCCACGAGCGCGACGGCCACACCCACCATCACGAACTTATTGACCTTCATCAATACCACCCCTGAGACGCTGCTGACACACAAACAGGCCGGCGACGATCAGCGTGAACGCCGCCAGCGACAAAAGCGGAATGGTGATGAACCCCAGCCACTCGATCTGCCGGTCGGTGCACGACACGCCGGTGGTGCACGGCGTGATGCTTTCCGGAATCAGGTGGTAGTAGAGAAGGTTGTGGTACACGCCGACGGCGAGCCCGCCCACGGCCAGCGGCCACGCGTATCGCAGCGCGCCCGGATCGCGCCACAGCAGCCCGACGGTCGTGACCAGCACCAGCGGATACATGAAGATCCGCTGGTACCAGCACAGCACGCACGGCGGCAGCCGCATCACCTCGCTGAAGAACAGGCTCCCCAGCATGGCCACCAGGCTGATCAGCCAAACGGCGAACAGCGGCGGCCAGACCGGGGCATCGATTGCCGGTTTCGACACGGTGAGCGATTATGGCTCAGCACTTCCAGGCTGTTTGCAAGTATATGTTATATACTTGCACCCGTGGCGCAGATCACCCTTTACCTCCCCGACAAGACGGCCGGCCGCATCAAGCACGCCGCTCAGAAATCCGGGCAGAGCGTGTCGGCGTTTGTGGCCGCCCTCGCCGAGCGCGAGCTCTCACCGGGAGAATGGCCGGCCTCGCTCCAGCGGCTCTATGGCGAGTGGGAGGGCGACTTTGTCGTTGGCCCAGACGCTTCGCCTGACGACATTGAGCTGCCGTGACATACCTGCTCGATACCGACATCTGCATCGACTACTTGCGTGGGTCGAATCCGGCGGTGCGCGACCGGCTGCTGACGTGTGCGCCGAGCGACGTGTGCCTGTGCAGCGTCGTCAAGGCCGAGTTGATCTTCGGGGCGCACAACAGTCAGAAGGTCGCAGCGAACCTTCGCCGGCTTCGCGACTTCTTCGAACCATTTCAGTCGGTCTTCTTCGACGATGCGGCGGCCGAGGTCTATGGCTCGCTGCGCTCACATCTTCGCCGCGAGGGGTCGGAGATTGGCTCGAACGATCTCATGATCGCGGCCATCGCCGTGGCCCTCGACCTCACGCTCGTGACCCACAACCGGAGTGAGTTCGAACGCGTGCCGGGGCTTCGCCTGGCGGCCTGGCAGGCCCCTTAGCGAGATGGGCGGTCCAGCCCTTGGCGGCCGGCATGGCCGATCACCTCAGCAAGCCGCTGCAGAAAGAGCGTCTCGAGAACGCGCTGCTCCGCACCAGCCGCCTCAGTCCTCCAGGCTGAACGCAACCGACACGTTCATCAGGACCTCGACCGCCTCGCCGTTCAGCAGGGTCGGGCTGAACTGCCACTGCCGCACGGCGTCGGCGGCCGCCTTGCCTAGGTCAGGATGGGCCGGCGAACCGATCACGCGCACCGACGAGACGCGGCCCTCCGGGTCGATCAATGCGGTCAGCGACACGATGCCCTCGAGGCCGGCGTCGCGCATGGCCTGCGGGTAGACCGGCCGGACGTCGACCAGCTTGCGCGGCGGCTTGATGTTGCCGCCAATGCGCACCGGCGCGCGCTCGACACGGCCGGGCGCGCTCGCCGGTCGCTGATCCCTGACGGTGATCGTCTCCTGGAGGGCGCCAACCGGGATCGTGAGGGTGATGTCCCAGTGACGGGCGCTCTCCAACCGGACATCCTGCGCGAGCGACATGAAGCCGGGCAGCCGTGAGCCGACCTGATAGCGGCCAGCCGTAACGGATCCAAAATCGAAACGGCCATCGCGGTCGGTGGTCGCCGTCAGCTGATTCCCGGCGGCATCGTCGAGCGTGAGGGACACGCCAGGCAACACCGCGCCGGTCACGTCGTAGACGGTGCCGGTCAGGGGCATCGGCCCGACCTGTTCGTTGGCGCGGAAGCTCGCAGTGGTCAGGGTGATGCCGGCGATGACGGCGAACACCAGGGCCAGGGCGCGGCGTGTCGGGCGGGTGCGGATCAGCGTGTGGTTCAACATTGCAGCAATCCTCCATTCAAGCGTGGACCGGCGAGCCATCGGGACGAGCGTCGCCATGGGACGGCCGGCGGCACGTCCTGGCGATCGCAAGCAAGTGAGAGGCGTACTCCGCGGCGGGCACGCCGGCTTCGAGCACCGCGTTGTCGCAAGCGGCTTCGCTCTCGCGGCGCAACCGCGCACACGCGAGCCAGAACAGCGGGTTGTACCAGAACACCGCGCGCACCACGTCGGCCGCCATCTGGATGGCCCAGTCGGCGCGGCCAATGTGCGCGAGTTCGTGGCCGAGGACAATGCGAATGCGTTCGTCGCTCCAGCTTTCGCAGCCCGCCGGCAGCAGCACCGCCGGCCGGCGCCACCCCCAGGTGCCCAGGGTGGTCGCCATCTCCGTCTGCCTCAGCGCCACATCGTCGCGGACGTTCAGGCTCCGCGCCAGCGTGCCCGCCATGGCGAGCCAGCGGGCGTCGGTCAGCGGCGGCGCGCCGGTGGTCAATCGTGACAGTCGCCGCAGGCTGACGAGCATGGCGGCAATGCTCGTCAGGAAGCCCGCGGCCCACACCGTATCGGCCAGGGTGGCGATCGCGATGCGTGGCGGCGCGGGCGGCGGTGTCGCGGGCGCGGCGGCGGGTGAATCCGCCGGCCGTGGCGACGACGCGTCGCTGATCGCCGCGGTCAACAGCGCCGGGGGATCGGAGTGGAGCGGCAGATCCCAGGCCGGCAGCGCGATGCCGAGCGGCGCCACCGCGAGCGCCGACAGCATGCCGGCGGCCAGCACCGAGTGGCGCAGGGCGGCGGAACGCCGGCGCAGCGTCAGTGACACGGCCAGGGCGACCAGTATTACGACCGACGCGCGCAATCCAAGATCGAGGGCAATCATCGGCCCGCCTTTCTGGCCGCCGCGATCAGCCCGGCGATGCGATCGAGATCCTCGTCCGAGAGCCGCGACCCGTCGCTGCCAAGCAACGTGGTCACGACCTTGGCGTGGGAGCCGTCGAAGAAGGTGTCGACGAGATGGTTGAGCGCCGACTTGCGGGCGGTGTGGCGCGGCACCGTCGGCATGTAGACAAACCGCAGGCCGAGCTCGTCGTGGCGGACGTGGCCCTTCTCTTCGAGCACCCGCAGCTGCGTGCGAACGGTGGAATCGCTGGGGTTGCCACTGAGGCTTTCGCGGACCTCGGTCGCGGTGGCCCGGCCGAGCCGGTAGAGGCGATCCATGATCTGGCGTTCGCGCTTGGTCAGGACCGCGGGGCTCTTGCTGGTCATGTTATTTTTATAACAACTCCGCGAGAAAAATAGCAAGGCCGGCGGCGGTTGTCAAGCCCCCGCCAACCTTGGCTATAGTCAGGCCTATGGCCACCAAGCCTGAAGCCGAGGTGCTGACCGTCGCCGGCCGCGAAGTGACTATCACCAATCCCGGCAAGGTGCTGTTTCCCCAGCCCGGCCACACCAAGCTCGACCTGGTCCGCTACTACCTCAGCGTGGCCGACGGCGCCCTGCGCGGATCGGGCGATCGTCCCAATGTGCTGGTGCGCCATCCGAACGGCGTGGGCGAGGAGTTTTTCTACCAGAAGCGCGCGCCGGCGTCGCGGCCGGCGTGGATCGAGGTGGTGTCACTGAAGTTCCCGTCGGGGCGCACCGCTGAAGAAGTGGTGCCACGCGACGCCGCGGCGCTGGCGTGGATGGCCAACCTGGCCTGCCTCGAACTGCATCCGCACCCGGTGCGTGCCGATGATCTCGAGCATCCCGACGAGCTCCGGGTCGATCTCGACCCGGTGCCCGGCGTCGAGTGGCCGCAGATTCGCAGCGTCGCCCACGAAGTGCGCGCGGCGCTCGCGGATGCCGGCCTGGTCGGCTGGCCCAAGACGTCGGGATCGCGCGGCATCCACATCAACGTGCGCATCGAGCGTCGCTGGGGCTTCGACCAGGTGCGGCGGGCGGCCCTGGCGCTGGCGCGCGACGTCGAGCGGCGCGTGCCGCAACTCGCCACCAGCAAGTGGTGGAAAGAGGAACGCCATGGCGTGTTCCTCGACTACAACCAGAACGCCAAGGACAAGACCGTGGCCGGCGCCTATTCCGTACGGCCAACCGCCGACGCGCGGGTGTCGGCGCCGATCGCATGGGACGAAGTCGATACCTGCGAGCTGGCCGACTTCACGCTGGCGACCATGCCGGCGCGCTTCGCCCGCATTGGCGACCCTCACGAGGGCATTGATGCGCAACCCGGATCCCTGGACATGCTGCTGGAGCTATCGGCGCGACAGGAGCGCGATGGCGACGGCGACGCACCGTGGCCGCCGCACTACAAGAGGCAGGCTGGGGAGGCACCGCGGGTCGCGCCGTCACGGCGCCGCGTGCCGAAGGAGCCGAAAGGCGAGGCCGTCACGACTCCCGACGGGCCGCGCCGAAGACCCGCGCGAGCTCGTAAGGAGTCGTGACCTCAAGCTGATCGTAACCGCACGCCGCCGGCGGCTTGTCGGGTCGCCAACGCTGGAAGATCGCGGCGTGCCGGAAGCGCGTGCCCTGCATGTGGTCGTATTTCACCTCGCACACACGCTCGATGCGCAGCGGCTCCCACGACAGGTCTTTGCCCACGCTCCAGCGGCTCTGCGCACCCGGTTTGCGCTGCGCGGCGTCCTCCCCTGTGGAAGCTTGGTCACGCCAGGGATGATCCTCGAGCGCGCGCTCGCGCAGCGGCCCGAGTTCCTCGGCCAGCGCCTTGCGCTTGGCCATCGTGAATGCCGAAGTCACGCCGACGTGCTGCAAGCGGCCCTGATCGTCGAAGAGTCCCAGCAACAGCGATCCCACCAGCTCGTCCTTGCCGGCCTTGTGCCAGCGGAAGCCGGCGACGACGCACTCGGCGGTGCGCGCGTGCTTCACCTTGATCATCGCGCGCTTGCCCGGCAGGTAGACGCCGTCCTCCGGCTTGGCCATGACCCCGTCGAGGCCGGCGCCTTCGAACTGCGCCAGCCACTCCACCGCTCGACCATGTTCGCGAGTCATCGGCGTCAGGTGAATCGGCGGCGCCACACCGGTCAGCAACCGCTCAAGGCGCAGGCGCCGCTCCGATTGCGGCAGCGCGCGCAGGTCCTCGCCGTTGGCGGCGAGCAGGTCGAACGCCACGAACGAGGCCGGAATCTCGGCCGACAGCTTTGCCACGCGAGACGCGGCCGGATGCAGCCGCATCTGCAGCGCATCGAAATCAAGGCCGCGAGGCGTGGCAATGACGATCTCACCGTCGAGCACGCAATCGTCGGGCAGCCCTGCGACCAGCGCGGCATTGAGTTCCGGGAAATAGCGGTCGAGCGGCTTCAAGTCCCGGCTCTGGATGTACCCCTCGCCGCCGGCGCGAAACACGATCGCCCGAAAGCCATCCCACTTCGGCTCATACAGGTAGGACCCGCCACCGGGCACCTCGATCGCCAGCTTGGCCAGCATTGGCTCAATCGGCGGGGCAATCGCGAACTCCATTCCACAGCCTAGCGTGCTTCCCCGATCCCTGATCCCTCCCAGATCCCTGATCCCTGATGTAGGATTCGCGCATGCGTATGCCACTCTTCTTCGCTCTCGCCCTCATTGCCGCCGGCGCTTCGAATGCAGCTGCCCAGGGTTTCGGCGTGGGTGGCCTGCTGCCCTTCAACGAGAAATGTGCCAGTTGCCACGTCGATCCCGCCCCCGGAAGCCGCGCACCGACGCGGGCGCAGCTGCTGGGACAGCCGCCCGAGGCGATCCTGGCGGCCATGACCACCGGCAGCATGGCGCCCATGGCGTCGAGCCTCAGCGAAGGCCAGATGCGCGCCATCGCCGAGTACGTCGCGGGACGGTCGTTCGGCACGGCGAAGGCCGGCGATGCCTCGACCATGAAGAATCAGTGCGCGCCGAAGCCCCTCGGCAATCCCATGGAAGGCCCGGGCTGGAACGGCTGGGGCGTCGACACGGCGAACTCGCGCTTCCAGACCGCCGCCGCGGCCGGATTGACGGCCACCACCGTGCCCAAGTTGGCGCTCAAGTGGGCGTTTGGCTTTCCTGAAGGGCGCCAGGCGTTTGGGCAGCCCACCGTCATGGGCGGCCGCATCTACGTTGGCTCCGACAACGGCTTCGTCTACGCGCTCGACGCGGCCAGCGGTTGCGTCTACTGGTCGTACCAGGCGAAGGCGGGCGTCCGCACCGCGATTACCGTGGCGCCGATCAAGGCCGGCGCCTCGCGGTTCGCGGTGTTCTTCGGTGATGTCAGGGCGAACGTCTACGCGATCGATGCCGAGAGCGCCGCGCTGATCTGGACCAAGCACGCCGACCCGCATCCGGTGGCACGCATCACCGGCGCGCCGACCTACCACGATGGCCGCCTCTACGTGCCGGTATCGTCAATCGAGGAAGCCCTGGGCGGCAACCCGGCGTATCCCTGCTGCTCGTTCCGCGGCAGCGTGATCGCCTACGACGCCAGCACCGGCGACCAGCGCTGGCAGTCGTTCACGATTTCGGAAGCCGCCGTGCCCATGCGCAAGACCTCCACCGGCACGCAGTTGTGGGGCCCCGCCGGCGCCGCCGTGTGGTCGGCGCCCACCATCGATCCGGAACGCGGCCGCATCTACCTGTCCACCAGCAACGGCTACACCTATCCCGCCGTCAACACCACCGACGCGGTGATGGCGGTGGACCTCGCCACCGGCAAGCGGCTATGGACCCGCCAACTGACGGCCAACGACGCCTACGTCATTGGCTGCGGCCCCAACGCCAAGTCGGAAACCTGCCCGCAGGAGACCGGTCCCGACTTCGCGGTCGGCACATCGCCGATCCTGCGATCGCTTCCGGGCGGCCGCCGCATTCTCGCAGTGGGACAGAAATCAGGGATCGCCTGGGGCATCAATCCCGACGATGGCGCCGTGGTGTGGCAGCATCGCGTCGGCCAGGGCTCGCCGCTCGGCGGCATTGAGTGGGGCGGCGCCGCCGACGACCGGCTCGTCTACTATCCCAACGCCGACGGCTTGCTCGGCATGAAGGCCGCCGGCGGCATGGCCGCGATCCGCTTAGCGACCGGCGAGCGCGAGTGGTGGGCGCCGCCGATTCCAACCTGTGCTGATCAGTCGATGAAGTGCATCCCGGCGCAGTCGGCCGCGGCCAGCATGTTCCCGGGCGTCGTGTTCTCGGGCGCGACCGACGGCATGATGCGCGCGTACAGCGCGACCGACGGCAAGGTGCTGTGGGAGTTCGCGACCGCGCGCGACTTCGAGACCGTCAACGGGGTGAAGGCGCGCGGCGGCTCGATCAACGGCCCGGGCGCCACCATCGCCAACGGCATGGTCTTCACCAACTCTGGTTACGGCTCATTCGGCCAGATGGCCGGCAACGTGCTGCTGGCATTTGGCGTGCAGTAAGCTGAAAGGGTCTTGCACCCCGACCTGCTGATCTGCACCGCCACGGAACTCGAAAGCACGCGGCTGCGCCGCGACCTCGATGCGGCGCGGGTCGAACTGGTGTGCATGGGCGTCGGACCGGTGAACGCCGCCCATGCCGTGACCTTGGCCATCGCGCGCTCGCGACCATCCGCCATCATCGTCTGTGGCATTGGGGGCGCCTATCCCGGCTCCGGGCTCTCCGTCGGTGATGTCGCCTGCGCCGATACCGAATGCTACGGCGACCTCGGCGCCACCAGCCCGGCCGGGTTTCTCGACATGCACGCCCTCGGCTTCCCCATCGTCGCCGGTCCGCCGCCGATCTACAACGTGCTGCCCATGCAGGTGTTCCCTGCCCCGGCGCGGGTGGCATTCGTGACGATGACGTCGTGCACCGGCACCGCTGCAGCGGCGCGGGAGATCGAAGCGCGAACCGGTGGAGCAATCGAGAACATGGAGGGCGCGGCCGTCGCGCACGTTGCCGCCATGCACGGCATCCCGGTCGGCGAACTGCGCGGCATCAGCAACATGGTCACCGATCGCGACACCGGCGCGTGGCGAATCAAGGACGCCGCCACGGCGGCTCAGGAGGCACTGCTCGCGTGGATCGCCAGGCGCTAGCAGGTCCGGCCGAAGCCGGACACCACCTTGATTTCGGCTTTTCGTCGTGCCCGAACGACACCTTCGCGTTCCACGCCGTGGTCCACGGGCTGGTGGCCGGCCCGGCGGTGACGCCGTACCTCGACGACGTCGAGGCACTGAATGCGCGCGCGGAACTGGGCGGCGCCGAGGTGACAAAAGTCTCGATCGCGGCGTACTCCCGCATTCGCGATCGCTATGCACTGCTGCGTGCCGGCGGCGCGGCCGGCTACGGCGTGGGGCCGATCATCGTGGGCCGATCACCGCGGGCGGTGGGCGGACGGGTGGCGATCCCCGGCGAGCGGACGACAGCGGCCCTGCTTCTGCGATTGCTCGGCCAGTTTGACACCGTCGCGATGCGGTTCGATCAGATCGAAGGCGCCATCCTGCGCGGCGAGGTGGACTGCGGCGTGCTGATTCACGAGGGCCGGTTCACGTACCAGGCGAAGGGCCTGACGCTGCTGGCCGACCTTGGCGCGGTGTGGGAAGAACGCATGCAGTCGCCGCTGCCCCTGGCCGCGATCGCGATTCGCCGAGACCTGGTGGCGCCCATCGGCGCAGCCATCGATACGGCGCTGCGGGCCAGCGTCGAGCACGCCTTCGCGCATCCCGACGCGAGCCGGGCCTACGTGGCCGGGCACGCCCAGGAGATGGCGCCCGAGGTGGTGCAGCGGCATATCGAGCTCTACGTCAATCGCTACACCGTCGAGTTGGACGAACGAGCCGTGCAGGTGATGCTCGAGTGGCAGGCGCAGATCGGAAGCGGAACGCCGGGCAACACCATACCGATCTTTGCCTGAACGGCAGCTCAGCAGCGACCGAGCGCTTGGTGCGCATCTTGCAGCGTCTCCTGCTGGGAGAGACGCTTCACATGGCTCAGTCGAAAGTTCGTTATGCCGTAGTCGGGCTCGGGCACATCGCGCAAGCTGCTGTATTGCCAGCATTCGCGCACGCCAAGCGCAACTCCACCCTGCACGCCCTCGTCAGCGGCAGCGACGAGAAGCTGAATACGCTGGGCGATCGCTATCGCGTACCGGTGCGCGCGAGCTACGACAACTACGAGCGATGCCTTAAAGAGGTGGATGCGGTGTACATCTGCACCCCAAACTCCGAGCATGCTGACTTCGCCGTGCGCGCCGCCAAGGCCGGAGTCCACGTGCTGTGCGAGAAGCCGCTCGCCGTTACCGAGGCGGAATGCTCGCGGATGATCGACGCGGCAGCCGCTGCCGACGTGCGGCTGATGACGGCCTACCGGCTGCACTTCGAGCCGCTATTCCTCGAGATCGTGGAGATGGTCCGCAGCGGGAAAATCGGCGAGCCGCGCTTCTTCAACTCATCGTTCTCGATGCATGCCGAACCGGGCGGCATCCGCGCCAAGCGTGAGCTGGGTGGCGGGACGCTGTTTGACCTCGGAGTGTATTGCATCAATGCGGCCCGGCTGCTGTTCCGCGCCGAGCCAACCGAAGTGTTCGCCTACTCGGTCGACGGCGCCCGCGCGGACATGCCCGAGATTGACGAGATGACCTCGGGCGTAATGCGTTTCGACGGCGACCGGCTCGCGACGTTCACGACGAGCTTCGCGGCCAACGGCGTGTCGGACCTGCGGGTGGTCGGCACCGAGGGCGACATCCACGCGGAGCCCGCGTACCAACACTCTGAGGCGCTCGGCTACACCCTCACCGTCGGCGAGGATGTCACGAAGAAGAAAGGCCGGCGGCGCGATCAGTTCGCCGCGGAGCTGGTCTACTTTTCGGACTGCGTCCTGAACGGCAAGAACCCGGAGCCCTCGGCCGAAGAAGGGTGCTGGGACGTGCGGGTCGCAAGTGCGCTGTACGAATCAGCCCGGCTCGGCGAGCCGGTGCAACTGCCGCCATTCGGGCCCGAACGGCGGCCCACCCGCGACCAGGGGCAGGACCTGCCGCCGGTGCTGCGCGAACCGGAGTTGGTGGCGGTCGAGAAGCCGCACGACTAGATGCGCCTTGGACGGCCGAAGCCCTCTAGGGCGAAGGCCTCTTGCAGGGCGTCGGCCAGGTCTCGCACGGTCCAACGCCAGTCACCTTCGTATAGACCAGCGTGCTCGCCGCCGTCGCGGCGGCCGTGGTGGTGATCTGCACTGTCAGCACCTTGCCATCGGCGCTGAGCGACATCACTTCCTTGATCGTGGTCGTATCGCCGTTCGGCGCCTTCACGGCGCCTTCGCTCAATAGCGTGCGGTCGTCCCACTTGGTGGTCATGGTCACCGCGCCGCCCTGGCCGGCCGGCGTCGAGGTTTGGCCGCCCGGCTTGTAAATCCGGACGTGCTGCTCATTGACCTGGCTTTCGACCACCACGCTGCCGTTGGCGGGCTGCGTGATGTGCAGCGTCGCCGGCACGCCCGCCGAGATCAGCCCGGTGAAGCCGGCGGTCGCCACCACCTGGCTCTTCGCCTTGTCCAACACCCATGTGCCGGACAAGTCGGGCGTCTGCGCGGTCAGCGTTGACGAGGCGAGCAGGGCAAAGACCAAGCACCACGCCCCCCCGATCCTCGATCCCTGATCCCCGAACCCCATCACTGAGCCCCCAGGTTCAGCGCGACGATTTTCTCGCGGTCGCGAGCGTATAGGGTCTTGCCTACCAGGGTGGGCACGGTCCACGAGGTCGTGTCGAACACCTTCTTGGCCTCTGCAAGAATGGTCACGCCCTCGGGCGCCAGCCTGGCCAGCGCGAGGTCGCCATCCTCGTCCATGATGATCGCCTTGCCGTCGGCGTAAACCAGGCTCGCGCGGCCGAAGCCGCGGTGCTGCCAGGCCGACTGGCCGGTCTTGATGTTGAGGGCGGTCAGGAACGCCGGGCCGAAGTCGCCGGTCGTGCCGTACACGTGATCGCCCACCCGGATGGAGTTCAGGAACATGAAGCGCACGCGATTGGTGAACCACAGTTCATCGGCGTGCGTCGCCGCGCCTTCCTGCTTCAGTTGGATGGCCCGGCTGCCCGCCCGGTAGGCCGACGAGACGAACAGAATATTGTCAGGCCCGAACAACGGCATGCCGCAGTTGAGGTCGTTGCCGGGATCATGGGGATGCGACCACAGGATTCGGCCAGTGGCCGGGTCGAGGCCGTTGACGGTGCCGCCGCCGACGATCACCAGCTGCTGGCGGCCGCCCATGTCGATCAGGATCGGGGGCACCTCCGACGTCAGGAAGTCGCCGCTCTTCCACGCCACCGCGCCATCGCTCTGCCGGAAGGCCATCACCGACTGGCCAGGACCGCCGACGCTGCAAATGATGGTGTCGCGATACGCGATCGGGCTGCAGCCGTAGCCGGTCTTGACCACCGGCCGGATCAGCAACTCGGGCGAGTTGAATTCCTTGATCAGATCGTGCGACCACAGAATCTTGCCGCTCGTCTTGTCGAACGCGAACAACTGCTTGTTGGTGCCGATGGTGAACAGCCGGTTGCCGACGATCAGCGGCGTCGAATGCGGCCCGGCGCCAAAGCTGAAGTCTTCACGGCGCGATGGATACTTGTGCTCCCACAGCGTCTTGCCCGACGCCGCGTCCATGGCGACCACGGTCTCTTCGGCGTCCCACGGTCCCTGCTTGGCCCGGCCATTGCCGGCGCGGTACATCGTGTAGAGCCGGCCCTCGTCCACGAGAATGGCGGAGTGCCCCGGTCCAAGCGGCCGGCTCCAGATCACCGGCGGGCCCGCTTCGGGCCACTGCTCGGCCAGGCCGGTGGACGAGACCATGAAGTTGCGCGTCGGCCCGCCCCATTGACGCCAGGAATCGGACTCGGCCGGCGCCGCTTGCGCGAGCACGGGGACTTGAGGCGCAGACACGGCCGCCAGCCCGCCCATCGCGATCAGCACGAACAGGATTCGCATGCGCGGGACTATGCCACAAGTTGGCGCGCGAAGACGAGGCCGAGCCATCCGGTGATCAGGCCGCCGGCAAGCGTCATGACCACGTTTAGCGCGGCGGCACCCGCGGCGCCGTGCGTCAGCATCGCCAGGGTTTCCTGATTGAAGCTGGAGTAGGTCGTGAAGCCGCCAAGCAGCCCAATGGCCACGGCCGCGCGCAGTTCGGGACTGCCGACCGGCACGGCGGAGAAGTGCGTCACCATGCCCAGCAGGAAACACCCGATGAGGTTGACGGCCATCGTCGCGTACGGAAATCCGGCGCCGAACCGTTCGAGGACCCACACGCCCACGAGATAACGCGCGCCGGTGCCCAACGCGCCGGCCGCCATGATCCACCACACCATTTCAGCTAGCCTACAACGAACCGGCGACCGAGATGATCTCCTTAACCGCCAACTAGTTACAGCCTGCGAGCGGCGGTCGGTGAACGGGTTTGGTCCGGGCGGGAACAATCGCCACGAAACATTGTGGTTGGTTTCGCGGTATTGAGTGACGAAAGGAAGCCCTGGCCGAACCGACCGTCGCGAGGCCCGTGCATAATAATGAGATGTTCAGACTTCGTTTTGCTGTCCTGATTGGCCTGGCCGCCCCTACCCTGTCGTTCGCGCAGGCACCCCAGGCGCCCGGCATCACCCTGCCGACCGTCATCGTCACCGCCCAGAAAGAGGCCGAAGACGTGACGGCGGTCCCGGCGAGCATCACCGCGGTG
>JBBQSP010000004.1:0-87559 GCA_038213735.1 Vicinamibacterales bacterium | reverse complement strand
GTTGAAGTCGGTGCTCGTGAACAGCAGCGCCGTCGGCGTGCTGTGCGCGAGGTGGGCGATGGCAGCGGTCACGATATCGCCGCCCCAGCTGTCTTCGATGGTCATGGCCACACCCATGCTCGCGCACAGGTCGCGGGCCTGCCGCGTCTTGGTGAGGCCGCCGAACTTGCTGATCTTCAGGTTGACGACGTCCATGGCGAGATCGGCTTTTGCGCGCAGCAGCATGTCGAGCCCGTCGACGTTCTCGTCGAGGACGAATGGATGCGGCGTATGGCGCCGCACGCTCAAGCACTCCTCGTAGCTCAGGCACGGCTGCTCGATGTAAACATCCACGTCGCGAA
Source organism: Vicinamibacterales bacterium (assembly GCA_038213735.1). Taxonomy (GTDB): domain Bacteria; phylum Acidobacteriota; class Vicinamibacteria; order Vicinamibacterales; family UBA2999; genus 12-FULL-67-14b. Next base: position 87,218 of record JBBQSP010000004.1, on the reverse strand, counting down.
CCGCCTTCACCACGCGCATGGCTTCGTGCTGCGTCCACCCGGTATTGGCGTCGGCGATCAGCCGGTCGCCGGGTTGTAGCGCCGCAGCGGCCGTGCGGATGCGTTCGATGTCCACGTCGGGGTCGCCGCCGACCTTGAGCTGAAAACGGCGATAGCCTTCGGCGCGATACCCGGCAACGCGGCCGGCCATCGCTTCCGGCGTGTCCTGCGAGATGGCGCGATACAGATGGAAGTCGTCGCCGTAGCGTCCACCGAGCAGCTCGCACACGGGAAGACCCGCGGCCTGGCCAAGGATGTCCCAGCACGCGATGTCGATCCCGCTCTTGACGTAGGCGTGGCCCTTCAACGCCGCGTCCATGACGCCGTTCAACTTGGTGAGCTCGCGCGGGTCAGCGCCAATCAGGTGGGGGCCAAGCTCGCGGATGCCCGATCGCACCCCGTCGGCGTACGCCGGAAGATAAAACGGTCCGAGCGGGCAGACCTCTCCGTGGCCAACGAGCCCGGCATCGGTCTCGACGCGCACCACGGTCGAGTCGAACACCGTCACGGACTTACCGCCCGACCATTTGTACGTCGTCTCGTGCAGCGGCAACTCGACACGGTAGGCAAGAATTCGTTGGATCTTCATGTGGGAGACAATTCTATCTCCCGGCCGGATTCCTCGGTTACTCGCTGCGCAGGCATACCACCGGATCAATGCGGGTGGCACGGCGGGCGGGCAGGTAGCAGGCCACCAGGGTGACGACGGCCAACACGATGGGGATGACGGTAAAGGTCAAGGGATCGGTGGCCGCGACCCCGAACAACAGGCTTTGCATGAACCGCGTCAGCAGCCACGCACCCGCCAGCCCGGCGCCAACGCCGACGAGCGCGATCTGCAGGCCGCTGCCGACAATCAGGCGCGTGATGCCCTGCGGCGTGGCGCCGAGCGCCAGGCGAATGCCAAGCTCGCGAGTTCCCTGGTTCACCAGGTAGCTCATCACGCCGTAGACGCCAATGGCCGCCAGGCCCAGAGCCAGCGCGGCGAAGACGCTGAGCAGCAGCATGGCGAACCGGCGGCGCGCCAGCGATTCCTCGACGCGGGCCTCCATGGTGCGCACCCGGTACATCGGCAGGTCGGGATCGATGGCCTTGAGTTCGGCGCGAACGGCCGCGGTCAGCGTCTCGGGGTCCTGCTCGCTGCGCAGCACCACGTTCATGCCTCTCACCGGCACCTGCGTCAGTGGAAAGTGCATGGCGATCCGTGAGTCGGTATAGAGCGTGTACTGCTTGACCGCACCAACCACGCCGACGACCGTGATCCACGGCGTCTTCGAATCCTGGCCGCCGGTCTTCAGGCGCCGGCCGATCGCGCTCTGGCCCGGCCACAGCTCCTTCGCCATGCGCGCGTCGATCACCGTCACTCTCGGGACCTCTCGCGTGTCGGTCTCTTCGAACAGGCGGCCCTCGATGAGCGAGATCTCCATGGCGCGGAAGTAGTCGCCGCCCACGAAGCGCATGTCAGCGTTGATGAACTCTTCGCCGGCTGGAGGCGTTCGGCCTTCAACCGTAATCGGCCCCCACGCAAACATGCGGCTCAGCGGCAACGCCGACACGCCGCCGGCGGCGGTGACGCCCGGCAACCGGCCGAGTCGCTCCCACATTTGCCGATAGGTCTCGATAATCGAAGGCGCATCGGTGTACCGGCGGCCGCTCATCGACAACTCGAGGGTCAGGACCTGGCTGGAGTTGAAGCCCGGCGGCGTATTCAGCAGGCCGACGAAGCTTCGGATCAAGAGGCCGGCGCCGACGAGCAGCACCACCGACAGGGCGAGTTCGATCACCACCAGCGATCGGCGCGTGTACTGCCCGCGCGCCCACAAGGCTCCGGCGCCGGCGGCGCCCCGGCCGGCGTCTTTCAGTTGCCCTGCAGGTCGATGCGGGTCACGCGCAAGGCCGGGACCAGCCCGAACAGGATGCCCGAAGCAATCGAGAGCACCAGCGTGAAGAGCAACACGCCGCGATCGATCGCGATCTCGCCAAGCCGAGGCACACTGCCGGCACCGAGCCGATGCAGTTGATCGAGGCTCGCCGCGGCAAACAACAGGCCGACGGCGCCGCCGGCCACACCCAGGATGACGCTTTCGGTGAGCAACTGGCCCACGAGCGCTCGCCTGCTGGCGCCAAGAGCGGCGCGGATGGCCACTTCCTGCTGGCGCGCGAGCGCCCGCGATAGCAGCAGGTTGGCCACGTTCGCGCACGCAATCAACAACACGCAGCCGACCGCCGCCATCAACACGAGGATCGACTGACGCACGTCGCCGACCACCTGTTGCTGCAACGGCACGATGTCGAACGTGAGCCCGCCATTCGGTGGATAGAACGCCGGGTGCTCGCTTCGCAGGCGCGCCGTGATCGCCGCCATTTCGGCCTGCGCCTGATCGCGCGACACGCCGGTCTTGAGCTTGGCCAGAATGTTGTAGTCCTCGCGGGTGCGAACGGTGGCGGCGTCAGCCGCCAGCGGCAGCGGCAACGCGATCTCCGCATCCTCAGCGCCGTTGAGCGTCGGCATCACCTCGCGCGGCAGCGAGAACGACTCTGGCAGCACTCCAACGATCTGGTACGGCTGGCCGTTGATCACCAGCGTGCGGCCGAGCACCGCCGGGTCTGATCCGTAACGCCGTCGCCACATGCCGTGGCCAAGCACGGCAACACCGGTTGTGCCCGGTCGGTCGTCTTCGGGCACAAACAGCCGGCCGACCTCGGCACGGGCGCCCAACATGGGCAGCAGGTTCGACGACATCCGAATAGTGCCTACGCGCTCGGGCTCGCCGTCACCGGTCAGGTTGTCGTTGCCGCCGATCGCAATGGCGACCTGCTCGAAGCCGGTGTGGCCGTGTTTGATGTCGAAGTACTGCGCGGTCGAAAACCAGTCCTCCTCGATCAGCAGGCCCGGCGAGCGGTTCCAGAGAATGGCCAGTCGTTGGGCGTCGGCGTAGCCGAGGGGCGTGAGCAGCAGCGCGCTGGCCACGCTGAACAGCGCCGTGTTGGCGCCGACCCCGATGGCCAGCGACAGCACGGCGGCCACCGCGAACCCCGGGCTGGCTCGAAACGAGCGAATCGCGTAGCGAAGGTTCTGGACGAAAATGTTCACCAGCGCGCCATTGTAGTGGCGGGCGGCCCGTGATGAATCGAGGGACGAGTTGACGCGCATCTACTACGGTTGGGTGATGGTCGGCCTGGCGGCCGCCGCCATGGTCGGGACCCTTCCGGGACGGACGCAGGGGCTGGGCCTCGTCACCGAGCCGCTGCTCGCCGACCTTGGCATCGGCCGTGTCGACTACGCGCAGTTGAACCTTTGGGCGACGCTGATCGGTTCCGTCTTTGCCATCGGCATTGGCCGGGTGCTCGATCGTTTCGGCACGCCCATCGTGCTCACGACAATCGCCCTGGCCCTCGGCGTCACGGTGTGCGTCATGGCCACGGCGCAAGGCTTCTGGGCGCTCGCAATCGCGGTCACGCTGACCCGCGGCTTGGGGCAAAGCGCGCTGTCGGTGGTCAGCATTGCCATGGTCGGCCACTGGTTTGTCCGCAAGATCGACCTGGCGATGGCGGTCTACAGCGTCGTGCTGAGCATCGGCTTCATGATGGCGTTTCCGATTGTCGGCGCGCTGGTGCAGTTCTGGGGATGGCGCGCCGCGTGGCTCACCGTGGGTGTGGCGCTCGTGCTCGGGTTGGCGCCGATCGGCGGGCTGCTTGGCCGTCGCAGTCCTGAATCGATGGGCCTGGCCATCGACGGCGACACCGCCGACCAGCCCCACCAGCCCCACCCGCCCCAATCCGGCTACACCTGGCAGCAAGCCGTCGCGACGCCCGCCTTCTGGCTCTTCTCCGTCGGCACCGCGCTCTACGGGCTGGTCGCGTCCGGCATCGGTCTGTTCAACGAGTCCATTCTTGCGGAGCGCGGCTTCGGTCCCGACGTCTACTACCAGACGCTGGTCGTCACGGCGATGACAGGACTCCTCGGCAACTTCGGCGGCGGCTGGCTCGCCATGCGCATGTCGTTGCCGCAATTGATGGCGCTCTCGTTGTTCGTGCTGTCGGCCGGTCTGGCCGCGCTCCCGCACGTCACGACGATCAGCCAGGTGATGGCCTGGGCCTCGGCCATGGGGCTTGGCGGCGGGCTCGTGATGGTGCTCTTCTTCAGCGTCTGGCCGCGTGCGTATGGCCGCAAGCAACTCGGCGTCATCCAGGGCGCGGCGCAGGCGATGACCGTGGTCGCGTCGGCCGTGGGCCCGCTGCTGCTGGCGTGGTGTGTCGAATGGACCGGCAGCTACAACACGGTCTTTTACCTGCTGGCCGCGAGCATCGGCGCCACGGCCACCGTCTCCCTCATCACACAGCTGCCCAAAAAGGTTGCCGACTACGTGCGCTCGTGATCACCGCTCAAGCGTCCGCTCGCCCGACGACCACCGTCCTGATCGCCACGCTTCGGGACGGAGGATGACGAGCACCGTCAGCACTTCCAGGCGGCCGATCCACATCGCCAGTGTCAGCACGACGCGGCTCACCGGGTGGAGGTCGCCGAAGTGGCCCATCGGACCAACGCCGCCGAACCCTGGGCCGACGTTGCCGAGGCAGGCCGCGGTCGCCGAAATGCCGGTCACGATGTCTGCGCCGAACAGGATCACGACCATCGAGCACACTGCGAACGTCAGCATGTAGAACAGAAAGAAGACGATCACGCCTTGCAGCACGGTGGGCTGGACCACGCGGCCGCCGAGCTTGACGGGCAGCACGGCTCGGGGATGCAGCATCCGCCGCAGTTCCTGCATGGTGAACTTCGCGAGCAACAAGTGGCGGACCACTTTGGGCCCGCCGCCGGCCGAGCCGGCGCAGCCGCCGATGAACATCAGTCCGAGGAGCACGGCCTTGGCCTGCTGGTTCCACAACTCGAAGTCGACGCTGGCGTAGCCGGTGGTCGTCAGGATCGACAGCACCTGGAACAGCGACGTGCGCAGGTTGGTCCCCGCGGACATGGTGCCCCAGAGAATCAACACCAGCGCGGCAGTGGCCAGTACAATCACGCCGATGTAGGCGCGCAGTTCCTCGTCGCGCACGAACAACTTGATGCTGCGCTGCGCCAGCGCGCGGTACTGGAGGGCGAAGTTCGCGCCAGCCAGGAACATGAAGACGATGATCACCCACTCGGCGGCGGGGTTGTTGTAGCCGGCAATCGACTGCGGGTGTGGCGAGAAACCGGCAGCGGCCAGCGTCGTAAACGCGTGACAGATCGAGTCGAACCACGAGAAGCCCGTCGTTCTCAACGCCAGGGTCTGGAGGATGGTGAGGCCGGCGTACACCCGCCACAGCAGCGACGCGGTCCGGCGGATCTGCGGGCTCACCTTCTCATCGTCCGGCCCGGAGGCTTCGGCGAAGAAGATCTCGCGGCCGCCAATGGCCAGGCGCGGCAGCACCGCAACGAACAGGGCGATCACACCCATGCCGCCGAGCCACTGCGTCATCGATCGCCAGAAGAAGATTCCCTTCCCGAAGATCGAGAAATCGCGAAGGACCGTCGCGCCGGTGGTGGTGAGCCCGGACATCGACTCGAACATCGCGTCGATCGGGCTCAAGCCCGCCCACAGGTACGGGAGGGCCGCCGACCAGGCGATGAATAGCCACGACAGCGAGACAACCGCCAGGCCCTCGACCCGGCGCATGCGTTCAATGGCCTGCTCGGCGTCGATGCCGCCAGCGCGGCGCATGGCATGGCCGATCGCAGTCGTGAGCGCGCCGGACAGCACGAAGGCGATCGCGTCGCCGTGCTCGCCGTAGGCCAGGGCAATCGCGGCCGGCGCCGCGAACATCAGGCCGAAGACGCGGATGATGAGGCCGCAGACGTGAACGACGAGCGACAGCCTCATCGCGAGCTACGCACCCGTGCCGCTGAAGTAGGCTTGCACCCGGGGCGCCGCCGCGCGCGTGCAGAAGACGAGGATGCGATCGCCGGGATCGATGCGGTCGTCGCCCCGCGGCACGATGGCGTGGTCGCCGCGCAGGATGGCGGCCACGATTACGTCTTCGGGCGTGCCGATTCCCTTGAGTTGCTTCGGCTGAAAGTCCTTCGACACGGTCAGTTCCAGCACGCGCGCTTCACCGTGCTCGAGCACCGCCAGCAGGCTGGAGGTGCCGCCGGAAATCTGGTGCAGGATCGACGCCACCGCTGCGCCGCGCGCCGACAGCGCCACGTCGATGCCGACCCGCTCGAACAGGCGGAGGTTGCCGGGCCGGCTGACCCGGGTCACGATCTTCGGCACACCTAGCTGCCGACCGAGCAACGACGCCAGCAGGTTGCGCTCGTCGTTGTCGATCACGCAGACCAGCACGTCGCTGTGGCCGACGTCCTCTGACTCGAGGAACTCCAGGTCGGTGCCGTCGCCGTTCAACACCAGGGTGCGCTTCAGACGCGCCGCCAGCAGTGCGCCGCGTTCCTCGCCGCGCTCGACGATGCGCACGTCAACGTTGTCGGCTTTCTCGAGCCGCTCCGCGATCTCGAGCCCGACGTCGCCGCCGCCGATGATGGTGACGCGCTGGCGCCCCTGGTTGGCGCTCGGCTGGACGATCTTCTGGACCTCGCGCATCGCCTCGGGCGTACCCATCAGGATGACCTTGTCGCCCGCCACCAGTTGCGTCGCGCCGCGCGGCACGAACAGCTTGCCGCCACGCTTGACGGCGACGATCAGCGATCCGCGCGGCAGGTGCAGCGCGCCCACCGGCGCGGCCACGAGCGGCGACGAGTCGTCGAGCTTGTACTCGAGCAGCCGGACCACGCCGCCGGCGAGGACCTCGGCATCGATCGCGCCCGGCGCCGTGACCACCTGCTCGATATCAACGGCCAGCTGCGCTTCGGGCCACAGCACCCGGTCGATCCCGAAATGCTGCAAGCCGGCATCGGTCGATGAGCCGAGGAAGTCGGCGCGCGAGACCAGGCAAATGGTCTCGGGGCTCGAGATGCGGTTGGCAATCGCGCAGGCCACGATGTTCACTTCGTCGAGGCCGGTGCAGGCAATGAAGAACCCGGCCGCTTTGATGTCGGCGCGCGCCAGCACGTCTTCGCTGGTGCCGCTGCCGTGAATAAAATCGACATCGAGCGACGCGAAACGGTCGGCGATGGCGGGGTCGTGATCAATGACTGCGACTTCGTGTTCAGCGGCCAGGGCGCGGGCCAAGGCCGACCCCACTTCACCGCCGCCGACAATGACTATGCGCATGAATGACTTCCGACCATTCACTCTACCGGAGCGCGGGCCCGGCGTTCAGGGTATAGCGCATGATCGAGCCGTGCGCGCCACCTGGCGTCCGCTCCAGCTCGTAAACGTCGCCCGAAGGACCGGCCGAGCCGGCCTGCGCCGCGGCAATCGCCGCCAGGTCGGCCGCGGACAGGCTCAGGGCCGCTACCTTCTGCAGGTCGGCCAGGTGCCGGCCATTTCGCGCGCCGACAATCACGCCAGCGACGTGCGGCCGATCGAGTACCCAGCGCAGCGCGACCGTGCCAATCGTGACCTCGTGGCGCGTGGCCACCCCGTGCAGGGCCCACAGCAGACCCTGAAAGCCGGCCCAGCCGCCAAACTCCTCGATGATCAGCCGGTACTTCACGAGCGATCGGTTGTCGAGCGGCTCGGCCGGCGCCGGCCGATCGAGATAACGGTCCGACAGGAAGCCTCCGGCCAGGCTGCCGTAGCACAACAGCCGAACACCGCCTTCTTCGCAAAGCGCGGTCATCGCCGTGGCAGGCCTTCGGTCCATCACCGAATATTGGACCTGGTTCGACACAAGGGGAACGCCCGCCTCGGTCAGCTCACGCAGGCGGCGGCTATCGAAGTTCGTCGCGCCCAGGTTCGCAATCTTGCCGGCACGGCGGCAGTCGTCGAGCCATCGCGCCACGTCAACGTACCGCGGCACGGCGTAGTCCCACCAGTGGAACTGGACCAGGTCCAGCTGCTCCACGCCCAGCCGCGCCAGCGACCGGTCGATGGCGGCTTCGACGTCGCGGCGCGTGACGGTGGCCAACGTGTTGAGGTCGGGGACGTACTTGGTGTGCACTTGAATCGGCACGCCACCGCGCCGGCCGCGCAGGAAGGCGCCAATCAGCTCCTCGACGCCGGTGTAGATGTCGGCACAGTCGAACGTGGTGATGCCGGCGTCCGCGAAGCGCGCCATGTCGTCGAGCGCGGAGGAGGAATCGACCGCGCCGTGGCCGCCGGCCAGCTGCCAGCCGCCTTTGAGCAGGCGCGACACGGTGTAGCCAGGCGCGATCCCGATGCGCGGAATGCTCATGCTGGTGGGAGGGGCACGGCCGTCACGTCACCATGGCGGAACGTCCGCTTGCCCACGCGCGTGACGCGGAACCGCGCGCCGCAATTGGGATCGGGGCACGCAATGTCGGTGTCGGTGGTCATCCAGTCGTGGGCGTGCGTCAGGCGTTGCTTCGCCGGCAGCAGGGGCAGCAGCGCCGCCAGCGCGTAGATCGAGAACGCCTGCCCTGCCGGCAGCGTCAGGTTCTCGCCGCGTACCTCGAACCACTCGCCCGCGGCATGGCTGCAAACCATGGCCCGCTCGGTGGCAATGACCTCCACCCGCAAGTCATACAGCTCGAAGCTGTCGTCACGATCCGGCATGGCGGGTACTATAGCGCCGATGCCGGAGTCGACTGTCGTGATGCGCGGCGGAATCGCCGGTGCTTTGGCGCCGTTCGCGGTGTTCCTTGTCGGCGTGGGGTGGCTCGCCTTCATGGGCGCGCCCGACGAACGCGGTTTCTGGCCAATCCTGCTGGCCGCCATCGCCACCGGCATTGCCCTGGCCCGCGATCGGCACCGCTACTGCGACGCGCTGCTCGCCGGCATGGCCCAGCCGATCGTCATGTTGATGATCATGGCTTGGCTGCTCGCTGGCGTGCTCAGCACGTTGCTCGGCGCCGCCGGCTTTGTCGAGGCGCTGATCTGGCTGGCGCGCTCGGCGGGCGTCGGTGGCGGAACTTACGTGGCCGCCGCGTTCGTGGTTTGTTGCCTCGTTGCCACCTCTACGGGTACGAGCTTCGGGACCATCATCATCGGCGGACCGCTGCTCTATCCGGCCGGCGCCGCGGCTGGGGCTGATCCCGCGATGCTGGTCGGCGCGATCCTCGGCGGCGCCACGTTCGGCGACAGCATCTCGCCGATCTCCGATACCACCATCGCGTCGGCGGGCACGCAGAACGCCGATATCGCCGGCACAGTACGGGCGCGGTTGAAGTACGTGCTGCCGGCGGCCCTGGTCGCACTGGTGGCATATGCCGTGGCCGGCGGCGCTGTCGAGGCACCCACCGCTGGATCGATCGCCGCGGCCGTGGGCCGACCCGACGGCCTGCCCATGGTCCTGGTCCCGATCCTGGTGATCGTGATGCTGCTGCTCAAGCGGCACCTGGTCGAGTCGCTGATCGCGGGCGCGGGACTGGCGATGGTGCTCGGTTTGGGTCTTGGCTTGCTGCGCGCCGATCAGTTGCTGCGCTTCGAGACCGGCAGCTATACGGCCCGGAGCCTGATCATCGATGGCTTCGAGCGGGGCGTCGGAGTGTCGGTGTTCACGCTGCTGCTGGTCGCGCTGGTCGCGGGTTTCGAGGCCACTGGCACCTTGAGGCGTTTCGTCGCGCGCGCCGGACATGCAGCCAGCGCCAGGCGCGCCGAAGCCGGGATCGTCGCGGCCGTCTCGGCGGCGGTGTTGTTGACGACGCACAGCGTGGTCGCGGTGCTGGCGGTCGGGCCGTTCGCAGCCGCGACGGGCGGGCAAGCCGGCGTAGGGCCCTATCGCCGCGCCAACCTGCTCGACCTCACGGTCTGCACCTGGCCATTCCTGTTGCCATATTTCCTGCCGACCATTCTCTCGTCCAACGCCACACAGTCGGGAGTCGCCTTGGGGATGCCGCGGATCTCGGCATTCGAGGCCGGACTCCACAACATTTACTCGTGGGCTCTGATCGTCATCGTGATTCTGGCCGTATCCACGGGATTTGGCCGGTCCGAGGGGCCGCGGGAGGCGAACAGTAACTAGCGACCGGCCGTATTACCAGAGGCATGCTCCTCCAGGATCTCAAGTACGCCGTTCGCAGCCTCATCTTCGACCGTGGCGTCACGGCCTTGGTGGTGCTGTGCCTGGCCCTGGGCATCGGCATCAACGCGACCCTGTTCAGCATGGTCGATGGCGTCTTGATCAAGTCGCTGCCGTATGCCGACGCCGAGCGCCTGTTGATCCTGAACGAGACCTTCGAACGCGGCGGCATTCGGGAGGCCGGTGTTTCTTACCAGGGGCTGCAGGACTGGAAGCGACAGACCACCACGTTATCGGCCATCGTCGCGGTCAGCAGCCGCACTATTACGCTGGCCGATCGCGCGGAGCCCGAGCAGTTCGACGGCGCGGCCATTAGTTGGGACCTGTTTCCCACGCTGGGCATCCCGCCGGCGCTCGGCCGCCACCTCACGCCGCAGGACGATCAGGCCGGCGCCGAACCCGTGGTCGTCATCAGCGACGATGTGTGGCGGCGGCGCTACAACGGCGACGTCTCGGCTATTGGCCGGTCCGTCTCGGTGAACGGCCGGCCTCACACGATCGTCGGCGTGATGCCGCCGGGCTTCCGCTTCCCCGAGAATCAGCGGGTGTGGATCCCGCTGGGGCCGCTGGCCGAGACCGAGCCGCGCAGCAATCGCAGCCTCTGGATCTTCGCCCGAATTAAGCCCGGCGTCGATCTTGCGCGGGCCCGCGCCGACGTCGCCGCGATGGCGGCCACGGCGGCCGCGCAGTATCCAACGACCAACGAAGGTTGGAGCGCCATGGCGAGACCCATGGCCGAAGAGTTCATTCCCGACGACGTCCGGCTGGTGCTGCTGACCATGATGGGCGCCGTCACGCTGGTGCTGATGATTGCGTGCGCGAACGTGGCCAACCTGATGCTGGCGCGCGCGTCCGGCAAGCAACGCGAGTTCTCGGTGCGCGCGGCGCTTGGCGCTGGACGCGCGCAACTGGTGCGCCAATTGTTGACGGAGTGCGTCTTGCTCGGTCTTGCCGCTGCGCCCCTCGGCCTGGCCGTCGCCTACCTCGGCGTCTGGCTGCTTGACGGGGCGGTGCCTCGCGATGACATTCCGTACTACATCAACTGGGCGATCAGTCCGCGCGTGATTGCTTACACCGTGCTGGTCTCGGCGCTTGCGGGGTTGGTCTTCGGCCTGGCTCCGGCGCTGCAGGCAGGGCGGCTGAACCTGACCGAGGCCCTTCGCGACGGCGCGCGCGGATCGGGGCAGAGCGGCCGCCGCGCCCGAGCTCGCAACGGCCTGGTGGTGGCTGAGGTCGCCCTCGCGTTGGTGCTGCTCGTGGCTGCCTCACTGTTTGTGCGCAGCTTCATCAACCTGCAAAGCGCCAGCGCCGGCTTCGACACCAGTCCGCTGCTGACGCTGCGCTTCTTCATGACCACAGAAGCGTATCCACGGCCCGAGCAACGCCATCAACGCGTCGAAGACGTCATCCGGCGCATCGAAACCCTGCCCGGAGTCGAGGCGGCCTATGCCTCCAACTTCATCCCGCTGGACGGCGGTGGCGGCGGCGAGCGGCCGGCCGTGGTGGACGGCCGCGCCGTGCCCGCGGGCGAAGAGCCTCGCATTCTGTTTATTCCCGTGACCCCGGGATTCCAACGGACCATGGGGCTGACGCCGATCAAGGGGCGCGACTTCACGGCGGCGGAAGGCGCAAGCCGCACCGCGGTGGCGGTGATCAGCGACACGATGGCCAGGAAGCTGTGGCCAGGAAGCGACGCCGTCGGCGCCCGTTTCCGGCTGGCCGACACGACCCCCGAAGAGTGGTTCACCGTGATTGGCGTGGCGCCAGACGTCAGTCAGTACGACATGACGGACGATGCCCCGTTGCCGGTGGCGTTCGTGCCCATGCCGTACGGGACGTTCCAGAACACCGGTGTCGTGATTCGCACGACTGCCGACCCGGCCACCCTCGCGACCGCGGCACGCGGCGAGATCCGCGCCGCCGATTCGGGCCTCGCGGTGTTCAGCGTGCGGACCATGGAGGATCTGCGCCAGTCGAGTTTCTGGCAGTACCGGCTGTTCGGGTTCATGTTCGGCATCTTTGGCGCGGCCGCGCTGTTTCTCGCCGCCATCGGCGTTTACGGCGTGCTGTCGTTTTCGGTGTCACAACGGACGCAGGAGATGGGCGTGCGCATTGCGCTCGGCGCTCAGCGCGCCGACGTGCTTCGGCTCGTCGTGCGGCAGGGCGTGACGCTGGCGCTCATTGGCGTCGCTGTCGGCGTAGTGGGTGCGTTTGGCGCGACGCGCGTGATCGCCTCCATTCTCTACAACGTGACGCCCAGCGACCCGCTCAGCTTCATCGGCGTGGCGCTGTTCCTGACGGTTATCGCCTTTGTTGCCAGCTACTTACCGGCAAGGCGCGCAACCACGGTCGATCCAATCGTCGCGCTCAGGAATGAGTAGTTGGGATGTTATAACATTTGTTGATACGATAAGGTCATGGTCGTCGAGCTGAAGCTCCGCAAGATCGGCAACTCGGTGGGGGTGGTGCTTCCGAAGGAAGTGCTGAACCACCTCAAAGTTGGCGAAGGCGACACCATCTGTGTGACCGAAACGGTTGACGGAAGCCTGCGCGTGGGTCCGTCGAACGACGAGTTCAAGAAGCAGATGGAAGCGGCCGACAGCGTGATCAGTCGCTACCGAAACACCCTGCGCGAACTCGCAAAGTGACGGCGCCGGTCTGGCTGCTTCGGGACGCGGTGCTCGCCACCCACGAGCGGCTGCTGGCAGATTTCGGTGGCGCCACCGGCGTTCGTGACAGCGGCCTGCTCGATTCCGCTCTTGCACGCCCGGAGAACCTGCTGGTGTACGGCCAGCCGACGAACTTCGAATTGGCTGCGGCTTACGCGTTCGGCGTCGTCAAGAACCATCCGTTCGTTGATGGCAACAAGCGGACGGGGTTCACCATCGCGATCATGTTCCTCGAACGGAACGGAGCGACGTTCAGCGCATCGGAAGTGGATGCGACTATTCAAACGCTGGCACTGGCCGCCGGTGAACTCGACGAATCGGGCTACGCGGCGTGGCTCAAGACCAATTGCAAGACCAACGAATAGACAACCCTAAAGGGTTGCCTCCACCGACATCAGAACAGAAACAGAGAACAAACTCACATGAAGACCCCATCCGCCGGCGACACGTCCGGTTTCGCCTCGCTCGGACTCGCCGCGCCCCTGGTGGCCGCCGTATCGGCACTCGGTTACGAAGAACCCACGCCGATTCAGCGTGAAGCCATTCCGGTGCTGCTCGCCGGCCACGACATGCTCGGCCAGGCCGCGACCGGCACGGGCAAGACGGCGGCGTTCGCGCTGCCGCTGCTCAATAAGCTGTCCGAAGACACCAAGACCAACCGCGGCAAGGCCCGCGCCCTGGTGCTGGTGCCGACACGCGAGCTGGCCATGCAGGTGGCCGAGGCGCTGCACAAGTACGCCAAGGGCTCTAACCTAAACGTGGTGCCCGTCTACGGCGGCGCGCCGATGGATCACCAGATCCGCGCGCTGCGCCGCGGGGCCGAAGTGGTTGTCGGCACGCCGGGACGCGTGCTCGATCACCTGCGGCGCCAGACGTTGAACCTGGCGAACGTGGAAGTGCTCGTGCTCGACGAAGCCGACGAGATGCTCGACATGGGCTTCTCTGAAGACATCGACGCGATCGTCGCCGAGACGCCCGACACGCGCCAGACGGCGCTGTTTGCCGCGACCTTTGCGCCGCGCATCCTGTCGATTGCCGGCAAGCACTTGAAGACGCCGAAGAAGGTGCAGATCGCGCAAGAGAAGCGCGCCGCCGGCAAGCTCCCCCAGGTCCGCCAGGTGGCCTACATCGTCGGCCGCGGCCAGAAGACCGGCGCGCTCAGCCGCATCCTGGACTTCGAGAGCCCGAAGTCGGCGATCATCTTCTGCCGCACGCGCCTCGAGGTGGATGAACTCACCGACACGCTGAACGCGCACGGCTACGGCGCGCAGGCGCTGCACGGCGGCATGATGCAGAAGCAGCGCGACCGCGTGATGCAGTTGTTCCGCAGCGAGAAGGCCGACATCCTGGTGGCCACCGACGTCGCCGCCCGCGGCCTCGACATCGATCACGTCTCGCACGTGATCAACTACGACCTGCCGACGGCGCCAGAAGTCTACGTGCACCGCATTGGCCGTACTGGCCGGATCGGCCGCGAGGGAGTCGCCATTACTCTGTGCGCCCCGCGCGAGCAGCGATTCCTCCAGTACGTCGAGCGCCTGACCAAGCAGAAGGTGGAGATTGGGAAGCTGCCGACCGAGGCCGACCTGCGCAAGCGCCGGCTCGAGGCGGCCAAGGATGCCATCCGCGAGCGCATCACCGCGGGCGGACTCGACGATACCAAGGAACTGGTCGAATCACTCGCCCAGGAATTCGAGATGATCGACATCGCGGCAGCGGCGGTGGCCATGGCCAACGAGAGCGCCGACAAAACGGTGGTCGGCGATGTCCCGGTGGTGGATGAGCGTCAGTCGCGCTCGTACGACGCGCCGCGTGACGATCGTGGCTACGACCGCGCGCCGCGGCCCGCGTCGCGGGCGCCGAGGGACGAAGGCCCCATGACCTTGCTGCGGATCAGCGTGGGCAAGGACGAAAGCATCCGGCCGGCGGACCTCGTGGGCGCCATCGCCGGCGAGGCGAAGATCCCGTCAGGCGTGATCGGCGCGATCAAGATTCACGACGACTACTCGCTGGTCGAGATCCCCGACGAACACGCCGAACGCGTGATTACCGCACTGAAACGCACGCAGATCCGCGGCCACCGGGTCACGGTTCAGTCAAAACCGGCTCGATAGGTTCGCGCCGTTCTCCGGTTGCGGTCGGCAGCGGGGGGCCGTATCCTCGTAGCTCGGCCGCAACGCGTCGGCCAGGGAGCCTCAGCATGACGACGAAACGCACTGTGGTGGTGGCGGTATTCCTGCTTTGCGGGTGGGCTGGTTCGCCGGCGGCAGCCCAGACTGGCGCGGGCGCGCCGGTCCCCACCTTCAACAAGGACGTCGCCCCGATCCTCTTCTCGAATTGCACGACCTGCCATCGGCCGGGCGAGATTGCGCCGATGTCGCTGTTGACCTTCAAGGACGCGCGGCCATGGGCCCGCGCGATTGCGGCGAAGGTCGCCGACGGCACCATGCCGCCGTGGCACGCCGATCCGGCGTACGGCGCGTTCGTCAACGAGCGCCGCCTGAGCGACACCCAAAAGTCGATCATCGACCGCTGGGCCAAGGGCGGCGCGCCTGAAGGCAATGCGGCCGACCTGCCACCGGCGCCGCGGTATCCCAATGGTTGGAACATCGGCGAGCCCGACGCGGTGCTGTCGATGCAGGAGGACTACCCCATCCCGGCCACCGGGGTCGTCGACTATCAGTACCTCGTGGTGCCCGCCAACTTCGCCGAGGACCGGTGGATTCAGGCGTGGGAACTGCGGCCCGGGAATCCCAAGGTGGTGCATCACGTCATCGTCTACACGATGGCGACGCCGTCGGCAGCTCCGGCAGGTGGTGCGGCACGGACAGCGGCGGCACGGCCGACGCCCATCTTCACCTTCGATGGCAACACCCAGATTCCCGCCGGGCAGACCGGCGGACCGCCGCTGCCTCCCGATCAACGCAAGGCGGCGGGTCCGAACGATCGTCCGCGTCCCGGTCCGCTCAGCCCCTCGATTGGCGGCTATGTACCCGGCAATTCAGTGCGGCGCTTCCCCGAAGGCACCGCCATGCTGCTGCCAGCGGGGCATTCGCTGGTCTTCCAGATGCACTACACCACCATCGGCCAGGCGACTACCGATCGGTCGCGCTTCGGGATCAAGTTCGCCGCGGCGCCGCCGCGGATCGCGCTCAGGTCGACGCCGCTCATCAACGGCAGCCTGCACATTCCGCCGGGCGCCGCCAATCACCGGGTGGACGCGAGCATGACCATCAATAACGACATCCTGCTCTTCAGCATGGTGCCGCACACCCACGTTCGCGGCATTCGCTGGCGCTATGAGGCCGTCTACCCCGGCGGCCGGCGCGAAACCATTCTCTCGATCCCGAACTACGACTTCGACTGGCAGCACGAGTACGTCTTTCGCGAGCCGCTCCGGCTGCCGGCCGGCACGAAGATCGAGGCCGCGGCGTGGTACGACAATTCGCCGGCGAACAAGTCGAATCCCGACCCGACCAAGGACGTCTGGTGGGGCGACCAGACGTTCGAGGAGATGATGTTCACCAGCCTCACGTTCAGCGTCGTCACTGCGCCCGCGCCGACCCCGCAGCACTAGGCACGGCCGGGCCCGCTCGCCGGGCCCGGTAAACCTTTTGGCGGCCGGTTCCGTCTATATCCATGGAAGGTATATCCACCATGGATATAGTTACAGTATGAGCCCGTCCGGACCGCGTCCCGAATCCCTGCTGCCGCTGCCGCCGGCAGTGTTCCACATCCTTATGGCCGTGGCCGACGAAGACCGTCACGGCTACGGCATCATCCAGGAAGTGCTGGCGCGCACGTCGGGCGAGGTCCGGCTGAGCCCCGGCACGCTATATCGATCGATCCAGCGCATGCTGGATGACGACCTGATCGTGGAGGCCCACGAGCGGCCGGCGCCGGAAATGGATGACGAGCGGCGGCGCTATTACGCCATCACGAAGTTCGGCAAGGCGGTGGCCGAGGCCGAGGCGTCGCGGCTGACCGATCTCGTGAGGCTGGCCCGCGCCAGCGGCTTCATGCCGAGGAAAGCGTGATGCGGTTCTACCGCACGCTGTTGCGGCTCTATCCTCGCTCGTTTCGAGCCGAGTATGGCGACGAGATGTGCGCGGTGTTTGCCCGCGAGCGGCAGGCCGCCCGCGGCCTGGGCCGCATCATCTTCCTGTTGGGCGCGATCGGCGACACACTAGTCAACGCCGCCCGCGTGCATGGCGACATTAGCCGGCAAGACCTGCAATACGCCGTCCGGTCGCTCCGCCGAACTCCCGGCTTCACCATCACCGCCATCATCGTCGCGGCACTGGGTATTGGCGCAACCACGGCGACCTTCTCGGTCGCCGACCATGTGCTGCTGCGGCCGCTGCCGTTCCCCGACTCGGAGCGGCTCGTCAAGCTCTGGCAGACGCAGCTGCTGCGCGGCAACTCGCGGCTCGAGCCGTCGCCGCCGAACTTCCTGGACTGGCAACGCCTGGCAACATCGTTCACAGGCGTCGAGGCCTACACCGGCGCCGCCGCAACGCTGCTCGGCGGCAGCGAACCCGAGCGGGTCGCCGGACAGCGCGTGACCGGCGGCGCCTTCGCGCTGCTCGGCCGCACCGCCAGCCTCGGCCGCACCTTGCTCGAGTCGGACATCGCGTCGGACCAGAACCCCATCGTGATCAGCGATCGGCTCTGGCGGGCGCGCTTCGGCGCCGACCCCAACGTGCTGGGGCAAACCCTGGCGCTCGACGACGCCACCTCGGTGATCGTCGGCGTGATGCCGCCCGACTTCATCTTTCCCGATCGCGAAAGCGACTTCTGGCGGCCGTTCCGGTTCAACCCCCTGACCGGCGACGAGGATCGCAACAACCACTACCTGGGCGTCATCGCCAGGCTGAAGCCGGACGTCACCTTTGAGCAGGCGCGTTCGGAGATGCAGGTCATCGCCGAGCAACTCAGGCAGCAGCACCCAAAGGAGTTGGCCGACACCAGCGCCGGCGCGTTCCGCTGGCGCGACGAGGTCAGGGCCCAGTCACGCATGCTGCTGACGGCGCTGGTCGCGGCGTCGCTGTGCGTGCTGCTGATCGCGTGCACCAACCTCGCCAACCTCTTGATGTCGCGCGCCCTGTCCCGACGCACCGAGTTCGCGGTACGCGCGGCGGTTGGCGCCAGCGTGGATCGACTCGTCCGCCAGATGCTCACCGACAGCCTGCTGCTGGCGGGCGCCGGCGGCGCGCTCGGCGTCATGCTGGCCGTGGTGTCGGCCCCGCTCGTCGTGCGCCTGGTGCCCTCGATGCTGCCGATTGCGGAGGTTCCGCCGCTCGACCTGCGGATGCTGTTTGGCGCGGCGGTGTTAACGCTGCTGACCGGCATCGCATTCGGCGTGCTGCCGGCCCTCAAGGTGTGCCGCCGGGCCGACGGATCGGCGTTGAAGGAAGGCGCGCGCGGCGGCACCGGCCGCGGCACCGAACGCCTGCGCGCGGCGCTGGTCGTCGCCGAGATCGTCGCCGCGGTGGTGTTGCTCGTTTCGGCCGGCCTGCTGATCCAGGCGCTGGTGCGGGTGCAAGGCATCGATCCGGGCTTCAACGCGACCAACGTGCTGACCTTGCGCACGGCTCTCCCGACCTCCAAGTACGAGCTGACGACGACGCGTGAGTTGTTCTATCAGCGCGTTCTCGGCGACGTGCACGCGTTGCCTGGGGTCACGAAGGCCGCCTACATCAGCTTTCTTCCCATGACGATGCGGGGCGGTATCTGGCCGATCCTGACGACGGCCGAGGACCCCGACAGCCCCGGCGGCTTCGTGGCGCCCGATCCGCGCGACCAGCGAAGCGCCAGCGTGCGCTTCGTCACGCCCGGGTTCTTCGACGCCATGGGCACGCCCCTGCTGCAGGGACGCGACGTCGCCGCCGGTGACACGCTCGACACCCAGCGGGTCGCCGTCGTGAGCCAGTCGTTCGCGCGCGAACACTTCCCCAACCAGGATCCCGTCGGCCGCCAGTTCGCCGTCGCCTTCGCGGCGCGCACCATCGTCGGCGTGGTCGGCGACATCCGCGTGCGCGGCCTCGAGCGCGAAAGCGAGCCACAGGTCTACATGCCAGCCGCCCAGCAGTTCAACGGTCAGCTCACCTTCTATGTGCCGAAGGATCTGGTAATTCGCTCGACCGTGCCGTCAACGGCGCTGGTCCCTGCCGTCCGGGCGATCATCAACCGCGCCGACAGCCAGCAGCCGGTCACCGACATCAAGACGCTCGAGGAAGTGGTGACGCTCGAGACCGCGCCGCGCGTCGTGCAGTTGCGCGTGCTCGGTTTCTTTGCGGCGGCCGCATTCCTGCTGGCGGCGATCGGCATTCATGGCCTGCTCGCCTTCACGGTGTCGGCTCGCTCGCGTGAGATTGGCGTGCGAATCGCGCTTGGCGCGACTTCGCGCGACATCCTGAAGATGGTCGCCGGCAGAAGTGCCCTGCTGGCGGCCGTGGGCGTGACCATTGGCGTCGGTGCCGCTTATGCCGCCGCCCGTTCGATGCAGTCGCTACTGGCGGGTGTCGAACCGGCAAGCGCCTCGGTCTTTGCGGCCGCGGCAGGCCTGGCGCTACTAATGGCAGTGGCTGGCAGCATCCTGCCCGCCTGGCGTGCGGTGCGAGTGGATCCGCTCACCGCGACCCGGGGTGACTGAGCGTCACCGCCGTCACGCGCGCGAGCGCACGATGAAAACGGCGCTCAAATCCAGGTGAAGACCATGAACAGGGTCAGGATGACGGCGAAAAGTATCGTCAGAATCCGCAGGCTTCGGTAGAGCCCGCCAAGCGCAGTTTTTCTATTCTTGTTCTTTTGGCACAGGCTGTAGACCTGGACGGCGAGCTCAGCGTTCAGCTGATCGACCGTCACTTCCTTCCAGGCTGACCAATGCGCCTCGACGTCTCGTTCGACGACATCTTCGTAGTAGCGGACGCCCTTCGGATAGTCGTCCCGTTCGGGCGGCCAGCTGGTCAGCTGCGGCCGGAACTGCCTTGGGCGCAAGGCGTCGATCGCCTGCAGCAAAAAACCAAGGGCGAGGACGACATAGACGCCAAAGACGGCGCCTTCAATCGTGAGTTCAACCGCCGACAGCGTCGCGCCGAAGTCGGCGCGCGAGGCGGCCAGCGCCAGGGCGGCGTTCAGGCTGCCCATCAAAATCAGTGCGAACCGAACCTCGCGGTTACTGAGGTCGAAAAGGTCATGGGCCTCGTCCATGGCGTCGTTGAGCGCGCGGTAGCGTTCCATTGAGCCAAGCCGGCGCGAGTCTGACTGTTTTGCCTCCCACCGCCGGTTTTTGGCGGTGCCATCAGAATCAGCGGGCGCGGAAGGCTGGTTGAGATCCACCGTCCGCCTTATCGGCAGGTGTCCCGACCGCATCAGTGGGATCTGTCCACGTTTGCACTTATCCTAACTGGATGAATCAGAGAGTAGTTCTCGGCCTCATGGCTCTGGCTGTTGGCGCCACCGCTCTCAACGCACAGACTATCTCTGCACAGCTCGGCATCACCGAGGGCCGGGCAAAGGAAGCCGTGTTCGACTCTTTCATCGCCGGCGCGGTGTCGATTGCCGGCAAGGCGGAGGTGTTCACGGCCGCGACGCCACAGGCCAGGGTCGCCATGGTGAATGCCGCCACGACGCTGGCACGCGCGTTCGCCGAGAGCGACGAGTTCAAGCGCCGCTACGCCGACCATCGCGAAGTCAACGGCCCGGACCCGCTGCCGGCCGAACTGACCGCCGACCAGGTGCTCGTTAAGCAACGCGCCGGCTTCGAGCAGCAGGTCGAGGCCCTGCGCAAGCAGTTTGCCAGCGACGCCATCACCCCGGAACAGAAGGCGACGCTCGAAGAGGGTTTCGACACGATGCGCGCGCAGTTCACGGCGATGGAGTCGGGGCCGAAGAAGGCCGAGCTCGAAGGCATCCTGAAGACCCAGCGAGCCGAGCAGGTCAGCGGTCACGCCGCTGCGACGACGGCTTTCGACGCCGCCTATCCGGCCGACTCTCGGGCTCTGATCGCATTACGGCTCCGCGCGTTTCTCGATGGGACACGCGATATCGACTTTACGGCCCGGCTGGTCGAGCGTGACAAAATGCGCAAGTTCGCGGACGCGGCTCTCGAAGCTAAGCCCGCCGAATGGAAGATGTGCTTTCGGGCCGGCCAGCCGGCGACCGACGCGGCCCGCGAATTCGCCCGGAAATGGCTCGCCGACCTCCAGGCGCAGGGCGTGAAATAGGGTTGAACGCCTGGCCCAATGGGTCTATCGTCTCGCGAGGGAGACACTTATGGAGATTGACCGCAGAGCCTTCATCGCCAGCCTCGGTGGCACCACCGCCGTCAGCCTGATGAGTTCGGAGGCCAAGGCCGACGCCCTCGAGCACTGGATGGAGGACCAGCTCGACGAGCAGGCGGCCGCCGCCAGTGGCCAGGAGAAGTTCCCGACGGTCGCCGAGCTCGAGGCGCAGATCGAGACGCGCTCCTTCCGTCGCGGCGCGGGCAACGTCTTCACCTCGGGCAATCGCGGCGGCAACGTCAAGCGCCTCCCCGAGATGCCCAAGAACCCGACCCTCCAGGATTTCTTCCGCCTGCGCTTCGCGCCGGCCAACCACGTGCTGCAGAGCGCGACGCGCGCGCTCAAGACCGGCATGTCGGAAGAGATCATCCTGGCCTGCCTGCTGCACGACTGCGCGCAGGCGCTGATGAAGGCCGACCACGGGTGGTGGGGCGCACAGTTGTTCGAGCCGTACATCCCCGAGAAGTCCACGTTCGGGATCCGCTATCACCAGGCGCTGCGCTTTTATGCCGACGCCGACGCGGGCTACGAGTATCCGGACCTCTACTACCGTATCTTCGGCCAGGACTACGTGCCGCCTCCGCACATCGAGGCCACCTACAAGATGCTCCGCAACCACAAGTGGTACATGGAGCCGCGCCTGGTTACGGTGAACGATCTCTACGCCTTCGACCCCAACGCGAAGGTCTCGATCGATCCGTTCGAAGACATCATCGGGCGTCACTTCAAGACTCCGAAAGAAGGCCTCGGTAACGACAACAGCCCCAGCTCGCACATGTGGCGTACCCTCGCCAACCCTGACGCGCCTCTGTGATGAAGCTGGCCCTGATAGCGATTCTGGGCTTGTCAGCCGTAGTCTTGGCGGCGGTGGAAACCGGTCTGGCGATTCAGCCAGGCCGGCCTACCAACTACAAGGGCCTCGAGATCAGCGCGCGCGGTGTCGAACGGGCCCAGAACGTGCCCCTGGTCGATTGTCCTCCGACCACTAACTCGCAGCGTGGTAACGCCAGGGCCGGCGAAGAGTTCGCCGTCGTGACCATCGCGTTCAAGGTCACGCCCGGGTTCAAGGACACGATCGTCAAGAAGCCGGTGCTGACCGACGCCACCGGCAAGGTTTACAACACCTCGGTCGCCATCATCGATCCGGGATCACCGCCCGAGTACACGTGTTCGTTCCCGTTCCGCGTGCCCGCTGGCACGAGGGTCGCGTCACTGCAGATCGACACGGCCACGCTCGACCTCGGGTCGTTCGAGAAGAAGTGAGGGTCGAGGACGTCGAGCACGTCGCCGAGACGCTCGATATCGGCCCCGGCACTGAGGTCTTCGAGGTCGCGTGCGGTACGGGCGGGTTCCTGCGTCCCCTCCACGACAACGGCTTCATGGTCGGCGGGCTCGACGCCAATGCCACGCTCGTCGCCGAGGCGAAGGCCGCAATGCCCGAGGGGCGCTTCTCGATCGGCCTGTTGACCGAGCTCGATCCCGCCCAACCGTGGCAGGTGGTGGTGTGCCGCGCCTTCGGCGCCTTTCCCGACGTGGACTACGCGCGCGGCGTGCTGGCGCGGATGGCCGCCAAGGCCACGCACGCGGTCGCATTGCTCGACGTCCCCGAAGCCAGGTTCGACCAACGCTGGATGCTGCGTGCCTTCGCCGAGATCGGCGTCTCGGCGGTGCAGATGGAAATGGTGAAGGGGGAAGGGATGAACATGAAAGAGGCGCGCTACCACGTGTTCGCGCGCCTCTGAGCCCTCGGGTCTGACCTACTGCAACGCCGGCAGCATCGGCGTCAGCGCCTTTGAGCCGTAGTCGACCAGGAACAGCCCCAGCAGGATCGCCAGGAAGAACAAGCCGGTCGCGACCGTCAACTTGGTCAGCTTGCTCGCGTACTTCACGTGCATGAAGTACCAGATGACCAGCGTCGCCTTGAAGCCGGCAATCGCCATGGCCACTGCGAAGTTCATCTGGCCGAGGTCAACAAATGCGGCACCGACGGTAACGGCGGTCAGCACCATCAGTGCGAGGAAGATGGTGACGTAGAGGCTGACAGGCGAAACGTGTCCAGACATTAGACGTGCCTCTCGACGAGGTAAAGCAGCGGGAACAGGAAGATCCAGACGATGTCGACGAAGTGCCAGTAGAGGCCGGCCATTTCGACCGGTGTGTAGTACTGCTCGTCGAACCGGCCCTTGTGTGCCATCCACGTGATGACCAGCATGATGCCGATGCCGATGATCATGTGCAGGGCGTGCAGGCCCGTCATCGTGAAATACAGGCTGAAGTAAATCTGCGTCGTGAGCTGCAGCTGCTCGGGGCTGAGCGTCAGCTCTCGGTGAGGCTCGGTCGCCGCGGCCGGAGCGGCGGCCTCACCGGCGACCGGCGCTTCATGTGCTGCCGCCCACTGGAAGTTGTAGCCGGGCACGTGATGGTGCTCGAACTTGTCGGCGTACTCGATCACCTTGACGCCCAGGAAGACGCCGCCCAGGATCATCGTCAGGATCAGCCAGTTGACGGTGGCGGTCCGCTTGTTGGTCTGGGCGCCGCGCACGGCCATGGCCATGGTCAGCGAGCTGCCAATCAGGACGGCGGTATTGAGGCCACCCCAGAACAGGCTGAGCGAACGGCTGGCTTCGGCGAACGCATCGAAGTACCAGATGCGATAGACCATGTAGGCCGCGAACAGGCCGCCGAAGAACAGGATTTCGGTGAGCAGGAACACCCACATCCCGACCACGGCCGCTTCCTTCTGCTGCCCCATCGTGTCGAAATGGTGCTGCAGCGCCGGGTGGTGGGCCGCGTGAGCCTGGCCGTGCCCGTCAGCGTGCACTACCGGGTTAGACAAGATGCTTCTCCTTGGCGACGACGTGCTCGTACTCGTAGGCCTCGTGCTCGACGATCGGGACCTCGGTGAAGTTCTCGGTCAGCGGCGGCGACTGGGTCCGCCACTCGAGGCCCGAGGCGCCCCACGGGTTGGGTCCGGCGATCTCGCCCTTCTTGAGCGACCACAGCAGGTAAAACACCGGCAGCGCGTAGCCGAGGCCGAGCACGCTGGCGCCGGCCGACGACATCACGTTCAGCACCTGCATCTCGTCGGGATAGGAGTGGTAGCGGCGCGGCATGCCCAGGTAGCCGACCACGAACTGCGGCAGGAAGGTCAGGTTGAAGCCGACGAACACCAGGATCGCGGCAATCCGCGAGAAGAACTCGGAATACATGCGGCCGGTCATCTTCGGCCACCAGAAGTGCAGGCCGCCCATGTAGCCCATGATCGCGCCGCCGACCATGATGTAGTGGAAGTGCGCGACCACGAAGTAGGTGTCGTGCAGGTGGATGTCGATGCCGAGCGTCGCCAGGAACAGGCCGGTCAGGCCGCCGATGGCGAACAGGCCCATGAAACCGTAGGCGTAGAGCATCGGCGTCTCGAACGAGATGGCGCCCTTGTAGAGCGTGGCCGTCCAGTTGAAGACCTTGACCGCCGACGGAATCGCGACCGAGAAGCTCAGGAACGAGAACACCATCGCGGCATAGGTCGAGATCCCGGAGACGAACATGTGGTGCGCCCACACGATGAAGCCGAACACCGCAATCGCCAGTGACGAGAACGCCACGAAGCTGTAGCCGAAGATAGTCTTCTTCGAGAAGGTCGAGATCAGCTCGCTCTGCACACCGAGCGCCGGCAGGATCATGATGTAGACGGCCGGGTGCGAGTAGAACCAGAACAGGTGCTGGAACAGCACCGGGTCGCCGCCGCGAGCCGGGTCGAAGATGGCGAAGCCGAAGGCGGTCTCGACGCCGAGCATCACGATGGTGATCGCGATCACCGGCGTGCCGAGCACCTGCACCAGGCTGGTGGCGTAGTGCGCCCACACGAACAGCGGCAGGCGGAACCAGGTCATGCCCGGCGCGCGCATCCGGTGGATGGTGACGATGAAGTTCAGGCCGGTCAGGATCGACGAGAAGCCGGCGATGAAGATGCCGAGCGCGGTCGGCACGACATTAGTGTTCGACCCGGTCGAGCTGTACGGGGTGTAGAACGTCCAGCCGGTGTCGACGCCGCCGGCAATCATGGCGTAGAGCGTGAACACGCCGCCAATCCAGTAGATATAGAGACTGAGCAGGTTGATGCGCGGGAACGCCAGATCCTTCGCGCCAATCATCGGCGGAATCAGGAAGTTGCCGAGCACCGCCGGAATCGACGGGATCAGGAAGAAGAACACCATGATCACGCCGTGCATGGTGAAGAACTTGTTGTAGGTGTCGGCGGCGACGAAGTCGCCTTGCGGCGTCGCCAGCTCGAGGCGGATGCCGACGGCGAACAGGCCGCCGAGGAAGAACATGACCGAAATCGAGATCAAATACATGATCGCGATCCGCTTGTGGTCCTTGGTCAGCAGCCACGACGCCAGGCCGTGACCGTTGTTCAGGTAGTTCCGCTCGGGAATCTTGAGCTTGTCCAACATGGCTTACTTCTTCTCAGCCGCGGCGGCGGCCGGATTCTGCGTGGCGGCGGGGGCGCCCGTTGCGGGCGCTGCCGTGGTCGCATTGGGCGACAGTGACTTGACGTGTTCGATCAGAGCGACCAGGTTTTCTTCGCTGACCAGGCCCTGGAACGTCGGCATCAGCGGCTGGAAGCCCTTCACGATCTTGGCCTGCGAGTTCAGGATCGACTCGCGCAGGTAGGCCTCGTCCACCATCACCGACGAGCCGTCCTGCAGTTCGGCGGTCTTGCCGACAATGTCCTTCAGCGAGGGCCCGCGGCCCTGGCCGGTGTCGAGGTGGCAGGTCGAGCAGGCCAGGTCGTTGAACAGCTTGGCGCCGCGCTGCGCCAGCGTGCCTTCGGCGGCCCCGCCCTGCAGCCAGGCCTGGTACTGTGCCGGCTCCAGCACCTTGACGGTCCCGATCATGCCCGCGTGGTTGGTGCCGCAGTACTCGGTGCAGAAGATGTGGTACTCGCCCGGCGTCTGCGCCTCGAACCAGAGGTCGGTATAGCGGCCCGGGATGGCGTCCATCTTGGTGCGGAACGCCGGGAAATACAGGCTGTGCAGCACGTCCTCTGAGCTGATCGTGATCTTGATCGGACGGCCCGCCGGAATGTGCAGCTCGTTGATCTCGCGCTGGCCTTCGAGGTGCTGGAACTTCCACATCCACTGCTTGCCGACGGCGTAGATGTGCATCGCCTCGGCGGGCGGACGCCGCAGGTGATAGAACACCGAGGCTCCCCAGCCGAACATCACCATCGCGATGATGGTCGGAATCACGCTCCACAGCAGCTCGAGCGGCAGGCTGCCCTCGATGCGCGCGCCGATCTCGCCGTCGTGGGTCTTGTGATAGCGGATGCCGAAGTAAATCACCCCTATCGCAACCACCACCGCGAAGAACGCGCTGACGGCAAAGATGAAGAAATACAGCGCATCGACGTCCTTGGCGAACGTCGAGGCCTGCTCTGGGAATATAGGAATGCCGAATATTTTCATTAGCTAGTGTCCGGTCGCGCGATTGTCGCGCCGAATCGACACGAACATGAATCCAAACAGCGCCACCAGCGTGGCGGCGCCACCAACCCGCACGGCCCTCATGGCCACGAAGCCGTAGTTACCCGCGGTCGGATCGTAGTGATAGCAGTAAAGCAACAGCTGGTCTGCCAGCGATCCGATCTTGCCGGCCGACGACTCGATCAGCGCGAACTTGACGTCGCGCGGCGAGTAGTCGATGCCGAGGAAATACCGCGACATCCGGCCGTCGGGCGTGGCCACGATGATGCCGCTGGCGTGCGCGAACTGCTGCGACTGCTCGTCCCACACGTAGCTGAAGCCCGCCGCCTTGGTCAGCGCATCGATCGACGACTGGCTGCCGGTCAGGAAGTGCCAGCCCTGCGCCGCCTCGGGCCGCTTGTAGCGGTCCAGGTACGCCGCCTTCTTGGCCGCCGCCAGCACCGGCGTCTCGCGCGGATCGAAGCTGACGGTCACCACGTCGAATTCCTTGCCGACGGTTTCGTTGATCACCCGCAGCGCGCTCTCGAGACCGTTCAGCACCTGCGTACACAGCATCGGGCACTCGTAATACACGAACGCCAGCACCACCGGCTTCTTGCCAAAGTAGTCGCCAAGCCTCACCGCCGCGCCCGCTTCGTCGGTAAACGGCAACTCGAGCGGCAGCTGCTCGTTAAGCCGCTGCTCGAACGCCACCTTGCCGAGCACGCCCGGCACCTGGCCCGATGGCAGCGATTGCGGCGGGCGAATCCCCGGCGCCTCGCCCTGCGCCGACACGACCGCCGTCATGAGCGCAAGCGCGCTCATCGCCATCACCGTCGTCCGCCAATCACGAGATCGCCAAATCACCAGATCACCAAATCATCGAGGGGCGATCGTGCGCCCCGAGGAACTGTCCTGCGTCACCACGTTCTTGCCGTCGCCGCCATCGGCGCGCGCCGGCAGCCCGCGCTGCAGCAGTAATTCCATCGCCCGGTCGATCGGCACGCGGACGACGCCGCCGTCCTTGTCGACCCAGCCGTAGCTGCCCAGCTTCTGGGCCTCGCCCTCGTGCAGCACGTAGATGTCCTTGAACGGCTGCATCTGCAGGTTCGGCACCGGCGGGGTGCGCTTCTGGCCGACGGCCAGCGGGTACTTCTGCGCCGCGGCATCGGCGGCCTGCGACTGGTTCTCGAAGAACCAGAACGTGCCATAGACGATCGCCACCGAGATCAGCATGGCGACAAACAGCCACAGTGCGAACTTGTAGCCGACCGACGTGTCGATGTCGGTGTGCTCGTACTGCGCGCCCGGCGGGTTGGGCCCGTACTCGAGGTCGTGTTCGCTCGCCCCGAGCGGGGCCGAGGGGCTCGCGTGCTCGTTAGTGGACATGATGGGTCAGTGCCTTCTCCAGCCCAGCATCGTTCACGGGCAGCAGCGGGCGCCCGGCGAGCTGTGACACGAAGATCGAAATGAAGATCCCGCCGAGCGCCAGCGGCAGCGCGACATCGAGCAGGCTGAGATTCATGCCGCCCTTGTGGAACTCTGGAGCGACGTGCCAGTAGTAGTCGGCGATGCGGGCACAGATGATCCAGATCGCCACGACCTTGAGCTTGCCGGCGTTCTTCTTCAGGTCGCGCGACAGCAGCAGCGCGTACGGCACGATGAAGTGCCCGATGATGATGAACGCGCTCAGGTAGCGCCAGCTGGTTTCCCAGCGGATGATGTAGTGCGGAATTTCTTCCGGGATGTTTGCCGACCAGATGATCAGCAGCTGCGAAAACGACAGGTACGCCCACAGCATCAGGAACGCGAACAAGAATTTGCCCAGGTCGTGGAAGTGATGCGTGGTCAGGACCTTGTTCAGCGGCGCGGTCTGCGACAGCATCACCAGCACCATGATGCAGAACGCGAACGCCGACAGGCCCTGGCCGCCGATGTAGAGCATGCCCCAAATGGTCGAGAACCAGTGCGGGTTGACCGACATCGTCCAGTCAACCATCGCGAAAGTGATGGTGAGGAAGTAGACGACCAGGCCGCCGCCCGAAAGCCGCTCCATCTTGCCGGCAATGGCCGTGTCGCCGGTGCGGTCCTGCTCGGCCGACCACGACGTCAGCAGGTAGCCCATCACCGACCAGATCACGAAGTAGATCACCTGGCGGGCCAGGAAGAACGGCGTGTTCAGGTAGCCGGCCTTCAGCATCAGCAGTGGGTCGGTCGTGGCGCTCTCGTGCGTCCACTCGTAGAGCGAGTGCATGCCGAGCGCGATCGGCAGGAACAGCACCGCCATGAACGGCAGCGTGCGGACCGCGGCTTCGAGCGGCCGGCGCAGGACCACGCCCCAGGCGCCGCCGGTCAGGTGCTGCACCATCAGCAGCGCGAGGCAGCCGAGCGCGACCCCGGTCCAGAAGGTGTAGGCCACCAGGTAGGCCTGGAAGAAGCGGTCGGCGCCCGACAGCATGAAGCCCGCGCCGGTGAGCACCACCCCGAGGACGGCCGCAATCAGGCCGAACTGCTTCAGGCCGGGTAGCGGCGTATCGCCCGCTTTGAACGATTCAGAAGTGACGGTCACTGGCGTCTACTCTCCGGAAATGGAACCGCGACAACGGAGCGGTTCGCATGGCTGACGCGTGGGCCCGCCATTAATGCCTCTCCGTGGATGCCGGTGGGGCGTCGAGACCGGCGCGCCGGTCGGCGGGCACGTCGTTGACCGACGCGTGCTGGCTCAGTTGCAGCGCGCGCACGTAGGCGACAATCAGCCAGCGGTCGCGGACAGGAATCTGCTCCGCGTAGCCCTGCATGGCGCCGAAGCCGTTGGTAATCACGTCGTAGAAGTAGCCGGTCTTCTCCTGGCGCAGGCGATCCTGGTGGTACGAGGCGGCCTGGCGCAGCCCGCGCTGCACCACCATGCCGTTGCCGTCACCGAGCTTGCCGTGGCAAGGCGTGCAGTAGATGTTGTAGCGCTGCTGACCGCGGGCCAGGTCGGCGTGCGCGATCGCGAACGGAAACTGCTCGACCAGTTGCCCCGCCACCCTGCCGGTGTAGAGCGCTTCATCGTCGCGCAGCAAGCCGCGCGCCACCGTGCCCACCGGCGCGGAGCGCGAAGCGCGGCCGTCGGGGAACGTCGCGTTGGCCTCGTAGGCTTCGTAGCGCGGCGCATCGTGCATGTCCTGGCGGCAGCCCGCGACCAACAGCGAGGCGGCAGCCAGGAGGGCGAAGGTGAACCTATTCGTCAACGTCGTAGACTCCCATGGCGCCGGTGCTGCGCAGGAACTCCGCCGTCCCCTGCTGGTCGAATTTCGGATCGGCCGACTCCACGACCAGGAAAAACTTGTCGGAGCTGCACATCGCGAAGCGATCGACGTTGAACACCGGGTGGTACGGTTGGGGCAACCCGTTCAAAACGATCATGCCGACGGCCGCGGTCAGGGCGGCAAACAGGATCGTCAGTTCGTACGACGGGATGATGAAGGTGATCCAGCTGGCCAGCGGCCGGCCGCCGATGTTCATCGGATACTCGATCACCGACGCCCAGTACTGCAGGGCGAAGCCGGTGGCCATGCCGGTCAAGCCGCCGGCGAGCACCAGCTTGGGCAGGACGGTGCGGGTCTTGTGGATGATGTCGTTCAGCTCTTCGATCGGCACGGGCGAGTAGGCCTCGACCTTCGTAAAGCCGTGGGCCATGGTCTTGCGCGCCGCATCGACCACGGCCTGCGCCGAGTCGAACTCGGCCATCACACCGTGACGCCGGTTGGTGGGCTCGTTAGTGTGCATGGTCGGACTTCACTTTCGACTGCGGCAGCAGCATCTTGACTTCGAAGATCGAAATCATCGGCACGAACCGCAGGAACAGCAGGAACAGCGTCAGGAACAGGCCAATCGTTCCGAAGAACGTGATGAAGTCCCACTGCGTCGGGTAATACATGCCCCACGAGGCGGGGATGAAGTCGCGGTTGAGCGAGGTCACGATAATGACAAAGCGCTCGAGCCACATGCCGACGCCGATCAGCAATGACATCACGAACAGCACGGTGGTGTTCTGGCGCACTCTCGGGGACCACAGCAACTGGATCATCACGGCGTTGATCGCGATCAGCGTCCAGTACGACCACCCGTAGGGGCCGAACATGCGGTTCCACATCATGAACCGCTCGTGGGGGCTGCCGCTGTACCACGCGAAAAACGCTTCCATCGCATAGCCGTAGCTGACCATCAGGCCCGTCGCCAGCGTGATCTTGGCCATGTTGTCGATGTGGCGCATCGTGATCAGGCTTTCCATGCCGTAGAAACGGCGCACCGGAATCGCCAGCGTCAAGACCATCGCGAAGCCGGCGTAAATGGCACCGGCGACGAAGTACGGCGGGAAGATGGTGGCGTGCCAGCCGGGAATCACCGACACCGCGAAGTCGAAGCTCACGACCGTGTGCACCGACAGCACCAGCGGCGTCGACAGACCCGCGAGAATCAGCGTCGCCACTTCGTAGCGATGCCAGTGGCGCGCGGAACCGCGCCAGCCAAGCGACAGCATGCCGTAAGTGCTCGCCTTGAACTTCGACACGGCACGGTCGCGCAGCGTCGCCATGTCGGGAATCATGCCGATATACCAGAACACGATCGACACCGTGGCGTAGGTCGAGACCGCGAACACGTCCCAGATCAGCGGGCTCTTGAACTGCGGCCACAGGCCCATCGCGTTCGGGTACGGGAACAGCCAGTAGGCCGCCAGCCACGGACGACCGGTGTGGAACACCGGGAAGATCGCCGCGCAGGCCACAGCGAAAATGGTCATCGCTTCGGCAAAGCGGCTGATCGACATGCGCCACTGCTGCTTGAACAGCAGCAGAATCGCCGAGATCAGCGTGCCGGCGTGGCCGATGCCGATCCACCAGACGAAGTTGATGATGTCGAACGCCCAGCCGACCGGGACGTTGTTGCCCCAGATGCCGATCCCCTTGAGGACCAGGTAGCCCAGGGCCATGTGCAGCGCGCCGGCGAGGCTGAGGCCGACGAGCAGCATGCCGATCCAGCCGAGCGGGAAACGCTTCGAGAGCGGGATCTCGGCGACCGTCTCGGTGACCGTCTCAAAGTCGTGCCCCGGGAGAATGACCGGCGACTCTTCGAGTAACGCGGTCTTGGTCTTGGGCGAGTTGGCCATTAGTGTCCGCCCCCATCCTCGGTGCCGGCATGGTGGCCGCCGACCATCGGGTTCGAGGGTAGTGCCGGGTTCGGGTTCCGCACCGCCGCTAGATAGGTCGTGCGCGGCCGCGTGTTGAGGTCATCGAGCGTCGTGTAGTTGCGCGGGCTCGACTTGAGCCGGGCGACCTGGCTGTCGGGATCGTTGATGTTGCCGAACACGATCGCGCTGGTCGGGCACACCGCCTGGCAGGCGGTGACAATCTCGCCGTCGCGAATCGCGCGATCCTCGCGCTTCGACTGGATGCGCGCGGCGTTGATGCGCTGCACGCAGTAGGTGCACTTCTCCATGATGCCGCGGCTGCGGACGGTGACGTCCGGGTTGCGCTGCATCTTGAACTGCGGCGTGGTGAAGTCCTGGTAGAGCAGGAAGTTGAACCGGCGCACCTTCCACGGGCAGTTGTTCGAGCAGTAGCGGGTGCCGACGCAGCGGTTGTAGACCATGTCGTTCAGGCCTTCATCGCTGTGCACCGTCGCCGAGACCGGGCACACCACCTCGCAGGGCGCGTTCTCGCACTGCTGGCAGGGCATCGGCTGGTAGTAGGTGTCGGGCGTGTCGAGATTGCCCGCGAAGTAGCGGTCGATCCGCAGCCAGTGCATTTCGCGGTTGCGCTTGACCTGCGCCTTGCCGACCACCGGGATGTTGTTCTCGGCAACGCACGCGATGATGCAAGCCGAGCAGCCGGTGCAGGCGTTCATGTCAATCGCCATGCCCCACTGGTCGCCCTTGTATTCCTTGTCGGCGTAGAGCGAGATGCGCTTGTCGAGCTTCAGGTGCTCCATCTCCTTGACGAAGGTGGGCGTGGCCTTGAACTCCTCGAGCGTGGCCGAACGGATGATGTTGCGGCCTTCGATCGACCAGTGGTCCTGCGTGCCCACCAGGTCGTAGGTGTCGCCGGTTTTGGCGATCGTCGCAAGGCCGTACCACGGCGAGGCGGAACCACGCAGCGCGTAGGTGTTGAAGCCGGCGCCGTTGCCGACGCGGCCGGCCTTGGTGCGGCCGTAGCCGACCGACACGGTGATCGCATCCTTCGCATGACCCGGCGTGATCCACACCGGCACG
Source organism: Vicinamibacterales bacterium (assembly GCA_038213735.1). Classification (GTDB taxonomy): domain Bacteria; phylum Acidobacteriota; class Vicinamibacteria; order Vicinamibacterales; family UBA2999; genus 12-FULL-67-14b. The sequence goes on along the minus strand of JBBQSP010000004.1, from coordinate 54,421 downwards.
TCCAGCGTGCGGCCCTCGTGCGTGATGGTGATGAGGTCACCGGTGTGCAACTGGTTGGTCTCGGCCGTGGACGGCGCCATCAACGCGGCGTTGTCCCACGTGAGCTTGGTCACCGGCTTGGGCAGTTCCTGCAGCCAGCCATTGTTGGCGAAGCGGCCGTCGTAGATGGTCTCGTCGCGGCAGAAGTTGATCTCGATGCCGTCAATCGCCGGAGAGGTCGTGATGCGCGTGGCCACGTCCGGCGCCACGACCGAGGCCGACGGCGTGAACGCGGTGCCGGCGATGAAGCCGTCGTGCAGCCACTTGCGCCAGCTCAACTCGAAAGCAGCGGCCGCAGTCGGTGCCGCAGCAGTGGTCGCAGGTGCGGCAGGCACCGCACCGGCACTGGCACCCGGCACAGCAGCCGGCACCATAGGCACCCCAGGCACCGTAGGCACCCTGGCGCCCATCCAGTACTCGCGAACGACGTCGTAGCCGTTGCGTTCCGGGCGGTCCGAGAGCGTTGCGATCAGTTCGTTGGCCGACTTGCCGCCGTAGAGCGGCTGGATCAGCGGCTGCACGATCGACACCGTGCCGTCAATGCTGCGGGCATCGCCCCACGCCTCGAGGTAGTGCGCCGCGGGCACGTGCCACTGGCTGAGCGTGGCCGTCTCGTCGAAGAACAGGCCCGAGTGGATGCGCAGGGCGACCTTGCTCATGGCCTCGGCGAACTTGAAGTCGGCCGGCGCGCTCATCACCGGATTCGACTCGCCGATGATCACCAGCATCTGCACCCGGCCGGCCTCGATGTCGGTCACAAGCTCGCGCAGCGCCGCATGCTGCTCGGTCGGCACGACTTCCGGGGTGGGCAGGTACGACACGGTCTCGCCGGCCGCGCCGATCGCCGCATTGAGGGCGTGGGCGATCGCATGCACGGCGGGCGGCTGCGAATCGCCGGCCATCACCACCGCGCGGCCGCGATGCGCCGCCAGGTCCTTGGCCACCGCATCGGCAAACGCTTCGCTGCCGGCAGGCGCCGTGCCGCTCACGCCCGCGACGCCGGCCTGCTGCGCCACCGCGCGCGCAAACGCTTCGATGTGGCTCGACTTGAGCGGCAGGCGGTTGTCGGCACGCCCGCCCGTCACCGTGTGGTTGGACTCGACGACGTAGAGGCGGTTGAGGTTGTCGGGGTTCTCTTCCACGCGGCGGCGGCCGGCGAACTGGCGCGCGTAGCGCAGGTTGCCGGCGCCTTCCGAGGCGAGGAAGTCGGCGTCGAGCGACAAGATCACGTCGGCCTTCGACAGGTCGTAGACCGGCTCGAGATACTCGCCAAACGCGGTGCGGGTGCCGGCGCGGGCGTTGTCGCGCGGCATCGGTTCCCATTGGATCCACTTGGCGTTGGGCTGTTGCTGCAGCACCTGCTGAATCTGCGCCGCCAGCGACGGCGAGTTCACGGTTTCGGTGAGGATGCGGAGGCCGGCGCCCTTGGTGGCCGACTGCGCCGAGAGGCCGCCGCGCACCGCGGCAATGACCGCGCTCCACGGGCGGATTTCGCCAAGCTGTGTGATGGTCTGCGAACGATCCGGGTCGTACAGCGTGAGCACCGAGCCCTGCGCGAACAGGTCGGTGGCGCCCTGGCTGGCGGGATGGTCGGGGTTGCCCTCGATCTTCGTCGGCCGGCCCTCGTGGCTTTCGACCAACAGGCCGGTGGCGACGCCGCCGAGCGACATCGCGGTGGCAAAGAACAACGGCTTGCCGGGGATGATGTCTTCCGGCTGGCGCACGTACGGGACGATCAGTTCGGTCGGCTGCACGGTGCAGGCGGTGACGCCGGCCAGCGCCATCGACGCGCTCATCAGCTTCATGAACGAGCGGCGGCCGACCGGATCGAGCCATTCCGACGCGTTGGTCGGGAACTCGCGGTGCAGGTAGTCCTTGAACTCGGGCGTCTCGGCGACCGCTTCGAGGCTGCGCCAGACCTGCGGTCCGCCCTGCTGCTCGAGTCGGGCGCGGACCTTCTGGAGGTCCACCGGCACGGTCATGCTGCGATGAGCCTTGTGATCGGCGTCATCCGCGTTATCTGTGGCCGCCTTCGACTCGACACGCAAGAGGCGCGCCTCGCTCAGGCCAAGCTGGCTGTCTGTGTTCGGTTTCATCGGTGGCATACCGAGCAACTGGTCATGTGTTCGAGACCGGCAATCTTGTATTCCTTGACCAGGCGCGGACCGAGCTCCGCTTGCGCCACGGCCGGCTGGTAGCCCATCGTCGTGATCTCTTCGCGCGGCCGCACGAAGCGTGACGGGTCGCGGTGGCAATCGAGGCACCATTCCATCTGGAGCGACACCTTCTGAATCATCAGCGGCATCTTGTCGACGCGGCCGTGGCAGGTTTCGCAGCCGACGCCCTTGGTGACGTGGATGCTGTGGTTGAAATAAACGAAGTCGGGCAGGTCGTGCACGCGCACCCAGTTCAGCGGCTTGTCGTCGCGGAAGCTGGCCCGTACCGGTTCGAGGTAGGGGCTGGTCGACCAGATCTGCGAGTGGCAGTTGATGCAGGTCTTGGTCGGCGGGATGCCGGCGGACGACGACACTTCCACCGACGTGTGGCAGTAACGGCAATCGATGCCGATGCCGCCAGCGTGGTGCTGGTGACTGAATTGGACAGGTTGCTCGACGAACTGATTGGCCGACGTGACGAAATCAGAACGTTGAAGCGTGAGCACCACCCAGCCCAGGCTGAGCAGCACGAATACGATGGCGAGCACGCTGGCCTTGGACCAGGCGTTAGCGCTCTTTGGGAATACCTGCGACATGCGTCCTTTGCAGCCCCCGGGGTGTTAGGGCACCAGCTCAAAATAGCGGTGCCGAAGTCGCACACTTTATCCCGAATTACCTCCGGGAAGCGACCTTTGTGAAAAATTTCGCAAGCTGATTGTATAGAAAAAGGATCGCCATTTCTACAAGCGACGAGCTTGGCTAATGCCCGACAGATTTGGTCGGATACCGGGCTAGTGGTTGGTCAAGAGACCAACCACCATTAGTTGTTTTCGTATAAGGAAAAATAATGCCCCCTCCCTTGACAACCGCATCTTGCAGGCGCATAACTAGCATCCTGCCAGCGCATGGTGATGGGCCACCCGGTGCTTCCCCCACTGTTGAACCCAACGCCATGCGTTTTGGCACTCCTCCCCAGGAGGCGCAAGTTATAGTGGCGCCGTAGATGTCCGACGATCGAAAATACAAACAGCGCGGCTACCAGGAGAGCGACCGCCCGTCTGGGCCGCGCCCCGATCGGCCGGCGCCGCCCAAGCCCGAGCGCGAGCCGGGCGCCCCGGCCGGCGCCCGCCGCATCTCGTCGGAAGGCGCGCGCAATCCCCGCATGATGTCGTCCCGCCAGGTCGCCCGCTGCGCCCGCTGCGGCACCATCGTCGACGCCGAGATCATGTCGCGCAGCAAGTGCCCGAAGTGCCAGGTCGACCTGCGCTCCTGCGTCCAGTGCGTGAACTTCGACCCGAGCGCCAGCCTCGAGTGCGCCGAGCGCATTCCGGCGCGCGTCTCGCCAAAGGACGTCGCCAACGACTGCCCGCTGTTTTCGGGCCGCACCTCGTTCGAGCGGGAAACCACCGCGGCCGTGAGCCAGAACCCCAAAGAGCCGAGCGGCGCCAAGAAGGCCTTCGACGACCTGTTCAAGTTCTAGTGTCGGGCTTTCGATGCGCGTCCACCGGTGAGCGGCTGAGCGATAATCGAGGTATGGGTTTACTGAGCGCGCAAGACGAAGCCACACTCAAGCAACATCTTTCGACCATCACCCAGCCGGTTCAGCTGCTGCTGTTCACGCAGGCCTTCGGCGGATCCGAAAGCGGTCCGGTGGCCAAGCAGATCCTCGACGAGATCGCCGGTCTCAACGACAAGATCACGGTGGTCGAAAAGAACTTCGTCCTCGATCTCGATGACAAGGCCAAGTACAAGGTCGACAAGGCCCCGGCCATCGTCATCCTGGCCAACGACGTCGACACGCGCATGCGCATGTACGGCGCGCCGACCGGCTACGAGTTCGTCGGCCTGGTCGAGGCGATCCTGGTGGCGGGCACCGGCAAGATCGACCTCGAGCCCGAGACCATGGCGTGGGTGCAGGCGGTCACCACGCCCACGCACATCCAGGTGTTCTCGACACCCACTTGACCGCACTGTCCGAGGGCGGTCGTCCTCGCACACAAGATGGCAGCCGCGAACCCGCTGATCACCGCGGATGCGGTGGAAGCCACGGAGTTCATGGACCTGAGCCGCAAGTACCGCGTCACCGGCGTGCCCAAGACGATCGTCAACGAGACGATCGAGATCCTCGGCGGATTGCCGGAACAAGACTTCGTCCGCGCCGCGCTGCAACTGCCGGAAACGCCTTAACACGAAGGTCACGAAGATCACGAAGCAACTCTTTTGGGGTGCGCATGACAGCTGCAATTAGAAAAGTCGTCTTCGTCTGCTTCGTGTGCTTCGTGTTTGCCTTTTCGTCGCACCTCGACGCGCAAGGCAAGAAGGTCTACATCTCGGTCGACATGGAAGGCATCAGCGGCGTGGTCGGCGACGACCAGACCAGCGCCGGCGGCGCCGAGTACAACCGCTCGCGCAAGCTGATGGCCGAAGACGCCAACGCCGCCATTCGCGGCGCGTTCGAGGGCGGCGCCACCGAAGTGCTGGTCAACGACTCGCACGGCAGCCAGCGCAACCTGCTGCCCGAAGACCTGGATCCGCGCGCCCGGTTGATCAGCCACACCTTCAAGCGCCACGGCATGATGGAAGGCCTCGACGAGACCTTCGACGCGGTGATGTTCGTCGGCTACCACGCCAAGGCCGACTCGCCGCGCGGCCTGTTCGCCCACACCGGTTCCGGCGTGGTCAAGGATGTGCAAGTCAACGGCAGGTCCGCTGGCGAAGTCGGATTGAATACGCTGATGGCGCAGTGGTACGGCGTGCCCGTGGTGTTGATCACGGGAGACGATGTGACGATTGCGGAGGGGAAGGAATGGACGCCTGCCGTTCGCGGCGTGGTGGTGAAGCGAGCCATCAACATGCGCGCGGCCGAGAGCCGGCCCCTGGCCGAGGCCCGTCGCGACATTCAGGCCGGTGCGAAGGAAGCCATCGCCGGATCACGCAAGCCGGCGCGTGAACAACTGGCCGGCTACAAGGTGCGCATGCAACTGCGAAACTTCACCATTCCGGAAGTCGCGACAGCGTTCCGCGAGATCCAGATGGTGGCCCCCGACACCGTGGAGTTCACGCGCGAGTCGATGCCGGAGGCGTATCGCGTGATCCGCGTGCTTTACCGCTTCATCAGTCCCGACTGACCGAACGTGCGCCACGTGCCGTCCTTGCCCTTGACGCGATCGACCACCTCCATCCGTCCGCCAGGCAGCAACCGGTAGGTGGTCTCGCCCTGTTCGGTGTCTGGTGTGCCCCACTGCGACACCAGCGCATCGCCCTCGCGGCGCGCGTCGAGCGGCCGGAACATGCCGGAGTTGTCGAACCACATGCCGCGATAGCGGCCCTCACCGGTAGCTCGATAGTAGGCGTGGCCCGCGAACGTGTTCACCTTCGGCGGTGTCCCCATCTGGTTCGTGAACGACAGCTTCAGGAACTGGCCGCCGAGCTCCCACGCCCACTCCATCTCGATGTTGGCCGGTTGGTTGAGGACGGTGCCGGTGCCGGCCCACTTCCCCGCCAGCTGCGACAGCAGCGGATCCTTGCCCGCTTGAACGACCAATCCGGCGGCGATCGCGAGAGTCAGCAGGACCTGCATAGAAAGCCTCCGCCACAGTGACGAACGAGAACGCCGCGATTCGACAACTCAGGCCACCATTCGCGCTGCCTTGAGCCGGTCGAGGTCGTCCTGCGCCACGTCGGCCTCGGCCACACCCACCCGGCCCGGCTCGCTCAGCTTCAGTGTGACCCCCACAGAAGCGTCGAGGCGTTCGCCGCTACCGCGCAGCGTGCCCGACAGCCGCAGGCGCGTGGTGATCAGGAAGGGGTCGCTGGCCGCATCCAGATCGCCCCGCTCCACCCGCGCGTCCGGCAGCGCGTGCTGCAGCGCCTTGGCCATGAAGCGATAGCCGGCCGGTCCCCTCGCCAGCATCAGCACCAGCGGATCGGTGGGCGGCTGGCCGAGCAGCGTCTCGAACGGCGCGCCGTTCAACACGAACTGCGTGCGGCGATCGAAGAAGCCGCCGGGCAGGTCCATGCTCTTCGCGTTGAAGAGCGCGATCAGGCGATCGATGGTTGCGGTCAGGGTTTCAGTGGTTGCCATCGGGCGCCGCCTTCGAGCACGAACCGCGTTTCTTCGGGCACCTCCCAACCGGGAATCGATGGGAAGAGCGGGTCGCCCGGCAGCGTGAGCATGGTCACGCCGTCGGTCTTGATGAATCCCGGCATGACGCGGACCACCGCTCGCTGCTGCGCCCACGCGAACACCTGGTCGATCGACGACCACTTCTCGAGCTGGCGAATGGTCGTCCAGGTCGGAGGCGGCAACAGCAGCTCGCGCCGCTCGAACTTCGCAATCGCGGCCTTCGGCGACATCCACTCCAACGCGGTCATCTCGCCATCGTCATGGCGCGGATCCTGTCCGTCGGGCAGGCGTGCCAGGAAGAAGCGCGTGTCGTAACGGCGAGTCTCGATTTCCGGAGTGACCCAGTGGGCCAGGGGCGCCAGGTCGGCGGGCGCGATGGTGACGTTGGCCTCTTCCATTACTTCGCGGACAGCGGCCTGGCGGTAGGCAGCCTCTTCGGCATCGGTGAGGTCGCTGAAGGCGTGCGGCGGCAACGCGGAACCCGGCGCCGGATGGTCGGCCGGGTCCACGCGGCCACCCGGAAAGACGTACGAGCCGGCCATGAAGGCCACCTTGTCGTTGCGGCGCAGCAGTAGAAACTCGAACGGGTCGCCCTCCCGCAGGACGATCACGGTGGCGGCGGGGCGCGCGTCGGCGATCTGGGCCATGAAGCAATAGGATAATCTGCCCGCATGATCGAACGACAGGATCGCGATGGCATTCGGGTGCTGCGCCTGGCGCACGGCAAGGTCAGCGCCATGGACATTGAGCTCGGTGAGGCCTTCACCGAGGAACTGAGGGCCGCGGCCGAGGAGCCGGTGCGCGCGGTGGTGGTGACGGGCACGGGTTCGTCGTTCTCGGCCGGCGTTGACTTGTTCCGGCTGATCAAGGACGGCCCGGCCTACGGCGAGCGTTTCCTGCCGGTGCTCGACACGATGCTGCGCGACACGCTGACGTTTCCGAAGCCGCTGATTGCGGCGGTGAACGGCCACGCCATTGCCGGCGGCTGCATCCTGGCCGCGGCCTGCGATCGCCGCATCATGGCCGAGGGCAGCGGGCGCATGGGCGTGCCGGAGTTGGTGGTGGGCGTGCCGTTTCCGGCGCTGCCGCTGCAAATTGTCGCGGCGCGCGTGACCGACGCGGTGTTCCGCGACCTGGTTTTCACGGGACGCACGGTGCAGGCGGACGAGGCCGTCACGCTCGGCCTGGTCGACGAAAAGTGCCCGGCCGACGTGCTGATCGAACGGGCGGTTGCCGTGGCGAACCAGCTCGCAGGCATCCCAGCCGGCGCGTTCGCGCTCACCAAGGAAGCCTTCACCACGCTCATTCTCGACCGCACGGCATGCCTGTCGGACCTCAACGCGCGGGTCGTGCACGCCTGGATGCAGCCGCAGACCTACGACACGATTCGCGCCTATCTCGAGCGAACGGTAGGAAAGAAATAGTCCGCCTGAAGGCGGACACCACACTGCAGTGGAGTCCGGCTTCAGCCGGACTATTCCCAGGTCCAGTCGCGCACGGACAAGCCGAGAATGCGGCGATCGCGACGGCCAAAGTCGGTCGGATTCCACATCCGGCTGATTTCGGTTTCGATCATCATGTGCGTCTGGCCAGGGGCCGGCTCCAAGTCCAGGAAGATCGCCGCGCTTCGTTTCAGGCCATCGTCGTAGACCAGCCGCTTGTCGACCCACACCCGCGTGTGAACAGGACGCTCGTCGGCATCGGGGTGATCGATCCACGCCACGAACTTCAAGACCTTGCCCTTGACCGGAACCATCGACAGCGAGCGCAGCTCGGTCCAGCGGCGGCCGGGGGAGCCGTCAAGAGACACCTCTGGATTGCTGATGCCATAGCGATAGTCCCATCCGAAACGCACGGATCGGTTGCGCGGCAGCAGTTCGCCGCGGGCGTCGGCATATGTGAGCCCTGCGTGCGCGAGTACGAGCATGAACGTCGCGCCCCACACCGCTCGCGACCACGGCCTCGCCTCCTCGTGCGTCCCGTGTTCCAGTACGAACCAGAAAGCGAGCGTCCAGAACGTCAGCGCGACGGGCAGCGATTGCCCGGGCATGCCCATCATCGAGATGACCCCGAACGCGGCCAGCGTCGCTCGCAATACCCCCACCGCAAAGCGATCGGCCGCCGGCGGCGGCCGTGAGAACAGTGTCCACCCGAATACTGCGCACCACGCGATCCACGGCAAGCTGCCCAGCACGCCGAGTTCCGCGAGCATGTGCCGGTACCAGCTTTGCGCGTTGTCCGGCACCAGCGGCCACCCGTTGACCGTCACTGAAAAATCGTTCACCAGCGTGTGGAAGCTGCCAATGCCGGTGCCGCTCAAGGGATATTCCTTGATCATCTGCACGGCCGACGTCCCGTAACCGTAGCGCTCCCAGAAGATCTCAAACACCGTCTGGCGAATACCAACTTCACCGTAGAACGGCATGTAGCGCAGGACGCCGCGGCCGACGACGCTGGTCACCGCGGAGCCGGTGGCGGCCAGCCAGCCGACAACAACGAGTGCCACAAGCCCGGCCACGATCGGCAACAACTGCCTGGCCGATGGCAGCAGGCGCGACGTTCCCGCCGAACGTCGCCACGCCAGCAAGCCTTCGACCGCGAGGGCGCCGATTCCAAGCACGAAGCCGATTAACGCCGACCGCGAGCCAGACATCGCGACACCAAGGGCGGCCAACGACACGCCGATAATGCCGCCAATCGCCGGCCATGGCGGGGTCAGTCGGCGCGCCAACAGGACCAGGACCGGGGCCCACAGCGCGGCCACCGCGCCGAGCGTGTTGGCATCACCGAGCGTGCCTGACGCGCGGCGCATGTGCGGCCACTGGTGAGGATTGAGAAACTGGATGTCGATCGCACCCTGGTAAAAGCTGATGAAGCAAGCCACGACCGCACCGGTCGCCAGCGGGTAGATCGCGCGGGCGCGGAACTCTGCCACCCCGCCGTTCGCATACCAGCCGAACAAGCGATCGAACCACAGCAACCCCAACAGGTTGACCAGCGCCCAGTACGCGACGCTGTGCGCGGCCTCCCAGGGCGTGATGCCAATGCTGGTGTTCGCCACGCCGGGCATGGGCAGGATCCAGATGCGGAAGTCGAGCTCGCGCAAGAAGACGATGGGCCACGAGGCTGCGATCACGAGAGCCCAGGCGACGAGCGGCCAGCGGAAGCGAGGGGGCACGTTCCAGTGCCACCCGTCGCGGCCCGAGAGGATCAGGCCGAGCAACGGTAATGCCCAGGCAATTTCGAGACTCGCGCTTTCGAAGCGGCCGAGTGCCACGTGGATCGCCGGCGCCACGTACACCACTGACAACAGCAGCGTGGTCACCAGGCCGGGCCGCCAGCGGCCGGCAACAAGGGCGACCGCGAAGCCGGCGGTGGCGAGGCCCATCAGCTCGAGGTATGTGAGCCGGGTCGCCAGGTACAGCTGGCTGAACGCCGCGACCAGCGTCGACGCGATCACCACGCGCTTGGTGAGCTGATTCATCCGCGCGAGAAGGCCACCACGGTTTCAACGTGGTCGGTGTGAGGAAACATGTCGACGGGTTGGATGCTCGTCACGCGGTACCCGGCATTGAGGATAACCGGCAACTCGGCCGCCAGCGCCTCGGGATTGCAGGAGACGTAAACCGCCCTCGCCGGGGCCAGCTGGGTGAACACCCCGTCCAGCACCTCGGGCGGGCACCCCTGCCGCGGCGGATCGAGCACCACCGCGTCCCACTTGTCCCTGGCCACACGAGGCAACGCGTCTTCGACACTGGCCGTGATCAACCGCAAGAGGCCACCTGGAATGCGGTTCAGGCGGATGTTGGCCTCGGCGTCTTTCATGGCCTGGCGGTTCTCTTCCACCGCCGTCACCCGCGCGCCCGCCTTGACCAGTGGCAGCGACAGCAGGCCGCTACCGCTGTACAGGTCCAGAACCCGTGGCGACAAACCTTCAGGTTTGTCGAAACCCCCGACTCCGGCGATTACGAGCTTCACGATTTCGCGGGCCGCACCGACGTTGGTCTGAAAGAACGCCGTCGGCGACACCAGGAACGACGTCTCGAAAATACCGTCCTGCTTGACGTGGCTGTGGCCGTCGATCTTGATGGTTTCCGAGCCCACCATAAAGGGTCCCGGGCGGTCGTTGATGTTGATGAAGAAGCCGTCGGGGCGATCCGCCGACGCCAGCAGCCCGCGGATGGGCGTGCGCAGCGCCTTGTCGTTCTTCGTCACGACCAGCATGGCCGAGGCCTGGCGATCGTCTTCGGTGGTGCGGACAATGATGTGGCGGACGAGCCCGTTACGCTGGGCCCCGGCGCCGTAGATTCGGGCGCGCACCAGGCGATCGCGCAGCGCAAACGCAATGCGGTTGCCGCGATCGCTGTGCACCGGGCATTCGTCGATGCGGACGATCTGCTTCGATCCGCGGGCGTAATGGCCCATCACCAGGCCGCGGCCCTGCCCTTCGGGGCCGAACACGAAGGCGACCTTGGTGCGGAAGCGCTCCTCGCGCGGAGACGGTACGAGCGGTGGCACCGGCATACCCAGCAGCCGCGCGAGCCGCGCCTGCTTCTGGAGCAGCTGCTCGGCGTACTCGACACCGGGCAGGCTGCATCCTCCGCAGACGCCGAAATGTTTACAGTGCATGGTGTGGTCCGCCTAAAGGCGGACACTACAGATGTAGCGTCCGGCTTCAGCGGACTACTTGACCTCGAGCAGCTCGACCTCGAATACGAGGGTCGCGTTCGGCGGGATCACGCCGCCGGCGCCGCGCGCGCCGTAGCCCATGTCGGGCGGAATGGTCAGCACGCGCGTGCCGCCCACCTTCATGCCGGCAAAGCCCTTGTCCCACCCGGGAATTACCTGCCCGCCGCCGAGCGGAAACTCGAACGGCTCGTTCCGGTCCTTCGAGCTGTCGAACTTGTCGCCCCGCTTGTCGGCCTTCGCGTTGTCGAACAGCCAGCCGGTGTAGTGCACGCGCACCACCTGCCCGGGCCGCGCTTCGGCGCCGTCGCCAACCTTGGTATCGACCATCTGCAACTCGTTGACGCTGGTATTAGCCATGGGAGCCCCTTCGGTGGGTTCAGAAGTTGGAGTAGAGCCGCCGCACGCGATGGTGGCGGAGAGAAGCAGGGTTGCGATCAGTAGGCGTTTCATCGGGTGCTCTGGTGAACTGGCGAGTTGGTGATTTGTACTCAGGATCTGGTGATCTTTCGATGTCGCAGTCGTGCGTCGGTTTACCAACCGTCGCTCGGCCCGCATGGCCCGAGTGAAGGTTGGCGGAGAGGAAGGGATTCGAACCCCTGGAACCTGTGAAGGTTCAACGGTTTTCAAGACCGCCGCTATCGACCACTCAGCCACCTCTCCGCTGCTGGCTATTTTACCGCCTCTATTCGCTCGCGCCCGCCCATGAATGGCCTAAGCGCTTCGGGAATCAGCACCGAACCATCGGCCTGCTGATAGTTCTCGAGAATGGCGATCAGCGTGCGCCCGACGGCCAGGCCTGAACCGTTCAGCGTGTGCACGTGCTCAGCCTTGCCAGTGCCGGCCGGCCGGAACTTGATGTTCGCGCGGCGCGCCTGAAACCCCTCGCAGTTCGAGCACGACGAAATCTCGCGGTAGGCTTTCTGGCTGGGCAGCCACACCTCGATGTCGTAGGTCTTGGCCGAGCCGAAACCCATGTCGCCGGTGCAGAGCGCCATGGTTCGATACGGCAGCCCGAGCAGCTGCAGCACGCGCTCGGCATTCGCGGTCAGGCTTTCCAACTCGTCGTAGGACGTTTCCGGCGTCGTGAACTTCACGAGCTCTACCTTGTCGAACTGGTGCTGGCGGATCAGCCCGCGGACGTCGGCGCCGTACGAACCGGCTTCGCTGCGGAAGCACGGCGTGTAGGCGGTGTACTTCAGCGGCAGCAGCCGGCCATCGAGAATCTCGCCGCGGTAGAGGTTGGTGACCGGCACCTCGGCGGTCGGGATCAGGTACAGATCCCAGTCTCCCGCGATCTTGAACAGATCCGACTCGAACTTCGGCAGCTGGCCCGTGCCGTAGAGCGTGGACGAGGACACCAGGAACGGCGGCAACACCTCGGTGTAGCCGTGCTCGTTCGTGTGCAGGTTCAGCATGAAGTTGATCAGCGCGCGTTCGAGCTGCGCGCCGGCGCCCATCAGCACCGCGAAGCGCGACCCCGAGATCTTGGTGGCCCGCTCGAAGTCGATGATCCCCAGCTGCGGACCGAGATCCCAATGCGCCTTTGCCTCGAAGGCCAGCGTTGCCGGTTCGCCCCACGTGCGCACCACCACGTTGTCGGCCGCGCTCTTCCCTACCGGCACGCTCGCGTGCGGCAGGTTGGGCAGCGTCTCGAGAATCAGCGTGCGCTGGCGCTCGGCGGCCTCGAGCTCCACTTCCATCTGCTTGATTTTCTGGTTGCGCAGCTTGCTCGCCTCATACAGGTGCGTGACCTGTTCGCCGTTGCGCTTGGCGCGCGCCACCTGATCGCCCGACGTGTTCTGCTCGCGCTTCAGTCCTTCGATGGCCGGAATCAGCCGACGCCGCTGGGTTTCGAACGTGGCGAGCTGCTGCAACTCGGCCGTGGCGTCCAGGCCGCGATTGCCGAGTCCCTGCTGCACAGCTTCGATGTGGTCGCGAACGTAAGTAGGGTCAAGCATGTGATGTCTCTGGCCGCGCCGAGCGCCGCCGGTGAACTATTCTAGGGTACATGACTTCCACGGTTCGCAAGGTCGTCTTCCCCGCCGCCGGCTTGGGCACGCGCTTTCTTCCCGCCACCAAGGCACAGCCCAAGGAAATGCTGCCCCTCGTCGACAAACCGACCATCCAGTACGGGGTCGAGGAAGCCGTCCAGTCCGGCGTCCCCAACATCATCCTGGTCACCGGCCGCGGCAAGAACGCCATCGAAGATCACTTCGACGTCTCCAAGGAACTCGAATCGTTCCTCGAAAGCCGCGGCAAGCGCGACCTGGCCGAGGAAGTCCGCAAGATCTCGGATCAGATCAACGTCTCGTACGTGCGCCAGGGCGAACCGCTCGGCCTGGGCCACGCCGTCCTGGTCACCGAAACCCTGGTCGGCAACGAACCCTTCGCCGTGATTCTCGCAGACGATGTGATCGATGCGGAGCCGCCGGCGCTGGCGCAGATGATCGCGGTGTTCGAGAAGGCGGGCGGACCGGTGCTCGCGGTCGAACGCGTGCCGATGGACCAGGTCTCGAGCTACGGCGTGATTGCCGGCGAGCCGGCGCCCGAGTTCGGCAGGGGCGTCTATCGCGTGACCGATCTCGTCGAGAAGCCGGCCCGCGAGGACGCGCCGTCGGACCTCGCCATCATCGGCCGCTACATCCTGACGCCCGACATCTTCCCTGCCCTCCACGGCACCGCGAAGGACAAGTCCGGCGAGATTCAGCTGACCAACGGCTTGCGCAAGCTCCTGCAGTCGCGGCCGATCTACGCGTATGAAGTGGACGGCGTGCGCCACGACACCGGCAACAAGCTGGGGTTCCTGAAGGCGACCGTCTATTTCGCGATGAAGCGGCCCGAACTCGCCAAGCCGTTCCTGGAATATCTGACGCAGGTCATTACCAAGAGATAAAGAGTTCAAGAGAATATTCTTCTCCTGGTCTCCTTATGTTAGGTCTTGGTGCTGGGCTTGTCGGCTTTCGTCGTCTCGGCCTTGGTTTCCGTCTTTGTCTCGGTCTTCGTCTCGGTCTTCGTGTCCGACTTGGTCTCGCCCGCCGGCGTGCTGGTGGTGGATTCTTTCGCCGCCCCTGTGCCCAGGTCGCTCTTGCCGCCGCGGCCGTAGTCGGTCAGGTAGAACCCCGACCCCTTGAACTGGATCGCCGGCGACGAGAACAGCTTGGTCACCGCGCCGCCGCACTTGGGGCAGATGCCGATTGGCGCATCCGAGAACTTCTGGATCACTTCAAAGCGGTGCGCGCAAGCGGTGCATTCATATTCATACAAGGGCATTGTCGTTACTCCAGCACCACGTCGTTCGACCCATCAAGCATGAGGCGCCGCAGCGCCCAGAAGGGCGCGGAGCCCTGGGCGAGCAGCGCATCGTGGAACGCGCGCAGCGAGGGCTTGCCGCCTTGCTGCTCGTACCAGTCGCGGCGCAGCTTCAGCAGCATCAGCTTGCCGGCTGAGTAGACAAGATACGTCGGATCGAAGGTCCCACGCTCGGCTTCGCGGCGGGCATTGGACTCTTCCAGGAACGCTTCGTCGCGGAAAAACCGCACCCCTTGCTCCACCGACCAGTCTTCGGTGTGCAGGCGGATGCCGACAATGAAGCGGGCGAGGCGGACCAGCGACTCGGCGAGCTGCCCCAGCTTCAGGGCGTGGTCGCCCTTGCCGAAGCCGGCCTCGAGCATCATCTGCTCGCAGTAATGGGCCCAGCCCTCCATGTAGGACGCCGGCGCGAACATCGTCGACCGCCGAACCTTCGAGTCCACCGTGCGCAAGTGCTGGTAGTGTAGGAAGTGGCCGGGATACACCTCGTGCATCGAGATGGTCATCAGCGTCGGGTTGTTGAAATCGCGGAGGTGTTCGGTCTTCCGCTCCGCGTCCCACTTCGGGTCAACGTCGGTCAGGTAGTACATTGCCCGCGAGGGTTTGGATTCGTACGGGCCCGGCGTCCACATGCTGGCCGACGACCAGCGGAAGAACTCGGGGGTCGCGGCCACGGCGACCCCAGGGCTGTCGGGAATCGCCACCACCGGGTGGCGCGACAAAAAGGTGTGGAGTTCGTCGAGTTGCTCGCGCGCCGTGGTGATCAGCCCGCCCGGGGCGGGGTGCTGCGACTTGGCCTTACGCCACACGGCGATCGGGTCGCCACCGTTCTGGCGCCCCGCGAGCTGGCGGAACTCTTCCTGGGTCGCGGCCAGTTCGCGGGTCGCGATCGCCAGCAGGCGATCGACCGGCAAGGTAATGCCTTCTTCGAGCCGCAGCTTTTGTTCGAACTTGTCGCGGCCGAGCCGGAACGAGCCCTTGGCCTTCGGCCGGATGTCGTTCTCGAGGTCGGCGACGTATGCGCCCATGGTCTGCACCGCTTCGGTACAGGCATCGGCGAGGTCGCCGAGCAGGTGCATGTCGTCAACGTTCGAGAAGGCGCGCGGCAAGTCGGCGTCGATAAACGCCATGGCGCCGCGCCAGGTGTCGATGCCGACCTTGACGAAAATCGCCGGCGGATCCTTGATGTTGTCGCGGGCCGCCTGCACGAGCCGCGGCACCTGGCGCAACTTCGACAGGACCCGGCGGGCCCGATCGGTCTCGGGCGCGTAGGTGAAGATCGCCTGGGCGGTCAGGCTCGAGGCCAGCGTGTCGGCGTACACGTGCGGATTGCGTTCCCAGGGCCGAGTCGCCTCGAGGTCGAACTGGCGCGCCCGGATGTTGGCCGAAACAATCTGGTGCTCGACCTGCTCGCGTAGCGGCAAATTGGCGTGGGGAATGCCATCGAGGCGCCGGGCGAAGCCGGCGAGCGCGCTCGTGTGGGTGTCGATGGCCGAACGACGGTAATCCTCTAAGAGGTCGTCATGGATGTGAACACCGTCCATGGTCGCCCCGGTCGGGTGGACCTCGTAGAGATAAGAGAGATAGTCGTCGACGAAGTGGGGTAGTGGTTCAGCCGCGTGCATGCAGGACAACGGCCACGATCACGGGAAAGCGGCCATCTCGCAATGGTACAATAAAATGCGGCTGATGAAGGGCTCTGTCCTGAGCGGGTGGCGCGACCCGGGCGGGCCGCGCCGCGAGTCGAAGGGGACGCTGTTCGTCGTGGGGACGCCCATCGGCCACCTCGAAGACATCACGCTTCGTGCCCTTCGAATCCTTAAAACGGTTCAGCTGGTTGCGGCCGAAGATACCCGTCGCACCGGCAACCTCCTTCGCCACTACAACATCGACACCGCCGTCCTAAGCGTCCACGAACATAACGAGGGGGGGCGCGTGGCCCGGTTGCTGACCCGCCTGGCCGCCGGGGATTCGATCGCACTGGTCACAGACGCCGGCACGCCAGGGGTTTCTGACCCGGGAGCGACCCTTGTGGCTGCCGTTCGCGAAGCGGGGTTCCGGGTAGAGCCCATCCCGGGTGCGAGCGCCGTGGTGACCGCCATCTCAGCGTCCGGTATGAAGTCTGAAGGCTTTTGTTTTCATGGGTTTGCTCCAATTAAGTCAAAAGACAGAAAACTGTGGTTCCTGGCTCTGGTTGAGGCCAGCCGAGACCGGGCTGCGGTGTTCTTCGAGGCCCCTCACCGGCTCCGAAAGACCCTTGAGGAGCTTCGCGAGTTGGTCAAATGCCAGATAATGATTGGCCGTGAGCTGACCAAGATTCACGAGGAGTTCGTTTTCGGCACGCCGGACGAGCTCCTGGCCAGATTTGACGCGCCGCAAGGGGAGTTCACACTGGTGTTGCCACCCGGAGCCAAGGCGGAAGCGGCGCCACTGGCAGCGACAGATGAGGATATCGCGATGTTGTTTGGTCAATTAACCGAAACTGGCCTGGGCGAGTCCAAGCGTGACACGGCCCGACTGGTGGCTGAGCAGCTCGGGCTAACCACAAAGGTCGTCTACGACGCCCTGGAACGGGTCAAAATTACCCGTGGCTGACATTCACGTCGTGGTGCTCGCCGCCGGCAAGGGCACGCGCATGAAGTCGCAGGTCCCCAAAGTCCTGCACCGCATTTCTGGCGTCCCGCTGATCGAACGCGTCCTTCGGACCGCCGATACCCTTGAACCGGCCAGCATCACACTGGTGGTAGGCCATGGGGCGGAAGAGGTGAAGGCCACTCTGGAAGGCCGGACCCTGAATTTCGTCACGCAGGAGCAGCAACTCGGCACTGGTCACGCGCTGCTCCAGACGCGGCCTTTGCTGGAAGGCAAACAGGGCATCGTCGTCTTGCTGTCGGGCGACGTACCGCTCTTAACCGGCGCCACCTTGCAGTCGCTGGTCGCGACGCACGAACAGTCGCAGGCCGCCGCCACCGTCGTCACCGCCGACATGCCGCGCCCGTTCGGCTACGGGCGTATCGTCCGGGTCGGCGGCAACATCACCCGCATTGTCGAAGAGCGCGATGCCTCGCCGGCACAACGCAAGATCACCGAAATCAACTCGGGCATCTACGCCTTCGATCTGGGGTCGCTGTTCGGCGCCCTCGATGCAATCGGCACCGCCAACAACCAGGGCGAGTACTACCTGCCCGACCTGGTAGCCATTCACCGGAAACACAAGCGCACGGTCGCCACCTGGGCGGTCGCGCGCGCCGAAGAGATCCGCGGTATCAACAGCCGCACAGAGCTTGCCGAGGTCAGTGTCATGGTTCGACAGCAGAAGAACGAAGAGTTGATGGCCGCGGGAGTCACCCTGATTGACCCTGCCACCACCTATGTCGATAGCGACGTCGTGGTCGGCGCCGACACCGTCATTCATCCCTGCGTATTCCTGGAAGGGTCCACGAAGATTGGGGCCGCGTGTGAGATCCACGCCGGCTCACGTATCGTGAACTCCACCCTCGGCGACCGGGTGTGTGTGCGCAACCACACTGTGGTGACAGATTCCACAGTGGAGGCCGGCGCATTTCTCGGTCCGTTCGCCCACATCCGACCTGGATCGCAGGTCGGCGAAGACGCCCACATTGGCAACTTCGTGGAACTGAAGAAAACGTCCATGGGCAAGGGTGCCAAGGCCAATCACCTTGCCTACCTCGGCGATGCGACCATTGGATCGGCCACAAATGTCGGCGCCGGCACCATCACCTGTAACTACGACGGCGAGAAGAAGCACCAGACGGTGATGGGCAAGAACGTGTTCGTGGGCAGCAACAGCACGCTCGTCGCGCCGGTGACGCTCGAAGATGGCGCGTACATTGCCGCTGGCTCGACGGTGACCAAGAATGTGCCGGCCGGGGCGCTTGGCATTGGCCGCGCTCGCCAGGAGAACAAACAGGGCTGGCGGGAGAAGCGGCACCAGAAAGCAACGAGCTGATCAGGCATGTGCGGAATCATCGGTTACATCGGCCCCAAGCCGGTCGTCTCGGTCGTTCTTGATGGGCTGCGCCGCCTCGAGTACCGCGGGTACGATTCCGCCGGTATCGCGGTGGTGCACGACGGCCAGATCGACATCCGGCGCAGCGCCGGCAAGCTGATCAACCTCGAAAACGCGATCCAGGCCAAACCCCTGGGGGGGGAGTACGGACTGGGCCACACCCGATGGGCAACCCACGGCCGGCCCACCGAGGAGAACGCGCACCCGCACCGCGACGGCACTGGACGCCTGGTCGTGGTCCACAACGGCATTATCGAGAACTACCTGGAGCTCAAGCGCGAGCTGGTCGCCGAGGGGCACAAGTTCGAATCAGAGACCGACACCGAAGTCGTCGCGCACCTGGTCCAGAAGGAATGGCGGGACGACGGGCTCGAGAACGCGGTGCTGCGCGCCATGAAGCGCGTGCGCGGGCTGTTTGCGCTGGTCCTGCTGTCGGCCGACGACCCGAACAAGCTGGTGGCCGTTCGCAACGGCCCGCCGATCGTGGTGGGCATCGGCGACGGCGAGTCGTTCGTGGCGTCGGATGTGCCGGCGATTCTCAGCCATACCCGCGACGTGGTCTTCATGGAAGACCGCGACATGGCCATCCTCACGCCCGCGGGCGTCACGTTCCAGACGCTCGACGGCAAGACTGTGCAGCGCAAGCCAACCCGCGTCCTTTGGGATCCGATTTCGGCAGAGAAGGCCGGCTACAAGCACTTCATGCTCAAGGAAATCTTCGAGCAGCCGCACGCGGTTCGCGACACCGTGCTCGGCCGTGCATCGCTTGATACCGGGCAGATCCACCTCGAGGAGATGGCCATCTCGGCCGACGACTTGCGCGGGATCAACAAGATCACGCTGCTGGCCTGCGGCACCTCCTGGCATGCGGCGCTCGTCGGCAAGTTCATGATCGAGGAACTCGCGCAGCTCTCGTGCGAAGTCGATTACGGCTCGGAGTATCGCTACCGCAACCCGATCGTCAACAGCAAGACGCTGGCCGTGGCCATTACGCAGTCGGGCGAGACCGCCGACACGCTGGCGGCGCTGCGCGAGGCCAAGGGCAAGGGCGCCCGCAGCCTCGCCATCTGCAACGTCGTCGGCAGCATGGCCACGCGCGAGGCCGAAGGCACCATTTACACCCACGCCGGCCCGGAGATTGGGGTGGCCTCGACCAAGGCCTTCACGACTCAACTCGTGGCGCTCTACCTGTTCGCCCTGCGCCTCTCCGAAGTTCGTGAGACGCTGACGAAAGAGCAGCGGTGCGAGCACATCAAGGCGTTGATGCAGCTGCCACAGGCGCTGGAAGACACGCTGAAGACGGCGAAACAGGTCGAGGAGATTGCGATCCGGTTCCACAACCGGGCCGATTTCCTCTACCTGGGCCGCGGCATCAACTACCCGATCGCTCTTGAGGGCGCGCTCAAGCTCAAGGAAATTTCCTACATCCACGCCGAAGGCTACCCGGCCGGCGAGATGAAGCACGGTCCCATTGCGCTGATCGACGAGCAGATGCCGGTCGTGGCTTTGGCCACCCACGATCACGTGTTCGAGAAGATGCAGGGCAACATCCAGGAAGCCAAGGCGCGCGGCGGCTCGATCATCGCCGTGACCACGGCGGGAGACACGACACTGCAACAGATCCTGGGCGACACCGACTCGCTGATCGCAGTTCCTGCCACCAGTCCGCTGTTAATGCCAGTCGTGCTGTCGATCCCATTGCAACTTCTGTCGTACTACATCGCGGTGCGGCGCGGCTGCGACGTCGATCAACCGAGGAACCTGGCGAAGAGTGTCACGGTAGAATAGAGGGGTTGGATCTTCTCTCCTCGCTAAACCCTGCTCAGCAAGAAGCAGTACAACAAACCGACGGTCCGCTCCTCATCCTTGCCGGCGCGGGCTCGGGCAAGACGCGCGTGATCGCGCATCGCATTGCCTACCTCGTGTCGGAGCGGCTGGCGCATCCAGACGAGGTCATGGCGGTGACCTTCACCAACAAGGCCGCGCAGGAGATGCGCGAGCGGATCGAGAAGCTGCTCGACACCGATTGCCGGGCCATGTGGGTCTCGACGTTTCACTCGCTGTGCGCGCGCCTGCTCAGGCGTGAAGCGCCAGCCATTGGCCTCAGCCGCGATTTCACCATCTATGACTCGGCCGACCAGCAGTCGGTGATCAAGCTGCTGCTGCGCGAGTACCACATGGATGATGCGACCTACCAGCCGCGCATGGTGCTGGGCCGCATTTCCGCCGCCAAGAACCGGATGGAAGGGCCCGATACCTTCGCCGGCACGTGGAATCCGAAAGACCGCGAAATCGGCAAGCTGTACGAGGGCTACCTGAAGGCGCTGAAAGATGCGAGCGCCCTGGATTTCGACGACCTGCTGCTGAAGACCGTCGAGTTGTTCGACAAGGCGCCGGCGGTTCGCGAACGGTATGCGCGCCGGTTCAAGTACGTCATGGTGGACGAGTATCAGGACACCAACCGGCCTCAATATCTGCTGATCACTCAGCTCGCCGGCGGCCATCGCAACCTGGCAGTAGTGGGCGACCCTGATCAGTCGATCTACAAGTGGCGCGGCGCCGACCTGCGCAACATTCTCGACTTCGAGACCGACTTTCCTGAAGCGATCATTGTCCGCCTGGAGCAGAACTATCGCTCGACGGAAGTGATTCTGCAGGCCGCGTCGGCCGTGATTGCCAACAATCGCAATCGCAAAGAGAAGGCGCTCTGGACCGACCAGAAGGGCGGCGCCAAGATCCGCTACTTCCGCGGCGCCGACGAACTGGACGAGGCCGAGTACATCACCAAGGTCGCGCGAGCCGCGATCCAGGAGGATGCGCGGTCGCTGATGGCGGTGCTGTATCGCACCAACGCCCAGTCGCGCGCGGTTGAAGACTCGCTGCGGGCGGCCGGCATCCCCTACGTTGTTCTCGGCGGCGTCGGCTTCTACGAGCGCCGTGAAATCAAGGACGCGCTCAGTTACCTGAAGCTGATCCTGAATCCGCACGACGACGTGGCGCTGCGCCGGGTCATCAACACACCCGCCCGTGGCATTGGCAAGGGCGTGATGGATGCGTTGGAAGGCGTCGATGTCTCGGACGTCGACTTGACCGGTGGGGACAAACCTTCAGGTTTGTCCGGGGTGGTGCTTCCGCTCTTTGCCGGCCTCGCACCGACGGTGGCGACCAACTCACTGTGGACGAAGTTGGTGGTGGCGGTGGATGGCCGCCGGCTTTCGTCGCGCCAGGGCACGTCGCTGGCCGCGTTCAGGGACATGATCACCACGCTGGCCGACGTCGCCAGGAACGAGCCGGTATCGATCCTGCTCGGCAAGGTGCTCGATCAGTCCGGTTACCTGCGCGACCTGCGAGAAGATCGCAGTGAAGAGTCCGAAGGTCGCATTGAGAACCTGATGGAACTGGTCTCGGCCGCGCGTGAGTACGAGTCGCGCGAACACGAGCCGTCGCTTGGCGGGTTCGTTGATCGCCTGTCGCTGCTCTCTGACGTGGACAAAGAGCAGGGCAAGATCGATCCGCGCGTGATGATGATGACCCTGCATTCAGCAAAAGGGCTCGAGTTCCCGACCGTGGTGCTCGCCGGGCTCGAAGAAGGCCTGTTTCCGCACTCACGTTCGCGTGAAGACGAGGCGGAGATGGAAGAGGAGCGCCGCCTCCTGTACGTTGGCATCACCCGGGCACGAAAGCAGCTGGTGATCACCAGCGCCGCCAGGCGGCGGGTGTTCGGCGAGTATCAGAACACCGAGCCATCACGGTTCATTGAGGAGATTCCGCTCGACCTCGTGGAGCAGGACGTGCCTGCGGTGCAGTCGTCCTATTCGTCTGGCTCACGTGGGAGTCAATGGGGCGAGTATCGCGCCAACCCGTATGGTCGCCCCCGCCAACCAGTAGCTGGCTATCGAGCTGGGCGGCAAGACGAAGACGCCAAGGCGCCGACGCAGAATTTCAAGTACGAGGAAGAAGACCAGACCCCCGGCCTGCGCCCGGGCGCGCGCGTGAAGCACGCGCAGTTCGGTTCAGGCACCGTGGTGAGCGTCGAGGACCTGGAGGACGACCAGAAGCTGGTCGTCCGGTTTACGTCGGTGGGCACCAAGACCCTGCGAGCGAAATACGCAAAGTTGGAACGAGCGTAGATCTCTCGGAGGGCGATGGCTTTCTTGTCCGCCGAAGCTCTAGAGGTCGCGGACGGGCCCACGGCGTCTCACCGGTGATACACTGGCCCTATGGCCGAAGTCACTGTTCGGGAGTTGCGCAACGATGGGGGGCGGGTGCTCGATAGAGTCGAGCGAGGAGAGTCGCTCACCGTCACCCGCGATGGGCATGCCGTTGCCGAACTTCGGCCCCTGTCGCGGCGGGCGCTCCACGCGTCGGCCCTCCTGGATCGCTGGCGCCGTCTGGCCCACGTCGACGCGACACGGCTGCGGGCGGACATCGATGCGGCGCTGGATTCATCCGTATGACATCCCGCGGGCACCGACGGCATGCGCGGGGCGTGCTCGACACGAGCACACTGATCCTGCTGACGCGGCTGCAGGATGCGAGCCTCCTTCCGGAGGAGCCGCTCATCACCGCGGTCACACTTGCCGAACTCTCCGTGGGGCCTCTCGTTGCCAAGACAGACGACGAACGAGCGACGCGGCAGTCGCACGTGCAGCAGGCCGAGTCGGATTTCGAGCCGCTTCCGTTTGACGTCCCTGCGGCTCGCGCCTTCGGCCGTGTGGCCCTGGCGCTGCGTAAGACTGGCCGTGCCGTCAAGCCGCGGGCCTACGACGTGATGATCGCGGCAACGGCGCTCGCGAACGGCCTTCCCCTGTACACCTGCAATCCCAAGGACTTCAAAGGAATCGACGGGCTGACGGTCGTGCCCGTCCCGGTTCCGGCCCTGGCGCCGTCAGAGCCGGAGCCCCAACGCCAGCCCCGCGCGCGGAAGTAAACCCCAATTGGTAGCGGCACGTCGCGCAGTGGCGCGGGACCCGGAAGGCGGCCGCGCAGACGGACTTCGCTACTCCACGTTGTTCAGGCCGAGAAACAGTTCGAGCCCTTGATCGATTGAGGCGCGTTCGACTGCCGACACCTGGCCATAGGTCCTTCGGATTCGGCGCTTGTCGAGCGATCGCACGTGGTCCGTGAGCACGTACGATGTCTTCGTGAGACCGCTCGGCCCCGGCGCCAGAGACGGATAGAGCGCCCCTTCACCAGGTGTACCGGTGACCGGGACGACGGCGATCAACGGAAACCGCTGGTCGGCATTGACGGCCGGGTCGCTCACCACGATGCAGGGGCGAACGCCGCGTTGTTCATGGCCGAGCGTGGGATCGAGTTCCACGAGGACAACGGTGCCGCGCGCGAGCGTCACGCGCGGCCTTTCGTCCAGCCCTGCCCCTCGACCCATCGCACGGGAGTTCCCGCGTCGACATCGACGAGCCCGTCATCGGCGGGCAGGTCGGATACCCAGTCGGCCACGCCCGTGTCGACGAGAGCCACGGTGTCCGCATGCGGGCTGTTGATGGATTGGAGCAGGGCCACCTGGCGTCGCCGCGTCAGTTCGTGCTGGACGGCTTCGGCGATGAATCGACTCCGGTTGCGCTCGATCCGGTCGATGCTGTCCACCAGGTCAGCGTCCAGGGTCACAGTCACGCGTGCTGTTTGCGCCATGATGGAAGAAGTATGACTCAGGATATGATCATACTCAAGGTGCTCCTGCGAGTCCCCTGCCCGGATTCCCCGCCACTTGCCCCTGTTGCAGGAGTAATCAGGTCGGCGCGGCCCTCACTGCTATCATTCCGGCCACTTTGGCTCTCACCCCCGGCTCCCGTCTCGGCATCTACGACATCACCGCTCAAATCGGCGAAGGCGGCCCGCCTTCGCTCGCGCGTGAGTCGGGCAAGCTTCGGCGAGGTCTCGCCGTAGCCCAACGGGGCTCGACATGGTGACTGGCGACCGGATCGGGCCATACCAGATCATCGGGATGTTGGGCGAAGGCGGAATGGGGCAGGTGTTCCGTGCGCGCGACACCAAGCTCGATCGGGACGGGGCGATCAAGATCCTCCCAGAGGCGTTCGCGCACGATGCCGATCGCCTGGCCCGCTTCACGCGCGAAGCCAAGGTCCTCGCCTCGCTGAACCACCCGCACATCGCGGGCATCTACGGGCTCGAAGAGTCTCGTAGCGGCGGGTCTTCAGACCCGCCGATCACCGCCCTGGTGATGGAACTCGTCGAAGGCGAGGATCTTTCGCAGCGCATCGCGCGCGGCGCGATCCCACTCGATGAAGCCTTGCCGATCGCGAAGCAGATCGCCGAGGCATTGGAAGCGGCACACGAGCAAGGCATCATCCATCGCGATCTGAAGCCCGCCAACATCAAGGTCCGATTGGACGGCACGGTGAAGGTGCTGGACTTCGGTCTCGCAAAGGCGATGGTGCCAGAAGGGCGGGACTTTAGTCTCGCCGATCATCTCGCCAATTCCCCAACGATCACCACACCCGCGATGACGCAGGCCGGGATGATTCTGGGCACCGCCGCGTATATGAGCCCGGAACAGGCGAAGGGCCGCTCGGTAGACCGGCGCAGCGACGTGTGGGCCTTTGGCGCCGTGCTCTACGAGATGCTGACGGGCACCCGCGCGTTCGCGGGCGAAGATGTATCTGACACGCTGGCGCGCATCCTGATGAAGGCCGGACTGGGCCGCGCTGCCTGCCTCGGTGCCGGCCGCCGTGAGCACGGTGATCCGGCGCTGTCTGCAGAAAGATCGGAAGCAGCGCTTGCGAGGCATCGGCGACGCCGCGCTCGCGCTCGACGGCGCGTTCGAGACGGCGGTGCCGCAGACGACGGGGACCGCCACTTCCGCGGCATCACGCGGACCACTGCCGTGGATGGCGGCACTGGCGGTGGCAGCGTTGGTGATCGTTGCGCTGGCCATTCCCGCAGTGCGGTACCTGCGCCAAACACCGCCGCCTGCGCCGCCTGAGACACGGACGGAGATCACCACGCCCGCCACTGACCGACCCTCGGACTTTGCGCTCTCGCCCGACGGCCGGCAGATCGTGTTCGTCGCCTCGGGAGACGGCGCGTCCCGCCTGTGGGTGCGTTCGCTGGGGGCAACGACGGCGCAGCCGCTGGCGGGCACCGAGGGTGCGATCCTGCCGTTCTGGTCGCCCGATGGCCGGTCCGTGGGCTTCTTCGCCGGAGGCGCGCTCAAGCGGCTCGACCTCGCCGGCGGCGCGCCCCAAACCCTCGCGCCGGTTACCACTGGTCTCGGCGGGACCTGGAGCGCGGACGGCGTGATCGTGTTTGCGGGTGGCCTGTCGCTGCCGTTGATGCGCGTGTCGGCAACCGGGGGCGCGGCGACGACCGTGACGACCCTTGGCCCGGGGCAGGAGGGGCACCACTACCCGCAGCTTCTGCCGGACGGTCGCCGGTTCCTATTTCGTTCGTCCGGCGCGGATGCGGCCGGGATCTATCTGAGCGCGCTCGATGGGGGCGTCCCGACGCGGCTGACACCCGCGGACGGGTCCGCGGTCTATCTGCCGTCTGGGCTTGGGCGCGCCGACCCGACTTCGCTCGCGGACCGATCTACGTCGGGGTGGTTGCTGTGGGTGCGAGCGGGCACGCTCGTGGTCCAGCCCCTGGATGTCGCCAAGGCCACGCTCACGGGCGAGCCGGTAACGCTGGCCGAGTCCGTGGCGGTCGACTTGTTCGGTCAGATCGCCGTGTCGGCCGCCACTGGGTTGGTGGCCTACCGGACGGGCCAGTCGAGCCCGCGGCAACTGACGTGGTTCGATCGGTCGGGCACGGCGCGCGGTACGGTCGGCGAGGCGGATAGCAGTCTGTTCCAGCCCGTCGTGTCCCCCGACGGCCGGCGGGTGGCAGTGCAACGCGCAGCGGGGAATAACACGGACCT
The DNA here is from genome assembly GCA_038213735.1 of Vicinamibacterales bacterium. Lineage (GTDB taxonomy): Bacteria > Acidobacteriota > Vicinamibacteria > Vicinamibacterales > UBA2999 > 12-FULL-67-14b. The sequence goes on along the minus strand of JBBQSP010000004.1, from coordinate 28,175 downwards.
CTGGCTGCTGGACGGTGGCCGTGCGAGTCGCTTCACGTTCGATGCCACCACCGAAATTCGTCCCATCTGGTCGCCCGACGGCACGCGGATCGCGTTTGCCTCGAATCGGACGGGGGTCTTTGACCTCTACCAGAGGCTCACAAGCGGCGCGGGCGTTGAAGAACGGGTCCTGGCGTCCGACCAGACCAAGACCTCGAGCAGTTGGTCGGCGGACGGTCGGTTCCTGCTGTTCAACAACACCGATCCGCAGACCAGCTACGACGTGTGGGTCGTGCCGATGGTGGGGGATCGCACGCCGTCGCTGTTTCTGACGACCCCGTTTCGCGAGCTCCACGGCGCGTTCTCGCAGGACGGCCGGTGGGTGGCGTACCAGTCGAACGAATCAGGGCAGAACGAAGTGTACATCCGCCCGTTCGTTCCGCCGACCAATGCCACTCGTGCGGTGGCCACCGCGCCGGCGACGGCGGGTGGACAGTGGCAGGTCTCGACGGCGGGCGGCATCCATCCGGTCTGGCGCCGCGACGGACAGGAGCTGTACTACCTGAACCCGGCGGGCGCGATGATGGCCGCGGCGATCGCCACGGGAGCGACGCCCTCACCCGGCGCACCGGTGCTGCTCTTTCCCACGCGTATCGTCGGGCGCGGCATTGATGGGGGAACGGGTCGGCAGTACGACGTCGCCCCCGACGGGCGCTTCCTGATCAACACGGAACTGCCTGGCGAGGCCGCGCCGATCACGCTGATCCAGCACTGGAATCCCGGGGCGAGGCAGTAATCCCTGTCGTGCGTCAGCCTGTGATCTGCGGCAGCGCTCCGCCCAGGCGGCCGGCATGGAAGACCACATCGCCGTTGGCGAGGCCACCGGCGAGATCCCCGGGCTGCCCGCGAAAGAGATGCCCCGCGCGTGCGAGCACCGCCTGGCCGGCGTGAGCCGCCGGCAGTTGTCCGATGAGGGCCTCGGCGGCGTCGAGGGCGCGGTTCCAACGTCGCGACAGGTCGGCGGGGTCTGGTGGCGCGCCGTCGAAGGCCAGCGAGGCGACCTCGTCCGAGGAGTAGTGCGACGAGCGCCGGGCATGGTCGATGACGCCGAGTGGCGAGAAGCCCGGGTCCTTGCCACACGCTGCCCACGCCAGGTATCCCAGCGGCTGCAGACGCTCATCGCACGCGATCACATCGATCCAGTCTCGGACCTCGAGCCGCCCGATGAGCGCCAGCACCTTGTTCGTCGCTAGGTCGAACGGGTGCAGCGTGAGGCCCAGGTCCTCATGTTCGACGAGCGGAAAGAAACGGTAAGCGCTGTCGTGGACCCACTCGATCAGTAGCCGATCGTGGCCCCGCGCCACGGTGGCCTGCACGAAACCCGGCCGTTCACGAACTGCGTCGACCGCGTAGCCGGTGTCCGCGAGCAGCTGCCGGTCAGCGTCCCAGGATCGCGCCACGGCCTCGGTCGTGTCGTGAAACAGATCGAGATCGCGCGACAGGCGGTGCGCCTCGAGCGCCACGTTCAAGGCAATGCCGCCCGCCACGTAGCTCTCGCCGCCGGCGCGGCGCCGTCCGGCTAGGACGCGGCAGACGTCTCGCTGGAACGCTGTGAGAGCCATGTGCGGAATTGGGCGACGCGAAGAAACGCGTCGCGGTCACCGTGCTGCGCGATCTGCCGCAGCACCTCCTCGCGCTCGGCCGGTGTTTGCGGATAGTAGTCTTCCCGCAGGAACCAGAGGCACCGCGCGCGGTACTGGTCCACGAAGCGACGGAATTCCGCATCCGAACAGGCCGACGGCCGGGACATGGAGGAAGTCTAGCATCCTGGCCGGGTCCCGTATAATCAACCGCCTTGTCCCTCACCCCCGGCTCCCGCCTCGGCATCTACGAAATCCTCGCGGCCATCGGCGAAGGCGGAATGGGGCAGGTCTTCCGAGCCCGCGACACCAAGCTTGATCGTGACGTGGCGATCAAGATCCTGCCCGAGGCGTTCGCGCACGACGCCGACCGCCTGGCGCGCTTCACGCGCGAAGCCAAGGTTCTCGCCTCACTGAACCATCCGCACATCGCCGCCATCTACGGGCTCGAAGAGTCTCGTAGCGGCGGGTCTTCCTTGTCCGCCGGAGCGCATGGCGCGAAGGCGGAAGACCCGCCGATCATCGCCCTCGTGATGGAACTGGTCGAAGGCGACGACCTCTCGCAGCGCATCAAACAGGGCGCGATCCCACTCGATGAAGCGTTGCCCATCGCGAAACAGATCGCCGAGGCGCTCGAAGCCGCGCACGAGCAGGGGATCATCCATCGTGATCTGAAGCCCGCCAACATCAAGGTGCGCGCCGACGGCACGGTGAAGGTTCAACGATCACCACGCCCGCGATGACGCAGGCCGGAATGATTCTCGGCACGGCAGCCTACATGGCGCCCGAGCAGGCACGCGGCAAGGCTGTGGACAAGCGCGCCGATATCTGGGCGTTTGGCGCAGTGCTGTACGAGATGCTGACGGGGACGCGGGCTTTCACCGGCGAGGATGTCACCGACACGATTGTCGCGGTGATCAGCAAGGATCCCGATTTCGCCGCGCTGCCGGCGACGGTGCCCGCGCGCGTCACGCAGGCGCTCCGCCTGTGCCTGCGCAAGGACGCGAAGCAACGCGCGGGTGACATCCGCGATGTGCGACTGGCCCTCGACGGCGCCTTCGAGACGGCCGCGCCGCAGCCGACAGGCGTGACCGCTTCGTCAGTGTCACGCGGACGACTGGCGTGGGCCGTCGCCGCGGTCGCCGTGCTCGCAGCCGCGGCGCTCGCCATTCCCGCCCTGCGCCATCTGCGCGAGACGCCGCCACCGCCGCCACCGGAGACACGCGTCGAGATCGTCACGCCCGCCACCGACGAGCCCGCGATGTTTGCGCTCTCGCCCGACGGCCGGCAGATCGTTTTCGTGGCGTCTGGGGACGGTGCGTCGCGCCTGTGGGTGCGGTCGTTGGCCACGACGACGGCGCAGCCGCTCGCGGGCACCGAGGGCGCGAGGTTTCCGTTCTGGGCGCCCGACGGGCGGTCCGTGGGCTTTTTCGCCAGCGGGGCGCTCAAGCGGCTCGACCTCGGCGGCGGCGCGCCGTAGACGCTGGCGCCGGCCAGCAACGGCGCCGGTGGAACGTGGAACGCGGACGGCGTCATCGTCTTTGCACGTGCGGGCTGGCACGCGGACGCTCGTAGCGCAACGGCTGGATGCGGACAAGGGTGCGCTTACAGGCGAGCCAGTGACGGTCGCCGACGGGGTGCTAGTTGGCCGCCAGCGTCTCGACGCCGTCTCGGTGGCGGCGTCGGGACTGGTGGCCTACCGGATGGGAACGGGTAGCGAGCGGCAATTGACGTGGTTCGACCGAGCGGGCGTGTCGCAGGGCACCATCGGTGACCCGGACGCCACGGTCTCCAACCCCCGCGTGTCTCCCGACGGCCGTCGCGTCGTCGTGGAGCGCACCGCGCGGGGAAACACGGACCTCTGGCTGCTGGACGGCACGCGCACGAGCCGGTTCACGTTTGACCCGGCCACAGACAGCCGTCCCGTCTGGTCGCCCGACGGCACCCGCATCGTGTTCCGCTCGGGTCGGGCGGGTGTCGGCGATCTCTACCAGAAGCTCGCGAGCGGCGCGGGCTCTGAGGAGCGGATTGTGGCCTCCGACGAGGTCAAGGTCCCCAGCAGTTGGTCGTCGGACGGTCGCTTCCTGCTCATTTACAGCGTCGGCCAGAAGACGGAGGCCGACCTTTGGGTCATGCCGATGCTGGGAGGACGTGCGCCGTCGGTGTTCCTGAAGACTGCCTTCGGAGAAGCGGTCGGTGCGTTTTCGCCGGACGGCCGCTGGGTGGCCTACCAGCAGTCGAATGAGTCGGGAGAAAATGAAATCTACGTGCGGCCGTTTGATCCGCCCATGCGGGAGGCGTCGGCAGGCAAGGCCGGCGCAGGGACGGCCGCAGGCCCGGCAGAGAGCCAGTGGCAAGTCTCGACAGCTGGCGGCTTCCTTCCCGCGTGGCGACCTGACGGCAAGGAGTTGTATTACGTCAATCCGGCGGGAGCGATGATGGCCGCGCCAATCAGAGTGGTCGGGACCACGCTCGAACCGGGCGCACCGACGATGCTCTTTCCCACGCGCATGGTCGGCGGTGGTGTAGGACAAGCGGGTCGGGAGTACGACGTCGCCCCCGACGGGCGCTTCCTCATCAACACGGAACTGCCCGGCGACGCCGCACCGATCACGCTGATTCTGAACTGGAAGCCTGAAGCGAAGAAGTAGGCGCGCAGGACTCAGGACCTAAGACCCTGGGCGCGTGAGTTATCTCGACCGTGCCGCGACAGGAAATGGTGGAGCCTGTCTATAATGTGCGAGTGGACGCCCCGACGTCAGACCCGTTGGATGCGCTGACTCCTGACCAACAGGAGTGGGCGCGGCATTCCGAGTCCTTGTGGCAGCGCGCGCACCAGGTGGCCGCCGCGCACCCGGGCGTGGATCCCGGCGACGTGTACCACGCGCTGCGCTGTCTGGAATTGACACCGGCCGAACGCCTGCGTCGAGGACTGAGTCGTGGACGACTTCGCACTCACGCCCGCTGAGCGCGCGCTGTTTGGCGCCCTGCGGACGCGGGGCGTGAAATTCCTGATCATCGGTATGGGCGCAGCAGTGCTCGAAGGTGCGCCGGTCGCGACGCAGGATATCGACCTGTGGTTCGAGTCGCTCGACACCGATCAAATCAAGCTGGCCGCCCAGGACGCCGGAGGATTCTGGATCTCGGGCTTCGGCATGCAGCCGCCGGCCTTCGGCGGCGATGGACTCTCGCGAATCGACGTCGTGCTGACCGCCCACGGCCTGGGGAGATTCGCTGACGAGTACGCCGGCGGCGTTGAACGTGAGATCGAAGGCGTCGTCGTCCGGATTCTGCCCCTCGACCGGGTCATCGCCAGCAAACGGGCGACGTCGCGGCCCAAGGACACGGCGGGCTTACCCGCCCTGGAAGCCACGCTGCGGGCACGCGACTGACAGTAGCTATAATCAACCGCCTTGTCCCTGACCCCCGGCACCCGTCTCGGCGTCTACGAAATCCTCTCGTCGATCGGCGCCGGCGGCATTGGGCGAAGTCTATCGGGCTCGCGACACGCGGCCCGAACTCGCGCGCGAGGTGGCCATCAAGATCCTCACGGGCGCGGCCACCGATCCTGAACGCCGTCGCCGTTTCGAGCTCGAGGCGCGGACGACCGGGCGTCCTGAACCACCCTAACATCCTCGCCATCTACGACGTCGGCGTCCTCGACGACACGCTTTATCTCGTCGAAGAACTGCTCGACGGCACGACGCTCCGCGATCCGCTGGAACACGGCGCGCTGCCGCCGCGCAAGGCCATCGAGTACGCGCGCGCCATCGCGCAGGGCCTCGCGGCCGCGCACGCCAAGGGCATCACGCACCGCGACCTCAAGCCCGAGAACGTGATGCTCACCGCCGACGGGCGCGTGAAGATTCTCGATTTCGGCCTGGCCAAACTGAACGAGGCGGTCGCCGACCCGCAGTCGGTGACCCGCACTTGCTCTACCTCAACGGCACGACCCTCGTAGCGCAGGCTTTTGACCCCGACACGCTTCAGCTCGGCGCCGAAGCTGTCTCTGTTGACAATTACACGATACTCGTGTAACGATGAATTGCTGCGATGATTCAATCATTCGCCGACGAGACGACGGCCGACCTGTTCCGCGAGCGCAACACCAGGGCCGCGCGGCGGATCCCAAGGGATCTCTGGCGAACCGTGCAACGGAAACTGAAGATGCTCGACGTCGCCGTGCGCATTGACGACCTCGAGTCGCCTCCGGGCAATCGCCTCAAGGCGCTTCAGGGTGTCTTGAGGGGCCGCCACAGTATTCGCGTCAACGATCAGTATCGGGTCACATTCCGCTGGGAGAACGGGCATGCCTTCGAAGTCGCGGCCGAAGACTATCACTAGAGATCCGAACTGGCTCGGGCCGGCCATCGCACCCGGCGAGATCCTGCTGGAAGAGTTTCTGAAGCCGCTCGCACTAGGGCAGGTGGAAGCCGCGCGCCGGCTGGAGATTTCCCTGAACCGAATGAACGAGATCGTGCTGGGCAAGCGGGGCATTACCGCGGACACCGCCCTGCGCCTCGCTCGTCTCCTGAAGACGTCGCCGCAGTTCTGGATGCGCCTGCAGGCCGATTGGGACCTGCATCAGGCTGTCACGCGCGCCGCCAAGGCATCCTGAGGGCTTCCACTCCCGGCACCTGTCTCGGTGTCTACTAGTAGCCCTTGACGACACACACATGCCGACCTCTTACGCTCGGTGGCGCGATAGACTTCGCCCATTCCGCCTTCGCCCAGTTTGGCCACGACCTGACTCCACGCTCGGCCGCCAGGTCGCCATCAAGATCCTGCCCGAGGCGTTCGCCGCCGACCCCGACCGGCTGGCGCGGTTCGAGCGCGAGGCCAAGACACTCGCGTCGCTCAATCATCCCCACATCGCCGCAATCTACGGCTTTGAGAAATCGTCAGGGATGCATGCGCTCGTGATGGAGTTGGTCGAGGGCGAGGACCTGTCGCAGCGCATCGCGCGCGGTGCCGTTCCGCTCGACGAAGCGCTGCCGATCGCGAAGCAGATCGCCGAGGCGCTGGAAGCGGCGCACGAGCGGGGGATCATCCATCGCGATCTGAAGCCCGCCAACATCAAGCTCCGCGCCGACGGCACCGTGAAGGTATTGGACTTCGGTCTCGCGAAGGCGATGGATTCTGGCCAGGGACCCAAGACCCAGGACCCAGGCCTTTCGCCGACCATCACCTCGCCGGCGATGACTCAGATGGGCATGATCCTCGGTACGGCCGCCTACATGAGCCCTGAGTAGGCCGCCGGCAAACCGGTGGACAAGCGCAGCGACCTCTGGGCCTTCGGCGTCGTGCTGCTCGAGATGCTGACCGGCCGCCAGGTGTTCACCGGCGAGACGGTATCGCACGTGATGGCAGCGGTGCTGAAGACCGATCCCGACTGGACGGCGCTGCCCGCCGAGACGCCGGCGACCATTCGCCGGCTGCTGCGCCGGTGCCTGGAGAAGGACCGCAAGCGTCGGCTCGCCGATGCATCTGATGCGCGGCTAGATCTCGAAGAAGCGATCGCCGAACCCAGCGCGCCGATGATGCCTTCCTCGGTCGCTCCGGACAAGAGACGATGGTCGGTTCTTCCGTGGGCGCTCTTTGGGGTGACCGCCGTCGTCGCCGTCGCGCTGCTGGCACGTGGAACCACGGCGCCGGACCCGGCCACGCGCCTGGTGTCGCGCGCGCTCATCGATTTTCCACAGTTTGCGTTCAGCGGGGCGCGCCTCGGCAACCTGTTCGCCTTGTCACCTGACGGTACGCAACTCGTGTTTGCCGGAAATCCGGATGGCAAGAACAAGTTATACCTTCGGCCGCTGGACCAATTCGAGGCCACGGCGATTCCCGGTAGCGAGGAGGGCAGCCAGCCGTTCTTTTCTCCGGACGGCGGCTCGATTGGTTTCTTCGCCGGCGGCAAGCTGAAGAAGGTGTCGTTGGCCGGCGGATCGCCGGTGACGTTGGCCGACGCGCCCAACCCTGCCGGTGGTTCGTGGGGTGAAGACGGCACGATTGTCTTCGCTCCTGACGTGCGGGGGTTGATGAAGACGTCGGCCGCCGGAGCGCCGCTTCTCTTACCCGGCGGCAAGGCCGTCGTGTTCACGAACAACGAAGCAACCGTTTTGATTCCGGCTATCGATGTCGTGTCTCTTGATACCGGCGAGGTGACACGGCTCATCGACGACGTCTGCTGCGCCGCGTACGCGACGACGGGGCATCTCATCTATGCTCATTCCACGTCGGGGACGATCTTCGCCGCGCCCTTCGAGCCGGCGCGCCCGACGGTGGTCGGCGAATCAGCACGCGTAATGGACGGTGTGATGGCCGGTGGCCTTAACGGCGGTCAGTTTGCGACTTCGTTATCAGGGTCGCTCGTCTACCTGACAAACAGTGCCGTGGATGAACGCACGTTCGTGTGGGTCGATCGTGCCGGCCGAAACACCACGATCGATTTCGAGAAGCGGCCGTACGGCCTGCCCAGCCTCTCGCCGGATGGACGCCGGGTCGCGACCGGGGTGTACGACGGACTGAATCCAAAGGAAATCTGGGTCGGCGACATCGACCGCGGGACCATGAATCGCCTGGTCACTGACGGTTCATTGAATGCCGCGCCGATCTGGACACCGGATGGGAGCCGGGTCACATTTGTGTCGAGACGCGACGCCACGAATCAGAATGTGTAATGGGTGCGCGCCGACGGTAGCGGGGCGGCGGAACGCCTCACCACGGGCGAGTTCAATCAAGTGGCCGTCGTGAACCTGGTTTGAGGAGTTGAAGCGCCTCGTGCCGGCAAAAAGGTTGCAGTGAGCTCGGTTCAGCGAAACAGACGCGTGAGTTCGACGGACCACCCAGGCAACAGCGGCGTCTCCAGCGTGTCGTTCCCTGATGCGGAGAGACTCGCGGTCAATGGAAACGACCCGCCGGTCTCGCGCCGGTAGACCGAGACGGCATTCCGTTCAGGGTCCACCAGCCAGTATTCGCGCACGCCCATGCGGTCGTAAAGCGTCCGCTTGATCTGTTGATCGCGCTTGCGCGTTGAAGGCGACAGAACTTCCACCACCATGGCAGGCGTGCCCTGGACGTTCTTATCGGTCAGTATGTCGAGCTGATCGGGCGCCACGAAGATCACGTCGGGCTCGACGATGTCGTGGAACGAGAACACCACGTCGAACGGTGCGATGAAGACGCGGCCGCCGTCGGGCCGGACCTCCAGGTGGTTACTAAGCGACACGGCCAGGCGCAGCACCAGTTCCTGATGACGCAGGTTCGGCGAGGGCGTCACGTAGTGCTCGCCATCGATGATCTCGTGGCGAAGACCATCGTCTGGAAACAGCAGGAAGTCCTGGTACGTAAGTCGCGCGCCTTGAGGTGTCGTGGGCACCGCGTCCTCCTCGTGCACGATCGGATTCTACACCCGGCCATGCGGCTGGCCATTGCCGGCGGCGTGCCCACGAGGAGCCGAGGGCACACTGGGGCGGATCCGCACGGAGCGGCGGCGAAGATCTTGCTGTGTACGCAGAAACTGCGATGCGATCCCGATGATCGCACCGCAGTTCTTGCCCGGGCGGTCGGCTACAGCCCTGTGATCTTCGTAATAATCGGCCGGCCTTCGCGGCCGCCGCCGGCCACGCGCTCGATCGTCACGGTCAGTGTCTTCTGAGATTCCACGCCTTCGGGCGACCGGAACGTGGTGGCCACGACCACGTCTTTCGAGATGGTCTCGCCCGTGAACGTCTTCGGGTCGAGCGCGGGCTGGCCCGGCTGCGTCAGCGACGCTTCGGCGACACCCGTGGCGGCCTTGATGGCGGCGTTGGCCGACGCCGTGGCCCTGGCGTGGGCCGAAATGCCTTCGCGCCACTTGTCCCATTCGATCTTGATCTTTTCCTGGGCGGGCGTCAGCTTCGCAGTCGAGTTGGTCTGCTCGACCTTCAGGACCTCCTCGATCAGCTTGATGTTGGCGTTCTGGTAATCGATCTTGGTCTGCAGGAACGCCTGTTCGGTTTCGTCGGCCTTGGCCGCCGCCTCGAACAAGGGGGCAAAGGTCAGCGGCGTCCGCCGTTCCTCGCTGACGCTGGTGATCTCGAAGTCTTCAACCGAGCCCTGGGTGCGCGGATCGATCACCACCGCGGCCATGCGGCCCACGGTCGTGTTGTCGCGCGCCTTCGCGGCACGGAAGTACTGGTTGAGGAACTGCTGCTCGGGCGGACGCGAGCAGCCAACCACCATCATGGTGGCCGGGACGAGCAAGAGTGCTGCGGATAGCTTCATGGTTCCGTTTCTCCTGGAGCGCCGCCTTCGGGTGGCACCGTGGGTTCTTCGTCGGCCTTCTCAACCAATGCAACCGACACAATCTTGTCGTCGCCTTCCAGATCCATCAGCCGGACACCCTGCGTGGCGCGGCCGATAGTGCGAATCTCGTTGGCGGCGGTGCGCAGAATCTTGCCCTGCTCGGTGATGACGAGCAGCTCTTCGTTGTCGTGAACCTGCGTGATTGCGACGACCGGGCCGTTCTTGTCGGTCACTTCGACGTTCTTCACGCCCAGGCCGCCACGGCCAGTCACGCGATACTCGTCGATGAGGGTGTTCTTGGCGTAGCCCTTTTCGGTCACGGTCAGCAGCGTGCCGCCGGGCTTGGCCACCTGCATCGCCACTACTTCATCACCCTCGCGCAACTGGATGCCACGAACACCATACGCGGTGCGGCCCATGCCGCGCACGTCATCTTCACCAAAGCGAATGGCCTTGCCGTCCTTGGTGCCGATGAAGATTTCGCACGTGCCGTCGGACGTCTGCACGTCGATGACGGCGTCGCCCTCGTCGATGCCCATGGCGATGATGCCGCCGGCGCGCGGGTTCGAGAAGGCCGAGAGCTCGGTCTTCTTGATGGTGCCCTTGCGCGTGCCCATCACGATGAAGTGGGTGTCGTCGAATTCCTTGATCGCCAGCATGGCGGCAATCTTCTCGCCCGCTGCCATCTGCACCAGGTTGGCGACCGACTTGCCGCGACCATCGGCGCCAACGTCCGGGATCTCGTGGACCTTGAGCCAGTAGGCCCGGCCCCGATCCGAGAACACCACCAGGAACGAGTGCGTCGAGGCGACGAACAGGTGATTGACCACGTCCTCGTCGCGCTTGCGCATGCCAATGCGGCCCTTGCCGCCGCGGTTCTGCGTGCGATACGTGGTGATCGGCGTGCGCTTGATGTAGCCGGTGTCGGTGACCGAGATCGCGACGTCCTCGTCGGCGATCAGGTCCATGATGCTGATCTCGCTCTCGTCCTCGATCAGCATGGTGCGGCGCGGATCGGCGAACTTCGCCTTCACGGCGCGCAGCTCGTCGAGAATGATTTGCAGCAGCAACGGCTGGTTGGCCAGGATGTTCTTGAGCTTGGCGATGAGCGCCGTCAACTCGGCCAGCTCGCCGAGGATCTTGTCGCGCTCGAGGCCGGTGAGGCGCTGCAGCTGCATGTCGAGAATGGCTTGCGCCTGGATCTCGGACAGGCCGAACTGCTCGACCAGGCCGGTCTTGGCTTCGGGCGGGTTCTTCGATCCGCGGATCAGCTTGATCACCGCGTCGAGGTGGTCGAGCGCGATCTTCAGGCCGTCGAGAATGTGCGCGCGCGCCTCGGCCTTGCGCAGCTCGAACTCGATGCGGCGGCGGACGACCTCGCGGCGGAAGTCGATGAAGTGCTCGATCACCTCGAGCAGGTTCAGCACCTTCGGTCGGCCCGAGACAATGGCCAGGGTGATGATGCCGAACGACTGCTGCAGCTGTGTCTGCTTGTAGAGGTTGTTCAGCACAACCTCGCCGATCTCGCCGCGCTTCAGCTCGATCACAATCCGCATGCCGTCGCGGTCCGATTCGTCGCGCAGGTCGGAAATGCCTTCGAGCGTCTTCTCGCGCACCAGTTCCGCGATCCGTTCAAGCAGCCGGGTCTTGTTCAGCTGATACGGAATCTCGTGGACGATGATCTGCTGGCGATCGCCCTTCTTGGTGGTCTCGATCTCGGTCTTGGCGCGAACCTGGATGGAACCACGGCCAGTGAGGTACGCCTCGTGGATGCCGCGCTTGCCGACAATGGTGCCGCCGGTGGGGAAGTCGGGGCCGGGAATGATGCGGATTAGCTCCTTCAGCTTCTGCTCGCGGGTGTAGGACAAACCTAAAGGTTTGTCCCCACTAGAAGGTTTGTCCCCACTAGAAGGGTGGTCCCCACCAGAAGGATGGTCCCCACTAGAAGGGTGTGGCGACAAACCTTTAGGTTTGTCGGCCCCCATCAGCGTGTTCTCGATGATCCAGATCACGCCGTCGATCACCTCGCCCAGGTTGTGGGGCGGGATGTTGGTGGCCATGCCGACGGCGATGCCCGTCGATCCATTGACCAGCAGATTTGGGTACGTCGCCGGGAACACCGTGGGCTCGGTCGTGGTCTCGTCGAAGTTCGGGACGTAATCGACCGTGTCCTTGTCGAGGTCCATCATCAGGCTCTCGGCCAGGGCCTCGAGCCGTGCTTCGGTGTAGCGATACGCGGCGGGCGGGTCGCCGTCAACCGAGCCGAAGTTACCCTGGCCGTCGACCAGGGTCTTGCGCATATTGAAGTCTTGCGCGAGGCGGACCAGCGTGTCGTACGCCGGCTGGTCACCGTGCGGGTGGTAGTTACCGATGACTTCGCCGATGACCTTCGCGCACTTGCGATAGGCGCGGTTCGAGGCCAGGCCCATCTGGCTCATCGCGTACAGCACGCGGCGATGCGCCGGCTTGAGGCCGTCGCGGACGTCTGGCAGCGCGCGCCCGATGATCACGCTCATGGCGTAATCCAGGTACGAGCGCTTCATCTCGTCTTCGATATTTACGGGCGTGCGCGTCTGCTCGGTCTGGGACATGGAAGGTTAGATGTCGAGGTTCTTGACGTCGAGGGCGTTGTCCTCGATGAACTTGCGCCGCGGTTCGACCTGGTCGCCCATCAGCGTGGTGAACATCGAATCGGCTTCGGTGTGGTCTTCGGCGCGCACCTGGAGCAACGAGCGAATCTCCGGGTTCATCGTCGTGCTCCACAGGGTTTCGGGATTCATTTCACCGAGACCCTTGTAGCGGTTGATGGCCACGCCCTTGCGGCCAAGCGTGATGAAGTGCTCGATGAACTCGTCGATGGATCGGATGGCGACGGGGCCGCCCTTCACGGCGGGCGCCGGCACTGGTGCCGCACCGGGCGTCAGGCCAATCGCGCCCAGCGCTTCTTTTTCGTCGGCTGTGAGGCCTTCGTCTGCCGGCTCGACTTCTTCGACCTCTTCAACCTTGCCGCCGGCGATCACCCGCACTTCGATCGGCGCCTTGCGCATCGCGCGCACCACATCCTTGATTTCAGCGTAGCTCGCGGCCAGCGTGCGGTACTCGCCCGAGATCGCGAACTCGAAGCCAATGCGGTCGATGCGCGAATAGCCGGTGGCGCGATCGTCAATGCGCAGCGACCACGTGTTGTGCTCTTCGTCGCGCTCGAGCGTGACATCGCGAATGGGCGTCGTCACCTGGTCGGCCACGCCCTGCAGGACGTCCTGCTGTTCGAAGAAGCTACGGTCGCGCGCGTCGCGGTCGAGCAGCGCCTCGACCACGTCGCGGGCATGGCCGCGACGCTCCACGGTGGACAGCACGTTACGGTAGGCGATGATGCCGTGCAGCAGCTTCTCGAGTTCGGCGCCGGTGTATTCCACGCCGTCGGCCGAACGAACCGCGCGCGATTCGACCGCGCGATGAACCAGGAAACTTTCGAGTGCGCGCTCGTCCTTGATGAACGTTTCCGACTTCCCCCGCTTGGCCCGGAACAGCGGCGGCTGCGCGATGTAGATGTGGCCGCGATCCACCAGCATCGGCATTTGCCGGTAAAAGAACGTCAGCAGCAGCGTGCGGATGTGCGAGCCGTCCACGTCGGCGTCGGTCATGATGATGACGCGGTGGTAACGCAGCTTGTCGATGTCGAAATCGTCGGTGCCAATGCCGCAGCCAAGCGCCGCGATCATGGTCTTGATTTCGTCGGAGCTCAGCATGCGGTCGAGCCGGGCACGCTCCACGTTCAGGATCTTGCCCTTGATGGGCAGGATGGCCTGGAAGCGGCGGTCACGGCCCTGCTTGGCTGAACCACCTGCCGACTCCCCTTCGACGATGTAGATTTCGGCCTGGGCCGGGTCGCGTTCCTGGCAGTCGGCCAGCTTACCGGGCAGGGACAGGCCGTCGAGGGCGCCCTTGCGACGAACGAGGTCGCGGGCCTTCCTGGCCGCATCGCGGGCCCTGGCCGCATCCACGGTCTTCTGGACGATTCTTTTCGCGATCGCCGGGTTCTCTTCGAGAAAGGCCCCCAGCTTGTCGTTGACGATCGCTTCGACGATGCCCTTGACCTCGGTATTGCCGAGCTTGGTCTTGGTCTGGCCCTCGAACTGCGGGTTGGGAATCTTGACGCTGATGACCGCGGTCATGCCTTCGCGGATGTCGTCTCCGCTGATGGTCGCGTCTTTCAGGTCCTTCACCAGGTTGTTGCTGTTCGCGTAGGCATTCACGGTCCGCGTGAGCGCCGCGCGGAAGCCCGACAGGTGGGTGCCGCCTTCGTGGGTGTTGATGTTGTTGGCGAACGAGAACTCAACCGGGTTGTAGCCGTCGTTCCACTGCAAAGCGATCTCGGCGTCAATGCCCTCGCGCAGGCCGTGCATGAACACCACCTTGTCATTGATCACACCCTTGTTCTTGTTCAGGTGCTCAACAAACGACATGATGCCGCCGTCGTAATGAAAGCGGTGGTTCTTGCCGCTCTCGCGCTCGTCGTCCAGGGTGACGGTGAGGCCGGCGTTCAGGAACGCGAGCTCGCGCAGGCGCTGGGCCAGCGTGTCGAAACTGTACTCGGTGATCTCGAAGATCTGCGCGTCGGGCTTGAACGTGACCTTGGTGCCGCGCCGCTGCGTGGTGCCGGTGACGGCCAGGTCGGTCAGCGGCTTGCCGCGCTCGTAGCTTTGTTGATGGGTCTGGTGGTTGCGCCAGATCTCGAGTTCGAGGCGCTCCGACAGCGCGTTGACGACCGACACGCCGACGCCGTGCAGGCCGCCCGAGACCTTGTAGCTGCTGTTGTCGAACTTGCCGCCGGCGTGCAGCACGGTGAGGGCAATTTCCGCCGCCGGGCGGCCGCTCTCGTGCATGTCGGTGGGAATGCCGCGGCCGTTGTCGATGACCGTGACTGAGTTGTCGAGGTGAATCGTGACGTTGACCTCGGTGCAATACCCGGCCAGCGCCTCGTCGATCGAGTTGTCAACAATTTCGTAGACGAGATGATGCAGCCCAGCCGGCCCCGTGGAGCCGATATACATCGCCGGCCGCTTGCGGACCGCTTCAAGGCCTTCGAGGACCTTGATGCTTTCGGCGCCGTAGTCGGCGTTGCCGTTGCTGGCGTTTCCGTTCGCGCCGCCGAGTCCGGCTTGATTCTCTGGCTGTTCCGTTTGCGACATTTTAATCGTGTTGTCTGCTTCGATCCGTAGAGGCGGGTCGACAGACCCACGTCTTACGTCAAACGCGCATCGGCATGATGACGTAGGTGTAGTCGTAGCCGTCGGCGCCAACGGGTTTCATGACGGCCTGGCTGACTTCGTCCTTCAGCTCGAGCGCCACCACTTCCGATTCCACGACGGCGAGGAAGTCGAGCACGTATTGCGCGTTGAAGCAGATGGTGAGCGACGGCCCGTTGTATTCAATGGCAATGGGCTCGCGCGCTTCACCAAACTCGGGGCTGCTTGACGTGACCTCGACCTTACCCTTGTCGAGAATCATCTTCACCGCACGCGACCGTTCGTTCGACAAAATGGCGACGCGCTTCACGGCCTGCGTCAACCGGTCGCGCTCGAACTCGACGTGCTTGTCGTTACCCTTTGGAATGACTTTTTCGTAAGCCGGGAACTGCCCGTCGATCATGCGCGAGATCAGGAGGCGAGGGCCAATCTCGAAGAACAGGTGATTCTCGCCGCGCTCGTATTTCACGTCGACGTCGCTGTCGGCCAGCAGCCGGCCAAGTTCCGCCAGCGTCTTGCGCGGCAGGATGGCCTTGATGTCGTCGCCCTTGGCACCCTCGTGGTTCACGTTGACCAGGGCCAGGCGGTGGCCGTCGGTGGCCACAAATGTCATGCTGTCGGCCCGCAACACGAACTGCGCGCCGTTCAGGTAGTAGCGCGTGTCTTCACCGGTGATGGCAAACTGCGTCAACGCCACCATCTGCTTCAGCGACTTGCCCTTGATGGTGGCCTTGGCGCCGCCGCCGGCTTCAGGCAGGCTCGGAAAGTCTTCGCGCGGCAGCGTCGGCATTTTCGAGCTGAACTGCCCGCCCGAAACCTTAACGGTGGTGCCGCCCTTGTCGGTTTCGATGTTGACGTCGCCGTCTGGCAACGAACGCACAACTTCGTAGAACTTTTTAGCCGGCAGCGTGACCGCCCCAGGCTTGCCTACGGCAGCCTCACAGCGGCTGCGCAGCGCAACTTCGAGATCAGTGGCGAGCAACGTGACTTCGTTGCCCGATGCTTCGAGCAGCACGTTCGCCAGAATTGGAATAGTGTTCTTGCGCTCGACGATCTGCTGAAAAAATTGCAGTTCCCGCACAAGATCGGCTTTCCTGGCGACCAGTTCCATAGCGCGGCTACCTTCTTAAGATTAGAGAAAAGGCGAAGACGATAAAGTATACAGGAAGTAGGTCCTGTTTACGAAATTTCCAGCGGGTGTAAACCCTTATTTTTCAATTATTTAAACTGTGAATATTTCTGTGGGTAACATGCGGGTTGCCGGACGCTACAACGGGGGGCTTTCGCCCAATCCGCAGCCATCCGCAAACCATGTACAGTTGAGGTTGTGCAAAAGCCTTTTAGGACGGTCCGGCTAAAGCCGGACTCTACTTAAATTGGTCCAACAGGTTCTTCACCTGCTGGTCGAACTCAGGCGTTTTCTTCCGCATTTCCTCGACCTTCTTGATCGAATGAATCACCGTCGAGTGATGCTTGCCGCCAAAACTACGGCCAATCTCAGGCAGCGACGCGTGCGTCAGCGCCTTGCACAGATACATTGCAATCTGCCGCGGCATCGCCACTGATTTTGAGTTGTTGCGCGAGCGTATTTCGGCCGGCTTCATCTGGTAATACTCGGCCACGAACTTCTGGATCTGCTCGATCGTGACGGCCTTCTCGTCGTGATCGAGCACGTTGCGCAGCACGTCCTGGGCCAGCTCGATGGTCAGCGGCTTGCTCGTGAGCGACGCATAGGCAATCAGGCGAATCAGCGACCCTTCGAGTTCGCGGATGTTCGACTTGATGCGCGTCGCCATGTACATCGCCACATGATCGGGCAACTGCAAGGCTTCGCCCTCGGCCTTCTTCTTCAGGATGGCAACTTTGGTCTCGAGATCGGGCGACTGGATGTCGGCAATAAGGCCCCACTCGAAGCGCGAGCGGAGGCGCTCCTCGAGCGCCGGTATTTCATGGGGCGGGCGGTCGCTGCTGATCACAATCTGCTTCTGTGCGTCGTGCAGGGCATTAAAGGTATGAAAAAACTCGTTCTGCGTACCTTCCTTGCCAGACACGAACTGTATATCGTCCACGAGCAGGACGTCCACGCTGCGATACCGCGATCGGAAGTCGAGAATGCGATCAAACCTCACGGCGTTGATCATCTCGTTCATGAACCGTTCCGACGAGATATAGGTGAGCACGAGCCCGGGGTGGTGCTGCACCACGTAGTGGCCGATCGCGTGCATCAAGTGCGTCTTGCCCAGGCCCACGCCGCCATGAATAAACAGCGGGTTATACGACCGTGACGGGGTCTCCGCCACCGCCCGGCACGCCGCATGCGCAAACTGGTTCGAGGGCCCGACGATGAAGGTGTCGAAGGTGTAGCGGGGGATGAGGCTGCCGGCGCGCAGCGGCTCGGCCTCGTGGCTCGTCACCTGAACCTGTGGAGGCAACTCTTCAAACTGTGGAGGCAAGCCTTCAGGGTTGCCTTTCGTGACGGCCGAAGCAGGCAACCTTGAAGGGTTGACTTCTCCGCCACCAGTTGCCATTCCGGCCCCGTCCGGCACGAATACCAGCTTGGCGTCGGGGCGGCCCACCTCGCGCATGGCTTCGGCCAGCACGACCGAGTAGTGCTTGGGCAGCCATTCGACAAACAGGAGGTTCGGGACGCGGATGGAGAGGGTCTGCCCGGCATCCGCCAGCAGCGTCGTCGGCTTGAACCAGGTCGAGAAACTATGCCGGCCGACCTGATCTTCGATACGACTGAGGACCTGGTCCCATATGGTCGTGCTGGGCATCACTGCAAGAACTTGATTATAAAGGAGTTAGAGTTGCGCGCCGCGGGGTTTTTCCACAAGCTTTTCCACAGGTGTGGAAATCTCCCGGGAGGTTCCTTCGGCGAACGCTCACTCTAGCATGGCGAACACCCTTTACAGGGAAGGAGTTAGCGGAACATAATCGTAGGTTCGACCGAGGAGAATATGGCGAGATCTAAGAAGGGCAAGCGTACGTTTCAACCAAATACCCGGCGCCGAGCGAAGACGCACGGCTTTCTGGTTCGTATGGCAACCAAGGACGGCCGGCAGGTTCTGAAGCGCCGCCGCGCCAAGGGCCGCAAGCGGCTCACGGTTTCCGACGAAAAATAGGCTTGAGCCTTGGGGCTTGAGGCTTGACGTTCAAGTCCCAGGTCCCAAGCCACAGGCCCCAATCCAGCCACGCGATGGCCAGGTTCTTACCAGCCGAGCATGTTCGCAAGCGGGCCGACTTCGAACTCATTTACAAGACAGGTTTCAAGCGGTCGGGCCGCCTCATGACCATGTTCACGAGGGAGCGCGAGGCTGGACCAGCGCGTCTTGGCATTGCCGCAACCCGTAAGATGGGGGCGTCGGTCGAGCGCAACCGGGCCAAGCGGCTCGCTCGCGAGCTGTTCCGTCACCACAAGCCGGCCGGCGCGGTCGACGTGGTGGTCGTGCCCCGTCGTGAAATGATCGCCGCACCCTATGCTCGCGTCGAAGCCGAGTTCCTATCCCTGCTTATGAGGACCAAGCGTTGAGCGGGCCCGCGCGTATCGCGCTCGCCCTGATCCGCGTATACAAGATCGTGCTCTCGCCGCTCTTTGCCGGCAGCTGCCGCTACATGCCTGGCTGCGCCGACTACATGACCGAGTCGATCACACGCCATGGAGTGGTCCGCGGCGGCTGGCTGGGCACGAAGCGACTGTGCCGCTGCCACCCGTTCGGCGGCCACGGCTACGACCCCGTCCCGCACTCTTAAATCATCCGATCACCAGATCACGAGATATCCAAGTCCCCATGGAACGTAGAGTCTTAATCGCGATAACCCTGTCATTCCTGGTGCTGTTCCTGTTTCAGCGCTTTGTGATGCCTCCCCCAGACGCCGCTCCACCTGCATCCCAGAGTGGAGCTACGGCGGGGCAAGCCCCCGGCACGGCGGCGCCAGGATCAATGGCCGCGATAGCCCCGCCCGCCAACCAGACAGCAACAGCTCCGGCCGCCGTGGCTGCAGCCCCGCCCGCGGTGGCCGCGGCTGCGGGCAATGCCTCACCCGCCCAACCAGCCCCACCCGCCCTATTGGTAGGCGAGACCGCCGATCGAGAGATCGTCGTCGAGACTACGACCGTGCGCGCAACGTTCACCAACCGCGGCGGCCGCCTGCTGCACTGGGTGCTGAAGGAGTATCGCAACGAAGACGGCACCCCGCTCGACCTCGTGCCGCAGGGCATTGGCCCCGAGGCGGTGAAGCCGTTCTCGCTGGTCGTGGATGACCCGGCCGTCACCGACCGCATCAACAGCGCACTGTACAAGGTCAGCGCGCCGGGCGACGTTGACGCCTCGTCTTCGCCGCAGACGCTGACGTTCGAGATGTCGGCTTCCGACGGCTTGAGCGTCACCAAGACGTTTGCCCTCGAGCCGTCCGGCTATCTTGTGACCTTCAGCACGGTTGTGCAGTTGGGCCAGGCGCGGCTGAACCCGGTGATCCACTGGGGCGCCGGGCTCGGCGACGAGATCGCGCACCGTCCGCCCTCATCATTCTTCTCGCCCAACAGCGTCGTGCCGGCGCAGCCCATGATTTACATGGACGGCGACGTGGAGCGCCTGCCGGCCACCACCGCCGGCTCGCAGGAAGGACCGTTCCGCTACGCGGGCGTGTCGGACCATTACTTTGCCTCCCTGCTGCTGAACGAAACCTCGCCGGTGCCATTCCGCATCGACTTCGCCCCGGTCAACGTGCCGATCGCCAACGAACCGGCGCGCTTTGCCACCTACATGACCTACTCGGTGCGCCACCAGGCGCCGCAGGGCGCGTCGCGGTTCTTCTTCGGGCCGAAGGCGTTCGACAATCTCAGGGCGGTCGAT
Organism: Vicinamibacterales bacterium; assembly: GCA_038213735.1. GTDB lineage: Bacteria > Acidobacteriota > Vicinamibacteria > Vicinamibacterales > UBA2999 > 12-FULL-67-14b. Next base: position 8,168 of record JBBQSP010000004.1, on the reverse strand, counting down.
ACCGAACTGGTCCGCTCCATTCACTTTGGCATCTTCTCGTGGTTGGCCGTGCCGCTGCTGAACGCGCTGCAGTGGGTCCACAGCTACGTCGGCAACTGGGGCTGGGCGATCGTCGTCTTGACCATCCTGATCAATCTCGCGATGTTCCCGCTCCGGCACAAGAGCGTGGTGTCGATGAAGAAGATGCAGGAACTGCAGCCGCAAATGAAGGCGATCCAGGATCGCTACGCCAAGTACAAGATCACCGACCCCGAGCGGCAGAAGATGAACACCGAGGTCATGGAGCTGTACAAGACCAAGGGCGTGAACCCGGCCAGCGGCTGCGTGCCCATGCTGCTGACCATGCCGTTCCTGTTTGCGTTCTACGCCATGCTGTCGGTGGCCATCGAGATTCGCGGCGCGAACTTCTTTGGCTGGATCCATAACCTGTCGGCACCCGATCCGCTGTTTATTACCCCCGTACTGATGGGCGTGGCGCAGTTCTGGCAGACCAAGATGACGCCGACCACGGCCGACCCGACCCAGCAGAAGATCATGATGTTCATGCCCATCATGTTCACCTTCATGTCGCTGTCGTTCCCGAGCGGCCTGGTGATTTACTGGCTAGTCAGCACGGTGTGGACCATCGGGCAGCAGTACGCGACCAACTATTTGATTGGCGCGCCGGCCAAGCGCATTGCAAAATAGCGGACCGACTATGGCAACCAGCGATATCACTGAATTCGTCCAGAAGGTCGTCGACTCGATGGACCTTGACCTCGAGGCCTCGGCCGAAGAGATGCCCGACGGCGTGCGCATCAACCTGAACGGTGAGGACGGCAACGTGCTGATCCGCCGGCAGGGCGAAGCCCTGGCCGCGCTGCAGCACATTGTCTCGGCCATTTACCGGCACGAGGCCGCCGAAGGCCGCCGGCTGGTGGTCGACTGCATGGGTTATCGCAAGGGCAAGGACGATGAGCTGAAGCAGATGGCGATCTTCCTGGCCGATAAGGCCAAGGACAGCGGCCTGGCGCAGGAGATTGGGCCGCTCAATCCCTACGAACGCCGCATCGTCCACCTGGCGGTGGCCGAGGTCGACAAGGTGACGTCCGAGAGCATCGGCGACGCCTTCGAGAAGACGGTGATCATTTCAGTGAAGTAGTGTTCTCCACCTCAGACACCATCGTCGCCATCGCCACCCCGGCGGGCCGCGGCGGCCTTGGTGTCATTCGGATCAGCGGCCCCGACGCGCCTCGAGTGGCCGGCGAGCTCGTCGGCCGCAAGGCTCCCTTCAAGCCCCGCCACGCCACCTTCGCCAAGATCGATGTGGCTTCCGGCGTCAGCGATGCGGCGTCCGGCTTCTTGAGCGCCGAAGCCTTGGCGAAGGCGGTTAGCCGGACCGGGGATCAAGTGGTCATTACCTTCTTCCCGTCACCCTTCTCCTACACGGGCGAAGACGTCGCGGAGATCTCCGCGCATGGCAGCCCGGTTGTCCTTTCTTCTATCCTTCGCCGCTCCATGGATGCCGGCGCGCGGCTAGCCGAGCCGGGCGAGTTCACGCTGCGCGCGTTCCTGAACGGCAAGCTGGATCTGATCCAGGCCGAGGCGGTGGCTGACCTGATTGACGCGGTCACGCCGGTCCAGGCGCGGGCGGCGTTCGATCAGCTTCAGGGCACGCTGACGGCCGCCATCGGCGAGATCGAGCGCGACCTGTTCGACGTGATCGCCAAGCTCGAGGCGTCGCTTGATTTCCCCGACGAGGGGTACCACTTTGTGGGCGCCGCCGAGGCGCGCGCGTCACTGGCAGCAGTCACGGCGCGCATCGAGCAGCTACTTGAACAATCGGCCCGCGGGCGCCTCGTGCGCGAGGGCGCGCAGGTGGCGATTGTTGGCGCGCCGAACGTGGGGAAATCGAGCCTATTCAACGCGCTTCTCAATACGAATCGCGCCATCGTCACGGCCATTCCGGGCACGACGCGCGACATGCTGACCGAGCGCGCCGACATCGGCGGCTTGTCGCTGGCGCTCGTTGATACGGCGGGTGTGCGGGAGACCAGCGACGTCGTGGAGCAGGAGGGCGTGGCCCGCACGCGAGACGCGCTGGGCGTGGCCGACCTGGTGCTGGTGGTGCTCGACCGCTCGCGCGATATGACGGACGAGGATCGCGGCATCCTCGCCGAGACGGCCAATCAACTCCGCGTCGTAGTGTTGAACAAATCAGATCTCCCCGACGCGATGCCAGAAGGGCGGCACTTTGGTGCCGCCCTTGCCGACGATGCTGTCGCGATCTCAGCCCACTCCGGCGCCGGCCTCGACGACCTTATCGTCGCGATTGCGAGCGTGCTCAACGGTGGAGGCAACCCTCTCGGGTTGCCTGATACTCGCGATCAACCCGCCGTGACCAACGTCCGCCACACCGCGCTGCTTGAGCGCGCCCGCGCCGCGCTGATTCGCGCGACCGAGGCGCTTGAAGGCGAGGTCTCCGAAGAGTTTCCGCTGCTCGATCTTCAGGAGGCGGCGCACGCGTTGCAGGAGATCACGGGCCGCCGCACAAGCGACGACCTGCTGTACCACATCTTCGCGAAGTTCTGCATCGGCAAGTAGGGGTCTGACCCCATCGCGGGGCCACGACCGCGTGAGGCACGCCGGCCGCTCGTCATTCGCTTCCGCGCTCTCTCCGCGACGGCTATCAACTCGCAGCTCCGGGCTGGCAACGCTCCCCTTCGCAGCGAGTTGTCTGTAAGCAACCCGCCCGCCGGGGCGCTGCTGTTTCCCTCTGTCCAAACAGAAATCGGTCGCCCCGGCTCCCGCCGGCTACGTTCGCGCTCCAGCGAACGACGAGCCGCCGCCGCGACAAGCCGCGGTGCGCGGGCGGTGTGGCCCGAAGTGAGCGTTCGACCGACGCCGTGAAGCTTGTTTGCCGACAAATCGACCGGAGGCTACGCAGGCGTCTGCCTGGCACCTTTGCTTGGCTCTGCGCTTAATGCGCCGAGGGAGATTTGACCCGCGAGGGAGAGCGAACGGAGGGCCATACCGCCCGTGCGCCGCGGCCTCGTGCGCCGTGCGAAAATGTGGTGTTCGATCACCTGGGCACAAAAAGTAATCGAATAGACAGTAATGATAAGCAAATTAGATGTAATCGTCATCGGCTCCGGGCACGCCGGCGTCGAGGCTGCGTGGGCGGCGGCGCGGTTGGGGCGGAGCGTCGGCCTGTGCACGCTCAGTCGAGAAACCGTGGCGCACATGCCCTGCAATCCGGCCGTTGGCGGCACGGCGAAGGGACATCTGGTTCGCGAGATCGATGCGATGGGCGTATTGATGGGCCGCGCAATCGACGCTACGGGCATACAATTCAAGTTGCTCAACCGGAGCCGCGGGCCGGCGGTGTGGTCGCCACGGGCGCAGGCCGACAAGCCGCGCTATGCGGCGTGGGTGCGCGCGGCCCTCGAAGCTGAGCCGAGTATCCACTGGATCATCGGCCGGGCCGGTCGAATCATTGTCGAGGATGGCCGTGTTTCCGGCCTGGCGCTCGAGGATGGAACCGTCTACAAGTGCCGCTCGCTGGTGATCACCACGGGAACGTTCCTGAACGGCCTGATTCACATCGGCCGGGAGCAGCGGCCCTCCGGCCGGGCGGACGAGCCGCCTTCGAGGGACCTCGCGGAGTCGATCAAGGGGCTCGGCGTGCGCTGGGGCCGCTTGAAGACCGGGACGCCTCCCAGGCTGGCGCGGAAGTCGATTGACTTCGCGGGCGGCGTGAAAAGGGGCGTGTTCCACGTGGAACATGGCGATTCCGAGCCCATTCCCTTCTCGTTCACCGCTACCCACCCGCCCTTGAACCAGGCGGTCTGCCACCTGTTGCACACCACCGATCGGGTCCACCAGCTGGTCCGCGACAACATCGACGCCTCTCCGCTGTACAACGGCCAGATTGCCGGGGTAGGACCGCGCTACTGCCCCTCGCTCGAAGACAAGGTGATGCGCTTCCCGGATCGGGAGCGCCACCAGATTTACCTCGAGCCTGAGGGCCTGAACGTCGAGGAGATCTACGTCAATGGCTTCTCGATGAGCCTGCCAGCCGAGACCCAGAGCGAGCTGATTCGAGCGCTTCCTGGGCTCGAATCAGCCGAGATCCTGCGGCCTGGCTACGCCGTCGAATACGACTTCGTCCAACCGACGGAGCTGCGTTCGTCGCTCGAGACCTACAAGGTGAGCGGCCTGTTCTTCGCCGGACAAATCAACGGGACTTCCGGCTACGAAGAGGCTGCCGGACAAGGCCTGATGGCGGGCATCAACGCGTCGCAGTCGGTGGCCGGCTGCGCGCCCCTCGTGCTGGGCCGGAACGAGGCCTACCTGGGCATCATGGTCGACGACCTGGTCACGAAGGGCTGTCTCGAGCCATACAGAATGTTCACCTCCCGGGCCGAGTACCGGTTGTTGCTGCGCACCGACAATGCCGACCTGAGGCTTACGTCGAAGGGTCGGGAACTGGGCCTTGTGGACGACACCCGATGGGAGCGCTTCTGCGCCCGCCGGGAACGCTACGACCTCAACGTGGACCGACTGCAGCGAAGTTGGGTGCGCGTTGAGGGCGGCGCTCGCATGCCCGCCTCCCAGGCCCTAAGGCGACCGGAGCTCTCACTGAAGGGCCTGATGACCAGCGGGGAAGTTGCCATGGAGACGACACCCATGGACGAGTTGCTGGACGTCTCATCAGTCGAGACGACCGTGAAATACGAGGGATACCTGCAACGGCAGGAACAGGCGGTGGCGCGGGCGCAACATGCCGAGCGCCGTCGCATCCCCGACGCATTCCCGTTCGAGCGCGTCCCAGGCCTGTCGCGCGAGATGGTCCAGCGCTTCTCAGAAGCCCGCCCCGAAACCCTCGGCCAGGCCCAGCGCATTCCAGGCGTCACGCCAGCCGCCGTCGCCGTGGTTGGCGCCTACTTGCACCGGTTTTAACGCAGATGATGAGCTCAGGAGAAAATTATTGCTCCTGATCTCCTGATCTCCTGTTCAATGTGGCGTGGCCAATCGTGAGTTCCGGGAAAGGCTGAAGCGGCGGGCGAAGGCGGCCGACCTCACGCTCGAGCCGTCCCTCGCCGATGGCCTGGAAACCTACTACCAGCTCCTGACGAAGTGGAACGCCAAGATTAACCTCACGGCGTTCCAGCTCACGCCTGGCGGGGAAGACGAAGCCATCGATCGCCTCTTGATTGAGCCTGTGGTCGCGGCGCGCTATGTCCCAGTTAACGCGCGCACGCTGTTCGATGCCGGCTCCGGCGGCGGCTCGCCGGCCATCCCGCTTAAGCTGGCCAGTCCCAACCTCCACGTGAGGATGGTCGAAGTCAAAATGCGAAAGGCGGTGTTTCTCAGAGAGGCCGTCCGGACGCTGGGCATTCGCGAGGCCGTGGTTGAGACCGCTCGTTTCGAGGAGCTGCTGCCCCGCGCGGAGCTTCACGAGGCGCTCGACCTGGTGTCGGTGCGCGCCGTTCGCATCGAGACGCGGACGCTGTTGACCCTGCAGGCGTTCCTTCGTCCAGGTGGAAAGATCTTCCTGTTTCGCGGTTCGGGTTCGAGCACCGTTGAAACGGAACCGCCACCGCCCCTGGCGTGGATGGCCAGCTACCCGCTGGTGGACGCCATCCGTAGCAAGCTGGTGGTTCTCAGCAAAACCAGGGTTTAAGCGAGTTCAGAGGTTCACTGGTTCAGAGGTTCACAGGTTCAGCGGTTCGGAACTTCTGAACCCGTGAACCCCTGGAACCTGTGAACCCATTTGTGTTCCACGTGGAACGCGGGAGTGTTACTCTCTACTTCCGCGCCAGATAAGCATGTTTAGGGCTAAAGACCAACAATGGCTAAGATCATCGCCGTCACCAATCAAAAAGGCGGCGTCGGCAAGACCACCACGGCAATCAACCTCGCAGCAGCGCTCGCCATTTCCGGGCGCACCGTCCTGCTCGTTGACTGCGACCCGCAAGGCAATGCCACGAGCGGCATCGGCCGCAAAGGTGTACGCGCTGAGAGCGGTACCGTCTACGAGGCACTGACCTCCGCCAACGGCGAAACCCCGCAGAGTTTCATCGTGTCAACCAGCGTCGACGGTCTCTCGTTGATCCCTGCGAACCGTGAGCTCGCCGGCGCCGAGATCGAACTGATCGCATTCGAGGATCGCGAACGCCGCTTGCAGCGGCTGCTCGAACCACTCCGTGGCCAGTTCGACTTCATCATCATCGACTCGCCGCCGTCGCTCGGCTTGCTCACGCTGAACGCGCTGGTCGCCGCCGATCGCGTGCTCATCCCGCTGCACTGCGAGTACTTCGCCCTCGAGGGCCTGGCCGATCTCGTCGGCACCATGCGCCGCGTGCGCGCCTCGCTCAACCCCGCGCTCGACATCGAAGGCGTGCTGCTCACCATGAACGACGAGCGCACCAACCTGGGCCAGCAGGTAGGCCGCGACGTCCGCGAGTTCTTCAAGGAAAAAGTCTACCGCACAGTGATCCCGCGCAACGTGCGCCTGGCCGAAGCGCCAAGCCACGGCTTGCCCGCCGTCACCTACGATGCCAAGTCGCGCGGCGCCGAAGCGTACTTCTCATTCACGACCGAACTGCTCGACAAGAACAACGAAATACCACTTTAGAAGACCGGACTTGAAGGCCGGAAGCTAGCCATGGAAAAACGACCCGCCCTCGGCAAGGGACTAAGCGCGCTGATTCCCGACGCGACCGATGCCCTCACCACGCCCCGCGCGTCGCTCGATGTCGACATCGACCTGCTCGAGCCCAATCACTACCAGCCGCGCGGCCACATGGACGATGAGCGGCTGAACGACCTGGCGCAGTCGATTCGTGCCAACGGCGTGATCCAGCCGATTATCGTGCGCAAGCTGGCCAACACCGGCACCTCGCGCGATCGCTACCAAATCATCGCCGGCGAACGCCGCTGGCGTGCCGCCCAACGCGCACAGCTCGCCAAGGTCCCGGTGGTGATCAAGGAGATTGCGGGCGGCGACAAGAAACGCCTGCTCGAGATGGCGCTGATTGAAAACATCCAGCGTGAAGATCTGAACCCCATGGAGGCCGCCGCCGGCTACCAGCGGCTAGTGGACGAGTTTCACCTGAGGCAGGATGACATCGCCCAGCAGGTCGGCAAGGACCGCGCGACCGTCGCCAACTATCTGCGCCTGCTGAAGCTGCCCGACGAAGTGCGCGCCAACGTCGCCTCGGGCGCGCTGTCGATGGGCCACGCGCGCGCGATCGTCGCGCTGCCGGCCGAGGGCGATCAACGCCGTTTGGCCCGCGACGTCGTCTCGCGCGGCCTGTCGGTGCGCGAAACCGAGGCGCTGGTCAAAGGCGAACTCGGCCGCAAGTCCCCCGAGGCAGAGAAGAACGACGCGCCGAAGAAGGACGTGCACGTCCGCGCCGCCGAAGAGCAACTACGCTTGTCGCTCGGCACGCCGGTCGAGATCAAACGACGGGGCAAGGGGGGCACGATCGCCATCTCGTTTACGAACGAAACAGAGCTCCAGCGGATCTACGAATACCTAACCGAGAAGAAATAGGCCACAGAGGACACAGAGAACCCAGAGCCTCCTTGGGAAGACAGCCAAAAGAAATTACGCTGTGTCCTTTGTGTCCTCGGTGGCTAATAGTTAGTGAATCTCTTATGACTGAACAACAAAGACGCCGGCTGACCGAGATGGTCAGCTGCGCTGGTTGAGCGAGCAAACTCGCCGCGGGCGAGCTCGCTCAGGTCCTGAGCGGCATACCAGTTCAAACCGATCCACGCATCCTGGTTGACTACAGGACTGCGGACGATGCCGGTGTGTACGAGTGGGAGAGTGGTCCGGCGCTGGTGCAGACGGTGGACTTCTTCACGCCGATCGTGGACGACCCGTATCTCTACGGCCAGATCGCCGCCGCCAATTCATTAAGCGACGTCTACGCCATGGGCGGCCGGCCGCTCACCGCCCTGGCGATTGCCGCGTTTCCTCAAGACGGCCTGCACACCGACGAGATCGCGCAGATCTTCCGCGGCGGCTTCGACAAGCTGCGCGAGGCGGGCGTGGCGCTGCTCGGCGGACACACGGTGCAGGATCGCGAGATCAAGTTCGGCTATTCGGTCACCGGCGCGGTCGATGCCAAACGAATCCTCACCAATGCCGGCGCCAAAGCCGGCGATTGCTTAAT
>JBBQSP010000003.1:0-96865 GCA_038213735.1 Vicinamibacterales bacterium | reverse complement strand
ATAGTTCCAGTCGTTCATGCGGTCGAACCGCTTGAACACATTCGGCTCGCGGTAGTCGCCGAAGTAGCCGGTGGTGATGGCCACCTGCCGGAGCCACCCCTGCGAGCGGCGAATCGTCACGCGCTCGCCCTCGATGAAGGCGTCGCTGTCGTAGGTGAGGTGCTCGGCCATCTCGCCGCGGTGCATGTGCAGCCCACCGGCCTGGAACTCGAGGCCCTTGATCGGCTCGGCCTGCACGAACAGTTGCTTGACGTTGAACGCGCCCTGGAAGGTGCCCAGCCCGCCGCCGGTGTTGTTCCAACTCGAGGGGAACGTCAGGCCGCTCGAGGCGAAACCGTTGATGCTGTACCTGGCCCCTTGGTCGAACAGGAACCGCGCCCGCACCTGGGGCTGCCACTGAAGGTGGCTCGACACCAGGCGGCCGGAGTTGTTCTCGAACCAGCGGAAACGGCCGCCCAACGACAACTGCTGGACGTCGAGCCAGCGTCTGATTGCCGGGGCTGGTTGGGCGGGTGGGGCCGGTGGCGCGGTGGCCTGGGCCTGGACCGGCAGGACCTCGAAGCAGAGCAAGACGCCAAGGACGACGAGGGTGCGCGGAATCACTAAACGGTATAGTGCCTGAAGAGGCCCCGTGGCGGGTTACACGAGTGTTACATTTGAGACATCGGCGTAAATAATGCAGACCAGTGAGACTCCCCGCCGATTGATTGTTGCGATCACGGGCGCCAGCGGCTCGATTTTCGGCGTCCGCCTGCTCGAGATGCTCCAGGGCAGCGGGATCGAAACCCATCTCGTCATGAGCCGCTGGGGCGCGCGCACGCTGGTGCACGAAACCAGCTATACCCCCGAACAGGTGAACGCGCTGGCGTCGGTGGTGCACCCGCTCACCGACCAGGGTGCCTCAATTTCGAGCGGCTCGTTCGTGACCATGGGCATGGTGATCGCGCCGTGCAGCGTGCGCACGCTGGCCGCCATCGCCCACGGCCTCGGCGACAACCTGGTCCACCGCGCCGCCGACGTCGTGCTCAAGGAGCGCCGCAAGCTGGTGCTCGCGGTGCGGGAAGCTCCGCTCAGCGAGATCCATCTGGACAACATGTTGAAGCTGTCGCGCATGGGCGTGGTGATCGCGCCGCCGATGCCGGCGTTCTACGCGCGGCCCACCAGCATCGACGAGATGGTCAATTACACCTGTGTCCGCTTACTCGACCAATTGGGGATCCATGTTGATGCGTCGAGGTGGGGCGGGCTCGGTGAGGGCTCGCTCCGCTCGTAGGGCTCGGGGCTGCGCCCCATCGTAGGGGTCGCTCGCTACGCTCGCGTCCTTGGGGAAACCCCCACGAGTCGCGAAGCGACGAGCCCCGCGAGGGGCGGAGCCCCAAGCCCCACGGCGGGGAAGTACGCCGCCCTACCGGATATACTCTTTCCTTCAGATTTGTCTCTGTTTGCAGCCGAGGTTTGGGCCCCATGAAGTATTCGAAGATTGTTCGTGCGATCAGTGCCGTCGCGCTGTCGGCCCTTGTTTTCTCGTCCGGCCCGGCGCCGAGGGTGGCCGCCCAGGGCGATGCGAACCAGGTCGTCCCGCTGAACGCTTACAAGGACCTGAAATGGCGCAGCGTGGGCGCCACGCGCGGCGGGCGCGTCACCGCGTATTCGGGCGTGCGCCAGCAGCCGCACACGTTCTACTTCGGCGGGGTCGGCGGCGGCGTCTGGAAGTCGGACGATGCGGGTATTTCGTGGGCGCCGATCAGCGACGGCCAGATCGGCACCGGCTCGATCGGTTCGATCGACGTCGCGCCGTCGAACCCCAATCACATCTGGGTTGGCACCGGCAGCGCCGCCATCCGCTCGAACGTGATCATCGGCCGCGGCGTCTACAAGTCGACCGACGCGGGCCAGAAGTGGGAGCTGATGGGCCTGAAGGACTCGGGCCAGATCGGCGGCATCAAGGTGCACCCCTTCAACACCAACACCGTGTGGCTGGCGGCCCTCGGCTCGCCCTTCGGGCCCAACGACGAGCGCGGCATCTTCAAGACCACCGACGCGGGCAAGACCTGGAAGAAGACGCTGTTCGTGAACAACGAGACCGGCGGCCGCGACATCGAGGTGGACTGGGAGAACCCGGACATCCTCTATGCGGCGATGTACAAGGGCTTCCGCAAGGGCTGGGACATCATCAGCGGCGGCCCGGCCAGCGAAGGCGGCATCTACAAGTCGGTTGACGGCGGCGAAACGTGGAAGAAGATTTCCGCGGGCCTGCCCGCGAAGCTGATCGGCAAGATCGACATCGAGATCGCCCGCAGCAACCCGCGCGTGCTCTACGCCATGGTCGAGGCGCCCGGCGCCGAGGGCGGGCTGTTCCGCTCGACCGACGCCGGCGAATCGTGGACCAACATCAACAACAGCCAGCGCCTGCGCGCGCGGCCGTTCTATTTCCACTACGTCCACGTCAACCCGAAGAACGAGAACGAAGTGTGGGTCAACGAGCTCGGCCTGCACAAGTCCACCGACGGCGGCAAGACCTTCACCACGGTGTCAACGCCCCACGGTGACAACCACGGCATGTGGTTCAATCCCGACAACCCGAACATCATCCTGCAGGTCAACGACGGCGGCGCCAACGTCAGCCTGAACGGCGCGAAGAGCTGGTCGTCGATTCTCAACCAGCCGACGGCGGAGTACTACATGGTCGCGGTGGACGAGCAGTATCCCTACCGCCTGTACATGCCGCAGCAGGACAACAGCACCATCATCATCCCGAGCATTCCGCCCATGTCGTGGGGCTTCGAGCACCCGGCTCAGGCGTGGTCGCAGGCGTCGGGCTGCGAGACCGGCCAGATCTGGCCGAAGAAGAACGGCAAGGTGGTGTGGGGCGCCTGCAAGGGCGAAGTCGGCCGCTACAACGTCGAGACCGGCCAGGAGAAGCACTACTGGGTCTATCCGCAGAACCGGTACGGCCACGACCCGGACGAGATCAAGTACCGCTTCCCGCGACAGACGGTCGTCTACGTGTCACCGCATGACGAGCGCGTGATCTACCAGGCGTCGCACGTGCTGCACCGCTCGATGGACGAGGGCATCTCGTGGGACATCATCAGCCCCGACCTCACGGCCAAGGAGCCGCAGTACCAGATCGTGTCGGGCAACCCGATCACGCGCGACGTCACCGGTGAAGAGGTTTACTCGACCATCTACGCCATGATCGAGTCACGCCTCGAGCGCGGCGTGCTGTGGACCGGCGCCAACGACGGCCCGGTGCACGTGTCGCGCGACAACGGCAAGACCTGGAAGAACGTGACGCCGAAAGACCTGATCGGCGCCCGCATCCAGACCGTGGAAGACTCGCCGCACATGAAGGGCCGCGCCTACATCGCCGGCTACCGCTTCATGCGCGAGCACGACCTCAAGCCGTACATCTACCGCACCGACAACTACGGCGAGTCGTGGACGCTCTTGACTGACGGCAAGAACGGCCTGCCGATCGACCACCCCACGCGCGTCGTGCGCGAGGATCCGCGGCAGTCGGGCCTGCTCTATGCCGGCACCGAGTTCGGGTTCTTCGTGTCGTTCAACGGCGGCAACAACTGGCAGTCGCTGCAGCAGAATCTGCCGGCCACGCCGATCACCGACATCAAGGTGCACCGCAACGACCTGGTCGTCTCGACCATGGGACGGTCGGCGTACATCATGGACAACGTGACGCCGCTGCAACAACTGGCGGCGCTCGCCAACGCGGCGCCGGCCGCGACCGGCGGCCACGACGGCGGCGGCGAGGTGGCGGTCGGAGGGCCGAACGCCAGCCTGGCCGATGTGTTGCCAGAACGGCGGGACTTTAGTCCCGCCGAGCAAGCCACCCTGCCGGCGGTCGCCCTCTTCCAGCCCCGCGAAGTCATCCGCTTCCGCAACGGCACGGCAGCCGCCTCGCCCGACGAGCCGGAGTACCCCATGACCGGCGCGCAGTTCGACCTCTACTTCGCCGCCGCTCCCGGCGCCGAGACGAAGCTCGAAGTGCTCGACGGCCGTGGCGGCGCGCTCAAGACGTGGACCGTGCTGGCGCCGCGCAGTGCCGGCGCGCCCGCGCAGGAAATGCGCGGACCGTTCCGTGGCGGCGGTGGCGGCTCGGCCGGCATCCGCGCCGAAGCCGGCATGCAGCGGATCACGTGGGACCTGCGCTTCCCCGGTCCGTGGACCGCAGCCAACCCGGCCGGTGGCCCTGGCGGCCCCATGGTTCCGCCGGGCAAGTACAGCGTTCGCCTGACCGCCGGCGGCGGCCAGACCATCACCCGTACCTTCGACCTGCGGGCGGATCCGCGCGTGGCCGGCGACGGCGTCAGCGACGGCGACATTGCCGAGCAGGTAAAGTTCCAGCTGCAGGTGCGCGACGCCATCAGCGATGCGCGCAAGGTGCAGCAGCGTATCGAGGAGGCCATCCAGAAGACTGGCCAGAAGCCGCAGCTGGCGGTCGGCCTGCCGGGACAGTCACCGAGCAGCACCAAATACGACAACGAACTGCAGGCGCTGTTGGCCAGGGTGGTCGACACGCCCGGCATCTACACGCAGCCCATGCTGATCAGCCAGTTGAACAACATCCAGCGCATGGTGACGCAGGCCGACCAGAAGATCGGCAAGGATGCGTACGATCGCTACAGCGACCTGATCAAGGAGCTGGCGGCGGTCGAGGCACAGCTCAAGAAGCTCGGTTCGTAGTCCATGTGCGACTTCGGCCGGCACACCCACGACCAGGACTTTGGCTTCCTGGTCGACGTGCCGGCAATTCGCAATCTCGTTGACGAGACTCGAAGGCTGACGGCGGAGATCGCTGACACGGCCGCACGCGTGGAAGCGTTGCGGCCGGCGTTCGGCAAGCTGCTCGCCGCCGACGGCTGGCTGCCGAAGGCCTACGGCGAACCCGACCCCAAGAGCGGCATGGGCAGCGGCATTGGACAATATGCGCTCTATCGCGCTGAGGACGGCTCGCTCTGCCTGTTCTCGCTCGTCATCCCCGCCGGCGCTGAAACACCCATTCACGATCACCTCGCCTGGGGCCTGATCGGCGTCTACCGGGGGATGCAATCAGAGACGGTGTATCGACGGGTGGACGATGGCAAGGACGAGTCGAGGGCGCAGCTGGAGGTGGCCCGCAAGCAGACGGTCAAGCGTGGTGAGTTCTACACGCTGCTGCCGCCGCTCGATGACATCCACTTCGTCAAAACGGTTTCGAAGGGGCCGTCGGTGTCGATCCACTTGTTGGCGAACGACACAGGATGCGTGACACGCCATCGCTTCGACGCCGCCGCCGGTACAGTCACGGCATTCAGGTCAGGTTACGGCAACGCGACGTGCGTTGAACGACAAACCTAAAGGTTTGTCGCCACGGCGCGGGCGGGTCTAAAGACCCGCCTCTACTGGGGCACGTGACACTGGCGGCAGCGCGGACGCTCTGGATGGGATGTCCTGATCTCCACGCGTGATGCCGGTCCCGCGTGGCACGTCAGGCAGTTCTCCCTCAGTTGCAGCGTGTGGGGAATGGTCGGCGGCGCTCCCGGTGTTGCCCGGCCGCCCTTCCACGCGCCTTGCGGCAGTCCCATGAACACCGACGCGACCATCACCTCGGCCGTCTCTGCCGCCACGTGACACTGCCGGCAGCGCTGGAACAACCCAGCCGCGCCGACGTTGCCATGGGGTGAGGCCGGCGCCACACCGAGGCCGGCGATCTCGCTGCCGTCGTCATCGTGGCAGGTGGTGCAGGCGCCCATCAGCGCGTGCGGAATGACCGGTGGGGCGCCGTCATAGGCGCGAGCGGCAGCGCGCACGTCGAGCGAGCGCGCCACGGCCACAGGGGCGGCTTCGCGGCAGCCGGCCAGCAGTGTCGCCGACAGCAACGCGAGCGTTATGTTCGTTCGATACGTATCGCGCATTTCTTGTAGTCCGGCTGCTTGCTGATGTTGTCCATCGCGTCCAGCGTGACCAGGTTGATCAGCTTCGCTTCGTCGAAGAACGGCACGAACACGGTGCCGCGCGGAGGACGCCCGCGACCATCGACCTCGACGACCAGCTCGAGGCTGCCGCGACGGCTGACAATCCTCGCCGTGTCGCCCTTCTTGAGGCTCATCTCTTCGGCGTCGGCGCGGTTCATCTCGAGGTAGGCCGCCGGAACCGCCTGGTGGAGTTGCTTGATGCGCTGGGTCATCGATCCGGTATGCCAGTGTTCCAGCACGCGCCCGGTGGTCAGCCAGAACGGGTAGTCCTTGTCGGGCGATTCCGCCGGAGGATGATAAGGCCGCAGCCAGAATGCCGCCTTCTCGCCGTAACCGACGGCCTTGTAGAAGTGTGCGCCGGTCGCCTTCTTCACGTAGGGATCGTAACCGGCGGTGTAGCGATAGAACGTTTCCTTGCCGTCGACGACCGGCCACACCATGCCGCGCGTTTCCTTCAGTTGCGCGTATGCGGCGAGGTCCTTGCCGTGGCCGAGACCAAACCGGCGGTACTCCTCGAACATGGCCTCGTGCCAGTTGTCGTCGGGCCACGGGAACAGGTTGCCCATGCCCATGCGTTTGGCCACCTGGATGATCGCCCACGCGTCTTCGCGCGCCTCGCCCGGCGCATCGACCATCTTGTTCCACTGCTGCGTCCGCCGCTCGGTGTTGCCGAACACGCCTTCGCGTTCGACCCAGGCCGCCGCCGGCAGGATCAGATCGGCCATCGCCGTCGTCGGGGTCGGATAGATGTCGCTGACGACGATGAACTTGCCGTCGTTGGGCGTGCGATCGAAGCGCGATCGATTCGGCAAAGTGACCCAGGGGTTGGTGGTCTGGATCCACATGGCCTTGATGTCGCCGCGCTTGAGGGCGCGGAACATGTCCACGGCGTGCGGGCCGGGCTTCGACGGAATGGTGCCCGCCGGCACATTCCAGATGTGCTCGGCCTCGGCGCGATGCTCGGGATTGGTCACCACCATGTCGGCCGGCAGGCGATTGCTGCTGGTGCCGACCTCGCGCGCGGTCCCGCAGGCGCTCGGTTGGCCGGTGAGGCTCAGCGGATTGGCTCCCGGCCGGCAGATCTTGCCGGTGATCAGGTGCAGGTCGGTGATCAGGTTGTTCATCCACGTGCCGCGCACGTGCTGGTTCACGCCCATGCACCACAAGCTGACGGTGCCGCGCGGCAGGTCGCCGTAGATCGTCGCCAGCGCGTGGATCTGCGCCACCGGCACGCCGCTAATCTCGCTGACCTTCTCTGGCGTGTAGTCCGCCAGGAACGCCGTCAACTCGGTGAGCGAACTGGGCTGCGCCACATCCTCGAAGGTGTAGCGCTCCGCCTGGTCGCCGAAGCAGCCATAACCGATGGTCTTCAGGTCTTCGATACCGCGCCTGAACACGACGTTCTCGTCGATGAAGGCCGTGTTGATGCGGCCCTGCGCCACGAGCAGGTGGAGGATGCCATTGGCCAGAGCGAGGTCGGTGCCCGGCTTGATCAGCACGTGCATGTCGGCGTAGTCGGTGGTCGCCGTTCGCCTGGTGGCGATGTCGACAATGCGCGTGGCGGTCTTGACGCGCCGGGTCTCAAGAATGCGACTGAACAGCACGGGGTGCATCTCGGCCATGTTATTGCCCCACAACACAAAATCGTCGCCGCGATCGAGATCCTGGTAACAGCCCATGGGCTCGTCGCTCTGGAACTGCGTCATGAAGCCCGAGACCGCGCTGGCCATGCACAACCGCGCGTTGGGCTCGAGGTTGTTACTTTGCAGGCCGGCCTTCACCCACTTCAGCGCCGCGTAGCCGTCGAACACGGTCCACTGCCCCGACCCATACATGGCCACCGACTCGGGGCCATGCTGTGCGAGTGTCTCCTTGAACTTCGTGGCGATCAGGTCGAGCGCGTCATCCCACGAGATGCGGCTGAACGAGCCATCGGCATTTCGCTTCTGCGGATACAGCAGGCGATCCTCGCCGTAAAGCAGGCCCGGCAGGTGATAGCCCTTCACACAGAGCAGGCCGCGGTTGACCGGACTGGCCTCGTCACCGCGGACCGCGACGACCCGCCCCTTCTCGACGCCGACCATCACGCCGCAGCCGGTGCCACAGAAGCGGCACGGGGCTTTGTCCCACTTCACCGAGGCACGATCGATCGGATCGTGGTTGGCGGTTAGGCGCGCTGCTTCTTCCTTGTCAGCACACGAGTAGGCGGCAACGGCCGGCAGTGCCACACCGGCCATCTTGAGGAAGGTGCGTCGTTTCATGATGTCACCGCCGTCCTTGTCCGTACTTGCGCTGCATTTCCTGCTGAATTGCATCGGCCTGCGCCTCGGCGCCCTTCAGGAGCCACTGGTGCTCAGGACGCCGCAGGATCTCGTCGATGGTGGCATCGGCGGCCCGGGCCGCTGCCGCCTTGCCGGCGCGCGCGGCCGCGGCCGTCACTTCGCGCGCCTCGGGAATCAGCTTCATGTAGAAGTTCTCGGCCACCTCGAACATGCCGTGCCACTGCGTGTAGTCGGGCGCCATCATCGACGCGCCCATGCGCGCGCGGCGGCCCTGGTGGTGCCACAGGTAGTACCAGGTCCACTCGATCTGCTCGTCGTACTGCGTCTTGGTGAGCAGGCCGTTGTCGGTCAGCGCCGCCATGATCGCCTGGCCAGGCTTGGCGAACTTCTCGTTGTAGTTGATCACCACATCGTCATATTGGCGATAGAACAGGTTGATGTAGTCCGGCGTGTGGCAGGTCGAACACACCTGCTTCATGCGGTTGCGCTTGGCCTCGGCGGTGTCGGCAATCGCCGCGCGCCGCTTTTCCGGATCGGTTTCCGTCACCACCGCGTGGTTGGCGTCGGTGTCCATCACCAGGCTGACCGGCGGGCGATTGGTCCACGAGATGCGCTCGCCCGGGTCGTGGGTGATCTTCATCCCGTTCCGCATGTTCGCGCTCATGTGGCAAGTAGCGCAGGTCGGCGCCGCGCTGTAGTCCTTGCCAACGACCCAGGGCTTGGCATCCAGGTTCATCTGCCCAATCAGGTCGCGGTACGCCACGCCGTGCTTGGACTCGTCGTAGATCTCCTTCTGCGGATGGTCGGGACCCAGGTGGCACTTGCCGCAGTTCTCGGGCTGGCGGGCGCGACGGGCCGAGAAGTCGTGCCGGCTGTGGCAGGCGGCGCACGACCCGAGCGAGCCGTCCAGGTTCATGCGGCCAATGCCGGTGTTGGGCCAGCTGGTGCTGCTGAACAGCGGCTTGCCGCTCTCGTTGCGCGCGATGCGGCCGACCGCGTCCAGGTTGGTCGGCTGGCCTTTGTCGTCGGGCTTCAGGTCGCGCATGGTCACCAGGCCGCCGTCGTTCGCCTGGAAGGCCACGAGCGAGCCGTGGCACTGCTGGCATCCCGAGTTGGCCGGCGCCATGCCGTTGACGACGGTCACGGCCTTGCCGGGCGTGGGCGAGTGCGGGCTGAACAGCTGGCGTGAGCCGGACACGGTTTCGGCCAGGAAGTTGTCGAGCGAGGCAAGGATGTTGCCGGCCTTCGAGTGGTGGCTGACGGCGAACTCCGCCGACTCGGTGGGATGGCAGCTCGCGCAGTCCAGTGGCGTCACGATGGTGGCGATCTGGCGGCCGTAGTGATTGAACATGTCGGCGTCCTTCTCGCCCGCCTTGTGGCAATCGAGGCAGGCGACGCCCTTCTCGGCGTGCGTCGAGCCCTTCCAGTGGTCAACGATGCCGGTGGAGACCTGCGTGTGGCAGTCCACGCACTGGCGCGAGGCATCGGGCACGCTGATGGCCGACGCGCCGGCCCGGCCGCCTGACTCTTCGTGCCGCCGTCGCGACACTTCCAGCCATTGCACGGCGACCAACGACAGCAGGAACAGGAAGCCCAGTCCGCCAATCACCCAGCGCTTTTGATCGAGTGTCATGTCCAGTCCTCAGTGCGCGGCAAGCGCTTCCCACATCGTGAAGCCCATGATCGTCAAGGCGCCCACAATCCCTATCCACACGCTGATGTCCGCGTACTTGAACTTGCGCACCAGCCAGTCGTCGATGAACGGCCAGAAGAACATGATGAAGATGATCAGGCCCTGGGTGAGCAAGGCGGTCATGCCGGTGAAGAGCTTCAACCACCGGAACGCGACGTAGAAGAACCACTCGGGCTTGATCACGTCGGGCGTGACCAGCGGGTTGGCGCGCGGCCCCATGCCCACCGGCAGCAGCGTCGCGAGCGCGCTCAGCAGGATCATCAACGTGAGGCCGATGATCAGCTCCGTGTAGAAGTGGCTGGGGAAGAAGTTGAAGTGCCGCGCGGGCTTGTCTTCGTCACCCTCGAACTTGAGCTGCGTCACGCCGAGCAGCCGCACCAGGCTGATGTGCATGACCAGCACCAGGATCAGCAGCACCGGCAGCACCGCGCCATGCAGGATGAAGAAACGCGACAGCGTGCGGTCGTTGTAGACCTCGCCGCCGAGCAGCGCCTGCTTCATCAAGGGTCCGACCACCGGCACCGTGTCGCTGATGTTGGCGGCGACGGTGGCGCCCCAGTAGCTCAATTGCTCGAAGACCAAGCTGTAGCCGGTGAAGCCGAGCATCAGCGTGCACACCAGCAGCGCCATGCCCACCATCCAGTTCAGCTCGCGCGGCCGGCGATAGGAGCCGGTGAAGAACACGCGCATCTGGTGCAGCACGACCGCGGCGATCATCAGCGTGGCGCCCCACTTATGCAGGCCGCGCAGGTACCAGCCGTACGACGCGTCTTCCGTGATGTAGCGAATCGACTCGTACGCCGTCGTCGGCGACGGCTGGTAGTAGAACGCCAGCAGGATGCCAGTGATGATCTGGATGGTGAACAGGTACGCGGGCGTGCCGCCGAGCGCGAACCACCATCGCTTCAGGTGATACGGCACCGGCTCGTTCGACATGGTCGCCACGGCATCGAGCGAGACCGGGACCCGTTCTTCAATCCACTCGCGGGGGGCGCTCATGCCTGGGTTCCCGGGCCGGCCGGCCCGCGTCCCTTCTTGAGGCATGACAGGCACGGGTCGTGGCCTGGCCCCGGCGGCGTGGCCAGGTGAACGACCCCGGCCTGCTGGGACACTGACAACTGTTCCGTCGGCACGTCGATGTAGAGCAGGCCCTTTTGCACGGCCAGCGAATACCGCGGCAGCGACTGGCCGGCGTCGCCCGGAGGACCGCCGGTGCCCTTGCCGGACGGATCGAAGGTGCCGCCATGACACGGACAGTAGTAGCGGTTGTTCTGCCCTTCCCAGTGCACCTGGCAGCCCAGGTGCGGACAGGTGCTCGAGAGCGCCACGAAATCATCGGCGCGGCCGGTGGCCTCGCGCCGCGTGATGTTGACGGTGCGACCATCGGGGGTGCGGAACAGGAGCGTGCCGCCCACCGCGAGGTCGTTGATACCGGTGACGAACAACTGCGTCATCTGCCCGGTCCGCGCCGGCAGCATGAAGCGAGCGCCGATCCACGCAAACAACCCATAGCCGCCGACCAGGCCCGCGATCATCGTCACGGTCGAGGCAAAGGTCCGGCGTCCCGGCACCTCGGGCGGGTCAACATCAACGTGGTGAGCAGAAGTGTGGACGGCCATTGCGTGCCCCTAGAAGGGAGAGAACCCCAGCGACGGGAAACGCGCCATGGTGTGGAGGCGATAGAGCGGCGGCCCGTAGACAATCAGGATCAACACGGCCGCGACCGCCATCCACAGCCCCAGCCGATCCCAGATCGACGGTCCAGGCTCGGGCGGCGTCATCGGCTCGGCATACTCCATCGCGGCCATCTCCCCGCGCGGCGACACCAGCATGGTGATGACGATGGTGGCGACGTAACACATGGCCGACACGAACAGGATCACGCCGCCGATCGCCGACAGGTTGACCAGCGGAATCCACGACTGGGCGGCGGCCACGTCCTGGTACTGACCGGTATAGACGCGGCGCGGCATGCCCATCAGGCCGACGATGTGATTGGGGATGCTGAAGAACTGCATCCCGACGAACCACAGGTATGGCTGGATCATCGCCACGCGGGGCCACGCAATCGCGCGGCCGGTCAGGCGCGGCAGGATGTAGTAAGTGAAGCCCGTGAAGGTCAGCGCGACAGCGGTGCCCACGGTGAGATGGAAGTGCCCCTGGATCCACGCCGTGTTGTGGACCATCGCGTTCATGGCGTACGCCGCATTGATGGCGCCGCCGAACCCGCCCAGGGCGAACGTCACCATCGACAAGGCGACACTGGCAAAGAAGGGGTCGCGCCACGGCAACATGCGGATCCACCCGAACCGGCCGGTGCCTCCGCGCGTCCGGCCCGCATTCTCGAGCGAGGCGATTACGGTGAACGCGGTGACCAGGCTCGGGAACATGATCGCGTAGGTCGTGAAGGTGTGCACCAGCTTCCAGCCGCTCGAGATGCCCGGGTCGGTGAACTGGTGATGCAGCCCGACCGGGGTCGAAAACAGGATGAACTGCACGAACACCACGCGCGTGAGGCCGTCGCTGAACAGCTTGCCCCCGGCGACGCGGGGAATCACGGTGTACCACAACACGTAGGCCGGCAGCAGCCAGAAGTACGTGAGCGGGTGACCGAACCACCAGAAGTACGTTCGCGCGATGATCGGGTCGATGCGCGGCACCAGTCCGAACGCCCACGGCAGAATCAGGACCAGGACCTCGACGGCCAGGCCGGCGGTCGCCAAGATCCAGATGATGACCGTGGTCATCATGCCGTGCATCGCCAGCGGCACACGTTCGGCGGCGTGGGCCTTGCGCCAGGCGCGATAGCTGCCGATCATTACGCCACACCAGATCCACGAGCCGACCACCAGCAACGTGGCGCCGACGTAGAACGCCGGGTGCGCCAGCAGAGGCGGATAGAACGTGTAGAGCACCGTGCTGGTGCCCGAAAGAATCGCCAGCGTGGTGATGAGTGTGCCGACCAGCGCGATCCAGAATCCGGCCCAGGCCCAGGCCTTGCCGGCCACGCGGCCGAGCGTGGTCTCGGCCACGATGTAGCCAATGGCCATGATAAAGAAGGTGGTGAAGACCAGCGCCTCGAGGACGCCGTGCGCCGTGACCGACAAGTAGTACATGCGCGCCGAGCCGAACGGCACCTGCACGCCCGCCCGCGACACCGCCTGCATCACCGCCATCATCGCGCCGAGGGCAAACGCGGCGATCGCCACCCACAAGTTGGCCAGCACCAGCCGGGAGATCGCGGTCATGGCGCGTCCTCCACGACCACCTTGCCCTGCATCAGGTGGTGGGCCAGGCCGCAGTACTCGTTGCAGACCACGAGATACTCACCGGGCCTGGCGAAGGTCGTGGTCACCTCGCTGATGTAGCCGGGCGCCACCGTCAGGTTCACGTTGGTGCCGACAATCTGGAAGCCATGCAGGACGTCGGGGCTGGTAATACGGAAGGTGACGGGCCGGCCCGCCGGTACGCGGATCACTTCGGGGCGGAACACGTAGAACTCGGCGCGCATCACCACGGTGACGCCGCCATCCGGCCGAACGGTGACCCCGGGCGTGGCGAACTCACCGGTCACGTGCAGCGTTTCCGGATCGACGGTCTCGACGTGGCTGGCAGGATGCGCCGACCCGGCAATGGCGGTCAGGACGATCGCGCCGAGGAACAACGCCAGCATGCCCGTGGCGGCCCACATCCAGTAGCGCTCGAAGCGGTCAACGTGCATCGGCGCTCCTCAATGCGTGCCGCGCGGCACGAACAGGCCAAAGAACATGAGGAGCCAGCCCAGGACGAGGAGGGCGCCAAACACCGATACGATCACGACCGTGCCGCGCGGATCTCCCGCGCCGGGTGGTTCGTCGCGAGTGTCCATGTGTTACTGCTGTTTCTGACACACGTCGAACCCGGTTTTCAATTGGGGATAGTCCCCACAGCGAGGGTTTTTCCCCACTATTCGACCCATTTGCGCTGATACGCAATTCTTGCCCTCTTGCGCCGCTCGCCGGACGATGGCACCGTCGTCTGGTGTTGCGATTCAGGGACGGCGTCCGGGAATGCTGGCTGGTGCACCAGTTGACCCGTGAGATCGAAGTGCTGCAGCTCGACCGCCACGGGGTGCTGTCGCGACGCACCTTCCGCGGCCTCGAGCCGGTCGAGTCCACCGTGCTGCCCTTCTTCACGATCGCGCCGGACGTGTTGACAGGCTGGTGACACCGCACGACACGTCAGGAGGGGTGCGGGTATGATGTGAGCGACCCGCATGCCCAAGAAGCTGTACGACAACATCCTCGAGACCATCGGCAACACGCCGATGGTCCGCCTCAACCGCATCCCGAAGGGGATTGTGGCCGCCGATGTCTACGCCAAGATCGAGACCGTCAATCCCGGCAACTCGATCAAGGACCGCATGGCCCTGAAGATGATCGAAGACGCCGAGCGGACGGGCAAGCTCAAGCCCGGCGGCACGATCATCGAGGGCACGTCGGGCAACACCGGCATGGGCCTGGCGATTGCCGCGGTCATCAAGGGCTACAAGTGCGTGTTCACCACTACCGACAAGCAGTCGAAAGAGAAGGTGGATGCGCTGCGCGCGTTCGGCGCCGAGGTGATTGTCTGCCCCACCGACGTGGACCCCGAGGACCCGCGGTCGTACTACTCGGTGTCGTCGCGGCTCGAGCGCGACACGCCCAATTCGTGGAAGGCCAACCAGTACGACAACCCGTCGAATGCCCAGGCGCACTACGAGCAGACGGGCCCCGAAATCTGGGACCAGACCGGCGGCACGGTCGACCACCTGGTCGTCGGCGTTGGCACGGGCGGCACGATCTGCGGCGTGGCGAAATACCTGAAAGAGCAGAAACCATCGGTCAAGGCGTGGGGGATCGACACCTACGGGTCGGTGTTCAAGAAATACAAGGAGACGGGGATCTTCGATAAGAACGAGATCTATCCGTACATCACCGAGGGTATCGGCGAAGACTTCTTGCCCAAGAACGTGGACTTCAGCCTGATCGAGGCGTTTGAGAAGGTCACCGACCGCGACGCCGCGATCATGACCGGCCGCATTGCCCGCGAGGAAGGGATTTTTGCCGGCAACTCGGCGGGCTCGGCCATGGCCGGGTTGATCCAGTTGGCCGATCGCTTCAAGAAGGGCGAAACCGTGGTCGTGATTTTTCACGACCACGGCACCCGCTATCTCGGGAAGATGTACAACCCCGACTGGATGCGCGAGAAGGGCTTCGTCGATCGCAAGGGCCTGACCGCCCGCGACCTGGTCGCCAACCGCCAGAAGGCGCCGCTCGTGACCATCGACCGTAACGACACCGTCGAGAAGGCCGCGCACATCCTGACCGAGAATGCGTATTCGCAGATCCCCGTGACGGCCGACGGCCGCCTGGTGGGATCGGTGAACGAGGGCTACCTGTATTCGGAGATCGTGAAGAACCCGGACGTGCTGCACGGGCCGGTCGCCACCATCATGCAGCCGGCCATTCCGTTTGCCGACATCTCGACCAGCGTCGATGCGCTGGCCGCAATGCTGACGCCGGAGAGCCCGGCGGTACTGGTGCGCGACTTCAAGCTCGACTCGACCTACATCATCACGCGATGGGACATCATTAAGGCACTCGCGTAAAGATAGGGTGCCTAGGGTGCCTCGGGTGCCTACGGGCTGAGCGTCTAGCGACCGAGCGCGATGATGGGCGGAATGCGGGCGGCGCGCCGGGCGGGAATGTAGCTGGCCAGCAGCGCCGCCACCGCGAGCACGGCTGACGCCGCGATGAACGGCAGCGGGTCGACGCCGCGCGCACCCACGAACAACAGGCTCTGCACCGCCCAGGCGGCAAGAACAGCCCCGACCAGGCCGAGCGCAATGCCTGCCAGGGCCAGGCGCGCGCCCTGCCACACCACCATGCCGATCACGCGTGACGGCGATGCCCCCATCGCCATGCGCACACCGATCTCCGCCACGCGCTGCGACACGGTATAGGCCATGACGCCGTAAACACCAATCACCGCCAAGGCGACCGCGACCCCCGCGAAGATGAGCAGCAGCACCATCTGCAAGCGGGGCTGCGCCACGCTGCCGGACATGGCCGTCTCCATGGTCCGGATGTTGACCAGCGGTTGGCTGGCGTCGACCTCGTGAAGCGCGGCCCGGATTGAGGGGGTGATCGCCGCCGGATCCCCCTGCGTGCGGACCACCAGCGCGACGTTGAGATACATGCCGGTGAGGACGGGATCCGGAAACTGTGAATACGGCACGAAGAACTCGGACTTCGAGCCGGCCTCGAACGACTGTTTCACGTCGCCGACGACTCCCACCACTTCCATGAGGTGGAAATCAGGATCCGGTTCGGTCCCGATCTGCATTCGCTGCCCAACGGGATCGAGCCCCAGAAAGTACTGCCGGGCCATCGACTCGTTAATGACCACCACCGGTGGCGCCCCCTCGCCGTCACGCGGTTCGAGCAGGCGCCCTCGTTTAAGGGGGACGCCAAGAGTAGCCAGGTAATCAGAGGTCACCGCCCGGTACCCGGCCATCACGTAGTCCTCCGGGCCCTTCGGAGGAAACGCTGCCCGGTTGAAGTGGATGGTCGCGCCGGCCCCGCCCATGGGCACCATCGTGGTGATCGACGCATGCTCGACACCAGGCACGGCCGACACGCGCTCGACAATTCGCTCGACGCCGGCCGAGCGGGCGACGCTGTCGCCGTAGACGCGCGGCGATAGTGGCAAGTTAATCACGAGCAGGCGTTCGGGATTGAACCCCGGCGAGACACTGGTCAGCGAGGTAAAGCTCTTGAGCAAGAGGCCGGCCCCCACGAGCAGAATGAGTGCCAGGGCGACTTCCATCACCACCAACGTGGACCGCAACCGCGTATTCCGGGCGCTGCTGGATCCGCCACGGCTCTCTTCGTTCAACGATTCGCGCAGGTCGAATCGCACCGCCTGCAGCGCCGGGACCAGGCCGAAGACGACGCCGGTCACCAACGAAAGAGCCAGCGCGAACAGCGCCACGGGCCAATCGACGGCAAGCGCCTGCGCTCGTGGCATGCCGGCGACCGCCGGCCCGGTGAGCAGCGATACCCCCCACGTGGCCAGCAACAGGCCGGCGGCGCCGCCCACGCACGCGAGCACCACGCTCTCGACCACCAACTGCCGGATCAGGCGACCGCGGCCGGCGCCAATCGCCACGCGGACGGCGATCTCTTTCTGCCGGCCAACGGCGCGGGCCAGCAGCAGGTTGGCGACGTTGGCGCACGCGATCAGCAGCACCAGTGCCACGGCGCCAAACAGCATCAACAGTGCCGGACGGATGTTCTGCACCAGTTGGTCCTGCGCCCGGGTAATCAGCGCCCGGACATCGGTATTGGAGTCCGCAAATTCGGCTTCGAGCTGTTTCGAGATGGCCGCGAGCTCGACTCGCGCCTGATCCAAGGTGACGTCGTCGGCCAGCCGCGCCATCGGAAAGATGCCCGGGTGCCAGCCGCGATCGTCGGGCAACGTCGCCGCCCACGGGCCAAACGGCACGTAGAGGTCGGCCGGCTGAAACAATTCAAAGCGCGCCGGCATCACGCCGACCACGGTGTGCGGCCGGTTGTCGAGCAGCAGCGACTGGCCCACCGCCCCCGACGGGAACCGCCGGCGAGCCAGCGCCTCACTGACCATGGCCACGCCCTCGGCACCGGCGCGGTCATCGGCCTCGGCAAACCCGCGACCCTGCTCGACGTTCACGCCGAGCAGCGGCAGCAGGTTGGCCGTGATCATTTTGGCCGGCACGCGTTCGGGATCGCCGCTGCCCGTGATGGTCATGGCGGTGGCGCGAAAGGCGCCCATGTCCGAGAACGACTTGGCGCGCGCGCGCCAGTCGTCGTAGTTGAAGCGCGTCACCGACGCATTGGGCAACTGCGG
This sequence comes from Vicinamibacterales bacterium, assembly GCA_038213735.1. Lineage (GTDB taxonomy): Bacteria > Acidobacteriota > Vicinamibacteria > Vicinamibacterales > UBA2999 > 12-FULL-67-14b. Next base: position 79,007 of record JBBQSP010000003.1, on the reverse strand, counting down.
CGAGCTCTCGGTGAGAATGACGACGCGGCCGGGCTGCGCGTAGGGCAAGGGCGCCAGCAGGACCGCGTTGAACACGGTGAACACCGCCGTGTTGGCGCCAATGCCCAGCGCCAGCGTCAGGATGGCGACCACCGAGAACGAGGGACGCGCCAGGAGGTGCCTGAGGGCGAGCCGGATGTCCTGCATCTGGCGATCGTACCGCGGAAGCGGGCGCGGGGACGAGCCCTGTGACGGGCCTACTCGAGCTCGCGGCCTCGGGTTTCAGGCCCCAGCCACAGCAGCGTAATCACGCCGATGCCCCCGCCGATCACGCACCAGAACATCGCGGTCTGGAGCGCGGTGCCCCCGTCGGTCAGCACACCGATGAGGTAGGGCGCGAACGCACCCATGCCGACGCCGACGTGGTACGAGAACCCGGTGCCCACGCCGCGCGCCTCGGTGGGAAACCGTTCCGACAAGTAGCCCGGCACGATGCCCCAGGCGCCTGAGGCGCAAAAGCCGATCAGCCAGGCTCCCAGCAGCAGTCCGCCGCTGGTCTCTGAGAACAGGTAGACCGGTGCCGACAGCAGGCCGGCCACCATGCCCAGCGTCGCCGCGCCGCGCCGGCCGCCCCATTTCTCGGACAGTGTGCCGAAGGTGATGGATCCGATGACGCCGCCGGCATTGAGCAGCAGCAGGAACGCCAGCGGCGCCTGCTGCAGGTTGGCGAGCAGCGTCGGGTACCAGATGGTCGTGGACTGGTACATCCACACGAAGGCCCCCATCAAGAGCGAGGTGTGGAACGTGACCCATCGCAAGTCGGGATCGAACAGGCGCGCGAGCGACAGGCGCTGCGGTTGGCCGGCGCGCAGGCGTTGCTGTTCCAGCCACAAGGGGCTTTCGCTGACGCGCGTCATCAGGAAGAAGATGGCAATCGCGGGCAGCACGCCGGCCCACAGCATGAGGCGCCAGGCCCAATCCGGATTGTCGCTGACCAGCGGATAGCCGAGCTGATAGACGAGCGACGACAACAGGAACCCGGCCGAGTAGCCGCCTTGCAGGATGCCCGACGCGATGCCGCGATGCTTCGCCGGCCATTGTTCGAGCGCCAGCGGCATGCCGGCGGCCCACATCCCGCCCATGCCGATGCCGAACAGTCCCCGGCAGGCAAACAGCATCAGGTAGCTCGTGGACAACCCGCTCAGGAAGGCGAAGGCAGTAAACCACGCGATCGAAAACAGGATGGGCCCCTTCCGGCCATACCGGTCGGCATACATGCCGGCGCCAATGCCGCCGACCATGCGGAACAGCAGCGTGACGGTGGCCAGCGCGCCGGCCAGGGCGAGATTGACCTCGAAGCTGCGCCGGATGTCGGTCAGGACGAAGGTGATGATGGTGAAGTCGAAGGCGTCGAGGGTCCAGGCGGAAAAGGTGGTGAGAAAGGTTTTCCACTGCTGGCGGGATACGTCCCGGTACCACGGTTGCGACATGGCCAATAGCATACGAGTAGAATGCGCGGATGACGCGGGCGATTACGTCTCTGTTTGTCGGGATGGGACTGGCGCTGACGGTTTCGGCCCAGGCCCCGCGGACGCATCGGCTCGAGGCTACTCCCTCGACCGTGGCCTACGGCCACTACTGGTCCGAGACCAAGCCAGTCCTGACCATCGCCTCAGGCGACATCATCGACGTGGATACGCTCTTGACCTCGACGCCGGATCGGCTCGAGAAAGCGGGCGTGCCCCCGACCGATATCCAGCCCTCCCTGCGCGCCATCGTCGACACCGTGAAGGACCGCGGCCCTGGTGGCCACATCCTGACGGGCCCGGTGTTCGTCACCGGCGCGGAACCGGGTGATGCGCTCGAGGTGAAGGTGCTGTCGATAGACCTCCCGATCGCGTACGGCTACAACGGGTGCAGTGGGTTCATTCGCGAGAACTGTGCGGCCGGCCGCGGCCCGACGATCATCCAGATGGATCGGAAGGCGATGACCGCCTCGGTGTTCGGCGTCGTCATTCCGCTCAAGCCGTTCTTCGGCAGCATGGGCGTGGCGCCGCCGCCCTCGTACGGGCGCGTCAGCAGCAACCCGCCCGGCATTCATGCCGGCAACCTCGACAACAAGGAGCTGATCGCGGGTACGACGCTGTGGATCCCGGTGCACGTGCCCGGCGCCCTGTTCGAGATTGGCGACGGTCACGCCGCCCAGGGAGATGGTGAGGTGAACCAGACCGGGCTCGAAACCTCGATGCGCGGCAGGGTGCAGCTGACGGTTCGCAAAGGCATGACGCTGGCCTGGCCACGAGCCGAAACCGCGACGCACTTCATCAGCATGGGCACCGACGTAGACCTGACGAAGGCCACCCGCATCGCCATCCAGGAGATGATCGACTTCCTGGCGGCGACGAAGAAGCTGGACAAGCATCAGGCGTACCAGCTGACCAGCCTGGCCGGTGATGTCGCCATCACGCAACTCGTAGACGGCACCATGGGCGTGCACGTCAAGATGCCCAAGAGCATCTTCCAGTGAAATCGCCGCTCCTGCCCTTCGTGCTCGCCGCGTTGGTCACGGTGCTGATTGGCGTCGGCGTCGCCATGGAACCGTATTTCGCGGGAGACGTGGCCGCGGCGCGCGCGGTGCAGGTAGCCGCCCCCGATCCCGGCTGGTGGGCCACGCCCGTCAGCCGGCTGGCGCCGGCCCCAGCGAAGTACTACGTCATGGGGCTCACGGCGATCCTGGCCTTTGCCCTGGCCGGAGTTCGCGGACTGCTGCTCGCCGCGGCTCTCATCGCCCTCGAACAGTACGGCGCGGAACACACCAAGGCCTGGTTCAGTCGGCCTCGGCCTTCGCGCGAGCTGATTGCGGTGGTCGGCTCGCCGTCGGGCTTCACCTTTCCCTCCACCACAATCACGTTCTTCTCGGTCACGTTCGGCTTGCTGGCGGTGGTGGCAGCGCGGGTGCGCAAGACGCCGCTCGCCATCGGGGTGCTGGTGGCCGGGTCGGCCATGGTGGTGCTGGGCTGCCTGGCCCGGGTCGCCCTCGGGGCCCACTGGCCGAGCGATGTCGCGCTGACGGTGGTTATTTGCCTCGCCTGGATCTGGGCTGCCTCCCGTGTCGTCTTAAGGCGCGGATGACGATGTTGATTCGATCGGCGGTGGCGCTTTTGTGCCTGCTGGTGGGGCGCGAGGCCCTGGCCCACCCAGCACCGTTCAGCTACCTGGATTTGCACCTGGACGCGACCGGTGTGCGCGGCACGCTGGTGGTGCACGACCTGGACGTCGCCCACGACCTGGGCATCCCCTCGGCTGACTCGCTGCTCGACCCGGCCGTCGCCGGGCGGCACCGCGATGCACTGGTCGCGCTGCTGACGCCGCGGCTCTCGCTGGTGTTTGATGGGCGGCCGGTTGCGGTGACCTGGGGCGGGCTCGAGGTCGTCCCGGACCGCCAGAGCCTTCGGCTCGCGTTCACGGTCAGCGGCGGGCGGCCGGGCGGGGTGACCGTGCGCGCCTACTTGTTTCCGCACGATCCCATTCACCAGACGTTCATCAACATCTACGAAGACTCGGCGCTCAAGCACCAGGCTATTCTCGATGCGACGCGGCAGACCGCCGACTACTACGCTGGGACGGTGCAGGGGCGCCTGTCGGTGGTCCGGACATTCGTGGCCTCCGGCATCGAGCACATCCTGATTGGCCCCGACCACATCCTGTTCCTGATCGGGCTGCTGCTGCTCGGCGGCACGCTGAGGCGGCTCGCGCTGATCGTCACGGCGTTCACCATCGGCCATAGCATCACCCTGTCGCTCGCGGCGCTCGACCTGGTGTCGCCGCCCGCGCAGTTCGTCGAACCGCTCATCGCCTTGACGATCGTGGTGGTGGGCGCCGACAACGTGCTGGTCCTGAGGGGCAAGGCGGCCGCCGTGGACAAGGCCTCGGACATCCGCGCCTGGCTGGCCGCCGGGTTCGGGCTGATCCACGGCTTCGGGTTTGCCTACGTGCTGAAGGAGTTCGGCCTGCCGCAGGCGGCGCTAGGGTGGTCGCTGTTCGCCTTCAACGTCGGCGTCGAGGCTGGGCAACTGCTGATCGTTGGCGTGGTCGCATCCCTGCTCCTGCTGGTGCGCCGGCAGAGCGCAGCAGCAGCGCACTGGGTGGCCCTCGTGGGGTCGATTGCGGTTATTCTTGCTGGCTTGTATTGGTTTGTGGAGCGGGTATTTTTGACGGGAGGGGCGTGATGAGACGAATGCATGTGCTAGCGGTCATCGCCGGCATCGGCTTGGCGGCCATGACAGTGGCGGCGGCCCAGCAGCCGCCGGCCAAGGGGCCTAACGTGGCCGAGATCGAGAAGGTGAAAGAGAACCTGTTCATGATTACGGGCGGCGGCGGCAATACCGCGGCCTACGTCACCGCCACCGGCGTGGTGCTGGTCGACACCAAGCTGTCGAACTGGGGTCAGGCGATCCTGGACAAGGTGCGGACGGTCAGCGACAAGCCGATCACCCACATCATCAACACCCATACGCACGGCGACCACGTCGGCAGCAACGAGTTCTTCGCGGCGAGCGTCGAGGTTGTCGCGCAGGCCAACACCGGCGCCAACATGGCGAAGATGAAGAATTTTGCGACGCCGGAAACCAGGCACGGCATGCCCGATCGCACGTTCACCGACCGCATGACCGTCCTCAGCGGCAAGGACGCGATCGACCTGTACTTCTTCGGCAACGGCCACACCAACGGTGATGCCTTCGTCGTGTTCCGAGAGCTGCGCACCATGCACGCGGGCGACATCTTCGCGCGAAAGGGCACGCCCCTGCTCGACATGAACAACGGCGGCAGCGGCGTGCAGATCGGCGAGACCCTGGCCAAGGCGGCGGCCGGCATCAAGAACGTCGACACGGTCATCCCCGGCCACACCACCGTGCAAACCTGGGCCGACTTCGTCGAGTACGGCGAGTTCAATCGCGCGTTCCTCGCGGCGACGCAGGCGGCCATCAAGGCCGGCAAGACCGCCGGCCAGGCGCTGGACGACTTGAAGCTGCCGGAGAAGTTCGCGGCCTACCAGATGGGCGGCGCGAAGGACAACGTGCCTAAGATCTACGCTGAACTCGGCAAATAGCAGACGCCAGCATCGCCCCGGCCATCGTCGAAATCAGCACCGCGCCCACGTGCGCCGACAGCACGTGGGCCGGTTCGCTGAAGTGACAGAACAGCCGCCACCCGGCATCGGCGATCAGCCCGGCTCCCAGTCCCGATAGCGCGCCAGCGATCACAGGCCGGGTCGCATAGGCGCGCGCCGCCAGCACACTCGCCAGGGCGACCAACGGCAGCCCGCTCGCGAGCGACCCCGCGAAGCACGCCAGGCCAATGATCGACCAGTTGCGCCGCAGCAGCACCGGACTCATCTCCCAACTCACCAGCGTGACGAAGATCAGGAACGCGAGCGGCAATCCCAGCCACAAGGCAATGGCGGCGCGGCTCCAGCCCTGGCCCGGCACGGCTTCCCGCATGGCGGCCGCCGCCAGCGCCAGCCCAACAACAACCTGGAACGCCGACGCGCCCCACAGCCCCACGCCCCCCAGTGCTTCGGCGTCGCTGCGGCTGCTGAACACGAGTGACGCGGCAAACAGCGTTAACAGCGACAGGGGGAGTAACCATAACGTGCGTGCGAGCGGAGACGGCAACGGTCTGACTGGCTGGTAGTCGGTCGCGATGCGAGACCGGAGAAGTTCCGGAATCTGTGTCATTGGCGTCATCGGCGGACCTTCAGCAGCGAGCGGAGTTGCGCAATGCCGCGGCTCGAGCGCAGCTTGGCGGCGGTCTCGGCAATGCCGGCGCGCTCGGCAATCTCCTTGAAGCTGAACCCCAGCAGGTGATGTTGGATTACCGCATCGCGCCGTGGCGCCGCGACCTCGCCGAGGGCGCGCCTGACATCGGCCCGAGCCGCGAACGACGCGGCCTCGGCACGCACCGGCAACTCCATCTCGGTGACATCATCGGTTTCCCGTGGACGGCGCGACGCGGTCCGCAGATGCATCAGCCACACGTGCCGCGCAATGGCCATGGCCCAGGGCGTGAGCGGATACTCCGGATTGAACGTGTGCCGGGCGCGATGAATCTGCAAGAACGTCTCCTGGACCAGGTCGTCGGCCTTCGCGGCATCGCGTGCCTGCCCGAGCAGGTAGCGGCGCAGCAGCGGTGCCAGATCGGCGTAGAGCTCGTCGAAGGCCTCGAACCGGCCCTCCTGGTACTCCTGCATCAGTTGCCGAAGCCGCTTGCCCTGAGCGAGTTCAAGGCCAGCATCGCTGGTCCTCAACGCGCCGAAGGACTCGCCCGAGTCGAATGGGTCTGCCATGTAATTTGACGGCTGCACCCATTGTGTATCCGTTGGTGTCGCGCTGGCAGGAGGTGGCCGCTAAGTAGCAGTGACCGGCAGCGAGACGAAGAAGGTCGCGCCCCGGCCAAGTTCGGTTTCGACCCAGATGCGGCCGCCATGCGCCTCGACAATCTTGCGCACGATCGCCAGGCCCAGGCCGGTGCTCTTCTCGCCCGCCGTACCGCGCGCCGTGGCCCGGGCGAATGGCTTGAACAGATTGGGCAGGTCGCTGGCCGGAAGACCGGGGCCCTGATCGGCAATGCTGATAATGACGGCGTCGCCCTCGCTGACGGCCGACACCACCACCTTGCGGCCCGCCGGCGAAAACTTGATGGCGTTGCCAACCAGGTTATTGAGCACCTGCTCGATGCGGCGGGGATCGAGCGCGACCGGTGGCAACCCGGTCGCCGTCGCAAGTTCGATCGCGATGTCCTTGCGGGCGGCCAGTGTCCGGCTCAGGGTGACATTGTCGGCGAGCAGCTGGCCAAGGTCGCTCGGTTGTCGATCCAGCGTGAGCCGACCGGCCTCAATCGTGGTCACGTCCAGCAGGTCATCGACCAGCCCCAGCATGAAGCGGCTGGTTCGCTTGATGGTGCTGATGAAGGCGCGCTGCTCGTCGTTCAGCAGCGGGCCCGCGTCGGCCTCCAGGAAATCGCTGTAGTTCTGGATTACACCAAGCGGACTGCGCAGGTCGTGGGCGGCCATGCCCAGCAGCTCATTCTTCAGCGCATTGAGTTGCTCCAGCTCGATATTCTTCTTTGCCATCTCGCGCTGCAGCGTGGCGAGCTCGTTATTCAGTCGCGACAGGTCGTCATACAGGCGGCTGTCGCGATTGGAATCGAGTTGCTGCCGCAGCCCCAGTTCCTTCAACGCCGCGCGCAAGGCATTGGTCTGCTCGTTGTTGATGAGCAACATCTCTTCGTGCAGGCGAGCCAAGCCGGCGCTGCTGCGCGCCGCGACCACGTAGAGGTGCTCCCCCTCGGCCACGCCGGAGAAATACAGCGTCAGCTCCCGGCCGGCCGCCCGGACCGGCACCTCCCTGTCGAAGGCCGCGCCACGATCGACCACGACTTTCAGGAACGCCTCGTGCGCCCCGGCCGCCGCGGGCGCGATCGCCTCGGCCAGCGCCCGGCCCTCGACAAAAAGACCAGGCAACCCGAGGTCATCGCGGATCACGCGGCGAACCGTGCCGGCCGCGTCACACAACAAGGCGACGCCCTGGCGATCGGGAGCGATCATGAAGGGGGCCGTGACTGCAACAGTTCGCCGGCCAGGGCGATGGCGGCCTGGGCGTCCACGGCGGTGCCATCGGCGCCCATTTCCCGCCACAGGTCTGGCTTCGCGGCGAATGGGTAGCCGCCGACCAGGATCCTGACGTCGCGGCACGCGTCGTTCGCGCGGACGGCCTTGATTAACGTCGACACGGCTCGAAGGTGTCCACTAATGGTGGCCGAAATGCCCAGGAAATCGGCCTTCCGCTCAATCAACGCGGCGACGACGTCTGCATCCGGCGTGTTGGCGCCCAGGTAATAGGTGTTCCACCCGTCGATCTCGAAGAAGTCGGCCACCATCCGGACGCCGATCTCATGCAGGTCACCGGCCACACAGGTCGCCACGAACGTGCCCTCGTGACGGGCGACCGAAAAAATGTGGGGATAAAGCTGCGACATGATCAGCTGGGTGGCCGCCGTGCAGTAGTGCTCCTGCGCCACGCTGATATCGTGAACCTGCCACAGCCGGCCGACCTCGTACTGCGCTCGCTGGAAAACGTGAAGATAGATGTCCTTGACCGGGGTGCCCGTGGCCACCGCATCAAGAACGAGCGTGCTGGCCTGGCGTCGATCGCCGTCCAGCAAGGCCGTGAGATAGCTGCGCGTGAGAGCGGCGAGCGGCGCGTCGGGAACCAGGAAAGAGGGAGCGACCGGGCGAGCGTCCATCAATACCTCAACCTCGAGTCTATCCCACTGGCCAGTCTCGCCTCGCTAAGGCTTGCCATTGACGAACGGCTGCAGCACTGCCGTGATGAACTGGTGGGTCGGCGTCGGCACACCGGCCTGCTGGCCAAGGCGCACGACCGCGCCGCTCAGCCATGGCAACTCGAGCCGGCGGCCGCGCTCGAGATCCTCGAGCATCGATGACTTGGAGCTCGCCGGGAAGTTGCGGATCAGGCCGACCGTGTCCTCGACGAGCGTCGGCGGAAAGACCATGCCGCGCGCCCGCCCGACAGCAATGGTTTCGTCGATCGCGGCCATCATCATCGCGAACAACTCCTCATTGTCGCGCACGACACCCATTGGCGATCGGGTCACCGTGGTCATGCCGCTCCACGTGGACAGACGCACGAACTTGATCCAGAGATCTGAGTCGACCCGGGTGCTGGCGTTCGCCTGGAACCCGGCGCGCATGCCGGCTTCCTCGAACGCCACCAATCGCGGTGACCGCAAGCCATCTCGTTCGCCGAACACCAATTGCTGGGCAACCGTGTGGCGAAGGCGGCCGGGCTGATCAACCACGACGACAATGTAGGCCACGCCACCGGCGACATGATCCGCGCCGACATGCTTCGCGACCATGTCGACCGCATCGACGCCGTTCTGGAGCGTGATCACGACAGTGCTCGGGCCGATCAGCGGTTTCAGCGTGGCGGCAGCGGCATCGACGTCGTACAGCTTCACGGTGAACAGCACGACATCGACCGGCCCGACTTTGGCCGGGTCGTCGGTCGCCTGGACCATGGGCAGGTGCAACGCACCGTTGGGACTTTCAATGTGGAGGCCGCCCTGTTGCAGCGCTGACAGGTGCGCGCCGCGGGCAATGAACGTGACGTCGTCGCCGGCCGCGGCCAGGCGGCCGCCGAAATAGCCGCCGACCCCTCCCGAACCGAAGATGGCAATCTTCACAGCTTCACCGCATCCAGACTGACGACCGGTTCGTCGCCGACCACGGCGGCGTTGTGCACAGTGCCCCTGGGGATCTCAATCCAGTCGCCGGCCGTCAGCAGCTTCATGTGTCCGCGCACGACCAGGCGAAAGCGGCCGGAGACGACGGCGTCGATCTTGTCGAGGTCGTGGCGGTGATCGGGAAACACGGTGCCGGGCTCATAGACGTACCTAGCCACCGTGTAGCCAAGTGACTCGAGCTTGGCGCGAAGCGCGGCCTCGGTGACCAGGCCGTCCGAGGCGTTCCAGCGCTGCGGGGTCACATCTATGCGCCGGCGGCGGGTTCTGCGGGCATGCCAGGCACCGTGCCGCCCGCCAGTTCCTGGTCGATCATCAACAGACCGACGCCGGTGTTGCCGGCGAGGCGGATGCGCCCGAGCACGGCCCGCGCGGCGGCCTCTTCTTCCATCTGCTCGGTCACGAACCACTGCAGCATCACCACGCCTGGGCGGTCTTTGGCCTTCTCGGCCATGGCATACAGGTCATTGATCGACGCGGTCACCGCCTGTTCGTTCTTGAGCACGTGCTCGCACAGAGCCTCGGCCGACTTCCACGTCATGGGCGGGGCCGCGATTGCCGGCAGCACGACCTTCTGGTCCCGCTCCACCAGGTGGTCGATGATCCGCTGCGCGTGCAGCAGCTCGTCGGACGACTGCTTACGCATCCAGGTCGCGAACCCCGGCAGGTCGTGTTCCGACAGCCAGATCGACATGGCCAGGTACTCGTGCGACGCGCGGAACTCGAGCTTCAGGTGCTCGTTCAGGCCCTTGAGCAAATCTTTCGTCATGTTCTCTCTCGCCGTTTCAGGGCGTGATCGTGAATCGCTGCGTGGCTGAGGCCACGAGCGGCTGGCCGGCTTTGCGTGCCGTGACCTGCCACGTGTGCACTTCCGGTTCGAGCGAGACGGTGTTGGGCAGCTTGGTTTCGGTGGCGGTCATCACCGGGCTTTCCCACACCACGCGCTCGCCGGTCACGGCCGTGATCTTGATCACGTAGCCGTCGGCGCCATCCACGGCCGACCAGCGGAACATGTCGATGTGTCCGCCCATCGCGCCCTCAATCGGTTCCAGCAGCGAGAGCGTCCCCACCGGCTTGGGCGCCTCCGCGGCCGGCGCCGCAGGGGCGGCAGCAGGAGCGGGCGTGGCGGCCGGCGCGCTCGCGGGCTCACTGCCTCCGCAGGCGATCGTGAAGGCAATCACGGCGACAGGAGCAACGAAAGTAAGCACACGGTTCATGATCGACGACGCGCGAGTTCGAAGCCCACGCCTCCAAGGATGACGAAAAGACCAGTTCCGGTCATGGCAAGCGGAAGTTGTCCGTTGCCCCCAAAATACACCGCCGACATCATCGACACGATGGCGGTGGCAAACACGGCCGCAACAATGGCCGCCGACGGCTTGTTCCCCATGTCCTCAATTCTATCCAATTGGCGCGGTCAGCTGCCAATCCGATCCGACAGCAGGCCGACGGCCAACGCATAGGCGTGGGCGCAGTTGTAGCCCAGCAGCACGTCGTAATTCGAGTAGACCAGGTAATGCTTCTTCCCGGCCCGCAGCAGCGAAGCCACCCGATCGACCTTGGGCAAGGCCGTGCCGGTCACCGTCCTCACGCCCTTTTGCTGCCACTGCTGCAGGGGGACGGCGAGGGTCAGCTCGCGCGACGCGCGGCAGCCGCTCTGGCGGAGGCCGACCTGTTCGACCAGGCGGTCGGCGCCCCCCGCCGGCAGCCTCACTTCACGGCCCCAGGCGTGCCCCTTGGTCCAGCCGTACGCCTTCATGTAGTTGGCGATCGACGCGAACACGTCGGGCAGGCCTTTCCAGATATCCCGCCGGCCGTCGCCGTCGAAGTCTTGCGCGTGCGCGAGATAGCTTGACGGCATGAACTGCGTCTGCCCCATCGCCCCGGCCCAGGAGCCCTTCATCTCGTCGAGGCGGATGTAGCCCTTGTCGAGAATCTCGAGGGCGTTGAGTAACTCGGCGGTGAAGAAGGCGCCGCGACGGCCATCCCACGCCAACGTGGCCAGCGCCTGCACGGTGGGCCGGGTGCCGGTAAAGCGGCCGAAGTTCGACTCCATGCCCCACACCGCGACCAACAGCGACGCCGGCGGGCCGTATTGGGTGCTGACCTCGGTCAGCAGCCGGCGGTGGATCTTGGCTTGTTCGCGCGCGGTCCGCACGAAACGGGGCGTCAGTCGTCGCTGGAGGTACTGATCGATGGTCAGGACCGTCTCGGTCTGGCTGCGGTCGCGCTCGATCACGATCTCGAGTGGTTCGAGGCCGGTCAGCGCGGCCTCGACGGTGGCGGCGCTCACGCCCCTGGCAAGCGCCTGCTCCTTCAGCTGCGCGAGAAAATCGGGAAACGGCGGGCGCGGGGCGTCTTGTGCGACCAGTGTCGTCGCCCACAAGACCGCTGCAATCGCGACCGCGAACCTCAGTGTCACTCCCTCACTCTATCGTGGCAGGACGTGGGCAGCACTAAAGTGCTGCCCCTTCTGGCGCCCTTCTGGTTAGAGCGCGTTGCCAACCGCACCATCGACCATGATCGCCTGGCCGCTGATGTAGCTGCCGGCCTGCGAGGCGAGAAACACGACGAGGTTGGCCAGTTCCTCCGGCCGGCCGAGGCGGCCCAGCGGGATGCTGGCGACAGAAGCCTTGCGCACGTCATCGAGCGCCTTGCCGCTCTTCTGTGCGTTGGCCTGGTCAAGCTCGGCGATGCGTTCGGTGTCGATGCGGCCTGGCGCGATGACATTGACGAGAATGCCCTGCGACGCCAGCTCACGCGACAGGGTCTTGGCAATGCCCCACACGCCGGCTCGCAGCGCGTTTGACAACGACAGGTTCGGAATGGGCTGCTTGATCGAGGACGAAGCAATGGTGAGGACGCGGCCGTACCCCGCCTTCGCCATCTCCGGCGCCGCGGCGCGGACAATCCGCGTGAAGCTCAGCAGGTTCTGTTCGAACGCCTTCTGCCACTGCTCGTCGGTCATGGCGAGCGTTTCGCCGGCCGGTGGACCGCCGGCATTGTGCACGACGATCTCGAGGCCTCCGTACTCGGCCACCGCGGTGTCAACCAGCCGTTGCGCCTCGCTGGCGCTGCTCACGTCGGCCACCAGCGCCTTGACCCGCGAGCCGGTCTCGCGGCGAATGGTATCGGCCGCCGCCTCGATGCGCGCCTGATCGCGGCTGCACACCACCAGGTCGCAGCCCTCGCGCGCCAGCCCCAATGCCGAGGCGTAGCCGAGGCCGCGGCTGGCGGCCATCACGATCGCGCGCTTGCCCTTGAGTCCGAAAGCCATGTCCTGCCTTTTGATTGAAGGTTAAGCCGGCTTGCCGGCGAGCAATTCGAGACGCGCGAGGATGTCGTCAAGGTCCTTGAGCGTATCGGCGTCCACCGGCGTGAACGGCGAACGCACGCGCGAGTGCTGAATGACCCCGCGCAGCTGGTAGATGTGCTTGCGCAGCGCGAGGTTGATGCGCGGCTGGTTCTCGAAGCGGATGATCGGCAGGAACTGGTAGAACACCTCGGTCGCGCCGTCGAGGTCGCCGGCCGTGAATCGCTTGTAGATGTCGACCAGGATCTCGGGAAAGGCGAAACCGGTCATGGTGCCAATCGCCCCATGCCGCAGCTCTTCCAGGAACATCATGCCGCCGAGGCCACCGAAGATTTTCACGTCCTTCGAGGCCGCGCGAATCTGCGTGACCTTCATGGGCGCCGGCTCGTCTTCGAGCTTCAGGAACGACAACCGCGGCGTGGCGGCGCCGAGCTTCGCGATCAGCTCGGCGCTCATCGTGATGCCGCCAACGGCAGGCGGAAAGTCCTGGACCACAACCGGAATGTCGACCGCCCCGGCCACCTCCAGGTAATGGCGTTCGAGCGCCGCGTCGTTGGTGCGCGCCAGCTTGGGCGGGGCGACCATCACCGCCTTCGCGCCCAGTTCCTGGGCGCGGCGGCTGTAGAAGATGCAGCCGTCGGTGCCGGCGTGGGTCGTGCCCACGCAAATCGGGAACCCGGAGCCGGCGGTCTCGATGACGACGGCGGTCACGCGATCGCGCTCGGCCTCAGTCAGCTTGTCGGCCTCGCCAAGCACGCCAAGAATGGTCATGCCGTTGACGCCGGTGCCGCGAGTGAACTCGGTGAGCCGCCGCAAGCTCGTCTCATCCAGCGCACCGTCGGGCTGGAATGGCGTCGGCGTGATGTTGTAGATGCCGGTCAGGTACTCAAACATGCTTACCTACTCTACTTGGCGTCGGGAAACCTGGTGACACGGTTGACCACCGGCGTCATCGTCCGCAAGTAGGCGTAGATCGCCGACAGGTCTTCGCGGGTCATGCCGGCATAGGCGGTCATCGGCATCACCGTGTTCTGCCGGCGCTCGCTGTCGCTCAGCACCGCGTCGGACGGCGTCTCGAACGCCTTGAACTTGTCGATGAACTGTTGCTCGGTCCAGGAGCCGATGCCGGTATCGGCGTCGGGCGTGATGTTGGCAGAGCGCACGCGGTATCCGGTCTCCAAGAACTCCATGCCACCGGCGAACTCCCTGCCCGGCAGCGGCTGGCCACGATCGTCAATTGGCGTGTGGCAGTCGCTGCACAAGGCGATGCGAGTCATGTATTTGCCGTACGCCAGCTTGTCCGACGGCAATGGCCTGGGCTGGGGCGACCCGGCGGCAGGCATGGTGCGGACGATTAAGTTCATCGGAAAGTTCAGGGTGCGCGGCGTCACCTGGCTCTCGATCGACTTCCATGAGCGAACGTAAACCAGGATCGCGTGCATGTCGTCAGCGGCCATGGCGCCGAAGTGCAGGTACGGCATCAGCGGAAAGAGCGGCGTGCCGTCCTTCGAAACGCCCGCCGTGACGGCGCGCTGTAACTCGCCGTCCGTCCAACTACCGATGGCGGCCGGCGTGATGTTCTTGCCGTACACGACGCCCGCGCCGCCGAGGGGAAACTCCTGCCCGCCGACACCAATGCGATCAGGCTTGACCGGCCCCGAGAACATGGTCCAGTCGCGTTCGCTGTGACAGCTGGTGCAGCCGGTCACGTGATCGCTCAGATACTTGCCGCGCGCCAATCGCTCGGCGGTCGGCTCCAGGGTCACGACGGCCGGCGGCGGCACCTTGGGGAACGCGAACATCAAATAGCCGAAGCCCGCGCCGGCGGCCACCACCACCAGCGCTACCAACCCACCAGCAATCTTCATCAGCGTTCTCATCGTCTTCGCCTGCCCCTGATCCCTGATCCCTGATCCCTGATCCCTGATCCCTGATCTACTGCCGGGTCGTCGCCGGCTTGCTCTTGGCTTTCTGGACAATCGCCGCGACGTCGGCAGCGAGTTTCTTCGCGTCGTAAACGATGCCGTCCTTGATGGTGTACTTCACGCCGCCAACCCGCTCGACCGCGCCGGTCTGGTCGTTGAGCTTCACGGCGCCGGTGGCATAGAGGACCTTGAAGTTCTCGAGGGGATTCTGGTCGACCAGCACCATGTCGGCCAGCAGGCCCGCGCGAATGACGCCGAAATCGGCCGGCTTGCCCTTTGGCTCGGCCAGCGTGGCCGCGCCATTGAGGGTGGCCGAGCGAATCACTTCGAGCGGGTGGAAGCCCGCCTCCTGCAGCATCTCGAGTTCGAGGATGTAGCCAAAGCCGTAGGTCTGGTAGATGAAGCCGGAGTCGGAGCCGGTGGTGACGCGGCCGCCGGCGTTCTTGAAGTCGTTGAGGAACGACATCCACACCTGGTAGAAGCGCTTCCACTGGATCTCGTCTTCGGTCGTCCAGTAGAACCAGTAAGCGCCGTGCGCGTTGCGGTTGGGCTGATAGAAATCCCACAGCGACGGCAGCGTGTACTTGTCGTGCCACTCGGCCTCGCGCATGCGCATGACGTCGCGCCCTGCCGAGTAGATGGTCATGGTCGGGTCAATCGTGAACTTGGCGTCGACCCATTCCTTGATCAGCGCGTTCCAGGGTTCGCTGCCCCGCGGGTGAATCTTGTCGTGGAGCCGCGCGACCTGGCCGAAGCGGTGCTGCTCGTCGTTGTAGTTCTGGTTCAGGGGGAAGGGCTGCACCGCGTAGTCCTTGAGCAACGCCTCGAACAGGCCGTAGTAGTGCGTGAGCGTGCCCAGGCCCAGGCGCGAGGCATCGCGCGCGTTCATCCGGCTGACGCCCATCTGGTCGAGGTGGGCCGTCGAACCCAGGTTGAACTTCTTGGCCTCGTCCAGCAGGGCGGCCATGATCTCGGGATCGTGCGCGCCAAGCTTCATGCCGTCGACGCCCTTCTTGGCGGCAAAGCGCACCCACTCGCGAGCACTGTCGGGCGTCTGCGGCTGGGTGCGGTCCCACCCCTCGCCGCTGAACGGGCGGTGGTAGGCGAAGATCCTCGGCGCCACGATCTGGTTCTTCGCCGACAGCTCGCGCTGGTTGAGGTCCCAATCCATGGACCCGCACGGCACGCCGCGGACGGTGGTGACTCCGTGGCTCAGCCACAGCTTGTAGACATACTCCGGATCGCGTGCCTGGCCGCCGCCGCAGTGGACGTGGGCGTCGACGAACCCGGGCGTCAGGTACAAGCCGGTGCCGTCGATCTCCTTCGTGCCCTTGGCCGGCCGGCTGCGCTCGTTGATGGCGACTCCAGGGAAGCCGACACTGGCGACCTCGGTGATGCGGTTGTTCTGCACGACCACATCCATCGGTCCGCGCGGCGGCGCCCCGGTGCCGTCGATTACCGTGACCCCGCGAATCACCATGCGATCGAATGGGCCCTCGCCGTCGCCCGCCCCGCGGGCCGGCGTCGGCGGCATTTGTTGGGCTGACAGGGTGGCCGCGGCCGTGACGACGAACGCAGCAAGAATCGAGCGCAGGGTGCGGGACATTCGGAACTCCTCCGGAAAGTCCAAATTCTAACAGGAGATCAGAAGATCAGGAGTTTGGAAGGGGCTCGCATTACCCTTTAGCTCTTGACCTCTTGAACTCCTGTGAGATTCAGTCCGTCCGCAGGGCCGTCATCGGGTCGATGCGCATGGCGCGGCGCGCCGGCACGAAGTTCGCCAGGCCCGCCGCCAGGGCCATGGCGGTAAACGCCAGCGTCCACGCCAGCGGATCGAGAGGCTGCACGCCGTAGAGCAGGCCCTGCAGCGCGAAGGCTGCCACGGCGGCCAACAGGCCGCCCACCAACAGGCCGATCGCGACAATCGAGAAGCCCTGGCGCATGATCATGCCCATGACCCGCTCAGGTCGCGCGCCCAGAGCCATGCGGACGCCGATCTCGCGGGTCCGGCGCGCGACCGAGAAGGCGATCACGCCGTAGAGGCCGATCGCCGCCAGCAGCGTGCCCAGCCCGCCGAATGCCGTCGCCAGCAGCGCCCCGACCCGCGCCGGCATCAGGCTGAGGCTCAGGTACTGTTCCATGGTGTCGGCCGACATGAACACCAGCCCGGGCTCCATCGCCAGCAGCTCGCGGCGGATGTCGTTGACGAGCGCCGTGGCATCGCCATTGGTCCGCGCCAGCAGGAAGTTGTACCGGCTCCCCCGCTGCGCCTCAGCGAAGTAGACAAAGGGCGATGCCTGCTCCAGCACGCCGTGCCGCTTGTGGTCGCGGCTGACGCCGACGATACGGTAGGTGCGCTTGCTAATCGCGCTCTGGAAAGTGTGCCCCACCGCCGACTCGTTTGGCCAGAATTTCCGCGCCATCGTCTCGTTGATCACGGCCACATCCTGCCCGCCGGCGATGTCGGTGGCGTCAATGTCGCGGCCGTCGGTGACGGCGACGCCGAGCGTCGGCAGGTAACCTGGCGAGATCGCGACGTTCTCGATGATTTCACCGCGCTGGCCTTCGTTGTAGGTGCGATTGTCGACCCGCAGTTCCTGCTGGTTGAAGTTGAAGGTGAACGGCAGCGTCGGCGACACCAGGCCGGCCGACGTCACGCCGGGCATGGCACGGACCCGCGCCAGCGCCTGCCGCCAGAACTCGAGGCCACGCGCCGGCTCGTAGCGCGCCATGTCGGTGTCGAGGGAGATCGCGGCCAGCCCGCGCGTCTCGAAGCCGACATCGGCGCGTTGCGACGCGCCGAGGCTGCGCAGCAGCAGGCCGGCCACGACGAGCAACACGGCGGTGAGCGCCACCTGCGACACGACCAGCGCATCGCGCAACGCCCAGCGGCGGCCGCCCAGCTTCGTGGCCGGCGCGTCGCCGCGCAGGTCGCTCACCAGGCTGGGTGCCGACGCCTTCAGCGCCGGCAGCAGGCCGGCCAGCAGACCGGTGCCGACGGCAATCAGCAGTGAGAACGACAGCACCCGCGCATCGATGCGCAGATCGAACGCGATGTCGACCGGTAACGGCAGCTGCATGGTCTGCAGGCCCTGCACGAGCGCCCATGCCAGGCCAGACGCGGCGACGGCGCCCAGCACGCCGAGCAGCAGACCTTCCACCAGCAGCTGCTGGATTAGGCGCCCGCGGCTGGCGCCAATCGCCAGCCGGACGCTGATCTCGCGGCGCCGCGCCGAGGCACGCGCCAGCAGCATGCCGGCCACGTTGGCGCAGGCGATCAACAAGACGAGGCCGACAATGCCCATCAATCCGGCCGCGCCAAGCGACAGGACGCCGCCGGCCTGCGGCACCAGCAGCCGGACCTCCTCGGTCGGCACCGCGGCCATCTTGCGGTCCTTGTTGGTCACTGGGTTGTCGGCTTCGAGCTGCGTGCCAATCAGCGCCACGTTGGCGTGGGCCTGCGCGGCCGAGACACCGGGCTTCAGGCGGCCCTTGACGAACATCCAGCGCATGCCACGGCGCTCGAGGGTGGTCGTACCCACCGGCGACGGCACCGAGTCGTTGATGCCGGCCGGCTCGACTTCCTCCACGTGCGTGATGGGCAGCCACAGCTCGGGCGTCAACAGCGGCACGACGCCGGTGAACGAGGCCGGCGCGACCCCCGTAATGATGTAGGGCTGGCCGCGCAGCGTGAGCGACTTGCCGGCGATCGCCGGGTCGGCGCCAAACTCGCGCTGCCACATGCGGTGCGAAATCACCACGACCCGCGCGGCGGACGGGTCGTCGTCGGCGGGGACCAGCATCCGCCCAAGGAAGGGCTGCACGCCGAGCATCGTGAAGTGGTTCGAGGTGACCAGCTGCCCCAGCGTGATGCGCGACCGATCGCCCAGGCTGAGCGGCGCCATCATCGGGCTGTAGCCCATCATGTCGGTAAAGACCGTGTTCTGGGCTTTCAGGTCCTGAAAGTCGGCGTACGACGAGGTGGCGTACTCATCGCCGTCGCCCCCGGTCGTGAACACGTCCACGAGCGAACTGGGGTCGGTGACGGGCAAGGGACGAAACAACAGCGAGTCCACCAGGGAGAACATCGCCGTGTTGACCCCGACGCCCAGGCCGAGCGACAGGATGGCGACAGCGGAGAACCCGGGGCTCCGGGCCATCCAACGCAGTGCGTAGCGAATGTCTTTGAGCAGGGTGTCCACGTCCCCTTAGACGAGGACTCCGGTCCCACCGTTCAGGTCTTGCGATACCGGCGGCCGGCCGCCCGGGAAACCGCCTTGACGAGGCCTTTCGGGACCACCCCCATCAGCCAGAGCAAGAGCCGGTACGCGCGCCCGTTGACGACCACGGCGTCGCCGCGCATCACACCCTCGTAGCCTTCGCGGGCCACGTCGGCGGCGTTCAGCCACAGCATGGCGGGCACGCTCTTCATCTGCGGCCGCGTGCCGGTGACGTCGTGAAACTCACTGTAGGTGAAGCCCGGGCAAACCGCGGTGACGTGCACGCCCTTGTGGCCATTCTCGGCGCCAAGCGCTTCTGAGAACCGGATCACGAACGCTTTCGACGCGCCGTACAGGGTGTGGCCGGCCGGCGCCGGCACCATGCCGGCGACCGACGCGATGTTGATCACGCGACCCCAGCCCCGCTCCAGCATGCCGGGCAGCAGTTGATAGGTAAGGTCGCACACCGCCGTCATCATGATCTGGATAAACCGCTGATGCTCGGGCCACGCCACGCTGGCGAAGCTGCCCGGCACGCCGTAGCCGGCGTTGTTAACGAGCACGTCGATGCGCAGGCCCTGTGCGCGAACGGCCGCGGCAATGCGGGCCGGCGCCTCGGGATCGGCCAGGTCGTCCACAATGACGTGGGTGGCAACGCCGTGAGCGGTCTGGAGCTGCCCGGCCAGTTCATCCAATCGATCCCGCCGGCGGGCCGTCAACACCAGGCGGTAGCCGCGCGCCGCCAACAACTCGGCGAACGCCTTGCCAATGCCCGACGAGGCGCCCGTCACGAGGGCAGTCCGGCCCTCCCCTTCTGGTGCCATACGCCAGTATAGGTATGATGGGGCATCCCTGCCGGAGGAACCCACATGCGTTCACTACGTGTCCTGCTCGCCATCGTCGCCGCCTTCGCTCTTACTGGTTGCATCAACAGCACGACGTTGATCAAGGTCAATGCCGACGGCAGCGGAACCGTCGAGCAAACCACGCTGATGAACATGGCGGCGATCAAGGGCATGATTCCCGGCGCCGAAAAGCAAATGGGCGGCGCCGTGGTCAACCGGGCCGACCTCGAACGGACGGCGGCGCGCATGGGCAAGGGCGTGCGGCTGGTGTCGGCCGACCCGGCCAAGGGCGCCAACGGCTGGGAGGGCTCGAAGGCGATCTTCGCGTTCGACGACATCAACCTGGTTCAGGTGAACACCGGACCCAGCATGAGCGGGGGCACCAGCGACCGCATGGGCTCTGAGCCCACCAACCAGGATCCCGTGCGGTTCACTCTGACCCGAGCGGGCGGCACGTCGACGCTGACGATCGCGTTCGTGGACAAGCCGGCTGGTGACAAGCCCGACGCCGGCGCCAACCCCATGGGCGACATGGATCTCACGAACCCGATGATGATGGGCATGATCAAGAGCATGTTCGGCGGGTTCAAGCTCAACATCGATCTCGAGGTGGCCGGCGCGATCGTCAAGACCAACGCCGAGTACGTCACCGGCTCGCGCCTGACGCTGCTTGAAATGGACATGGACTCGCTGCTCGCGGACGAGGCGAAGCTCAAGGCGCTGCAGGGTCAGATTGGCGCCGAGCCGTCACTGACGGCGATCAAGCCCTTCCTGAAGGACATCAAGGGCATCAAGATCGACGGCCCCACGATCAACGTGACGTTCAAGTAGATCAACAGGAGGTCGGGCGATCAAGAGATCGGCGACGATGACATTTCTCATGCGGTTTCGTTGTCTCACGCGCGCCAGACGCCGATCCACCGTCGAGGTGTCCGTCACCTGTGATTTTCGTCCTGTTGAAGGGACGATAACGACGCGGTTCAGACACCAGAGGCGTGGTCCGATTCTTGCGATAGCCGCGGGTGGAGGAACCGCAATGCGTATCGCAGCCGCAACACTCATCATGGTTGGTCTTGCCGCCACCGCTGGTCTCGACGCCCAGGGACGGGGCCGCCGTGCCCAAGGTGTGCCGCCGGGCCATCTGCCACCCGCCGGCCAGTGCCGTGTGTGGTACGACAATCGTCCGCCGGGCCGCCAGCCGGCTCCGACCAACTGCAATCAGGCTGAACAGCGGGCCGCGCGCGACCGCGACGCCCGTGTCATCTATGGCGAGCGCAGCACGCGCTCGGACCAAGGATGGCGAACCGGCGACGACAATCGTCGCGGCGGCGGTTCGCTCGGGGATCAGATTCGCGAACGCATCCGCAATCGCAACGGCAACTCGACCCGCAGCAACGGCGTGGCCCGCAACATCGGCGAGCAGGATGGCTACGAGAAGGGGCGCGAAGACGCGCGCGACAACGACTCGTACGATCCCGTGCGGCACAGCCGCTACCGGTCAGCCGATCGCGGCTACAACGGGAGCTATGGCACGCGCGAAGCCTACAAGCTCGCATACCGAGATGGCTTCGAGGCGGGTTACGAGCGGGGGTATCACGACGTGAAGGGCTACGGTGCTATGCGAAACAGAGCAGGCGGCCTTCGGTAGAGCCGATGACCAGGCGGCCGGCGGCGAGGGCGGGTGACGCACTGAGGGCGGCTCCCTCATCGTGCTCCCACGCGACCTTGCCGCTGGCGAGATCGAACGCATACAGGCGGCCGTCGTTCGAGCCCACGTACACGCGGCCACCGGCGATCGCGGGCGACGAATCGATGCGAGCGCGGGTCATGTGCGTCCAGCGGGCCTGGCCGGTCTTGGCGTCGAGAGCGTGAATCATGCGGTCGCGGCCGCCGATGACGACCGTGCCCTCCACCACCGCGGCCGACGAGTAGAACGGGAACTTGCGGTCGGGATGCTCGTAGCGCCACAGCACCTTGCGCGAGGCGAGGTCGAGCGCGAGCACCTGGTTGTCGAACGTCCCGAAATAGGCGACGCCGTTGACCATGGCGACCGACGCGCCGGTGTACGCCGTGGCCGACGTGTTCAGGCGCTCCTTGCCGGTCTTCACGTCCACCGCGTGGAAGATCTCGTCGCAGCCGGCAAAGTGCGCGACGCCGTTGACGATACACGGCGTGCCGTGGACGTAGTTCTCGGTGCCGTACACCCACACCTGCTTGCCGGTCGCGGCGTTCAGTCCGTAGAGTTTGCCGTCGTACGATCCCATCAACAGCAGGTCGCCCACCACGACCGGCGATGACTTGATCTCGGACTGCGTCTTGAACGTCCAGGCCGGCTTGCCGTCGGCGATGTTCACGGCGTGCACCACGCCGATCAGGTCACCGATGTAGACGCGGCCGTTGGCGACCGTCGGCGACGATTCGCCAATCGCTTCGCCGGCCTTGTAGCGCCAGCGCAGCTTGCCGTCGGCCAGCCCCACCGCGATCAGCTCGCCGGTCGCGGTCCCGACGTAGACCACGCCGTCGACGATCGCCGACGACGAATCAAACGCCTCGCCACCCTCCCACGCCCACGCCAGTTTCGGCGCGGACGCGATGGTGGTGGACGAGATACCGGTGAGTGTCGGGGAGCCGCGGAACTGGACCCAGCGATCCGCGGGGGCGCTGGCGGGCGCCTGGGCCCGGAGCAGACAGGGCGCGATCGTCAGCGCCCCGCAGGTAATGAGAAAATCGCGTCGATTCATGGTGGCCTAAAGACACAAGGTCCGGCTGAAGCCGGACGCTACTTCTTCAGCTGCGCGCCCTCGGCCAGCGCGTACAGCTGGTTGCGGTTCATGATGAACATGGCGCCGTTGGCGGGCACCGGGGTCGCATAAACGGAGCTGCCCATGTTCATCTCCGACACCAGCTTGAACGTCTTGCTGTGTTCCATGACCGCAACGTCGCCGTCTTCGTCACCCAGGTAGACCTTGTCGCCGATGATCATCGGCGAGCCCCAGATGGCCGCGAACATGTCGTGGGTCCAGTACGGCTTGCCGGTCTTCAGATCCAGGCAGTGCAGGAATCCACTGAAGTCGGCCAGGTAGATCAGGCCGTCCTTGATCGCGGCGGTCGAAATCGACCGCCGAATCTTGTCGAAGTGCCACAGCATGCCCGAGGTGGTGATGTCGCCGCGCTTGGTGCCGTCAATGGCATAGGCATGGCCGACCCCTTCGCCATGTTCCGGGTCCTGTCCGTTCGAGATGTAGACCACGTTGTCGAAGATGACCGGGGTGCTGATGACCTCGTTACGGGTCTTCGGCCAGACCGAGTCCTTGGGGTTGGTGTCGAACTCCCACAGTTTCTTGCCCGACTGCGCCTCGTAGCCGCGCACCCAGCCATCGCCTTGCGCGTGCACGACCTGGCGCACGCCGCCGATGTCGCCGACCGCGGGCGTCGACCACTGGCCGTGGAGGACGTTTTCGCCGACCGAGTTGTCTTCCCACACCAGCTTGCCGGTGGTGCGGTCGAGGGCGATGATCGACGGCGCCTTGGGCGACGGCACGTTGACGTGGCTTTCGTCCTGGCCGTTGCCGGTGCTGCAATACAGCAGGTTGCTGTCGTGGACCGGGGAGCAGTTGGCCAGGTTGTGTGGAAACGCGCCGACCTCTTCGATCATGTCGAACATCCACAGGATGTCGGGGTCGTGCTTGCCGGTGAGCTTCTCTTCCTTGTAGGGGCCGTCATTCTCGTTATCGTGGAAGCCCTGCAAATCGGCGGCGACAATCTGGCCACGGTTTGTCGTGAAATACGCCACGCCATCGAGGATCAGCGGCGAGCTGGCAATGCCCTGGAACGGCCAGTCGTTGGCACGGCCGGCCGCCAGCTTCTCGAAAGTCGCCTGCCACATGAACTCGCCGGTGGTTTCGCGAAACGCCATGAGGACGCCGCGGTCACCGCCCTGCTTGGGATCGCGCAACGCCTCGTTGTTGGTGCCGACCAGCACGACGCCGCCGCCCACGGTGGGGTTGCCGTACGACTGCGAGCCGAGTTCCGCGACCCACTTCACGTTCTTCCCGGTCTTGACGTCCCAGGTCGTGGGTAGCCCGGTCATGGGCGACATCATGTTGCGGCTTGGTGTGCCGCCCCACATGGGCCAGTCGGTGGCCGACACGCCGACGGTGGCGGCGGCAAGAAAGACGACGATCGCTGACGTGCGTTTCATCATTGGCTCTTGTAAACCTTCACGTTGTCGAAATAGACATCCGAGATGCCGTCGGCGTAAATACCGGGGCTTCCCGCCCGATGCGGAATCTTGTCGATCTTCTCAATCGTCCACGCCGCCGGCTCGGCGTCGGCCGACGGCCACACCTTGCCGCGGACGCGAGCCGTGCCGTCGGGGAGGTGATCGACGCGCAGCTTCATGCGGTACCACTTGTCGGCGTCCCACGCAAACGGCACCCGCACGGTCATCTCGTCGGCGGCCTGCCACGGGTGGAGTTCGAGCTTCTGGCCGTTGCCGAACAGGACCATTCCGTAGTGCTCGTTGAGCAGCCCGAGGTCGCCGCGCTGGCGGCGCTGTTCGCGCGCCCGCACGTCGGCCTCGACGGTGTAGCCGGCCAGGTTCGGCTGGCCGAAGTAGACCTTGGCGCGGCGGCCGACGGTCTCGTCGCGCGGGCGCATCAGCACCTTGCCGACGCCCTCAACCGTGCGCTGGAACACCTTGCCCGGCGCACCCACCCACCACGCCGGCGGCGCCTCCGCGGTCGCTTCCTCGAAGTCCCAGCTCCAGGGCATCGGTGCGATCACGCGCACGCGCGCCGTGCCGCTGAGGCCGCCGACCGTGGCCTTGACCACTCCGGCCGTCGAACCGGTCGTGGCCGCCGTATAGGTGCCCTTCGCGTCGACCGCCCCCGTCAACTGCTCGACGCTCCACTGCGCCGCCGGCTCCTCGCGTATGAAGTTGCCCTTCGCGTCGAACAACCGCGCCTTGAGCGTGGCCGTCTGCCCCGGCGAGAGCAACGTCTCATACGGAAACACCTGCACGACGGCGGGTGCGGCGGTGCTCGGGGGCTCGGGTTCCGGGGTGCTGGTGGGACGGGTCGCTGGACGCGCGACGCGCTTGCCAATGGCATACATCGCATCCATCGAGGTCACGTAGATGCGGCCATCGGCGGCAATGGGCGAGGCGACAATCGGCTCGGGCGTGGTCGACGTCCCGAGCGCATCTTCGTCGAGCACCTCGACGCCGGTGGCGCTCGGCCGCAGGATGTAGAACTTGCCGTTCTCGGTGCCGACATACAGCTTGCCGTCGGCTAACAGCGGCGACCCCTTCTGCAGCGTGCCGATCGACTTCTCCCACAGCTTCGCGCCGGTCTTGAGGTCGAACGCGCCGACGATCGCGCTGTTGTCCACGGAGTAGAGGCGCTCGTTGTCGAAGACCGGCGAGGCAAAGCTCGGGAGGAACCCGCGCGTCCGCCACTTGAACACGTCGGGTGTCAGCACGCCGGTCTTGGTCGCGTCGATCGCGGCAATCATCCCCATCTCGGTGGTATCGAGGTTCTCTTCACCGTGCGTCAGGTAGACGACGTTGTCGCGGAACAACGGGCTGTTCAGAATCGCCCGCTTGCTGACGTCGATCGACCAGATGCGTTCGCCGGTGTTCAGCTTGAGCGCGTGGTAACCGCCGTCGGTGCCGCCGACGATCAGCGCGCGCGTGCCGTCGATGGTGCTGACGATGGGTGTCGAGTAGTTGGTGTCGTAGTGCCGAACCTGCGGCGAGGCAATCCACACCGTTTGTCCGGTCTTCTTGTCGAACGCAAAAAACCGGTTGCCGGTGCGATTCAGCTCGCCCCACGCCATCACCAGCGCGTTCAGGATCACCTTGTCGCCTTCGATGATCGGCGACACCGTCCGGCCGCCGTGCGTCGTGACGGCGCCGTACTCGTCCGGCAGCGAGCGGTCCCACAAGATCTTGCCGTCCGGCGCCAGGCACACGAGCTGCGCCGAAACCGTGAACAGGTAGATGTTGCCGGTCTCCGGATCGACGGACGGCGACGCCCACGACGCGCGGTGCTGCGGGACGTCGCTCAGGTACTGGCTGAAGCGCCGCTCCCACACGACCTTGCCGGTCTCGGCGTCGAGCGCGACCAGCCGTTCCTGCGTGCTCGCCGGATCGCCGGTCGGCGTGTTGAGATAGATCCGGTTGCCGAACACGACCGGCGCCGAGCGGCTGCCGATCGGAATGCGCCACGCCAGGTTGTCGCCCGACGGCGACCACTGCGACGGCAGGTTGGTTTCGGTGGAGCGGCCGTCGCGCCCCGGTCCGCGCCATTCTGGCCAGTTGGCGGCGCCAGTGACCGTCATGGTGGCGGCCACGAACGCGGTCACCAGGCCGGCCCGGCGCAGGATGGATGGCAAGAATGCGGGATACATGATTGGCTTACGCAATCCTTTCACACGCCGTTTACGAAACGGCTCAACCTTCGAATGCTACCCGTTCGAATCCCGACCCAACCCGTCTTTTCAGACGTCGTAAAACTGGGGTGGGTCGAAAAGCCGTGAGTTGCTTGCTAGAGTGGACAAAGAATTCTCTCTCGTCGTATATTGTCATATCTGCTGTCGGAGCAATTCGGGCAACCGATACATGGATAAGGTCACTATAGTTGCAGTGGTGATCAGTGCCGGTCATCGGCTGGAGTAATACCCAATGAGAAAGCCCATATTTGCGGCCATTTGCGGCGCCTTTGCCATCGGCGCTGTCGCGGTCACGGTCAGCGCCAAGCAACCGGGTACCGCCACGCTGGTGCCCCGGGGGCAGAGCCTGAAGTTTGCCGAACCGTGGCGGCCGAACGGCGCCAGCGGGGCCACGCGAATCATTGGCACCGTGATTGATATCCAGCAGACGCCGGTCGCCAACGCGCGGGTGCGCGTGCGCAACCTCGCCACCGGCGCCATCGACCACGTGTCCGAGTCGAACGCAAACGGCGAGTACGCGTTTGAGATCGACCGATCCGGCACCTACGTCGTGGAAATGGTGCACGTCGACGGCTTCCTCCTCTCGCTCAGCAACGCCGGCACGGTGGCGCGATTCGAGACGTTGCAGACCGTCATTCAACTGCCCGGGCGGTGGGATGCGGGACGTAACAACCTGACGCCCCAGCAGAGCGTCGTCGGGTTTCTCGGCATGAGCGCCGCGACCAGCATGACCAGCGCCACTCTGTCGCTCGCGTCCCAGGAAGACGTGTTAGCGGTGGATGCGGGAGAACCTGTTTCGCCGTAGTCGTCGCCGATCATGTCCAACGAAACACCTACACCCCGCTCGACCCCGCCCGCGCTGGGCGGCAGTTCGCCGGCGGGTCAGGATTCGCACCTCTTCGATCGCTTGTCGGTGCTCTATAAGTACCGATGGGCCAGCCTCACCGTGTTCGCACTCGTGGTCGGCTGGGTCATGGTGGACAGCTACACGCGGATCCCGGTCTACCGGGCGCTCGCGCGGGTGCTGATCGAGGATCCCAACGCCGACATCGCGACGCCGTCTGAGATCAACCGCAACACGACGCCAACCGACCCTGAAATCTACATGCAAACGCAGCTGCGCATCATGCGCGGCCGCGACTTGGCGACTCGCGTGGCCGGGAAGCTGGAGATGGAGCGCGTCGCCGAGTTCAATGGCCAGGGCCCGAAGCCGACCCAGCTGGCGGTGGGCATCGCGCTGGTCAAGTACTACGCCGCGTGGCCGTATCGATTGATTACCTCGACGGCGAGTGAGGCCCCGGCGCCGCTGGCCGGCATCGACATCGTTGACACCACCAGCTACCCTGATGCGCTGCTCGCCCGGCAGGGCGTCGCGCAGGTCCGCGGCAGCCAGCTCATCGACCTCACGTTCAACGCCGCCGACCCGGCCTTCGCGGCGCGGGCGGCCAACGCCTTTGCCGACGAGTTCGTCAGCAGCAACCTGGCGTACAAGGTATCGACGATCGAGAAAAGCGCCGACTGGCTGACCGGCGAAGTCGAGAAGCAGGCCGAGCTGGTGAAGCAAAGCGAGATGGCCCTCGCGCAATACAAGGAAAGCGAAGACGCCGGGTCGCTCGACAGCAACCAGAACATCATCCTGGCGCGGCTCACGCAGTCGAACGAGGCGGTGACCACGGCACGGCTCGATCGCATCCAGAAGGAAGGGCTGTGGCGGCAACTCCAGGATGCCGGGACCGACGTCGACTCGATTTCGTCGGTGCTGAACAACACCTACATCCAGAGCCTGCGTGCCTCGGTCAACACGCTGCAACAGGACCGCTCGCGTGCGTCCGAGCGCTACGGCGAGAAACACCCGGATTACCAGAAGGCGGTCACCGCCCTGGCCAATGCCGAACGGACGCTGGACGGCGAAATTCGCAAGGCCGTCCAGAACGCCAAGAACGAATTCGACGCGGCGGTCACGCAGGAGCGTGAGCTGCAGCGGCAGTTGACCGAGGCGAAGGTCGCGGCGACGGAACTCGGCCGCAAGGGCGTCAATTACGCGGTGCTGTCGCGTGAGGCCGAGTCGAACCGCACGGTCTACAACCAGTTGCTGACGCGCGAGAAGGAATTGCGGGTCGTCGCCAACAGCCGTACCAACAACGTGCGCGTCGTTGACCGCGCCGAGATTCCGACGGCGCCGTTCGCGCCGAACCACCGCCGCGACTGGGTCTACGCCATCGCGCTCGGCCTCGCCCTTGGGCTCGGCATTGCCTTCGGCATCGACTACCTGGACGACACGGTCAAGACGCCGGACGACATCACCCGCCGCCTGCGCCTCAAGTTCCTCGGCCTGGTGCCGGTCGTCAGTGGCGAACGTCACCCGCTGATCTCGGGCCCGGTGCCGCATGACTTCGGCGAAGCCTACCGCGCCATTCGGACCTCGCTCGCGGGGCAGTTTACGCACGACGGCCCGCGCGTGGTGGCGGTGGCCAGTTCGCAGCCGCTCGAGGGCAAGACCACGACCGCGGTGAACATCGCCATGGCGCTGGCGGTCGGCGGCGCACGCGTGCTGCTAATCGATGCCGACATGCGGCGGCCCAGCGTGCACAAGGCGCTGCGCATGACCAACGACCGCGGTCTCTCGCAGTTGCTGGCCGGGCAGGCCCGCATGCGTGAAGTCGTCCAGCGCACCCACGACCCGAACCTGCTGACCATCACCGCCGGGCGCACCCCCGCCAACCCGTCGGAGTTGCTGGCGTCGGACCGCATGCGCGCCTTGCTCACCGGTCTCGAGACCGGCCCATTCGACTGGATCATCATCGACACTCCGCCGGTACTTGCGGTCACCGATGCCGTCATCCTTGCCCCGCTGGTTGGCGCCATGGTGTTCGTGATCGGCGCGGAAATGACCCGCTGGCGGCTGGCCGAACGCGCCGTCGAAACCCTGCTCGGCAGCAATCCGCGCAACGTGCTCGCGGTACTGAACAAGGTTAACTTCGGGCGCAACAAGTACTACTACTCGCGCTACTACGGCCACCAGTACAAGAACTACTACGCAGAATCGCCGGCGGCCTGATCGATGCAGCGCGTGCTGCTCGTTCTGCTGGTCGCCGCCTCCTACCTGCTGTTTGCCGGCGCGCCGCCGTGGACGACGGCGCCGCTGCTCGGCCTGGCCGCGCTAGCGGTGGCGGTCGCCCCGCGCCGCACCCTGAACTTTCCGCGCGAGTGGCGGGCCCTTGACCTCGCGCTCGTCGCCATCGTGGCGGCCATCCTCCTGCAAACCGTGCCGCTGCCGCGGGCGCTCGTCGCCGCGCTGTCGCCCGACGCGGGTCGCGTTCGCGAGGCGCTGGCGTTTGCGACCGTCGACGGCACCGGGTGGGCAGCGCTATCGATCAATCCCCGCGCCACTTACCGCAGTGCCGCGACGGTAGCGATGGGCATCCTGGCCTTCTGGGTTGCCCGCGCGTTGTTCGGGGCCGGCGGCAACACGCGGTCGTTCTGCCGCATGCTGGCCGTGCTGGGCGCCGTGTTGGCGGTTGCCGCCCTCCTCCAGAAAGCGATCGCGCCGCGCTCGTTGTTGTTCGTGATGACGCCGGAAGCGCGCAGTGCGAGCCCGTTCGGCGCCTTTACCAATCGCAATCACTTCGCGGCCTGGCTGCTGCTGGTCACGGCGCCGGTCTGCGGGTACCTGATCGCCCGGCTGCGCACCCACCCGGCTTACCGGGCCCGGCACTGGCGCGAAGCGCTCAAGCGATTCGTGGGTTCCGGCATCGTGCTTACCGCCGCGGCGGTGGTGATCACCGTGTTCGCGATGTTGGCGACGCTGTCGCGTTCGGCGGTGGCCGGCCTCGGTGCGGCCGCGCTGTGCGGCTGGGGGCTGGGACGGCCCCGGATGAACCTGGAGCGAACCAGCCTGCCGACAATATTCGGCGTCGTTGGCATCGTGCTGGTCGCGGCGATGGCCTTCGTCGACATCGATGGTTGGGCGGTGCGGCTGCAACAGACGTGGAACCGCGAGCCGGTGGGGTTCGGCCGCCTGACGATCTGGCGCGAAAGCCTGCCGATGGTGCGCGATTTCTGGCTGACCGGCACTGGCGCTGGCACCTTCTCGGACGCCATGACTCAGTACCAGCAAACCCGGACGTGGGTGGGCTCGATGGGACGCTGGGCGCATTTCAACAACGCCCACTCCACCTATGTCCAGGTGGCGAGCGAGGGCGGGCTGCTGCTGGCCCTGCCGGCACTGACGGCGCTGGCGCTGTTCGCGATGCTGGCCTACCGCGCGATCCGGGCCGATAAAGGGGAAATGTTCTGGGTGCGTGTGGGCGCCGCCGCCGGGTTGGTCGGGCTGGCCGTGCAGGCCGTGTGGGAGGTGCCGCTGATCATGCCGGCGAATGCCGTCTTGTGCGGCGTCGTGGCCGGCCTGCTGTTGTTCCGGCGCGACGCCTCGCACCCCGCCGGCGCCGGCGACCGCCTGGCGACACCGGCGAGGTTGTCCGCCCGGTGATTATCGTTGGCCTCAACGCCTATCACGGCGATGTCGCCGTGGCCGTGCTGCGCGACGGCCAGTTGGTCGCGGCACTCGAAGAGGAGCGGTTCATCCGCATCAAGCACGTCGCCGGCTTTCCGTCGCGTGCGATTGCGCGGGGGCTGGCCATGGCGGGCGCGCGGGCGGACGAAGTCGACGTGTGGGCGGTCGCCCGGGGCCGCCGGGTGCATCTCGCGCGGAAGGCGTGGTTCGCCCTGACCCATCGCCCCGGGAGGGCGTTACTGAACCAGTACCGCAACACGGCCGGCAAGAATACGGCGATTGCCGAGGTCATCGCCGACACATTCGGCCTGGACCGGGCGGCGGTCAACGCCCGCACGCGCTACATCGAGCATCACCCGGCCCACCTCGCCAGCGCCTACCGGACGAGCGGCGTGGACGAGGCCGCGTGTTGCGCCATCGATGGATTTGGCGACTTCGTGAGCGTCTCGATCGCCCATGGCCGCGGCGGCCACCTCAACGTGCTCGACCGCGTCTACTTTCCACACTCCCTGGGCCTGGTGTATCTCGCCATCACCCAGTACCTCGGCTTCAAGAAGTACGGCGATGAATACAAGGTGATGGGGCTGGCGCCGTACGGCTCGCCGCGGCAGGCCGAAGCGATTCACCAGTTGCTGCGGCTCGAGCCCGGCGGCGGCTTCCGGCTGAACCTCGAGTATTTTCGGCACTGGACCGGCGAAGCCACGATGCGTTGGAACGATGGTGAGCCGGACGTCCCGGATGTTTTTACCGATCGGCTGATCGACCTGCTCGGCCCCAGCCGGAGGCCCGACGAGCCGGTCACGAGCACCCACGAGGACCTCGCCTCGTCGGTGCAACGAGTGTTCGAAGATGCCGCCTTCCATGTGCTGCGCGGCGTGCACCAGAAGGTCCCGGTCGATCACCTTTGCCTTGCCGGCGGCTGCGCCATGAACAGCGTGGCCAACGGCAAGATTCGGCACAACACGCCGTTCCGCCATGTGTTCATCCAGCCCGCGGCCGGTGACAACGGGACGGCCCTTGGCGCGGCGCTCGAAGCGTGGCATCAAAGCGGCGCGCGGCCGGTTGGGCCGCGCATGGAACATTCGTACTGGGGCACGTCCTACACCGACGCCGAGATTGCCACGGTGATTGCCGAGAGCGGGGTCGTGGCGCAGGGCCGCTGCCGGCTGACGACCATTGCCACCGAGGCCGCGCTCTGCGACGCAACCGCCGCGCGATTGGCCGCCGGCGACGTCGTCGGGTGGTACCAGGGACGCATGGAGTGGGGGGCGCGCGCGCTGGGCAATCGCAGCATCCTGGCGGATCCGCGCCGCCGCGACATGCGCGACATTATCAACCAGAAGATCAAGTTCCGCGAACGCTTCCGGCCATTCGCGCCGTCGATTCTCGCCGAGGCGATCGACGAGTATTTCATCGACGCGGTGCACGACCCCTTCATGATCCAGGTCTATCCGGTCAGGCCCGAGAAACGCGACCTGATTCCGGCGGTGACGCACGTCGACGGCTCCGGGCGGCTGCAGTCGGTGAGCCAGGCCAGCAACCCGCGCTATTGGGCGCTGATCCGGGCCTTCCACGCGCAGACGGGCGTGCCGGTCCTGCTCAATACGTCGTTCAACGAAAACGAGCCGATCGTAGAACGGCCCGAACAAGCGCTGGACTGTTTCCTGCGCACCGAGATGGATGTGCTCGTCATGGGCTCGCACATGCTCCGAAAGCCAAGCTGATGCCGGCGCCGGAGGGCGCGCGATTGCGCGTCTGCTATTTCAATCGGTCGTACTGGCCCGATACCGGCGCCACCGGCCAGTTGCTCACGGAACTGGCTGAGGATCTCGTGACACGGCATGGCTGCGACGTCACCGTCGTGACCGGCCACCCGATCACCGGCGAGCGGCTGCCGGCACGCGAGACCAGGAACGGCGTTCGCATCGTGCGCGCCGCGGGCACCACGTTCGCGCAGCGCCGCTTCGCCGGCCGCGCGGCCAACTACCTCACCTACTTCATGTCGGCGTCGTGGGCGGCGGTGCGACTGCCCCGCCAGGACGTGACCGTGGCCCTCACCGACCCGCCCATCATCGGGCTAGCCGCGCTTGCCGCCCGGCCGCGCCACGGCATGGTGTTCTTCTGCCAGGACATCTTCCCCGAAGTCGCCGGCCTGCTCGACGACTTCCACAGCCCGCTGGTGAACGGGCTGCTCGATCGGCTGAACCGCTTCCTGGTCGCTCGCGCGCGACGCATCGTCGCGCTGGGCGACACCATGGCGCAGCGGCTGATCGAGGGCAAGGGCGCGCAGCCCGCGAAGATCACGGTGATTCACAACTGGGCGGATACGACCGCAATCGTGCCCTACGGGAAGCAGAATCCGTTTGCCACGGCCCACGACCTTGCCGGCCGCTTCGTGGTGCTGCATGCCGGCAACATCGGCCATTCGCAAAACCTCGACGCCGTGATCGACGCGGCGGCACGCCTGGCGGCGCGCCCCGAGATCCTCGTGCTGTTCATCGGCGACGGCAACCGCAAGCCGGCGCTGCAGGAGGCGGTGCGGGCGCGCGGCCTGGACAACGTGCGCTTTCTACCCTTCCAGCCGCGCGAGCACTTGCGCTGGACCTATGCAACCAGCGATGTCTGCCTGGTATCGTTGAAACCCGGCCTGGCCGGATACATCGTGCCGAGCAAGCTCTATCCGATTCTGGCCGCGGGCCGGCCCTACGTGGCGGCCGTCGAGGCCTCGAGCGAGGTCGCGGCGCTGACGCGGACCCATGACAGCGGAGTGGTCACCGCGCCGGGCGATTCGGCGGCTCTGGCGGCGGCCATCGTGGCGCTGGCCGGCGACCCAGCGCGCCGCCAGGCCATGGGCGCGCGCGCCAGGGATGCGGCCGCCCTGTTCGCGCGGGATCGCCAGGTATCAGCCCACGCCCAAGTATTGCGCGAGGTCGCCGGCCGATGATCAAGCGTGGGTTTGACCTGTTCGTCTCCGGGGCCGGGCTGGTTGTTTTCTCACCGGTCTCGTTGCTGATTGCGATCGCGATCAAGCTCGAAGACCGGGGACCGGTGCTGTTCACGCAGGAACGGGTCGGCCACCGCGGCCGCGTGTTTCTGGCGTACAAGTTCCGTTCGATGGTCGTCGATGCCGAGAAGCACACTGGCGCGGTCCAGGCCACCGAGAACGATCCGCGTGTGACGCGGGTCGGCCGGCTGCTGCGGGCCACCGCATTTGACGAGCTGCCGCAGCTGCTGAACGTGTTCAAGGGCGACATGAGCGTGGTCGGTCCCCGGCCGCTGCGGCCGGGCGAGGCCGACACGACCGCCGACGGGCGCCATGTGCCTCTCAGAGCTATCCGAGGCTACGAAGCCCGACACCGCGTGCGGCCCGGGCTCACCGGGCTGGCACAGGTCTACGCCGCGCGCGACCTGCCACGCCCCGCCAAGTTCCGCTACGATCTGCTGTACCAGCGGCGCGCGACCTTCTGTCTCGATCTCCGCTTGATCCTGCTCTCGTTCTGGATCACGCTCCGCGGCCGGTGGGAAGATCGCGGCCCAAAGGTTTGACGACGGCCGCACCAACCGGCCCTGTATAATCTGACGCAATGCTCGATGTCGTGATCGTTGGCGGAGGTCCGGGTGGTTTGTCGGTTGCCCGCTGCCTCGCCGAACTGGGTCGGTCGGTCACCGTCCTCGAGGAGCACGACACCATTGGCCTACCGGTGCACTGCACGGGCGTGCTCGCGGCGGATGCCATCGATGCGTTGAGCCTGCCGGCCGAGTCGGTACTGAACCCCCTTGCCACCGTCAAGTTCGTCGCGCCGTCGGGGCACTCGTTCGACTACACGACCGCCACCACCGAAGCCGTCGTCATCGATCGCGCGATGTTCGACGTGGCCATGGCGAGCCGGGCTGAACTTGCCGGGGCCACGGTCTTGCGCGGACGCCGCGCGACGGCCATCGATCCGGCCGCCGACGCGGTCCGTGTCACCCTGGCCGACGGCGAGACCATGACCGCCCGCACCGCGATCCTGGCCGGTGGTGCCAGCTACACGTTTCAGCGCCGGCTGGGGTTCGGCATGCCGTCGACGTTTCTCCAGTCGGCCCAACTCGAGCTGCCGGCGGATCGCCCCGGCGACGTCGAGATCCACTTCGGATCGGAGATCGCGCCCAAGGGGTTTGCGTGGGCGGTGCCGGTCAAGCGGTCCTACGGCACGTTCGTTCGCATCGGCGTGATGGCCGACGCCGACGCCGGTGAGTATTTTTCGCGGATGCTCGCCCGGGTGCGCGAGCGCTGGTCAGTGGCGGTGCCCGACACGCTCAGCCCTCGCCGGCGCATGCTCCCTCTCGGCGGCGTGCGACGCAGCTATGGCGATCGGGTGTTGGCGGTGGGCGACGCGGCGGGACTGGTGAAGCCGACGACGGGTGGCGGGATTTACTACAGTGTCGTGAGCGGCGAGATTGCCGCCCAGGTGCTGCACGTCGCCCTGGCGGGCAACGACTTGTCGGCGGCGGCGTTACGCGAGTACGAACGGCGCTGGCGCGCGCGCTTCCAGCCGGAGTTCAAGGCGCAGCTGGCCTTGCGTTTCGTCGCGCAGCGCATGCGCGATACCGACATCGACGCGCTCTTCGACCTTGCCAAGACGGATGGCATCCTGCCGCTGGTGCGGCAGTCGGCGCGGTTCAACCAGCACCGCGACTTCATTCTCGCGCTGCTGCGGCACCAGCCGGCCCGCCGCGCGCTGTTCGGCCGGCTTGCCAGTTCGATCTAGGCCACAGATGACGCAGATGACATAGACGTCGGCCTAGCGACCGCCCGACAGGCGGCGCCACACGAGGAACAGCGAAAGAATCAACTCCGACGTGGCACGCTGCAAGGCGTAGAACAGGCCGGCCTTGCCGTCGAGAATGCCGCCGCGGACCAGGTAGCAGTACACGAACATCGCCGGCGGCGCGATCACGATCCATTGCCGGACCCGATCGACCATACCGACCGTGCTGCCATTGGTCAGCTTCTCTGCCTCCAGCGCCATGTAACGGGCCTGCGATCCCAGCCAATGGGTGAGCGACTTGCGGTCGTCGTGCCGGATGCGGTGCGACAGCGAGAGCACCCGGCCAGACACCTGCACGCGCTGCGTGTGACCGTCCTGGGCGTAACGGCCGCGCGTCCGGCGATACAGGACGACGACCGGCGGATACGCGGCGCCGCGCAGCGGCCGGCCTTCGATGCAGTAGTCAAACGACGCCCAGTAGCCGGCCACGTCATCCGCAGGCTGCAACGCCTGAATCTCGCGGCACCCCTCGTCGCTCAGGACAAAATCGGCATCAAGCGCGAGCACCCACTCGGTGTCGATGCCGGCGGCCGCGAGGCCGAAGTTCCACTGTTCGGCGTGGGTGGTGAACGGGCGCTGGACGACCCGCACATTGGGAAACGCCGCGGCGAGGGCGGGGGTGCCGTCGGTGCTGTGACTGTCGATCACGACAATCTCGGGCAGCCAGGTGAGTTGGGCCAGCGTCCGGGCAATGTTCGGCGCCTCGTTGGCGGTCAGAATCAGCGCCGTGACGCCGATCATCACGTCAGAAGGCCCCGATAGGCCCGTTCCATTTGGCCGGCCACGAAGTCCCAAGTGTAACCGCGAGCTGCCTCGCGGGCCAGCACGCTCATGCCTGCCCGCAGCTCCGAATTCGTGGCCAATTCCGAGATCCGCGCGCCCAAGGTCGATGGCGCACCGTCAACCACCCATCCGGCGCCGGAGGCCTCGACGATCGGCGCCGCACCGACCTCCGGCGTCACGATCACCGGACACCCGGCGGCCATCGCCTCCAGTACGACGTTGCCGAAGTTCTCGGAGTACGACGGCAGAACCAGCAACTGCGCACTGGCGAGCAAGGCTTGCTTGCCCGAACCGGCCACCGGGCCAGTGAAGACCAGGCGCTCAGCCACACCGCGCTGCGCCGCTTCGGCCTCGAGTGACGGGCGCAGGCCCTCGTCATCGTTTCCCGCAACGACCACACGTACGCTACCCGAGATGTAAGGCATGGATCGCACGAGCCGATCGAGCCCCTTCTTCCAACTGATGCGGCCGAGGAACAGGACGTACGGGCCCCGCGCGATGGTCGCCGCCAGCTGATCGGGAACCCGATGGTCCTGGTCCGGCGATGGCCCGGCGCCAACGCCATTCGGGACGGTCACCACCGGGGGCAACCTGAAACCAAAGGCCGCCAGTTCGTCGGCTTCGCGTGCGCTGGTGACATGGATGGCCGCGGCCCGCTCGAGATTGTGCCGCTCGATCAGCGCGATCCAAAGTGCCTTCAAGAAAGGGCTCTTTTGGCGCACAAGGTCGCGCTCCAGCATCCCTCTTGGCGACACGACATACGGCACCCCGGCACGCTGCGCGGCGCGTGCCGCCACCCACAACGGCCACAGGAACACGGCGTGGGTATGCACGAGGTCGAAGCTCGCAACGGTGGCGGCCAGTTGGCTACGCAGGCCGGGGGAGCGATACAGCCGGCGCACGTTGGGCGAGCGGAAGTACCAGACGCAGACGCCGTCGAGCATCACCGGTTGGCCATGCGGCACGTCAGAATCGCGCTCGCCGTCCACGCTCGTCGTGTAAACGTGCACCTCGTGGCCGCGTGCGGCCAGTGCGGCGGCCAGGCCGTGGACCGACACGATCGTCCCGCCGTAGCGGACGGCCGGGTGGTACGACGCGACGACGTGCAGTAATCTCACCGCGTCGGCACGGTCCGCGCCCGGGTGATCCGGTTGGCCGCCCACCAGGCGACGAGGGCGTAACTCATGAGCACCAGTTCCTGCATCGAGCGCATGCCGGCTACCAGGATCATCACCGACAGGCCATAAACGATCGGGTTGGTGTGGAACTCTTCCTTCTCGCGGAGGGTGTTGACGGTCCTGGCCAGCCGACCGTGCAACCAGCCGCCGAAAATGACCGCCAACCAGCCATAGCTCAGGTACCACTCGCCGATGATGGACGACGAGAGGCTCACGCCCTTCATTCCGATAATGGACGGGAGATCGAACCCGGCATCAATGGGCTTGCCCGGCCAGAAGACCCGCGGCACCGGCCGAATCGCTGTAAACCACAATTGCTGCAGGTAGACATAGTCATGCTCGGCGGGCACCAACTGAATGATCTGCGCCAATCGCAGGAAGTTGTCGTCGACGTGCAGGTAGTCGTAGTCCGAGGCCCCCGTGAACGCGAACTCGTCGTAGCCGATGGTACGGATGTTGAGCATGAACTGCATGCCAGTCAGCAGTCCGACCACCGCGACCCCCGCCAGCGCCAGCTTGCGCACTTGCAGTTCCTTCTGCGCCTGGATCCACACGATGATGGCCGCGCCGACCGTGACACCAATGATGCGGCGGCCACCGCCCTGCGAAAGGAAGGCGAGCATGATGCCCGAGGCGAAGAGCGACGTCCACGTTTGCAGGTTGAACCCGGTGCGGGCGATCAGCAGCGCCGTCAGGCTGGGCAGCACGTAGCCGAAGTACTGCGCCTGGTCGAGAAAGGCGTCCCAGCCGCCCAGTTGGCCACGCCCCCAGGGCGCGGACCACCGCTGTTGACCGAGATACGAGAACATCAAGGGGATGTCGAAGTTCACCGCCAGCGCGAAGTTGAACATCCCGATCACGAAGCACACCGGAACCAGCCGGCCGACGGTCTGGGTGTCCATCGGCCTCCTCGCAATTTCGGCCAGCCACTTGGGAATCGGCCAGGGCCGTCCGGCCACGCCAACCCACATCGCGCTGGCGCACACGCCGATGGCCAAAAACGCGTCGCGCAGGGCCCAGTCGTCCGCATCGCGCAAGTCGTAGGCGCCTTGAATCAGGTCGAGCAGCAGCCAGAACACGAATCCGAACGCGACTAGATTCTCGGCGTTCAACAGTTGCTGCGATCGGCGGATCGCGCGGGTCACCGGCACGAACAGGATGCCCGCCGTCAGGATAGCGGCCGGCACAACCAGGGCGCCCCGCGGCGACGGGTGCTCCGGAAACACGGCCAACGCAATCAAGAGAGAGCTGGCCGTGGCCGCGAACCCGATGCCGGCGTCGGAGCGACCAGTAATTGCTTCAGACATGTCGCGTCATCCATTCCTCGAGTGCATAGACGCACCATCTCCGGTACCACGTCTGGGTCGGCACCGGGCAGCGCTCATCGACCGCGGCGAACGTACCCCGCCACGGGCCGCGTAACCAGCTGTCGATCGGAAACATGAACCCTCGTTTCGGTTCGCGGGCGGCCCAAGCCGGAATCTCGGGCACCGCCCGCTTCAGCAACGCCTTGCCGGACTCCAGCCTCACGGCCGCTGGGATGCGGGTGATGGTGTCGACGAGAGGGGCATCGAGGTACGGCACTCGTAGCTCGACGCCACATGCCATGCTCATGACGTCGCCGTCGCGTAGGAGCTGGTTGCGCAAGTAGCGGGTAAGTTCCAGACGCGAAACCGTATCCCCGGGCGATGGCTCATCGTCCGGCAGGGCGACATCTGGCGCAGTCGGAACGCTGCCGATGTAGTGCCGCGTCAGGTGCAGTGCCTCGGTGGTGCTGAAGATCCCGCGATAAGCCTCGTACGCGCGGGTCAGCCCAGGTGCGCCGGCGAGCAGGTCGCCCAACCGCCGCGCTCGTGGACTGGAGGACCGCGCCAGGACACCTGCGGCCGCCGCACGCACCGGGGGGATCGCCGCCAACCGCCGGTGCCACGCGGCCAGGCGGGGCACGCCGCGCCACGACGGATAACCGCCGAATAACTCGTCGGCGCCCAGCCCCGACAACATCACCTTGAAGCCCTGGCTTCGAGCGAACTGCGCGATCGCCAGCGTGTTCATGCCGTCAATGCTGGGCTGGTCCATGGCTCGCATGGTGTCGCGCAGCAGGGTGCGGCCACCCTCGGCGTCAACCTCGTGGACGACGTGCCGGACGCCAAAGTGCCGCGCGGTCCTGGCGGCGAGACCGGACTCATCATCCGCGGTGCCAGGCAGTCCCAACGTGAGCGCCTGCACGCCGGCACGACCCGCGCTCGCGGCCAGGGCGAGCAACGCCGTCGAGTCGACGCCCCCGCTCAGGAACACGCCAACCGGCACGTCACTGACGAAATGGTGTTGCACGGCATCGCGCAGCACCTCGCGGGTGGCCACCACGGCATCTTCGGCCAGCGGCTGAGAGTCGAATCGGAGCTGCCAATAGCGACGTGTGGTGAATTGCCCGGCGTGCCACACGCCGACGTGACCGGGTTCCAGGCACCGGACTGCTTCGAGCAGCGTCCGCGGCTCGGCCACCGATCCGGTCCGGAAGTAGCTGTACATGGCCTGAGCGTCGAGGTCCGCGGGCACCGTGCCCGAGGCGATGACCGTCCGCGTTTCCGAGCCGAACACGAGACGTCCCGGCGGCAACGCGTAGTACAGCGGCTTGATACCCAGTCGATCGCGGGCCAGCAGGCAGCGGTTGGCCGCCTCATCCCAGAGCGCGAAGGCGAACATGCCGCGCAGGTGTTCAACACACGCATCGCCATAGACCTCGTATGCGCGCAGGATGACTTCGGTATCGGACCTCGTCGCAAAGGCGATGCCCCGCTGTTCGAAGCGGCGCCGCAACTCGAGGAAGTTGTAGATGGCGCCGTTGAAGGTGACCGCCAGCCGGCCCCCGTCCACCGTCATCGGCTGCTGGCCAGAGGTGGACAGGTCGAGTACCGCCAACCTGGCGTTCGCGAAGTTGGCCTGGCCTGAAGGTGAGCACCACTGCCCCTGGTCGTCGGGCCCGCGGTGCGCCATGGCGCGCAGCATGAGGGCCAGTGGCGCGGCAGCGGCAGGCCCGCCGTCGCGGTTCACGATGCCGGCGATGCCACACATGGTGCGGTCCGGCGATCGACATACCACCGGCGCTTGCCGGCGCTCGTGGCCTGGAGATCAGCGACGTAACGGAAACGGCTGGACGCCAGCAGCGGATGCACCTGCGCCAGGCGCCGGCGGATGCGCGCCTCCGCGCTTTCGCGATCACCGGCATCGGCCACCAGGTGGATGTCGATGCCATCGTCGAGTAGGACCATCTGGATGCCGAAGACGCCTGGTTCCTGGTGGACGCAGTGGAAGACGGCCACACTGTGGATGAACTCCCCTGCCGCCAGTTCGATCACGTCATTGACGCGACCGGCGACCTCCGCAAACTGGTGCAGATGGCCATTCGCAAATCGTGTGCCCCCGCGCACCGCGTCGCCAACGCGGTAGCGGACCAGCGGAAGGTAGCGCGAATGCAGTGTGGTCACCAAAAGCGGCTCGGCACCGGCTTCGTCGCCGCCGGGCGCCTCGCCCTCGACGTAGTTCAAGTCGCCGTAGACCTCGAAGGAAGCGTGCCCACGCTTGAATGCGACCTGGCCGAACTCCGCCCCGCCGTATTCCTGCACCACCGGGCATCCGAACAGGTCTTCAAGCCGCGGCACCGTGTCTTCGCGGGGCGGCGCTTCCGCGGTTGACAGCACGAACCTGAGGCCGAGCGCCCGAAAACGCTCGCGGAAACTCTCCGTATAGCGAGCAAACAGATCCAGCGCCGCGCCGTAGCTGATGAGGCCCAGGGGCCGGAAACGCAGCAGGGCCTCGGCATAGGCTTCGCACGTCGCGCGATCGAGGCGATACGCATCGACGCGCTGGTATCCCAGATAGGCATCGCTGAGCTTCCGCCGGACATGATTGAGCCGGCCGCGCCAGCCGGTGCCCAGCAGATGGCCGTGGCCCCAAATCAGGTACAGCCGAGATGATCGCGTATAGCCGAACGACTGCCATTCGGCCATCTTCACGATGCGCATGAGGTCGCGCTCGGCCTGGTTCATGCCGATTCGCAGCGGCTGCCCGGTCGACCCGGCCGTCTTCATGATCGACTGCGGCGGTCCCGACCGGCGGATGAATTCCTGACTGCGCTCCTGCAAGATACTGCGAGTCAACACCGGAATGGAACGCAAGTCCTCCCACGAATCGATGCGCCCGGGGGCCGCCGCGGTGTCGACCAGCGAGCGGTAGTACGGGATGTCGGCGATCGCGTCGGCCCACGTCGCCCGCAGGGCGCCTAGTTGGTCCGCCACGATTGCGGCCGGCGCGATGGGCGCCTGCGCGACGCGCCGGGCCTCGGCCTGGCGAAAGTGCGAGGCGAGCCGCGGCGCGAGCCAGCGGCTCAAGCGGTCCTCGCCGCCGGGGCGCGTTCGATGTGGCCGCGCCACCCGGGTGCCGGGGCGAACTGGAAATTGATGTCGGCCTGGACGAGCGGTTGCACCCGGCCGTCAACCGCCACGGTGAGATTGGCAAGGTCGAAGGCGCCCCATTCGCCGCCGAGGTACTGGCGGCGCTCAGCGAGCATCGGGATGGCGTCGGGGTCAAAGCCCATCATCCACGCCAGGGTGGTGTCGATCGCGAACGGATCGCGGCCGGCGAACAACATGTCGGTTGAGCGCGGCGTCGCCTTCAGCGGACCATCCCCCTCACCGGCGATCAGCCCGTCAACAATGGTGACGACCTCGCGTTGCGGCTCGGCACGCAGCCGCCCGTCTCGTCCGGCCCGCTGCAACACCAGATTCAGGTCGTAGATCATCCGCCACAGCGTTTGATTGCCGTACCAGCTGCCGCCAACCACGTAAAAATCTGCCGGCAGCGCCTCGGGGCGTTGACGCCGGCGGCGGGCGGCGTTGTTGATCTGCTTGACGAGCCGCCAGCCGGGCCGCAGCAACCCGTAGGCCGCGGTGCCCCGGACGAGGTCGGAGAGATTGTTCTGCACCCAGTACAGCCAGCGCCCGTCATCTGAATACTCGTCGCCTCCCCAGCGTGGCGAACCGCGACGGAAGTGCGGCAGGTACGACTTGTCACCGTTGATGCCGACGAGGTTCTTGAGCGCGCCCGTCAGGCCTGCCTTCGAGTGTGCCTTCCACTTGGGCAGGTTGATGATCAAGTCGGCGTCGAGCACCGACTGGCAGACGAGATAACGATGATCACCGGCGCGATGACCGCCGCGGGTCAACGCGGTGTCGTGATCGTGAATCGAAAAACGGTCGGCCTGGCCAGCGATCGGCTCGAGGTGACTCTCGCCTCGTAGTTGGACTTCACAGTAGCCGGCTGGGTCGCCGTGCACGGCCTCGGTGTCGGCGACCAGTGTGTCGCCGGCCAAGGTGAACACCTCCTGCCGCAGGTCGCGGAACACGAGCCGCGACCCCCACTCGCGGCCAAGCGCTGCGATCCGCGGCGCCAGGCCCGATTGCCGGCACAGCAACGGCCAGTCGGCGCGCTGCTCGAGACAGTCGCCGACGATCACCTGCTCGACGCCGGGAAAGAGGCGGAACGCGGCCCCCACGGTGGCGTCGATCAGCCGCGCGTCGGTGACCAGGGCGGAGATGGGATACGCCGCTTCGGTTTCGTGCATCACCCAATTGGGCTTGATCAGGATTCGCCTCGGCCGGGCCGCGCCCACCAGCCGCTGCAGCTCGTCTTCGACGATTTCTCTGATGCGGCTGGCCGCGCACGTGTGGCACGCCACCAAGGCCGCGGTCATGGGCGGCCGTTCAAGGCGGTGGTGAAGCAGGCAGACAACCGCTCTGCCCAGGCCTCGGCCGAGAAGGGATGGGCGAGGTGGCGGCTGCGCTGTCCGAACGTGCGGAGACGGTGGTGGTTCTGGTGCATCCAGCGCAGCGCATCGGCGAGCGCCGTCGGGTCACCCGGCGGCACCATGATGCCGTTGTAGTACGAGCGCAGCAGATCGACAGCAGCACCGCACACGTCCGTGCAAACCAGCGGCAAGCCCGTGGCCGCTGCTTCGCCAATGGCCACCCCCCACGGTTCTTCGAGACTGGGCATCACGAACACGCCGTGGCCGGCAAACAATTCAGGGAGCTGACTCGGCTGGACGTAGCCGAGATCCGTGACACCGTCACGCCGAAGCAGCCTCGACTCGGGTCCGGTGCCGCAGCAGTCGAGCGGCCAGGGATCGGGGACGGAAGCGCGATAGGCCTGATAGGCGTCCATCAGGCACGGCAACCCTTTCTCCGGTGCGTAACGGCCGGCAAAGAGGAATCGTCGCGGCCACTCCGGCACGGTATCGAGGCGCTCGGCGCCCTTTTCGCGAAAGGCGGTGAAATCGAATCCGTAGAAACCGATGACGATCTTGTCCGGCGCGGCGTCGAGGCGGCGGGCGAAGTCGGCGCTCTTGGTGCCGGCGACGACGATCTTTTCCATCCGCCGCATGAACCCGCGCAGGCGGAGCCGGTTGACGCGCTGGCGCCACGAACCGGTCCACGTCGTGTCCATCCCCAGCACGAACTTCGCCCGTCGCAACTCGGGCGCAAACGCCAGCTGCCGGTACGGGGGATAGAACCAGCCGCACAACAGCACGACGTCAGGGTCGTGGGCGGCCACGCGGCGGGTGATGTCAGTGTTGGGGGCACTCGCCGTCAGCCGTTCGTTCGAAACCCCGTCGAGCAGCTCCTCCTGGAACGGCAGGTCGTTGAAGTTCAAGTGCAAGACGTGCAGCTCGATCTCCGGAATCTGGTTGAGCGCCCGCAGACAGGCCGCCACGTAGCCCTGCATGCCCGACCAGCAAATCACGACCTTCATGACGCGCGTGCCCCTGGCGCCGCCACCGCTCGCTCGAGATGGCCCCGCCAGCCGGGTGGCGGTGTGAAGTCGTGCCGATCGGGAAACGAGGACAGCGGCGCGTGCACGCCGTCAAGCGTCACGGCCAGGGACGCAAGTTCGAAGTGCCCCCAGCCCGTACCCAGATACCGCCCCCGCCTGGCAATGATCGGCAGCCGGGCGGGGTCAAAGCCCATGAACCAGGCCAGCGTCGCGTCAATCGCGAACGGATCGTCACCGAAGACAAGCCAGTCGAGGTCGCGCGGCCGGGGGAACAACGGGCCGTCGCCCTCACCCGCGATCAGGCCGTCGACAATGCAGAAGTACGCCCGCTGGGGGTCGGGTTGCAGCACGCCGTCGCCGTCAGCGAGCTGCAACACTAGGTTGAGATCATAGATCATCCGCCAGATCGTCTGGTTCCCATACCAACTCCCGCCGCCGACGTAAAAGTCGGGCGGCGCGCCGCCGCCGTCGCGCATCAGCGCCGTCCGCACCGCCTTGACCGCCAGCCAGGGCGGCCGCGCCAACCGGTACGCCCAGCGCCTCTCGCGCAGGACCTCCCGCAGCGTGTTCTGTACCCAGTACATGAACCGGTCACGGTCCCAGTACTCATCGCCACCCCAGCGAGGCGCCCCCTTGCTGAAGTGTGGCAGGTAGGCTTTGTCGCCGTTGATGCCGACCAGGTTCTTCAGCGCACCGGTGAGGCCGGTCTTTGAATGGGTCTTCCACT
Source organism: Vicinamibacterales bacterium (assembly GCA_038213735.1). Classification (GTDB taxonomy): domain Bacteria; phylum Acidobacteriota; class Vicinamibacteria; order Vicinamibacterales; family UBA2999; genus 12-FULL-67-14b. The sequence continues at coordinate 34,105 of JBBQSP010000003.1, read as the reverse complement.
TCGGCAGGTTGATGATGAGGTCAGCGTCGAGGAACGTGCGGCTGACGAAATAGCGGTGATCGCCCTGGCGATGGCTGGCGCGGGTCTTGGCACGGTCATGATCATGAATCGCGAACCGGTCGGCCTGCGCCGAAATCTCCTCGAGGTGGCTGTGCGCGCCGAGCCGAACTTCGCAGTACCCCAAGGGATCGCCGTGGTCGCCCCTGACCTGAACCAAACGCCCGTCGCGATAGGTGAAGACGTCGCGGCGCAGGTCCCGAAACGCGATGCGCCCGCCGTGCCGCCGCGACAAGTCGGCAATCTGTGAGGTGAGGCCCGATTGATCGCACAGCAGGGGCCAGTCGGCGCGCTGCAGCGGGCAGTCGCCCACCGTAATACGCTCGGCGCCTGGAAACAGTTCCGCCGCAGCCGCGGCCGTCTCGGCGATCACCCGGGCGTCGGTTACGAGCGCGGCAATCGGATATCGCGGGTCGGACTCGTGCAGCACCCAGTTCGGCTTGATCACGATGTGCCGAGGTGACAGGCCGCCGACCGACCGGCCCATCTCCGAGCGAATCAGGCTGGCGAGGCGCCCCGACGCATTTGAGTGGCAAGTTACCATCTCTAGTGACTCCACCCGCCGCGCGCGCGCTGCGCCACCAGAGCCAACACCTCCTCGGTGTCAGCGTCGAACAACGGCCCGCCCTTGAGGAACTGGTGCGGCTCCACGCCCTGACCGAACGTGTTGACCTCGATCAGGCACGGTGCCCCGCTTTCGAGCACGGCGATATCGCACGACAGCACGTCGAAGTACGGCAGCCGGGCATGGACCGTCGTGGCCAGCTTCTTGATGGCCTCGAACGACATGACCTCCCGCCGGGCAAACTCCTGGTCGGTCCGCGGGTGCCGCTCGAAGCGGCGAAACGACACGTCGCAGGCAAACGGCGTCAGCGCCGCGCTCGATAGCGTCACGCCGCACAGCAAGCCGCCGGCGTGGCCATTGTCGACGTGGCTGCCGTTGCCCACGCGCAAGGTGGCGGCAATCGGCCGGATCGAGTCGCCCAGGCGCAAAGTGATCAACCGCACCGTATTCAGCGAGCCGGGGTGCAGCTGCGCCAGTGAAGCGTGCTGCTGCACGCCCTCCTGAAGGATGAAGTCCTGCACGTAAATGCGTTCGATGTCCTCGAGCGACAACACCGAAGGGCCAATGTGGAACCCGTCTCGGTCGAGATCGACGCGGGCAACGTTGTTGCCGCTGCCGGTCCCAGAGATTGACGGTTTCAGGAAGTGCTGGCCGTGACATCCGCTAAGGTAGGTCTCGACGTCTGCCCGCTTGATCGGACGGTAGGCGGCGTCGAAGTAAGCGCCGTAGATGTTGCGCAGCACCGTGCGCGGTCGCAGCAGGTCTGCGAAGAGGCGATCCATCTGGTTCTTGTCGTGATAAGCCGCCGACACGTCGCGACGACACAGGAACGGCTCCAGCCGCGTGCGAAAGGTCTCTTCCGGCACGTAGCGGGGGTCCACCGCTCCGTTCAGCGCCTTGAACAGGCGATACCACTCCAGGTTGATGTGCGATATGCCAAAGCGGGTCCAATACGCGCGAACCGCCTGACGCTCGCGGCCGTTCACCCGGACCTCGCCCGCCCGATCGACCTCGCGCAGCAGCGCCCGTAGCCGGCCGCGATACTCCCACCAGTAGCGGACCAACTCGGCACGTCGCAGCGCCCGCCGGATCAGCGTGTCCTGGTGGCGGCGTGGCAGTTCAGAAGGCTTCATTCAGGACTCAGGCTTGCGCAACCGACTCCACAAATACGCTGTCGGCGATCCACACCAACGGGCGGCAGCGGCGACTGATGGCCTTGAGCCGCTCTGAAACGTGCAGCACGCGACGCAGCCGCGACGGCATCAACGCCGCGTCAGTCGCCTGCAACCCGATGCCAAAGTAGCCGTCGGCTTCAAACCGCGGCGCGCCGACGTGGCGGGTGAACAGCCGTGACAGCGCTCCGAACGACCAGTAACGCACTTCAAATCCGCTCGCCGCCCGGAAGCCGCGCCGGGCCTGGTGGTATAGACAGCGGACGCCGAAGCGGGTCGGCATCTGCACCCGCGCCAGCCCACCGGGCTTCAGGACTCGTCCCATCTCGGCCACTGCCGCCGACGCGTCGGCAGGCGAGAGGTGCTGCAACACGCTGTACGAATAGGTGACGTCGAGCAAATGGTCGGGGAAGGGCAAGTGACGCGCATCGGCGCATACGTAGTGACTGGGTACGCCCAAGCGCTGCGCGACGCGGCGGGCTGCCATGACCGCACCGAGTGACGGGTCGATGCCGACGGCGTCGTAGCCCGCCCGCTGCGCCGCGATGGTCCATCGCCCCCAACTGCACCCCACATCCAGCAGGCGCCGATCGCGGCCGGGCGCGAGCGAGATCTCGGGAATCGGGTAGGCCTGCAGGCCGCCAATCAAGTGTTTGTACATCAGGCCGTTGGTCGCGGCGACCAGATAGGCCACCACCGGATCGACGGCGCCAGGCGTGGCCGAGGCCACCATCGCCAGCACGCCCCGCTTCTCGTCATCGTTGATGCCCAGAGATTCGAGGTGAAGCGCCGGGGCCCGCAGATCGACCTCCTCACCAGCGGCGCGGCGCAGCGACGCGGCGGCCAGGCTGATGGTCTGCAACACATCCGTCCGCAACATCACGGGCACGCCATCGACCACCGGAAAGCGGTGGCCCTGCGCACAGTACAGCGTGTCACCCGCGCCGGTCAGGACGCTGTGATCGACAGGGCAGGCAAGGTTGTCGAGGTACCACTGGTCGATCACGACGCCCGCCTCGCCACCAGTTCGACCAGGCTCTGGCCAAGCGCCGGCACGCCGCCCATCCGGCCGGCGCCTGACGCCCGCGACATGCGTTCGAGCAGACGCGGATCAGCGGCCACCTGGCGAACCGCGCCGGCAATGGCCGCCGGAGTCACCTCGGGCAACAACAAGCCGTTGAGGCCGTCGCGGACGACCGCGCCACAGGAACGCGCCGCGATGATCGGCAGGCGCCAGCCCTGGGCCTCGACTTGCACCATGCCGAATCCATCGGATAGTGATGGAAACAGCAGCACGTCCGCGTCCTGATAGAACCGCATCACGCCGCTGCGTGAGACCGCACCCTGCCACCGGATACCTGGATGGTCGAGGAACTGGCGCGGCACGACCGCATGGCATTCGCCGACCACGGTCAACTCGAGCGGGACATCGCCCAGGAGCAGTAGGGCTTCGAGCATGGCCTTCACGCCCTTAGCCACTGCGACCTGCCCGACGAACAGCACTCGCAGGGGCCGGGCAGCCGAGAACTCTTCAGGGTAGCGATGCGGCTCGGCGTCCGGCGACGCTGGTTCGAAGGCGAGCGGGACAACGGTAAGTTTGGCGGCCGGGATCCCCTCGGCTTCGAGACAGGCGCGCGACCAGTCGGAGTTGACCACGATGCGATCGGCCAGCGCGCATTCCGCTCGCCAGTCTGCCAAATAGTCGGCCGACGGGGCGGCCGGCGCTGAGCCGAACTCGGGCGCGTGCCGGGCAGCGTTGGCTACGATCTCGAAGTGACGGGCGCCCGGGTCGATCTGCCCCAGCACGAGCGTCCACCCGCGGGTCTTGGCGCGCTTGAAGATCTCGAGCGCCGAGTAGCTGTGGGCAAACAGGACGCCCGGTGTGCCGGCCGGGAGCCGGTCGATCGCCGCCGCCGCCTCGCGTTGAAACCACCGATTGCGAGTCTCGAACAGGCGCCACCCTTCCAGCCGTTGCAGGAGCCAGCCCAACTCGTGCCGCATCAGGCTGCTCGTGAAGGCCGTAATGGGTGCGGCGGCCAGCTCGGGGTGGAAGCGTTCACGCCACCGCTCCCCTCGCGAACCGGGAATCAGCCACGACGCCGGCGAGTGCGGAGGCACCCACGCGTCGGTCAGAATCCTGACGTCCTGCCCCGCCCATAACAACCCGCGCGGAACCGCGTAGTGCTCGCGCGCACCGAGTTGGCAGCAGACCCAGGGTCCCGGCGCGTGCTTATCCAACGGAGCCAGTCACTGTCGCCGCAAGGGGCACCGGCACCGGATGACGCCGCAACGACAGGTACGAGCGGACGGCCGCCGCGGGGAGCGGTTGCCGCATGCGCCAATACCGGAGCACCAGTCGGGGAATCCCGGCCAGCCCCCTCCCAATGCCGCGTCGGCGTCCGTTTCTCAGCAACCACTGCAGGCGCCGGCCGCACTGCAGCGCGCCGACAGGCCACAGTGTCACGGGATACCGCAAGAAGGCGAGCAGTGCCAGATTGGCGACACTCGCCGCGGTAACGCTCGGGTCGGCGTGTCGTGCGCGATCCGTGTCGTGGAACACCCGCAGCCACGGCGACCTCAGGATTCGCCTGCCTTGCGCGTGCAATCGGAGGGCGAGGTCCACCTCTTCCATCCCGTACGCGAGATCCAGCGGCACGTAATCTCCCGAGGCGATGAAGTGGTCCCGCCGGTAGGCGCAGGCGCCGCCCGAGAAATCGGCCACCCACTTCGCGGACTTATCATCGGCGGCGATCGTCTCGCCGACGTGATAAACGTGGGCATCGATGACCGCGGCGTCTGGAAACGAATCACAGAGCTCCTTGACGCGCGCGAAGTAGTCCCGATCAATCGGATACGAATCGTCGTCAAAGCTCGACACAATTGGACATGACGCTGCGGCGATCAGGAGGTTGCGGCCACCACCAGGACCGACACTGGCCTCGCTGACCAGGACGCGGATATCGGGATGGGCCCGGCGGATGGCGGCCGCGCACTCAAGCTGATTGCGGTCGACGTGGACCAGGATCTCCGCCGGTGCCGGGTCGCAGAGTCGGAGGGTGCGGAGCGTGACCAGGGTCTGCTCGACGCGCTGGTAGGCCGTGACAATCGCCGTCACCGGAATCATGCACCACCCGGAGCCTGCGTCCAGCCGGTCCGGCGCGTAAAATCGGCGACATCACGGACGGCGATCAGGTTCTCACACGCGTTGGTCGTAAACGCGCTTGTAATCGAGACGAACCCGGTCGGCGGATCCGGCCGGAACAAGTGGAAGCCGGCGCCTTCGAGCAGCAGCAGCAGGTCACGGATGGTATAGCCGAATCTCCCGAAGTGCAGGTCGCTGACTTCGAACAACACGCACTGTGTGCGCTGCAACAGCGCGGTAGCCCCGTCGAAGACAAACTTTTCGTAGCCTTCCACGTCGACCTTGAGGAGGGCGACCGACTCCCCGTCCGGCGCGATATCGTCCAGCCGGCAGACTGGGACCTCCAGGGCGCCTCCGTCGATCCGGTTCATGTCATCGCGCCGGTCATCGGAGAACGACGCGCGGCCGGGGCTCGCGCCGGCGGCCGCGTTCAACAACTCGACATTCGCCACGCCGTTGAGGGTGATGTTCTCCTGGAGAAACCTGAACGTCCTCGGGTGCGGTTCGATCCCAATCACGTGCCCGGACCGGCCCACCTGAACCGCTGCGGCCATGACCGTTTGGCCGATGTTGGCGCCGACGTCCACCACGCGATCGCCGGTTTTCAGATAGGCCTGGATCAACGCCAGCGAGTGATCATATTCGTGAGGATCGATCCACAGCTGCGACGAGACGTTGGCCGGGTGGAAGCGCAGGGTGAAACCGCGCTCATGAATGGTCAGCCAACGGCATGCGCCCGTCGCCATCAGCAGCCGCGCCATCAAAAAGCGCAACGGCCGCTTGTGACCCCGGACGAGCCGGACGTAGTTCTTCATCGCGCCAGCCTCGACGGTTGGCCGGCGAGAATCCGGCCCAGGGCCCGCAGCCGGCCCCAGGCACGCGCACCAAGGCCATTGGCTCGGAACCGCAGCAGGGACCCGCCAACATTGCTGGCGGTCTCGACGGAGAAGTACAACAGCGCCAGTCCGAACGACGCCAGCGCGGTGCGGCCCTGCGTCCGGTGCATCACCAGGTAGCGATTGTAGAGATCGTCCTCTGCCGCCACAGCGGGCGACACCCGGCCTCCGGCGGCTTGAAAGTGCCCCATGCGGGCGGCGGGACAGAACACGATGGTGCCCACGGACGAGATCTTGAGACCGAGATCCACATCCTCATTCATCGTGCACCGGTGGAGGAAAAAATCCGAGAACCCGCCCACCTGGTCGTAGGCAGTTCGCCGAATCATGGTGTTGCAGGTGCCGAGCCATTCGATCGGCCTGACCTGGGGTGGTGCCGGGTTGTAGCCGAACCGCAACAACGGCCCCACGACGCGGCCCTGCCACGCGCCCTCCTCCATGCCGAGGACGTGCCGCAGATAGAAATGCCACGCGCGCGTCGGCATCGACCACGACTGGTTGTTGAAGTCCGCAAACGCTCCGACCACGCCGGGCTGGTTTGCCAGTACCGCCAGCAGCTGTTCCACGCAGTCCGGCTCGAGCACGACGTCGTCATCGAGCAGCAGCAGGTACTCGGCCGCCGACAAGGCAATCGCCGCCACGCGTTGGCGCACCGCATTCGGAGGATGCACGGCTACGCGCCGGACGTTCAATCCCTGGCTGGCCCACTCTGGCCGTGCGATGACCTTCGTCACGTCGGCGGTGCTGCTGCCGTCGGCCACGATCACCTCGCCGGGCCTCAGCGACTGCGCGGCCAGGGAGGTCAGCAGTTGTGCCAGCGATTCGGCGCGGCCGATCGTGGGCACAATCACGCTGATCGAGTTAGCAATCATGGCTGCTGGCTGTCAGCGAGCACGGCTCGCAACTCCGAAACAAACCGGCCGCCAGCGGTGCGCCAGTTCAAGCGGCCGGCATAGTCCCGGTACGCCTCGCCGCACATCTCCGCATAACGGTCGCGGTCAACGAGCAGCGGCCGCACGGCGTCGCAATAGGCTTCGGCGCCGGCGTCTGCGGGAAGCAAAAGTCCGGTCCGCCCGCCGATCACGGCACCGGGTACGCCTCCAACGGCTCGGCTGATCGAGGGCAACGAATACGCTGACGCCTCGGCGAACACGAGGCCGAAACATTCGGCGAGTGTCGGCACGAGAAGGAAGTGCGAGGCCAGCATTGCCTGGTGCAACCGTTCCCGATCGGCAGCGTGTCTCTTTGAAAGAAAGCCAAGGCAGTCAACGAATGGCAAGGCGGCAACCTCGTTCGGCGGACGACATCCGATCACGGACAGAGTGCTCCTGGTACCCAGTTCATTCAATCGCCTGACCACGGCCACTGCAAGTTCGCCACCCTTGCGGTGCCAGTCGACCCCAACGAAGGCAAACCGCGTCACCGACCAGTCGCGCTGAGCGACTGACTGCGCGGCAGCCTCGGCATTGTCGAATGGCGCCGGGCAGTTGGCGCCGAACGGAATGACCCGGATCTTCTGACGTGGGACGCCGTAGTAGGCGACGGCGTCGTCGGCGGCCCAGTCGGACGCGAAACAAATCAAGCTCGCGCGGTTGAGCGCGGCGCTCTCCAACTGGTCGCCGTCAATGATGGACTGGCGAGCGTAGCGTGCATATTCAGGATATGTCTGGCGCAAGGAATGGAAGGTCGCGTCAGCCCAGATCGCGAGAGGTTCGGGGCCTTCGAAGAACGCCACGGGCAACGCCCCCGTGGAGACGACGGCATCGACGGGCGTGAGTCCCTTCACCCGGTCGCTGGCAATTCGCGACCACCGCGCGGCCGCCGCCGGGCTCCGCTCCAGCGCGTAGGTCGTGCCGAACAGCGACGAATGGAGGCGCTTCCGAAGCCGGATGGCGAGGGAGTAGTCCGTACCCAGTTGATCCACGTCCTCGACGATGCACCGCTGCTCGAGCAGGGATGCCCTGATGGCCGCGTTCAAGCCCGACCATTCAAGCACATCGTCGGCCTTGCCAATGGTGACGTAGGCCAGCCGCATCGGGTGGGCATCAACCACGGTCGGCCGCGCGCGGCACGGCGGTCTGTAGAAAGGCGGTCACCTGCGGGAATCGGCTGCGCGCGCGGAAGAGCCTGGCGAATCTCAGCGGGTGGCGCAGGGCCCAGCCCGCGACCATCAGCAGGTCCTTAGGCCCGGCATTGCGCACGACACGCGTCAGACGTCCCGCCAGAAACGCGCCGGCCACCAGGGCGCGGTGCTTGTGGCCGCGTGCCCCGCGGCAGGCGGCCCACATCTGCTGATAAAAGGAGCTCGAAAAGTGAGAATCCGCCAGGAATGTGGCCGCCAGCAACACCAGGACCTGCAAGTTCTCGTCGGCGGTTTCGGCGCGCCAGGATTCCCGGGTAACAGCGAAGTTGCCGAGCGGCTCGCGGATCAACAGCAGCTTCTGGTACAAGCGCTCACGGATCGGCTCAATCGCAAAAATCGGCATTTCCGGCGGGCACGGCACCATCGTCTGGTCGGTCGCCCTGAGGATCATGGCGCCATGGGAGTGGATGGCCCCACACACCTGCCGGTGGTCTGGGGTCTGGAAGACGGTGATGGGTTCGTCATCGCGTGGCCAGATGGTGCCGGCGCGCTGCCAGGTACCGCCCTCGCCTTCGTGCCACAGGTAACTGTTCGCCCAGGCCACCTGGACATCAGGATGATCGACGATTGCCGTCAGGAGCCGCGACAACAGTTGCGGCTCCCACCAGTTGTCGTCCTCAAGAAGACTGACGTAGGGCTCCGCGACGGGGCGATACATGTGATTGAACGTCGCGGTCGGCCCGAGGTTCCGCTCGTGGCCAACGTAGATGATGCGGGAGTCGTTCACCTCCGCGGCCAATTGCGCGGGGTACGGATCCAGTGGATCGTCGTTGTGAAGCTCGCAGATCCAGTTGGCGTGGGTTTGATTCAATAAACTGTTCAACGCTCGCGGCAGCAGGTGATTCCGGCGATAGGTGCACAGATACACCCGCACATCCGGCGGCGACGGCACCACCATGTCAGGCCCCCTCGCCACCTGGCCCGGGTGCCCGCTGGGTTGGCTCAGTCAGCGCGGTGTAGAAGCGCCGGCGGCCGGCGGCCGCGTCGAAGCAGGCCGCGCCGACCTCAAGGGCCCGCTCGGATAGTTCGCGCTGACGGCCCGGGTTGTTCACGATCTGCCGAACCGCCTCGCTCAATGGCGCGGCACCTTCGCAATCGACAATCTCCGCTACAGGCGCATGCATGCGCGCCCACCGCACCGCCGAGCAGTAGGGCGGGCCGTAGATCAGCAGAGGCAGCCCGATCGCGGTGTAATCCGTCAGCTTGCTGGGAAACGACACGATCATGTTGTCCCGAGAGGCCGCGCCAAACGCCATCGGGACGAACAACAGGTCTGCCTCGGCGCGCAGCCCGCGAATCATCTCTTGATATGGCACCAGACCACGGAAGCTGAATAACGGCGAGATCGCGAGAAGTTCTCGCTGGTCCCGCTCGTTAAACGGCCCGAAGACGACCACGTGCGCGTTGACGCTGCCGAGGGCGCGGGCCAGGTCCTTCAGCCCGGCGGCGATGTCGGCGCCGCTGTTGCCGCCATAGCCAATGACGATCGGGCGCTCGGCAATCCCCAGGGTCGGCTTCACGTCGAAGACCGGGCAGCCGCTCGAGCGAAACGGATATAGGACGTCGCCGGGAACCCCGTAACGGTGCTCGTATTCCTCGGCCATGAATGGCGACACGCACAGGCGCGTCTGGGCCTGGGCGTAGACGCGGACGAACCGGCGTTCGAGCCAGCCGTGCACGCTGCTCGCAACCCCCGACAGGCGCGGCCAGTCGTCGTGGACGATCAGGTGCAGCGGCCGGCCGAGGTGCTGCGCCAGCGCCGCCGCCAACAACCAGCCGTAGCCGTGGCACACGGTGACCACGGCGGTCGGGCGAAAATCGCCGAGTGTCGTCACGGCCCGCGACACGCGGGTCGCAGCTGTCAGAGATAGCCACCCGGAATAGACCGCATGAAGACGCGAATTGAGCCAGCGGCGACGGCCAATCGGCAGCGCGAAGTACTGCACCCCAGCCAGGCGCCGTTCTGGTCGGGACGGTTGGCCACACTCGATCACCCTGAGCCGGTCGCCCGGGTAGTGCTCGAGCATCCGGTAGAGCAACGCCGACCCGTGGTGCGACGCCTCGACGGGCACGTCGCCGACATACAGCAAGTTTGGCAGGCCGCCGACGGCCGTCACGCGGTGCGCCGTGTCCACGCCTCGACGATCTCTTGAACCGTTGCGCCGAGGGACTTCGTGATGTCCCAGCCCGGATAGTGCGCCCGCATCTTCCGCAGGTCCGAGTAATAGCAGATGTGGTCGCCAATGCGGTTTTCGTCCACGTAGGTGAAGACCTGGGCCTTGCCGGTAAACTGCTCGGCGAGGGCGAACGCCTCAATCACCGAGCAGGCGTTGGCCTTACCGCCGCCCAGGTTGTAGACCTCGCCGGCCCGCGGTGTCGCGATGAAGGCGGCCATGAACCGCGCGACGTCGAGCGAGTGGATGTTGTCGCGGAGCTGCTTGCCCTTGTAGCCAAACACCGTGTACGTGCGGCCTTCAAGGTTGCACTTGACCAAATATGAAAGGAAGCCGTGCAGTTCGACGCCGGAATGGTTGGGACCGGTCAGGCATCCGCCACGCAGGCAACACGTCGGCATGCCGAAATAGCGGCCATATTCCTGGACCATGACATCCGACGCCACCTTCGACGCCCCGAACAAGGAATGTGTCGACTGGTCAATGGTGAAGGTTTCGGGAATCCCGTGTGCGAACTCCGGGTCAGCGTAGTCCCAGCGGGTGTCACACTCGCGAAGAAGAATGCGATTGGGCGCGTCGCCGTACACCTTATTGGTCGACATGTGGACGAAAGGCGACTCGGGGCACCATTGCCGCGCCGCCTCGAGCAGGTTCAGCGTGCCGGTCGCGTTGGTGTCAAAGTCGTCGAACGGAATCGCCGCGGCCCGGTCGTGGCTGGGTTGGGCCGCCGTGTGAACAATGACGTCAGGCCTGATCCGGGCCACCAACTCGCCAACTCCGGCGCGATCGCGGATATCAATCTCGTGATGCACAAAACCAGGTAGCTCGCGGATCAGTCGTTGCTGATTCCAGCGGGTATCTCCTTGCGGCCCGAAGAACGCCGCGCGCTGGTTGTTGTCGATGCCGTGCACGGTGTAGCCGAGATCGGCGGCGAAATATTGACACACTTCGGAACCAATCAAGCCGGACGAACCGGTAACGAGCAAGGTCTTCGTCATTGGCTATTGACCGGCAACCCGGTCCCGAAGACCGCTGCCGGCCGGCCTCGCCGCAACGGCGCGGCTTCGAAGAACTGCGACCACGTGATCGCGCCGGTAAGTCAGTGCTGGAGTGGTCGACCACCGTTCCGCGTCTCGCAGGCGGGGAATCCGGCGCAGGATAGTGGCGGTAAATGAACCAGGCGAGTGCTGGAACTGGCCGTACAACGACCACTGAATGAACTGTCGTGCCCGTCCCCAGAAGGATAGGCGGTAGTGACTACACCGGTGCAACACCTCGAGTTCCAATTCAACCCGGCGGCCGAGCCAGGATGCGTGGCGCTCGCTCAGCATTTGCAGGTGTCCGACCACACGAAAATACCAAAATTCGGCCAATCGGTCTCGTGGGCGAATGGCATCGGCGTTGCCGGTCACGACTGCAAGCCATCCTCCCGCCTTTAACAGCCTGGCAAGGGTCGACACGAGGGCGACCGGCCTGGGCAAATGCTCGTAGACGTCGGCGAGAATGATGGCGTCAAACCCCTCCTCAGCGACCAGTGGCAGCTGATCTTCGCGAACGATCTGAATGCCACGCTGGCTCGCCACTGCGGCTGCGAGCTCGTTGGGTTCGACGCCAAGGCACTGCAGCCGGTCCGAATACAGTTGGAGAATGCGGCCGGTGCTGCAACCGAAGTCGAGCACTCGGCTTCCGGTGCGCAGCCGATCAAGTTGAATCCTAAGGAAGCGGTCGGTGGGGAAGTCGCCGGACATGTCAAACGTGGCGCTATCAAGGCTTGCATAGTAGAGACCCAGCTGCTCCAGCGGCAGGGTCCGCGACTTGAAGTAGAGATCGCAGTGGGCGCAACGACGAATCGCATAAGGCGGCTGGTGAAATCTGCGGCCTGCTGCGTTCTCAGCGAAGGCGCTCGCCTCGTCGCCAACGGTGGTCCACTCGATCCCGTCACAGGCCGGACAGCGAGCAACGTCCTCACCCGAGCACCCTTCGTTTTGCAATGCCATTCCCCGCGTCCCTCCAACGCTCGATTTCGCGAAGGTCGCTTCAGTCACCATTCCGCTCAGGGACGAACTCCGGGAGTGGCCGGCATGGCATTGCGAACGCGCCGTAGCCGAGGCTGTGGCGAAAATCCCAGGCGTGCCCGCCTGGATTCGAGCCGGTCACCTCGAACTCGACCAGGCGCTCGACGTAGTGGTCCCAGCTCGAGTTGACGATCGAGGTCGTCACGTCGAAGCTGTACGAGCCCGACGCCAGCCACAGGGGTGCGAGGTCCAGGACCGTCCGGAACCGGCCCGCCCGGGCGGGCAGGGTAAGGCCGTGAAACTGGTGCAACGATGCGAGCGCAAGCTTCTGGCCCATCGCGTCGATCAGGAACGCTTCCAGCGAGGCCCGCGGTGCACCGTCGGTTTCGAACGCGACTTCCAGGCGAAGTGGCGTGCCCGGAACGTAACTGTCCGTCGCCTCACCGGTGCGGCCGAGGAGGCGGGCGCTGGTGATTGCCGTATGTAGACCGCGGCCGGTGACCATGGCCGAGCCGGACGACCGCTGGCCGGCCTGCAGGTAGTGTTCGATCGCGGCAGCCGGCGGACCGTCGAACGCGACCGTGCCACCGCTGAGGACCACGCACCGGCTGGTCAGGTTGCCGACGGCGGCCATGTTGTGGCTCACGAACAGCACGGTGCGGCCGCTGCGACTCGCCTCGTGCATTTTGCCCAGGCTCTTCTTCTGGAACTCCGCGTCGCCGACGGCCAGCACCTCATCGACGACCAGGATATCCGGCTCTAGGTGAGCGGCCACGGCAAACGCCAGCCGCACGTACATGCCTGACGAGTATCGCTTCACCGGCGTGTCGAGAAACTGCTCCACTTCCGCAAAGGCGACGATCTCGTCGAACTTCCGCGCCGTTTCCGCGCGGCTCATTCCAAGAATTGCCGCATTCAGAAAAATGTTCTCGCGGCCAGACAGCTCGGGGTGAAAACCGGTACCGACTTCGAGGAGGCTCGCCACCCGGCCGCCCAGCACCACGCGGCCGGTCGTCGGCTCGGTGATGCGGCTGAGGATCTTCAGCAGTGTGCTCTTGCCGGCTCCGTTGCGGCCGATGACGCCGACCACTTCGCCCTCACTGATGCGAAACGAGACGTCGCGCAGTGCCCAGAAGTCGTCGGTGGTCGGCGCTCTCAGCCGTTCACCGCTCAGCCGCCGGAACGGTGCCTTGAAAGCACCGACGACCGCATCACGCAAGGTCGCGTACTGCTCGGTCTCGCGGCGATGCCGCAACCGGTAGCGCTTGCCGACCCCCTCGACCGAAACCACGGAATCGCTCATGCGGCGAGCCTAGATCGCATCGGCAAAACCGCGTTCCATCTTCCGGAAGTACCACGTGCCCACGGCCAGGGCCACCAGCGACAACACTACCGACGACACGAGGAAGCCGGGGTCGAGCGGCGTCCGGCCGCCGAGGATGGACCAGCGGAAGCCATCGATGATGCCGACCATGGGATTGAGCGCGTAGAGCTGGCGCCACCGCTCGGGGACCTGGGACGTGGCAAACGCCACCGGCGAGACGAACAGGCCCATTTGGACGATGAATGGCACCACGTACCGGAAATCGCGATACGTCACGGTCAGCGCCGCCAACAGCAGGCCGAGTCCCAGTGACAACACCGCCGCGAGCAGCACAAACGCCGGAAGCGCCAACAACCGCGCATCGGCCGCCACACCGTACCAGGCCATGAGAACCGCCAGCAGCCCGAGCGTGACGAGGAAATCAACGAACGCCGTGGCGACCGCGGCAATCGGAATGATCAGTCGGGGAAAATACACCTTCGAGATCAGGCCGGTGTTGCCAATCAGGCTGGCCGACGATTCCGACAACGCCGACGAGAAGAACTGCCAGGGCAGGACCGCGGCCATCACCAGCACGACATCGGGCACTTCGCTCTGCCGGAGACCGGCCATCCGGCGGAACGCGACAAACACCAGCAACGTCAGCGCGGGGCGAACGACCGCCCAGGCCACGCCGATCACGGTCTGCTTGTAGCGCACCGCGATGTCGCGCCAGGCGAGGAACGACATGAGCTCGCGATAGCGCCACAGATCGCGCCAGTAGTGCGCGGCCACGCGGCCGGGCTCGATGACAGTTTTCACTGGGGAAAAGGCCGGCGCGCCGGCCGGCCGGGACTCAGATTCGGCGCTGCCGCACGCGAATGGTGTCGTTTGCGCGGACGATGTCGGACAGGGACACGGAGATCTCGACTTCCTTGCCGTTGACGACGCGGATGATCTTGATGCCGCGATCCGAACCGCGTTCGTTGATGCCGCCGGCCACCGCGAGGGCCTGGCGCACGGTCATGCCCGGCGGCAACGGAAAGGCGCCGGGGGTCCTGACGAAGCCGGTCACGTAGAACTTCTCGGCCGGCGGCACCAGGATGACGTCGCTGTCCTGCAGCAGGATGTTCGCGGTGAGACGGCCTTCCTGCAGCTCGCGGTGGCTGACCCGCATGACTTCCGACACCCGCGGATCGCCCGCCACCGGCGGGGCGGAGACCGAGGCGGCAATGCCGTCCTTGAACCGCTGCACGATGATGGTGTCACTGGCGGTGGGCGTAAGCGAACCGGCCTGGCCGATCACCTCGAGCAGCGTCATCGGCCCCTCGATCGTGTAACGGCCGGGCTGCCTGACCTCGCCGATCACGAAGATCGAGCGGCTGCGGTAGGCCGCGATCTCGACCGACACCTGCGGCTTGCGCACCCAGCCATCGGCGAGCGCCTTGGTCAGGTCCTCTTCGATCTGGCGGGTGGTCTTGCCGGCTACGGCCAGCCGGCCCAGCAACGGGAACGTGATGCTGCCATCGGCATCGACGTTGAACGAATTGCTCAGCTGGTCCTCACCGAAAACCTTGATCCCCAGCACGTCGGTCGCGCCGATCAGGTAGGTCGCACTGGCCTGCGGCGGCGACTGCGTGACTCCCCCCCCCGGCCGCTGGGCCGGAATGGCGGTTTGAGCCAGGAGCAGAATGGAGAGGAACAGTGAATAAACCATGATCAGAATGCAAACAGCCACGACAGAAACACGCGAGTACGGTCGTAGTTCCGATCGACGAAGGCGGGGGAACACCGGCGCGCGAACTCGTAGTTCAGGGCGACCCGAGTCCGATTCTTCAGATTATAGCCGACGCTTCCAGCCGCCATGTCGAGGGTGTCGGTGTGGTCCGGATTTCGTTCGCTGGCCTCATAGACGAACCGGGAACGCGCGCCTCTAACCTGGACGTCCAACGGCCCGACGACGCGGTGGGTGTAGCCAAGGCTGAAGGTGTTGGCCACGTAATACGCCTCGGCCGTATCAAAGGAATACTGGAGGTTTCGGCCCAGCGCAAGGTTGAACCGCCCCATCTCCATCAAAGCGTAGCTCAGGGCGAGGTTGCCCACCAGGCCACGAAAGCCACGGACCAAGGGATCGACCGCGTTCATCGTTCGGTACGAGAACGACGCGTCACCATTGATGAGTCCCTCTGGCGCAAACCGCAGTTGCGCGGTCGCGTAGTAGCCGTCGGTGTTGCGCTCCGGCACGTACTCGAACAGATCTTCGTGATAGCCCCCCAACACGGTCAGCGCCAGCAGCGGCGTCAGTTCCGTGCGCATGCCGGCTGAATAGTCGTTGCCCTCGCGGGTCATCGTCTCGCCGATATTGACGCCGTCCTCAAACGCATCCTCGAACGCATTGTTGGTGAGGATGGCCGCGCCATACACCATCGAGTGGGCGCCGAAATCAAAAGACAGGCCGCCAGACAACTCGTTGTCTTTGCGATCGGCGCGCACGTCAATCTCGCCATTAGGCCGCGTGCGCGTCTTGGTCTCGCCACCGGCAATGAACGGGCGCAGTCGGCTTAGCAGGACGTCAACACGACCCCGCAGGATGTGTCCCGTCGAGTTCTCGCTCGTGTACTCCTTGAAGTAGTTCAGGTCGAGCCCGGCAAACGCGGAGACTTTGAAGAAACGGGTGCGCGCGAACATCGACACGTCGGGCTGGAAGGCTGCTAGATAGTCTTCCTTGGGCGATTCAGACTCGGGCTGATCGAACACGTTGGAGTCCCACCCCAGTTCACGAATGATCAAGCCCGGCGCCACCTTGACCGGCCCGAGCGACAACACGCCGGCGGTTGGCTCCACCTCGGCGAGCATCCCGGTCAGCGGACCGGAGCCGACATTGACTTGCGCGACGGCGTCGGGCGCAACGCCAACCAGTCCCATGATCAGACCGACGACGAGAACCGGGATTCGGGCGGGTGGAACACGACTCATTCAAACTCGCCAGGGTTGCGCACAGGCGTCTCTGCGGCCTCCACGCGATCAAACCGGCCGTCGCCGTCCGGATCCGCCTCCACTTGCAGGAAGCGGCCTTGCTCGTCATAGCTGACTCGTCGATCGGGATTGCGCCCGGAAAGCGTCGTGTCGAACGCCGCCTCCCTCAGGACCGCACCTTCGTAGCGATCCCAGCGGTCGATGAAGCCGTCGGCGTTGGTGTCTTCTTCGACCCGGACCAACGCCGTGCCGCGGAAGTACTCGTGGCGATCACGCTGCCGATCGCGGCGCCGCGACCGCGCAAGGTGCACTTCGCCGCTGGCATTCGGCGCCGCCGCCACCACCCACGTATCCTCAATCCCATCGTCGAGACTCGAGGTGCCGACGGCGACGAGCGCCGCCTCAGCGTCAAAGTACTCCCACCGGTCGACGCGGCCGTCGGCGTTGGCGTCGGCCTCGCCGCGCAGCGGCCGGTTGCCGTCGAGATAGGTCCACTGATCGGCGCGGCCATCGCCATTCTGGTCGGCACTCAGTTGGACGAGGCGGCCTGTGAAATCGTCGTAGCTCGGTTGTACGCGCCTGGTGGCGGGCGCCGGCGCGCAAGCACCGGACGAGGCGGCGAGGGCCGCAATCAAGGTCAGCGCGGAAAATTGTGAGCAGCCCAAGCTTCGCCCTGTCGATTACACAACAAAATCGTAATCGAGTCTTCATCTAAAGGACTTAATATGACTCTGTAAGTCATATTGATCCAATGACGGCGTCTTAATAAGCTCAAAGTTTAGGATTGGGGGACCAAAAGGGCGGACTCCTATCCTACCCGCGTCTTATCGGTCTGTTTGGGTTCTTTGCTTAATCGTGCAGATATAGGAAGGAGTGAACGCCGCGACAATCACCGGGTGTGATCGGGCGGCGGCATCGGGGGAGGCTGCGCCTGGGTGCGCGCCACCAGGCTGCTGATGATAAATGCGGCGCCGATGATCGCGATCGCCCCGCCCACACCGATGCCAATTTCCGGCGATTCACCGGCAATGGAAATGATGCTCATCAGCCCCAGGCCGACGGCGACGACGACAATACCCAGGGACATGGCGCGCGGCGAAAAGCCCGGCCGGCTGACCACGGTTCGGCCATCGCCATGGCTGAACGGGTCCGCGGGACCGGGTACCAGGCCGCGCTCGATCATGGCCATGCGCTCCTTGTGCTGCATCTCGAGTTGCTGCGACCGCTGCCGTAGCCCCATGACCACGATGAACACGCCCGAAAACACCACGAGCACAAACACGGACGCAAAGAGTTCTTCGGCCTGCATCAGTTCTCCATTCCTTGACTGGGGAGATTAGACTGGGCGCACCGGCCGATTGTTTCAACAAGAGTCCCCGCCACGCGGACATTGCGGGCGGGGTGGCAGTGAAACAAAATTCGTGGCACCGCGCTCTAATCCAACTGACGGCGAATGAGGGCGACCGAAACCGGGCCCCCCGGCACACGGCTGGCGCGTGGCGGGGTGGCCGAGCACGAGCTGGTCGAGCGGTGCCGGCACGGCGACGAAACCGCGTTTCGCGAGCTGGTGGATCAGTACAAAGGACTGGTCTTCGCCCTCGTGGCCCGCAGTGTACCGAATCGTGCCCGTGCCGAAGAACTGGCGCAGGACGTCTTCCTGAAGGTGCATCGAGGCCTGCGCTATTTTCGCGGTGACGCGCGGTTATCGACATGGATCTACCGGATCACGGTGAACGTGTTGTCGCAGGAGCGGCCCGACCTGGCGACGGCGTCGCTCGACGAGATCAAGCCCGGCGAAACCGAGCCGCGGCAGCGGCCGGCAACGCACGACCGGGCGTTCGCCGACCTGGCGCTGAAGGATCGCCTCGGCAAGGCGATAGAGCGGCTGCCCATCCAGTACCAAGTGCTGGTCAACGGGCACTACTTGAAAGGCCTGCAGTACGACGAGCTGGCCGAGGCCTTGAACTTGCCCATGGGCACGGTGAAAACGCACCTGCACCGGGCCAAGCGGCAACTGCGCCACTTGCTCGAGACGGAGTTTCGCTGACGTGAACTGCGAGCATCTCGAACCGCTGATGGAAGGCCTGGCCGAAGGCTCGGTGGATCTCGACCCGCCGGCCGCGGCGCACCTTGCCGGCTGCGAGGTGTGCCAGGCCCGCGTCGAGCGGGCGCGCGAGATCGAGCGGTTCCTGATGATCCGCGATCTGCCGGCGCCGCCGGCCACCTTCACCGCGGGCGTGATGGCGCTCGTGCAGAACGACCGATGGCAGGCCGAACGGTTTATCGATCTTGGCTTCAACCTGGCGATAGCGGCGGGCGTACTGGTGGTACTCTCCGGTCTCGGCGGTCTCGCCTGGTCGTTCGGGTTCCTGGACGTGACGGTCGATCTCGAGGTCGTGCTCGAGGCGGCGCGCGCTGAACTCGGCGGCCGCGTGTTGGCGCAGGTCCAGACGGTGGCGATGGCCGCCGTCGTGCTGACGATGTCGCTGGCGTTGTGGTGGTGGGCCGAAGCTGACTCGTCGTTCTGACACGCGCGCGCTCTCTCAACTAATATGTCGGAGTGGAACGCCGGGGCCTGCGCCCGTTCTTGAAATGGGTTGGCGGCAAGCGGCAACTGCTGCCGGTCCTGCGCCGCTATTACCCGCCGGCCCCGCGCGCGTACTTCGAGCCTTTTGTCGGCAGCGGTGCCGTGTTCTTCGACCTGCTTGCGCAGGGACGCCTCGAGGGGCGGCCGATCACACTCAGCGACGACAACGCCGACCTGATCGGCTGTTACGCGCGTGTCGCCGACGCATTGCCCGCGGTCGTGACCGCGCTCGAGCGCCTGGCCGAGGGTCACGCTCGCGACGGCCGCGCGCACTACCTGCACGTGCGCGATGCGCTGTTCAACCCGCAGCGCGCGGCGTGGCGGGCCGGCGGCAGCCACCTTGACGGCTATGACGCCGGCCTGGCGGCGATGCTGATCTACTTGAACCGCACCGGCTACAACGGACTCTTCCGCGTCAACTCCACGGGGGAATACAACGTCCCGCCCGGCCGTTACGAGCGCCCGCGGATCGTCGACCGCCTCCTCCTGGAAGACGTGTCCAGCGTGCTGGCCTGGCCGAACGTGCGGGTGCAGCGCGCGCCGTTTGACGGCGTGTTGAACGACGCTCGGGCCGGCGACTTTGCGTACTTCGATCCGCCATATGCGCCACTGAGCAAGACCGCCAACTTTCGCGGATACACCGGGCGCGGCTTCACCGAGGGCGACCAGGCGCACTTGCAACAAGTGCTGATTGAATTGTCGCGCCGCGGCGTGCACGTCCTGCTCAGCAACTCCACCGCCCCCTCGGTCGCGCGGCTGTATGACGGCAACGCCGAAGCCCGGCGCGCGGGCTTGTGCACCTGGCAGTTTCCGGCCCGACGGGCGGTCAATTCCAACGCCCTTCGCCGGGGGACGGTCGCCGAACTCGTGGTGTCGAACATCCAGCCCGTCCCGTGTTAACCTCGGTAGGATCCTCCGCGCGCGAAAGTGGCGGAATTGGCAGACGCGCCGGCCTTAGGAGCCGGTGGCCGAAAGGCTGTAAGGGTTCGAGTCCCTTCTTTCGCACCATTCGACTCGGTCCTACGGGCCTCGCTCATGGCAAGCCAGAAGGGCGAAGCGAATGGTGCCCTGAGCGAGCGGAGCGAGTCGACGGGCCCCTCATCACACGAAATCATGAAATCAGAAATTGTCGACGTGAACGAAACGCGCCGTGACCTCACGGTGGAAGTCCCCAGCACGGTGGTTGACGAAGCCATCGGACGCGCCGCCGCGCGCATTGGCCGCGCCGCGAAGATCCCCGGCTTTCGTCCCGGCAAGGTCCCCGTCACCGTGGTCCGCCAGCGCTTCAAGGGCGAGATCATGCAGGATGTCGCCGAGACCCTGATCAGCAAGGCGGTCGGCGAAGCGCTGGTCGAGCGCGGCGTGGAGCCGATCGAGACCCCCGACATCAAGGACCTCGTGCTCGAAGAGGGCCAGCCGCTCACCTTCAAGGCGTCGTTCGACGTCGTGCCCGCGTTCGACCCGGGCGACCTCGCAACCATCGAGGCCACACAGCCGGCGGCAACGATTGCCGATGAGGTGGTCAACCAGTCGCTCGAACGGCTGCGCGAGCGCGCCGCGCGTTTCGAGGCGGTGGAGACCGGCGCCGTCGAAGCCGGCCACACGGTCGTCATCAGCCTGGAACGCCAGGGCACCGACAAGGACGGAAAGAAGGGTGAGCACGAGAAGCACGAGCAGGTGTCGATCGAGCTCGGGGCGCCGTCGAACCCGCCGGGCTTCGACGCCGAGCTGCTCGGCCTGACGCCGGGCACGACCAAGAGCTTCACCATCACCTACCCGGCCGACTACACGATTGCGGAACTGGCCGGCGGCTCGGTGGATTACACGGTGACGTTGAAAGAGATCAAGCAGCGCGTGGTGCCGCCGCTCGACGACGATCTGGCCAAGGACCTGGGCGAGTTCGAGTCGCTCGACGCGCTGCGGACGCGCGTGCGCGCCGACCTCGAGCACGAGGCGATGCACGCCGCGGAGCGGCAGCTGCGCCAGGACTTGCTGAAGCAACTGGCGGCGCGCGTGCCGTTTGCCCTGCCGGCGACGCTGGTCGATCGCGAGATCGACCGCCGCCTCGAAGACTTCGCACGGCGGCTGATGGACCAGCGGATCGACCCGCGCCAGGCGAACATCGACTGGAACGCGTTCCGCGAAGGCCAGCGCGCGCCGGCCGCCGAAGCGGTCGGCTCGGCCATTGCGCTGGACGAGATTGCGAAGCGCGAGCACGTGACGGTGACCGACGAAGACCTCGACGCAGAGCTGCAGCGTTATGCCGACCAGACCGGCCACACTGTGCCCAGCATCAAGGCGCGGCTGCAAAAGGACGGCGAACTGGGCCAGTTAGCGGCCGGATTACGCCGCGAAAAGGCCGTTTCTCTGGTGATTACGAAGGCCAAAATCACTAAATCATGATGGGGTGGTTGGCTATTGCACTTCCCCGCGTCTCGGCCGATAACAGTAGAGAAGCCCACTTATGAGCGTTTATCAGAACCAGCTCGTGCCGATGGTGGTCGAGCAGACCAACCGCGGCGAGCGCGCCTACGACATCTTTTCTCGCCTGCTCAAGGACAACATCATCTTCATCGGCACGCCGATCGATGACGGGGTCGCCAACCTGGCCATTGCCCAGATGCTGTTTCTCGAAGCCGAAGACCCGGACAAGGACATCCAGCTGTATCTCAACAGCCCGGGCGGGTCGATTACGGCCGGGTTTGCAATTTACGACACTATGCAGTTCATCCGTCCCGACGTGCAGACGATCTGCATCGGCCAGGCGGCGTCGATCGCGGCGGTGCTGCTCGCGGCCGGGACCAAGGGCAAGCGGTTTTCGCTGCCCAACTCGCGCATCCTGATCCACCAGCCGTGGATGTCGGGGCTCGGCGGCCAGGCCACCGACATCGACCTGGCGGCGAAGGAAATCATACGCATGCGTGCGCGAATCAACGAGATTCTGGTCCACCACACGGGCCAGGACATGAAGCGCATCCAGGACGACACGGAACGCGACTACATCATGTCGGCGGACCAGGGCAAAGAGTACGGAATTATTGACGATGTCATTCGGAAACGGGTGTAACCTAGTGGTATCGGCATGGTAAAAAAGGGCGGCGACGGCGGTGAGATTTTGCGCTGCTCGTTCTGCAACAAAGACCAGAACGATGTCCGGAAATTGATTGCCGGCCCGACGGTATTCATCTGCGATGAATGCGTCGAGGTCTGCAACGACATCATTGCCGACGACAACCGGTTCGATAACCGCGGGACCCGCACGTCCCTGCCGGCGCCCCCCGAGATCAAGAAGTTCCTCGACGAGTATGTGATCGGCCAGGAACTGACCAAGAAGAAGCTCGCGGTTGCCGTCTACAACCACTACAAGCGCCTCGAGATCCAGAAGCAGCCGCGCAGCCGCCACGACGTCGAGCTGACCAAGAGCAACATCCTGCTGGTCGGCCCGACCGGCTCGGGCAAGACGCTGCTCGCACAGACGCTGGCCAAGCTGTTGTCGGTGCCGTTCACGATCGTCGACGCGACCACCCTTACCGAAGCGGGCTACGTCGGCGAAGACGTCGAGAACATCATCCTCAAGCTGCTGCAGGCCGCCGGCGGCGACATCGAGAAGTGCCAGCAAGGCATCGTCTACATCGACGAGATCGACAAGATCGGCCGCAAGGACGAGAACCCGTCGATCACCCGCGACGTCTCGGGCGAAGGCGTGCAGCAGGCGCTGTTGAAGATCCTGGAAGGCACGGTGGCCAACGTGCCGCCGCAGGGCGGGCGCAAACACCCGCACCAGGAGTTCTTCCAGATCGACACCACCAACATCCTTTTCATCTGCGGCGGCGCGTTCGTCGGCCTCGACAAGGTCGTGGAGCGCCGCATCGGCAAGAAGACACTGGGCTTCAAGGCTGAGATCAAGTCGAACAAGAACATCGACGTCGGCGCGATTCTCGAACAGGCCGAGCCCCAGGACCAGATCAAGTTCGGGCTGATTCCCGAGTTCGTCGGCCGCCTCCCGGTCATGGGCACGCTGCACGAGCTCGACCGTCCGGCGCTCGTCCAGATCCTGACCCAGCCGCGTAACGCCATCACTCGCCAGTACCAGAAGCTGTTCGAGTACGAGAACGTCAAGCTGCGCTTCACCGATGACTCGCTCGATGCGATCGCCGAGATGGCGCTGGCCCGGAAGATCGGCGCCCGCGGCCTGCGGATGATCATCGAAGACCTGATGCTCGACCTGATGTACCAGATGCCCGGCCAGAAGAAGGCCCGTGAAGTCGTCATTACTCGTGAGATGGTCGTCAGCAAGAATACCGGCCTGGAAGTCGTTGAGAAGGCCGGCTAGCAAGTAGCATGTCGGGAACCGGGAGACGGGAACCGGGAACCGGAATACCAAACGCCTGCGTCACGATTTCCCGACTGCCGACTCCCGACTCCCGATAGAACCCAAACAATATGGTCGAAGTTTACGAGACCCTCCCGATCGTCCCCCTCCGCGATGTCGTCGTCTTTCCGCACATGATGATGCCGTTCGTGATCGGGCGGCCCTCGTCCATTCGCGCGCTCGAACACGCGCTCGGCAAGGACAAGCGGATCTTCCTGGCGGCGCAGCACGACGCGTCGACCGACGACCCCAAGGCGGAAGACATCTTCACCATGGGCTGCGTCGCCAACGTGGTGCAGAGCCTGAAGCTGCCCGACAGCAACATCAAGGTGCTGGTCGAGGGCGTCGAACGCGCCCGCGTGATCGAGTGGAAAGAAGACAAGGGCTTCTACCGCGTCGTGGTCAAGGTGCTGCAGCGGCAGAAGGACGCCGCCGGCGACGTCGAGCAGACCATGAGCAAAGTGGTCACCTTGTTCGAGCAATACGTCAAGCTGTCGAACAACCTGCACTACGACGCGATGATCGCGGCGGTGCGGGTCGACGACCCGGGCAAGCTGGCCGACACCATCTCGGCGCACCTGCTGGTCGGCATCGACGAGAAGCAGAACCTCCTCGAGATCCTCTCCCCGCTCGAACGCCTCAACCGCATCGCCGGTATTCTCGAAACCGAAGTCGACAAGCTGCAGGTCGACCGCCGCATCCAGTCGCGCGTGAAGAAGCAGATGGAGAAGGCGCAGAAGGAGTACTACCTCAACGAGAAGATGAAGGCGATCCAGAAGGAACTGGGCCGCAAGGACGACAAGGGTAACGAGGCGGAAGACCTGAAGAAGAAGATCGAACAGGCGCGGATGCCGAAGGACGTCGAGGAGAAGGCCGTCCAGGAGCTGAAGCGCCTGGAAGCGATGCCGCCGATGTCGGCCGAAGCCACCGTGTCGCGCAACTATCTCGACTGGCTGATCGCGGTGCCGTGGCACAAGAAGACCAAGGAGAACCGCGACCTCAAGAACGCCGAAGTGGTGCTCAACGAGGATCATTACGGTCTCGACAAGATCAAGGACCGCATTCTCGAGTTCCTCGCCGTGCGTGCCCTGGTGAAGAAGCCCAAGGCCACCATCCTGACGTTCGTCGGCCCCCCGGGCGTCGGCAAGACCTCGCTGGCCAAGTCGATTGCCCGCGCCATGAACCGCAAGTTCGTGCGCCTGTCCCTGGGCGGCGTGCGCGACGAGGCCGAGATTCGCGGCCACCGCCGCACCTACATCGGCGCCTTCCCCGGCCAGATCATCCAGATGATGAAGAAGGCCACGACGATGAACCCGGTGTTCCTGCTCGACGAAATCGACAAGATGTCGATGGACTTCCGCGGCGACCCCTCGGCGGCGCTGCTCGAAGTGCTCGACCCCGAGCAGAACAACACCTTCGCGGATCATTACCTCGACGTCGAGTACGACCTGTCGCACGTGATGTTCATCTGCACCGCCAACGTGCTGCACACCATTCCGCAGGCGCTGCGCGACCGCATGGAAGTGCTGCAACTGGCCGGCTATACCGAGCAGGAAAAAACCGAAATCGCCAAGCGCTTCCTGGTCAGCAAGGCCGTCGAAGGCTCGGGGCTCACCGAGAAGAACATCACCTTCGTCGAGGAAGCGCTGCAGACCGTGATCCAGCGCTACACGCGCGAGGCCGGCGTCCGCAACCTCGAGCGCGAGATCAACTCGATTTGCCGGAAGGTCGCGCGCAAGGTCGTCGTCGAAGGCCCGAGCACGTCGGAGACCATCACCGCCGAGAAGGTGACCGAGTACCTCGGCGTGCCACGGTTCCGCCCGAGCATGGCGGAGGAGTCGAATGAGATCGGCGTCGCCACCGGGCTGGCGTGGACTGAAGTCGGCGGCGAGATCCTGGTCACCGAGTGCACGTTGATGCCAGGGCGCGGCCGCCTCATCCTCACCGGCAAGCTCGGTGACGTGATGCAGGAATCAGCGCAGGCGGCGATGAGCTACGTGCGCTCGCGCGCCGAAGAGTTCGGCATCCAGAAGGACTTCAACCGCAAGGTCGACGTGCACGTGCACATTCCCGAGGGTGCGATCCCGAAGGACGGTCCCTCAGCCGGCATCACGCTGGCCACCGCGCTGATTTCCGCGTTGGCTCACATCCCGGCTCGCCGCGACGTCGCGATGACTGGCGAGATCACCCTGCGCGGCAAGGTGTTGCCGATCGGCGGCCTCAAAGAGAAGTTGCTGGCCGCGCACCGCGCCGGCGTGAAGACCATTCTCGTGCCGAAAGACAACGAGAAGGACCTGGCCGACATTCCGAAGAACGTGCTCGACGTGCTCAACATCCACCTGGTCAGCCACATGGATGAAGTGCTCAAGGTCGCGCTCGATGGCCCGTTGACGCCGCTGACGCCGACGCCCGATGCCGACATCGACGGGTCGGCCGACGCCATTACGCACTAATTTTTTGAAGGTCGTTTCCGAGTTCGTTACCAGTGCCGCGGGAACAGCAGGGTTCCCGCACGACGGCGTCCCGGAGCTGGCCATGGTGGGCCGCTCCAACGTCGGCAAGTCGACCCTGATCAACGCATTGGTCCGGCAGAAACTGGCTCGGACCAGCGCCGCTCCCGGTAAGACGCGCCTGGCGAACTTTTACCGGGTCGCAGTGGAGAGCAGGCCCCCGTTTTACCTGGTGGACCTCCCCGGCTACGGCTACGCGCGCGGCGGCGAGAAGAGCCGCCAGGAATTTGATGCGCTGGCGGCTGAGTACTTCATGAGCCGGCATGCAGACCCGGACTACCAGGGTGGGGGTTCGGGGCCTGCCCTGAGCGAGCAGCGCGGCGGTGGCAACGCCGCGTTGCAAGTCGAAGGGTTCTGCGGGGTCCTCGCGCTGGTTGACAGCCGGCACCCCGGGCTCGACGCGGATCGCATTGCCTGGACCTGGCTGAGCCGCATGGGCATCGAGCGCCATGTGGTCGCGACGAAGTTGGACAAACTGACGCGTGCCGAGCGGCACCGTCATCTCTCGGAACTGGAACGGCTTTACTCAAGCCCGGTCACGCCCGTGTCGGCGGAGACCGGTGAAGGATTGGATGCACTGTGGACGCTGATCGCCAGGCTGCTGAAGCGGCCGTAGCAACGCCGACGACCCCCGCCAACGAACCGACGACGCTCGACCTGTCCACCCTGAAGGATCTGAGCGTCACGGCGCTGACCAAGATCGCCAGGGACCTGGAGATTCCAGGCGCGACCGGCATGCGCAAGCAGGAGCTGATCTTCGAGATCCTCCGGGCGCGGGCCGAAAAGGCCGGGCTGATCTTCTCGGAAGGCGTCCTCGAAGTGCTGCCAGACGGCTTCGGCTTCCTGCGGGCCCCCGACTACAACTACCTCGCCGGCCCCGACGACATCTACGTCTCCCCCTCCCAGATTCGCAAGTTCGACCTGCACACCGGCGACACCATCTCCGGGCAGATTCGCTCGCCGAAGGAAGGCGAACGCTACTTCGCGCTGATCAAGGTCGAGGCCATCAACTTCGAGCCGCCGGCGCGCGGCAAGGAGCGCGTGTTCTTCGAGAACCTGACGCCGCTCTACCCGCAGGAACACATCCACCTCGAGGCCGACCCCGAGAACCTGTCGACCCGCGTGATGGACCTGATGACGCCGCTTGGCAAGGGCCAGCGCGGCCTGATCGTCGCGCCGCCGCGCACCGGCAAGACCATGCTGCTGCAGTCGATCGCCAACGCCATCACCACCAACCACCCCGAGATCTACCTGATCGTGTTGCTGATCGACGAGCGGCCCGAAGAAGTCACCGACATGCAGCGCTCGGTGAAGGGTGAAGTGGTGTCGTCAACCTTCGACGAGCCCGCCCAGCGCCACGTCCAGGTCGCCGAGATGGTGATCGAAAAAGCCAAGCGCCTGGTCGAGCATAAGAAGGACGTCGTCATCCTGCTCGATTCGATCACCCGCCTCGCCCGCGCCTACAACACCATTGTCCCGACCTCGGGCAAGGTCCTGTCGGGCGGCGTCGACAGTAATGCCCTGCAACGGCCGAAGCGCTTCTTCGGCGCCGCCCGCAACATCGAGCAGGGCGGCTCGCTGACCATCGTCGCCACCGCACTGGTCGATACCGGCTCGCGCATGGATGAAGTGATCTTCGAGGAGTTCAAGGGCACCGGCAACATGGAAGTGCACCTCGACCGCAAGCTCGCCGACCGGCGCGTCTTTCCGACCATCGACATCCAGAAGAGCGGCACCCGCAAGGAAGAGCTCCTGCTGTCGAAGGAGGACCTGGCCCGCGTCTACGTCCTGCGCCGGGTGCTGACGCCGCTGTCGGCGGTCGAAGCCATGGAACTGCTGCTCTCGAAAATGAGCAAGACCAAGACCAATTCCGAGTTCCTGTCGGCAATGCAGCAAGGAAAGTAAGATAGCGACATGCCCGCGTCGACGACGGTGAAAGTGGGCCTCACGCAGATGGCGTGCGGCGACGACCCCAAGAAGAACCTTGCCAAGCAGCTGGTCCTGCTCGAGCGCGCCCTCAAGAAAGGCGCCAAGATCGTCTGCACGCAGGAGCTGTTCCGCTCGCCGTATTTCTGCCAGGTCGAGGACCACCGCTTCTTCGCGCTGGCGGAAACCATTCCGGGACCGTCCACCGACGCGTTCGGCAAGCTCGCCAAGAAATATCGCGCCGTCATTGTCGCGTCGCTGTTCGAGCGGCGCGCGGCCGGCGTGTACCACAACACCGCGGCGATCATCGACGCCGACGGCTCGCTGATGGGGGTGTATCGCAAGATGCACATCCCCGACGACCCGCTGTTCTACGAGAAGTTCTATTTCACGCCCGGCGACACCGGCTTCCGCGCCTGGAAGACCAAGGTCGCCACCCTCGGCGTGCTGATCTGCTGGGACCAGTGGTTCCCGGAAGGCGCCCGGCTCACGGCCATGCAGGGAGCCGAAATCCTGTTCTACCCCACCGCCATCGGCTGGCACCCCTCCGAGAAGAAGCAATACGGCGTGGCGCAGCACGACTCGTGGGAGCTGATTCAGCGCAGCCACGCGGTCGCCAACGGCTGCTACGTGTGCGTCCCCAACCGCATTGGCCACGAGTTCATCACCGACAAGAACGGCGCGAAGGTCGACAGGGACGGCCTGGTGTTTTGGGGCCAGTCGTTCGTCGCCTCGCCCAACGGGCAGGTGGTCGAGCGGGCCTCGAGCAACAAGGAGACCGTGATGGTCGTGCCGTGCGACCTGGCCAACGTCGAGTTCAGCCGCACCCACTGGCCGTTCCTCCGCGATCGCCGCATCGACGCCTACGGCGACCTCACGAAGCGTTTCAGCGACTGACCCTTGGCACGCAAGGCACCCTACGCACCGGCGGGGACACCGGCGGACCACGGGTACTCCTTCCCGCCCGAGTGGTTTCCGCATCGCGGCACCCTGATTTCCTGGCCCCGCCCTGAAGGTATTTCCTTTCCGGGGAAGTACCACGAAGCGATCGAGGACATCGCGGGACTGATCAAGGTCCTCGTGACCCTGGAAGAAGTCCATCTCAACGTCCCCAACGCCAACTACGAGCGGATCGTCCGGGCGTTCCTGACGGCACGGCGCATCCCGCTGCGGCGCGTGTTCTTTCATCACATCGCCACCAACGAAGCGTGGGCGCGCGATCACGGTCCCGCAGTCGTGTTGCGCACCCGCCGCGGCAAGACCGAGGCGGCCATTGTCGACTGGGGCTTCAATGCGTGGGGCGGCAAGTATCCGCCGTGGGATGCCGACGATGCGGTGCCGACGCGGATTGCCGAAGCGCTGAAGCTGCCGGTGTTCTATCCGGGCATCGTCATGGAAGGCGGCGCGGTCGACTTCAATGGCGCCGGCACGGTGATGACCACGACGTCGTGCCTGCTGAACAAGAACCGGAACAGGGCGCTGTCGAAAACGCGGATCGAGCGATACCTCCGCAATTACTACGGCCAGAAGCACGTGGTCTGGCTGGGCGAAGGCATTGAGGGCGACGACACCGACGGTCACATCGACGACCTCGCGCGCTTCGTGGACCAACGCACAATCGCGATCGGCATCGAGACGGACCACCGCGATCCCAACTACGCGATCCTGCAGAAGGCCCGGCGCGCGCTCGACAAGGCGCGCGACCAGGACGGCCGGCCCTTCACCATCGTCGAACTGCCCATGCCAAAGCCCCTGGCCTACGAGGGACAACGGGTGCCCGCCACCTATGTGAACTTCTATTTCGCGGGCCGCCGGACCACTGCCGCGCTGCTGGTGCCCACCTTTGGGCAACCGGAGCGGGACCGGAAAGCCATTGCCGTGCTCCAGAAGCACCTGCCCAGCCGCAAGGTAATCGGCGTGGATTGCCGGGCCCTCATCTGGGGTTTGGGCGCGATTCACTGTTTTACCCAGCAAATTCCAAAGTTCTAGCCGGCGTGGTAGAATCGGAGTTTCCCAAGCGCGCTGGAAAGTGAGCCTACCGCTCCGGATCCAGCAGAAGGACGCTGACCGATGAAGCCGAATATTCACCCCGATTACCAAGTGGTCGAAGCCCATTGCGCGTGTGGCGCGAAGTGGATGACTAAGTCGACGAGCAAGGACCTCCACTTGGACGTCTGCTCGAGCTGCCACCCCTTCTTCACGGGCCGCCAGAAGCTGCTCGATACCGAAGGCCGCATCACGCGCTTCACCAAGAAGTTCGGTGCGCAGACGGTCGAGAAGGCGAAGACCGCCGCCAAGGCAGTCAAGGACACCAAGGCCAAGACGGCTAAGAAGCCCTCCTAGGGTCACCAAGTAACACGCGGGCGGGCTTACGCTTACGGGCCCGTCTGCAGCGTTTCGTCCAGGGCGGCCACGAGGCCGCCCTGTTCACGTACGGCAATTTTTCGCTCGAGCCGCTGCAGACGGTGTTCCGCCTCGGCCTTACGGCGGCCCATCGGGTCGTCCTTGAGCACATCCAGCACCAGTGACCGCGCCGTCCCGAGGTCGCGCGAGCGATGCTCGTGATAGATCGCCAGGGCTTCCTTGGCCTCCCGCCGCATGGCCGCCGCGCAGCGCGGCAACGATGCCAGTTCCCGCCACGTGTCGGCCGCCTCGTGCACCCGGCCACTGCGCCGCCGAATCCACGCCAGCCGCCGGAGCGCATCGGCATGCACCTCCGGCTCGGTGCCAATTCGTTTCGCCAGGTCGATGCTCCTGAGCAGCGCGCCTTCGGCGTTCTCAAGTGCCGCGGCGCGCTCGTAGAGCCGGGCCAGGCCAAAGCACTCGTGTGGGTTGGACGACTCGAGTGGGCCGCGGCTGACGAGCGTCAACGCCCGCGCCATCACTGCCGCCAGCGAGATCAGGTCGAGCCGGTTGTGCTCGAGCACGGCTTCGAGCGGCCGGGCATCGCCGTCGCGGACGAACTGGAAATACCGAGACGGAATCTCGAATCCGGGTACGTCGCCAACGCGGTGCAGACCAGCCAGGTGTTTCTCGAGCACGGACAGCGAACAACTGCTCTCATCCGGATCCGGGCCCGCAGTGACGGGGCGGCCGCGCCACAGCCGCCGCGCGGCGTGCAGCACATCGAGGTGCGGTGTCGCCGCGAGCGGGAACGGCAGGCGATGAAACAGGAACCGTGTCTCAATCAACGGAACGTCAAAGGTCTTGCCGTTGTAGGTCACGAGCGCACCATGTTCGGCGGCCCACGCCGTGAGTTCCGCGAGCACGGCGCGTTCGTGCTCGAAGCCGGGCATCAGGAACTGCCGGACGCGAATCGAGTCGCCATCGATCGCCGCGCAGCCGACCAGGAACGCCTGCGTCCCGGCGCCGGTGAACAGCCCGGTGGTTTCGAGGTCGAGGAACAGCAATGGCGAAGGAAGCGCGCCGGTGGACCAGGCCCGCGTCAGGGTGGTCAACGCGTCTTGCTCTTCGTTGAGGGTATCGACGACATCGCCGATGCGGCAGTGACCATGCCGATCGTTGGCGCGATACTCCCGATCGACGACGATCACGGCACCTTCAGCGCGTTCCACGACGGCGCCGCCAAGGACAGCGGCGGCCCGCGCCGAATCAACGTTGGCATGGCCGGGACTAAAGTCCCGGCTCTCCGTACTTGTGAGCTCCGGCGCGACAACGGGCACGGCGGCAGGCCTGGCGCCCTGCACGATTCCGCGAAGCCGATCGGTGATGTTCGACATGTTTAGAACGGCACGTCTTCAGTACGGAGGGCCGGGACTTCAGTCCCGGCCGCACCGTGTAGCAAATGCTCGAGCAGCCTGAGCGCCACCGTCTTGGCCAGCGGCCCGGTTTCGCCGACCGGACCGACACACATTGGGCAGCCCGTTTCGCAATCGCAACCGGCAATCAGCGCGCTGGTTCTCGAGAGCAAGTCCTGCTGCATGCCCCACAGCGGCGCACTGAACCCGATGCCGCCAGGATAGGCGTCGTAAATGAAGATTCTCGGGGTATCGTCCGCCTTCGCTCCCACTGCGCCATCGGAGCTCCGGCGGGACAAGTCTCCGTCGGTCTCGCCGGCGTTGACCGACAGGCCGACATCGCGCGCGTCGCACATCAGCAGCAACTGCGCCACCTGCTTTATCGCGAACGCCAGTCCGACGACACCGTCCCGGCGATCATCGGTGGCGTACGGCAGCGTGTTCATCACCGCCAGCGGGATTTCGAGCCAGTACGAGGTGGTGTGCATCTGCTGTTCAGGCAGGTCGAGTTCGCCCGAACCGACGTTCTCGTTGGTGTGAAACTTGATCTTCTTGAACCCGACGACGCGAGACACCACGTGCACCTCGCCGTGCAGCGCGATGCTGGGCGCGTCGGTCGCGAAGCGATCGAGGATGGTCACCTTGGTATAGGTGATCGCGGTGGTGTAGTAGTCGCAGTCCACTTCCTTGACGTGCGCCTTGCGGCCGACGAAATCGAGCTCTTCGACCTGGAAGATCTTGCCCTCGACCATGTAGATGGCCTTGGGATGCAGCGTCGACAGCGCGCTGGTGAAATCGGTTTCGCCGATCACCTTCGCGCCGCTGGTGTGATCGGTGATCACGAAGTTGTCCGACGAAATCGACCGCAGGCTCACCGCGTTGGCCGGGTACGACTCGCTCGTCCAGTGCCACTGCCCCGCCGCCTCGTCGTGGCCCGAGCGGTGCACGAGGCCCGACTCCTGGAGCACGCCGAGCACCTCCTGCACGTTCACCTGGCCGTACGATTCTTCGGTGGTGAACGGCAACTCGAACGCGGCGCACTTCACGTGATCGACCAGGATGTGCAGGTTGTCGGGATTGACCAGCGCGTGCTCGGGCGAGGCGTCGAAGAAGTACGACGGATGCCGCACCACGAACTGATCGATCGGCGCGCTCGACGACACCATGACCGCGGCCGACTGCCCCGTGCGCCGGCCGGCACGCCCGGCGCGCTGCCAGGTCGAGGCAATCGTCCCCGGATAGCCGGCCATCACGCAGACATCGAGGGCGCCGATGTCGATGCCCAGTTCGAGCGCGTTGGTGGAAACGACGCCGCGCACCTGGCCGGCGCGCAGCCCCTTCTCAATCTCGCGGCGGCGCAGCGGCAGGTAGCCGCCGCGGTAGCCGCGAATGCGCTCGGGCATGCCCGGCACGTCTTCGAAGTCTTCCTTCAGGTAGGTCGTCAGGATCTCGGTGGTGAGCCGGCTCTGCGCGAAGACGATGACCTGGAGATTGCGCCGCAAGAACTCGCCGGCCACCCGCCGCGATTCGGCCACATACGACCGCCGGATGCCCAGCTCGCGATTGACCACTGGCGGATTGACGAACACGAAGAACTTTTCGCCCCGCGGTGCACCGCTCTGGCTGACCAGCGAGAACGGCCGCTCCGCGAGCCCTTCCGCCAGCTCCGACGGATTGGCAATGGTCGCGGACGAGCAGATGAACTGGGGATTCGAGCCGTAGTGCCGGCAAATGCGCTGCAGGCGGCGCAGCACGTTGGCCAGGTGGCTGCCGAAGACGCCTCGATACGCATGCAGTTCATCGATGACGATGAACTGGAGGTTCTCGAACAGCTTGGCCCAGCGCGGATGGTGCGGAAGGATTCCCGAGTGCACCATGTCGGGATTGCTGAGGACGATGTGGGCCTTGGTGCGGATGGTGCGGCGCGCATCCTGCGGCGTGTCGCCTTCGTAGGTGTGCACGCCGATCTTTTCTTGGCCACTCCCGCGGCCGCCCTCTTCGCCGGTCACATTGCCAATGGCGCCAACCAACTCGTGCAGCTCCGCCATCTGGTCCTGCGCGAGCGCCTTGGTCGGGAACAGGTACAGCGCGCGCGTGGCCGGATTTTTCAGGATGCGATCGAGGACCGGCAGGTTGTAGCAGAGGGTCTTGCCCGAGGCGGTCGGCGTGGTGACCACCACCTGCTTGCCTTGCGAGACGAGGTCGAACGCCTCGGCCTGGTGCGTATAGAGCTGCTGCACGCCACGCGCCTCGAACGCCGCGCGCAGCCGCGGGTCGATGTCCGCGGGAAACGGCGCGTAGGCCGCCTCGACCGCAGGCAGCCGCCGGACCGCGGTCACGACTTCGTCAGGGGTATCCGGGCGGTCGAGCTCCGAGCCTGAGGCCAGGACGTGGAGCGCGCTCTGGAGGGCTATCTGCTTATGTTCGAGCGAGCGCCGCGCGGGCAGCGGCGCCTTGTCGCCCCTCGACTCCGCTCGGGGCGATTCTGAGCCCGTCGAAGGATCTGACG
>JBBQSP010000002.1:0-101526 GCA_038213735.1 Vicinamibacterales bacterium | reverse complement strand
GCTCACTTCGTTCGTAGGGGAATCCCCAGGAGGCGCCGGAGGCGCCGACCCCTACGAGCGGCGTAGCCGCGAGCCCTACAAGGCGCGGAGCGCCGAGCCCTAGTCGATCCGCAGCGCAGCCAGCGGATCGATCCGCATCGCGCGGCGGGCCGGCACGAGCGCCGCAAGTGCCGCAATCAGCAAGAGGATGGCCGGCACGAGAACGAAGGTTGCCGGATCGAACGACTCGATGCCGTACAGCTGGCTGTCCAGTAGCGGGGCCAGTGGCAACGACACGGCCAGGCCAATCGCGACGCCGATGCCGGCCAGCTTCGCCGCCTGGCCGACAATCATGCGCAGCAACGCCGCCGGTTGCGCGCCGAGCGCGAGGCGCACACCGACTTCGCGCGTGCGCTCGCTGACGATCAACGACATCACACCGTAGACGCCAATGGCGGCGAGGCCGAGCGCCAGGGCGCCGAACGCTCCCACAATCAACAGGATGAACCGGCGGGTGGCCACGGCCTCTGAGCGGAGCGTCGACATGGTGCGGATGTCGTAGAGCGGCAGGTTCTTGTCGATCAGGCGCGCTTCGGCGCGGACCGTTTCGGCGAGTGCGGCCGGATCGCCGATCGTCCGCACGACGATGAACGGCGACACCGGAGGCCCCTGGAGATAGCTGATGTACAGCTCGGGTTGCGGCGCTTCCTCGAGGCCCCCGTGCCGGACGTCGCCGATCACCCCGACAATGGTGATCCAGGGGCCGGAGGCGTTGGCGCCCGTTCTCACGCGCTGGCCGAGGGCGTCCTGGTTCGGAAACAGGCGTTTGGCCATGGTCTCGTTGATCACCGCGACCGGTGGCGCGGTGGCCGTGTCTTGCGGGTCGAAGTCGCGCCCACGGCGAATCGGAATACCCATGGCTCCGAAGTAGTTGTGCATGGCGCGGCGGAACTGCACCTCCGGCAATTCGGCGTTCGGCACCGGCCGTCCATCGATTTCAATCGAAGTCGTAACTGACGTGCTGCCGAGCGGAACCCGCGTGGTTCCGCCGACTGACACCACGCCGGGCAGCGCCTCCATGCGGGCGAAGAAGTCACGGTAGAAGGCGAGGCGATCGACGCTGGATGTCAGGCGCTGTGGCAGGTTCATCTGCCAGGTCAGCAGTTGCGCGGTCTCAAAGCCCGGGTTCACATTCGTCACCGACACAAAGCTGCGGAGCAGCAGTCCGGCACCGGTGGTGATGGCCACGGCGAGCGCGACTTCAGCGACCACCAGCCCGGCACGGGTGCGGCGGCGCAGCGCGCCGCCCACGGTGCCGCGGCTGGAGTCCTGCAGGCTGGCCTGCGGATTGACGCCGGCCGAGCTCAAGGCCGGCAGCACGCCGACCAAAATGCCGGTCAGCATGGTCGTCAGGCCGGCCGCGAGCAGCACTTGCCAGTTGACGCTGACTTCGTTCATGCGCGGAAGGTCCGCTGGTGCCATCGCGATCAGGCCACGAACCGTCCACCACATCACCACCATTCCGGCCAGGCCGCCGGCGAGCGCGAACAGCGCACTCTCGGTGAGCAGCTGCCGCGCAATGCGGGCGCGGCCGGCGCCGAGGGCGGCGCGCGTCGCGAGCTCTTTCTCGCGGGCGATGCTGCGCGCGAGCAGAAGATTGGCCACGTTGACCGACGCCATCACCAGCACGAAACCAATGCCGGCCAGCAGGATCATCAGGGCCGGACGGATCGTACCGACGGACTGATCGATCGTCGACACGACCGTGGCGCTCCAGCCCTTGTTGGTGTCGGGATAGGTCTGTTCAAGCTGCGAGGCGATGGTGCGCGCGTCGGCCGCGGCCTGTTGCTCAGAGACGCCGGCCTTCAAGCGCCCGATGGCGCCGAACCAGTGCACGTGGCGCACGATTTGCCCTGAATTGCCGAGCATGCGGTTGTTGACAGCCATCGGGCCAGAGAAAGCAATCGGCAGCCACATGTCCACGCCAGTCACGCGCGTGAAGCCACTGGGGCCGAGCATGCCGCTGTAGGGGAA
Organism: Vicinamibacterales bacterium; assembly: GCA_038213735.1. GTDB lineage: Bacteria > Acidobacteriota > Vicinamibacteria > Vicinamibacterales > UBA2999 > 12-FULL-67-14b. Next base: position 99,513 of record JBBQSP010000002.1, on the reverse strand, counting down.
GACGAAGTCAGGCGGCATCACCCCGAGCACTTCCAGCGACTGGCCCGAGACCGACAGTGCCTGGCCGACGATGTTTGGGTCGCCGCCGAAGCGGCGGCGCCAGTAGCCGTCGCTGAGCACGACCACGCCGGATTCCTCGCCGATCGTGAAGGTGCGGCCCATCGCGGCGGTGCGCCCGAGCATGTTGAACATGTTCGACGTGACGAAGACCGAGTAAGCGACTTCGGTGCCGCTGTCGGTGACGAGCTGCGTCGGCGTCACGAACGTGAAGTAGCCCTCGAGGCCGTCGAGTGTCGTGTTCAGCCTTTGGTAGTCGAGGAAGTTGGCCGGCGACAGCGGATTGCGCGGCCGATCTTCGCTGATGTTGTGGCTCCACAGGTTCACCAGCCGGTCGTCATCGCGATAGGGCAGCGCCTGCAGCAGCACGCCGTTGACCACCGCAAAAATCGCGCTGGTGGCGCCAATGCCGAGGGCCAGCGCCAGCACCGTCAGCGCGCTGAACACCGGGGTCTTGATAGCCAGCCGGAGGGTGTGACGGATGTCGGCGCGAAGGGTATCCCAGAGCATGAAGTGTCTCCCGGCGGGTTCGTAGAGATGCGGAGTCGCGTTTGGGAACATCGTCCAACGCGCAATGGCGGACCCACGTTCCCTAACGCCATTCACGACGAGGGTGCCGAGGGTGCGTACGGTGCCTAAGGTGCCGAGATGGGTGCGGCGAAAGTCGTCGCGCATTTCGGCGCCGAAGCGGCGGCGGAAGGCGCGCGGGTAGCCGAGCAGCGCCAGACTGAAGAAGAACTCCGCGACCGGCGAGCGGCGTGGGGCAATCACGGCCGGACGCCTTTCAGCAACCGGCGGGTGCGCGCGGCCGACACTTGGCCTTCGAGGCGGCTCGCTTCAGCACGTGCCACGGCGATGCCCCGTCCATTCAAGCGGTAGTAGCGGCGCCGCTCGTCCGCACTCGATGGGTCGGGCGACTCGTCCAACTCTTCGATCAGATCGCTTTCGAGCAGCCGCGCCAGGGCGCGATAGAGAGTTCCGGCGTGCAGCGACACCGCGCCACCGGAGCGTGATTCCACTTCCTGCAGGATGCTGTAGCCGTGCCGCTCGCCATCGGCCAGGGCGAGCAGAATCTCGAACGCCACCGGCGTCAGCGGAAGGAAGGTGTCGGGCCTGAATTTGTCCATGAGTGCTTTGAGACTATACTCTCAAAGCACATAGACGGGCGAACCGACCAAAAGGTTGTAGGGATGAGCGGGTGCGGCGGGTGCAGCGGGTGCAGCGGGTGCAGCGGGTGCAGCGGGTGTGCTATCGGCCGAATCTTGGCGTAGATTCCAGGTAAGTAATCAACCCGTTGACGACCTTCAACGCGCGTCGCACTGCATGGTCGGCCTCGTCAAACTCTAGGGCCGTGATATAGCCGCGGGTGTGGGCGTCCATCAGGTGGTTGAGAACCTCTAGCTCAGAGGCCTTGGCAATCCTCGCAAAGCGAGCGAATTCTGGGTGGTAGTGGCGCCCGAAACCCTCAGCCAGATTCCGTGGTCCCGATGCGGCCGCGTCTCGAAGTTGATCGTGGAACTTGAAATCAGCTCGGACCTGCGGACGGTTACAGATTGCATCGACGTGTAACTTGAGGGCCCACGCGAGCTTCCACGCCACTAGGTCTTCAAACCGGTAGATACCTTTCATCCCCAAGGCCATCGCAACGATCAGGCCAGCAGGTAAAGTGCCGAGTTCACCCGAGAATCTGATTCCTGTCGCCGCCAGCGTCGAAGTTTCTGCAATACGTTGAGCGACTTGCCCTGGCACAAACTGCCATCGGCCCCCGCCGCCCCCGCCGCCCCCGTTGCACCAGCCGCCCCCGTTGCACCAGTCGCACCCGCTGCACCAGTCGCACCAGTTGCACCCGCCTCCAAGTTCATGTATTATCTCGTTCATCCGGATTGAAGGATTGATGACCCAGATTCTTGACCATATGGCCGCGCTGGCCGACCCGATCCGCTGCCGGATGCTCTTGCCCCTCGAACGGCACGAGCTGACGGTCAACGAGATCTGCTCGGTGCTTCAGTTGCCCCAGTCCACCGTCAGTCGCCACCTGAAGACGCTGGCCGACGATGGGTGGGTGGTGTCGCGCCGCGACGGCACCAGCCGTTTTTATGGCATGACCTTGGACGGCCTGGACTCGGGCGCGCAGCGGCTTTGGCCGCTGATTCGCGAACAGGTCTCATCGACCAACGGCGCCGACCAGGACGAGCGGCGCCTGAAAAGCGTGCTGTCGCGCCGCCGCTCGAAGTCGGAGGCCTTCTTCGCGTCCGCCTCGGGGCAGTGGGACCACCTGCGGGCCGAGTTGTTCGGCGATCGGTTCCATCTCCACGCGTTGCTGGCGTTGATCGACGCCAGCCTCACGGTGGGCGACCTTGGCTGCGGCACCGGCCAGGTGAGCGAGCTCCTCTCGCCGCACGTGGCCAAGGTGATCGCCGTCGACGGCTCCACCGACATGGTGCAGGCCGCCCGCAAGCGCTTGAAGGGGGCGACGCATGTCGATGTGCGCCGCGGCGACATGGAAGCCCTGCCGATTGACGATGCCCAACTGGACGTCGCCATCCTGGCGCTGGTGCTGCACCATGTGCCGGAGCCGATCCGCGCGCTCAGCGAGGTCCACCGCGTGCTGAAGCCCGGCGGCCGCGTGCTGATTGTCGACATGCTGCCGCATGACCGGCAGGAGTACCAGCAGCAGATGGGCCACGTCTGGCTTGGCTTCTCGGAGAAGGCCATGAAGAAGCACTTCGAAGCCGCCGGCTTCGAGAAGCCGGTGGTCACGCCCCTTCCCACCGAAGCCGACGTCAAGGGCCCGAGTTTGTTTGTCGCAACGGCGAAGAGAATTTCGAAGCACGAATGACGAAGAACGAAGAACGAACGTAAACAGGAGACAGAAGTATGGCAACAGCAGTGAACGAGATGCACGCGTTTGATCTGGCGAAGAAGGCCGGCCGCGAACCCTTCAAGGTCCGTGACCTTGGCCTGGCCGAGTTTGGCCGTAACGAAATTCGCCTCGCCGAGCACGAAATGCCCGGGCTGATGGCGCTGCGCACGCGCTACGCCGGCCAGACGCCGCTCGCCGGCGCCAGGATCATGGGCTCGCTGCACATGACCGTGCAGACCGCGGTGCTGATCGAAACGCTGACTGCCCTTGGCGCCGACGTGCGCTGGGTAAGCTGCAACATCTTCTCGACCCAGGACAGCGCCGCGGCCGCGGTGGCCGTCGGCCGTCCCGAGTCGGGCGGCACCGTGGCCAACCCGCGAGGCACGCCGGTGTTCGCGTGGAAGGGCGAGACGCTCCCCGAATACTGGTGGTGCACGGTCGAGGCCCTGGTGTGGCCCGATGGCAGCGGCCCGACCATGATCCTGGACGACGGCGGCGACGCGACCCTGTTCGTGCACAAGGCGCTCGAGTACGAGAAGGCCGGCAAGATCCCGGCGTTCAACCCCGACCAGGATCCCGAAGAGTGGGGCGTTATTCTCGAGACGCTCACCAAGGAACTGAAGGCCCATCCGGGCGTGTGGTCGAAGATCGCCCTCGGCATCAAGGGCGTGAGCGAAGAGACCACCACCGGCGTGCACCGCCTGTATGAGATGACCGCGGCCAACACGCTGCTGTTCCCGGCCATCAACGTCAACGACTCGGCGACCAAGAGCAAGTTCGACAACCTCTACGGTTGCCGCCACTCGCTGATCGACGGCCTCAACCGCGCCAGCGACGTGATGTTGTCGGCGAAGGTCGCGGTGGTGTTCGGCTACGGCGACGTCGGCAAGGGCTGCGCCCAGGCGCTCAAGGGCCAGGGCTGCCGCGTGATCGTGACCGAAATCGATCCGATCTGCGCGCTGCAGGCGGCGATGGAAGGCTACCAGGTCACGACGATCGATGACGTCGTCGAAACCGCCGACATCTTCATCACGGCGACCGGCAACAAGAACATCCTGACCGTGGACCTGATGAAGCGCATGAAGGACAAGGCCATCGTCGGCAACATCGGCCACTTCGACAACGAGATCGACATGGCCGGTCTCGCCAAGGGCGGCGCCAAGCGCGTGCAGATCAAGCCGCAGTACGACGAGTGGATCTTCCCGGCGGAGGGCAAGCGTCCCGAGCACAGCATCCTGGTGCTGGCCGAAGGCCGCCTGCTGAACCTCGGTTGCGCCACTGGCCACCCCTCGTTCGTGATGTCGTCGTCATTCACGAACCAGGTGCTGGCGCAGATCGACCTGCACCTCAGCATGAACGGCAAGCCGACGCTGTCGGGTACCAACTACGACGCCAACCGCGTTTACATCCTGCCGAAGAAGCTGGATGAAGAAGTGGCGCGCCTGCACCTCGGCAAGTTGGGCGTGAAGCTCACGACGCTGAGCAAGGAACAGGCCGACTACATCGGGGTCGCGGTTGAAGGCCCCTACAAGTCGGCGCACTACCGCTACTAGTCATGAGACAGCCGTGGTTGTGGGTGGCCTGTTGTTGCGCGGTACTGACCGCGTGCGGCGGGTCCACCCCGACCGGCCCGTCAACCTCACCGACGCTGTCGCGCACGCGGTTCCTCGCGTTTGGCGATAGCTTGACCGCCGGCGAGGTGACCGTGCCGGTCGGCCTGCGGCCTGATCTCCCAGGCGCCGGCGTTTTCAATCCACCCAACCTCCCAATGATCCTGGTGCCGTCGGCGTCGTACCCGACGCAGCTCGTGTCGATGCTGCAGTCGCGTTATGCGGGGCAGGCGGCGACCGTGTCCGTGGTCAATGCCGGCAGGCCGGGCGAATACTCGTTCGACGGCGTGGTGCGATTGCCAGGGTCGCTGGCCGCAGAGCGGCCGGAAGTCGTCCTGTTGCTGCACGGCACCAACGACCTGGCATTTGGGAACAGTGATCTACCCGCCAATTCGCTGCTCGAGATGACCAGGCAAGGCAAGCAAGCTGGCGCCCAGGTGTTCCTGTCAACCTTGATGGTGTTCAAGCCTGGCGGCCGCAACTCGCCGAACGCCGTCGTCGTCGAGGAAGTGAATGCGAAGATCAAGGCGATCGCCGCGGCGGAAGGCGTCGTCCTCGTCAACCTCTACGACATTCTGCTGCCGGAGGCCAATGCCCTGATCGGGGTCGATGGCCTGCACCCCACCGAAGCCGGGTACAAGCGCATGGCCGACGTCTTCTTTGCAGCGATCCAGGCGAACCTGGAAGTTATTTCAAAGTAACCTTCTGCACGCGCCAGTTGGTGCGTTCTCCCACCAGCAGTTCGGTGTCGCTGCGGCAATCGAGGGAATTGGCCAGGCCAAACTCCTTCAACACTTTGCCGGCCGCGCCGAACTTGCCGACGACCTTTCCATCCAACTGCACCTTGTAGATCGCCGCATCCTCCATGCCGTCGTCGTCGCCGGCGTGTGATACGAAGAGGTGCTGCGTGGTGCCGCGGGTGATGCACATGGCGATCGGCGTGCCGACGCCGCCGAACTCGGACTTGAACGTGCCGTCGGCCCCGAACACCTGGATGCGCTGGTTGCCGCGATCGGCCGCGTAGACGTTGCCCTGGGCGTCGATGGCCAGCGCCTTCACGCCCGCGAACTGTCCGGGGCCCTTGCCCGTGGATCCCCAGTGCGCGAGGAACCGGCCGTCCTTGTCGAACTTGGCAATGCGGTTGTTGGTGCCGGTGCCGTCGGCCACATAAATGTTGCCGGCACGATCCCACGCCACGTCGGTGGGACGGCTGAAGCTCGAGCCCGGCGTGCCGGAACCAGGGGCGCGCCCGGCTTGACCGCCGCCGAACCCACCCGCGGGGCCAGCTGCAGCCGGAGGAGGTCCGCCTGCGCCTGGCGCCCCTGCAGCAGCCGGTGCACCCGTCGCCGGCGCACCCGCCGGTGGCGGCTGACCGGGCCGCACGGAAATCGTCTCGGGCTTGCGACCGAGGACGAGCGCCACCCGTCCCTCGGTGTCGAACTTCACCACCTGGTTGGCGCCCTCGTCGATCGTCCAGACGTTGTCTTGCGGATCGATCCGCAGGCCGATGGCGGCGTTGAAGCCGTAGACGTCCTGGCCAAACTCGCGCAGGTACTTGCCGTTGGCATCGAACTGGAACAGGCGCGAGCCGCCGCGATAGAACGTGCGGTTGTCGCCGAGCGTGGCGTACGGATGGCCGGCGCGGTGGTAGACGAAGACCTGGCCCTTGGAGTTGGCGCCGACGCCGCCGACTTCACCGACATAGACGTCGTTGGGGGTCTTGAGGAAATCGCTGGTCGTGAACGCGAGGTCCGGAATCGATTGGGCGACGAGCGAGCCGCCCAAGAGCAAGGTGCCTAGGGTGCCTACAGTGCCGAACGTGCGCAAGGTGCGATTCATGATGCTGGCCCCCTTCATGGCTGGCTCGTCGCTTTCATTTGCTGGGGCTTGAGCAGGATCTTCTGCGATCGCCAGTTGTTGATCTCGGCGGTGTAGATCACGTCGGGATCCCGGCAATCCATCTGGTGGATGGTCGAGAACTCGCCCACTGCTTTACCGGCGCGGCCGAACTTGCCGATGATGGTGCCGTCGAGCTCCATCTTGTAGACCTCGCCGGTGAACTCGGCGCCGGCGGCCGGCGCGCTGTCCTGCCAGGAGTTCGAGACATAGAGATACTGCTTGCCGGGGTTCTTTGGACCCGGTCCTCCCGAAACGCACACCGCCCAGGGGTTGCCGACGTTGGGGTAGTTGGCTTTCCAGTTCAAGTCGTTGTCGAGCACCTGCACGCGCGCGTTGCCGCGATCGCCGACGTAGACATTGCCCTGGAAGTCGGTGGCAATCGAGTGCGGCGTGTTGAACTGGAGGTTGGCGTTGCCGCGCGTGCCCACGGCCTTCACGAACCGGCCGTTCTTGTCGTACTTCACCACGCGGCCGTCGAAGTAACCGTCGGCGACGAAGATGTTGCCCTGTTGATCGAAGGCGACGTCGGTCTGCCGGCCGAACCGGTACTTCTCGTTGCGGCCGTGGTACCGGCCGTTGCCCGGCATGTTGGCAAGGCTGGCCACCGGGTCCTCGCGCCGGCCGATGGTCAACAGCACCTTGCCCTCGGGGTTGAACTTGACGAGCATGTCGGTGCCTTCATCGACCGCCCAGATGTTGTCCTGCGCATCCACGCGCACCGAATGTGCGAACGAGAAGCCGTAGTTGCCGCGGCCAATCTCGCGAACGAAGGCGCCTTGCGGCGTGTACTCGAACAGCCGCGTCTCGTTGGCGCGGTGATAGATGAAGATGTTGCCCTTCGAGTTGGTGGCGATGCCCATGTTCTCGCCGGTGTAGATCCCCGGCGGGTTCTTGAAAAAGTTGGGTACCGCTTCGTGCGGAATGGTCGCCACGTTGGTGGCGGTGGCCTTGGTCTGGGCCGCGATAGCGCCACTGCCCGCGATGACGGCAGCCAGCAAGCAATAAGTCAAACGTCTCTGCATGGAATCCCCTCCGGCGGGGGCAGTGTAGCTCAAGACCGGGGTCCGGCACGTATACTCTGCCGATGCGAAATGCCGCCTTCTCGGCTCTGCTGCTCAGCCTGATCCTCGACGCGCGCGCCCCAGGCCTTGCCGCTCAGCCGGTGGAGTGGACTTAGGGGGGAGGGCTCGCCTTGGGATCGTCGGACCGGCGGCCGAGCCGCGCGCCGCGCGCGTCGGTCCGCTGACGGCGATCCCAACTCTGGTTGGCCCACCCGCGCCACTGGCACGCCGGACAGCGGAACAACCGCTTCTTGGTCAGCCGGCGACGCAGCCATTCCACCGGTCCGCGCGTGTGTGACCCGTTGACGGGAAAATGGCCGCAGCGGTGGCAGCCCTCCAGGATTCGATACATGCCTACTGACCTGCGTCAGCGAAAGTGTATAGCGCTTCGGTACCGCCGGCCAGCCGGCCCACGACTCGTCCGAGGAACCCGCGCTCGCCGGCGTGCGACAGGTCCACTAACTCCATCAGCGCTTCGGCAAAGGTACCCGGCTTGCCGTTCATCGCCGCCAGCGCGCAAGCGGCATTGAGCGAGGACACCGCGATGGCAATGTCGTCGAGCACCGGGCGCTCGTGGGCGCCGAGGGATTCCAGGCTCGTTCGCAGGTAGTGATAGGCGATTGGCTGGACGTCGGGCGCATTCACGTCCACGCGAGGCCGCGCCAGCGCCGACACATCGACCCGGTCCACCTTCGGCGCGAGCCCGTGCAGGTGAGCGAGCAGCCAGAACGTCTTCAGCCGGAGCGTGATTCGTGGCATCGACGGGTGGTCGAGCTTTAGACGCATGGCCGCCACCACGAACAGAAACCCGCGCTGCAACAGCCGGCCCACCAGGCCAGCCGGCCGGGGCGCGACGGCTTTCTGGTCGGCGGCCGCGTAGGGCACGGTCAGCCGGATGTACTCCGCGAAATCGGCGTCGGCCAAGCGGGTGACGCGCGCACGCGTCAGGTCGTCCAGTACCGCGGCCATCCGCTGCACGTTGCGCCTCAAGTCGCGCACGCCTTCGTCATTCCGATTCAGGATTGCCAGGAGCGCCTCGCGCAGGCCCCGTCGAGACGCCGGCGGATGCGCTGGTAACCGCGCCAGCCGGCAATCGGTTCGAACGGATCGCCGCTGCTGCCTTCCTCGGTGTCGAGACCGAGTCGAAACTACTGCGCCGCATTTCGTTCCTGGAACGCGGCGACTTCGGTGGGCGAGATCAGGATCTCCCACCGCCGACAGCAACGCGCGCAACTCGCGCAGGAGAAGCGTTGCTCGGGCTCAACGCGAAGGGAAATCGCCAACGGTGAAGTATATTCGGCGAATGAACCCGACACGACGGAGCTTCGTTGGCACACTCGGCGCGGCGGCCGGCCTTGGCTGTGTGCCGTATGTCCCGGCCCTGGCCCAGGGCGCTGTCGCATCCGAACGCCTGGTTCACACCTTTGGCGATGGCACGGGCATCACCCCTCGCCAGTACGCGGCACTGCTCGATCGCCTGTGCCAGGCCAAGGACGTGATCGACGACACCTACCTGCTTGGCGGTGAGGTTGAAGCGTTCGAGCAGCACTGGGCGAAGCTGCTTGGCAAGGAGACGGCGGTGTTCATGCCGTCGGGCACCTTGGCGAATCAGCTGGCGCTCCGCTCGCTCGCCGGACCGAATCGTCGCGTCATCGTTCCCGAGATGAGCCACATCTATAACGACACGGGTGATGCTTGCCAGACGTTGTCGGGACAGACGCTCATGCCGCTTGCCGCGGGCAAGGCCACGTTTACCAGGGCCGAGGTCGAGAGCGTGCTGGCCCGGACGACCGGCGGGCGCGTCGCGGCCGACGTCGGGGCGATTGTGATCGAGAGCCCGATTCGACGCCTGACGGGGCAAATGTTCGACTGGGAGGAGGCGAAGCGCATCTCCGCATTTGCGCGCGAGAAGGGCATCGGGATGCACCTCGATGGCGCCCGGCTGTTCATCGCGTCGGCTTACACGGGGATCTCTCCCGCGGAGTACGCCGCCCACTTCGATACCGTGTACGTCTCGCTGTGGAAGTACTTCAACTGCGGGATTGGCGCGATCCTGGCCGGTCCGAAACGCGTACTCGACGGGATGTTTCACGTGCGCAGGATGTTTGGTGGCAATCTCGCTGTTGGGTGGAATGCAGCCCTGGTCTGCCGGCATTTCATGGACGGGTTCGAAAGCCGCCTGCAGAGCGCCGTCCGGACTTCGGAGACATTCTATGCGGCGCTGGCGAAGCACCCGCGCGTCGCCATCGAGCGCATCCCGAACGGCACCAACCTGGCCCGTGTCACCTTCAAGAACGTGAATGCCGCCAACGTGGCAGCGCGACTGCGGGAGCGCGGCGTGGCCATGTCCGCACCCCAGGGGCCCGCGACGCTGACATTCGCCGTCAACGAAACGTGGCACCGCCTGCCGGCTGCGGAGCTGATCCGCGCCTTCGAGCAGGCGCTCGGCTAAGCGCCGAGGTTAGGGCTTGGCGGGCTGGTTAGCCACCGAGTCGATCAGGCGGTGATAGCGCGCATCCGTGCGGAGGGCCGTCAGTTCCGGGTCGCTGGCGACGTCGGCCGCGGCGTAACCAGCCTCCAAAGCGCGGCGAAGGCTCGTGAGTGCGCGGTCGCGCGCGCCCGCCAATTCAAAAACCACCGTCGTCCGAAACAGCACCTGCGCCGTCAGGTTCGGTCGGGCAACGACTCCTGCGATCGTTGTGAGTGCGCCTGACGTGTCTCCCAACTTCACGAGATAGACGGCGTGCCGGCTTTCAAGGTCAGCGTCGCCTTGCTTCTTGGCCATCTGCTGCTGGATCAGTTCGCTCGCGCGCCGATAGGCCGCCGGCGCGTCGGGCCGCCGGCCCGGCGCCCAGCGATAGCCGTCGCCAAGATTGCCCCAGAACAGGTGGCTGTTGGCGCTGAGCTCGACGGCCTTTTCGAAGGCCGCCACGGCGTCGGTGTAACGGCCCTGGAAGAACCGGATGGTGCCCAAATTGGTGTAGGTCGCCGCCGCCGGACGGATCTCGAGGGCCCGTTGCAGAATTGAAGCAGCCTCGTCGGGACGGCCGGTCAGGAAATACGCACCGCCCAGGTTGCGCATCACCACCGCGTTGTCCGGCGTCAGTTTCAGCGCGGCCTCCCAATGCGTGACCGCCTCGGCGTATCGGGCGCGCCTGAAATGAAACTGCGCGAACTCGCCTTGCGGGCGCCACTCCTGTGACCCGAGTTGGATGGCCCGGAGGAACGAAGCTTCGGCCTCTCGGTCCAAATTCTGTGCCGCGAAGTTCAGTGCGAGTCCAAGATGCGGGAACGGGTTGACCGGGTCGAGGTCGGCGGCCCGGCGGAACGCGTTCGCGGCTTCAGGTCGCTCAGCGGCCTCGAGCAGGACAAAGCCCATGGCGACGTGCCCGGCTGCGAGGTCGGAGTTCAACGCGATGGCGCGCTGGGCGTTCTCGCGCGCGAGCTTCATCCACTGAGGATCGGGATTGGTCTGTTGCTTGCGGAGATACGCGGAGGCCAGGTGTGCATGCGCGAGTGCCGACGTGGGGTCTTCGGTGAGCACTCGCTCCAGTTGCGTGATCGCGCGATCGGCGTTGCCATCACGATCGGATCGCGCCAGCAAGGCACCGGCGCTCCGCGTGAGCTCGACGGCGCCGACGGGTTCATTGGCGACCTCCGTTGACGAGGTGGCGCTGCCAGCGTTCCCGGCCGCACGCGATCGCCAGGCCACCGCGCCCCCCGCAATCGTCGCGGTCACGAGGGCGGCGATGGCCAGCCAGCGCCGGCTGCGTCCTGCCGGAGCAATTGGCGCCGGGGGTGACGAGATGGCCACCGTCGCCGCGCTGGCGGCTGTGCCGCCAGCGAGCACTATGGCAACCTCAGTCATATTGGGAAATCGGCTCTCCGGTTTCTTCTCGAGCGCCCGCGCGGCAAGCGCCCGCAGCGCCGGCGGGGTATCGGGTCGCAGCGCCTCGAGTGGCGGCGGTTCCGAGAAATGCAGTTGGTGCAAGACTTCAGAAAGCGTCTTGCCCGCGAACGGCAACCGTCCCGAGAGCATCTCGTACAGGATGACGCCGAACGAGAAGACGTCTGACCGCGCATCGACATTGTCGCCGATGGCCTGCTCGGGCGACATGTAGCCGAGCGTGCCCACCGTGGTCCCCGCGCGCGTCAACGCCATCTGGGTCGCCATGTTGGTGGCGGCCGAGGCATCCGATGGATGGCTGACCTTGGCCAGACCAAAGTCGAGGACCTTCACCAGGCCATCGTTGGTGACCATGATGTTGCCGGGCTTGAGGTCGCGGTGAACGATCCCGGCGCGGTGCGCCCGCCCAACCGCTTCGGCTATCTGCGTCGCGTAGCGTTGCACCAGGTCGATCGCCATCGTGCCCTGCTGGAGCAGTCCGCCGAGGGTGCGGCCCTCGACGTATTCCATGGCGATGAAGTCGATGCCCTGGTCGGAATTGATTTCGTAAATGGTGATGATGTTCGGGTGGTTCAGCGCCGAGGCCGCCCGGGCCTCGCGAAAGAAGCGTTCCTTGCGCAGCACCGCGTCGGTGTCGCCGGCCGGCAACACCTTGAGCGCCACGTCGCGCTCGAGCGTGGTGTCCCGCGCCAGCCAGACTTCGCCCATGCCACCCTGCCCAAGGCGGCCGGTTATGAGGTACTGGCGGAGGGTTCTGCCGATCATGCGGTATGAGGCCTCGGGACGCCTTTCGCTTCCCCTTACGGCTGAGCTGAGTGTAGACTCTGCGGGCTCGACACGCCAGCGTTCCCGCGCGTCCGCATTCTACAAGGAGAGGCATGGCCACTTACACGTGCTCGTACGTCATTCCCGGCGCCGGCCGCGGCGGGCGATTGACCGGCAACGGCTTCGGGGTCTCGGCGCCTGTTCTGGGTGCCAGGGATGTCCTGCAGGTGTCGCTGCGGTGGGCCGGCCCGCCAGCTAGCGCGCCCGCCACCCTGACCGGGTACTTCGTGATCTCGACCGCATCAGGCGCCGCCGCGAGTCAGACGGCGCCGTCGCCGTTCAAGGACGGCAATAACTACCGTTGCCTCCTAACTCAGGTGGCCAATTCGTCACCCGGCGCTGGCGGCGCGACCTACAACTTTGCCGGAGTGATTTACTTCGGTGGCCAGGCGGGCAAGTACGAGCTGACCTTCGTTGCCGAGGCCGGGACCAACACGCCAACACCGACGCAATGGTCCGCGGATCCCGAGTTCGACACCAGCAACTAGCCCCTGAGGAGTCACGAACATGCCACAGCAGTACCTCTGCAACTTCTCCATTCCCGCGGGATCGACCGCAACCGGGGGCAAGCTGGACGGTGGATTCGACAATGGCCGTGCACCCGTCCTTCAGAACGGCGATAGCATCGCGATCACGGTTGCGTATCCGGCCGCGAGCGGGTCGCCGCTGACACTGACAGGTACGACCGTGTTTACCGAGTCGCAACTAGCCCTGACGAACCAGACCACCGCAACGCCCTTCGTGAGAGGTGGGGCGAACGGCAATTTCCTCTGCCTGTCGTCGCAGGAGGCGACCGGTGCCGTGCTTGGCGACATCACGGTGTATGCCTTTCCGCCCATGGTGTACGGCGGAGGGCTACCGGGCAGCTACGAGGTGACGTTTGTCGCGTCCAATAACGCTGCGTCGCCGCCCGTCCAGTGGTCGGAAGATCCGGAGTTCGACACCAGCAACTAGCCGTATCCCGCGCCTGAGTGATCTTGCCGTCCAGGATCTCGGAGGCGGGCTACTGGCCCCAGGCCGGCGGCGGCGTTGGCACGGCCTTGGTCAGGTCGAACTCGACGCGGAACGTACGGCCGCCCGGTCGTGTCAGTTCGTAGGCGAACATCTGGCCCGGGTGCAGTTCCATGGCCCACGTATTGGTGTTCGACACCTCACGCTGCTCACGCGTGAACAGCGCCTTCGAGTCCGCGTCCACCGGAAACTCCTGGCGGGTGGCCGTGCCGGGAGCGGTGGACTGTCCGCCGTACATCGTCAGCACGTCACTCGTGCCGTCCTCGTGCCGGTGGTCGTGCTTCAGGCGAAGCCGGTCGCCGACGAGCGTCAGGACGAAAGTACGAGACCGGTTCTCGCCGACGTGGAAGGGGACCAGGATGCGGCCTTCCTCGCAGGTGCGAACGTGGAGCACGAGCGCCTGGCCCTCGAACGGGTCGTTGGGCGTGGGCGGCGTGTTGGCGACAATCTTTCCCGCGAACGCCTGGCCACACACGCCGGCGAGGGTCGACAGGAACTGCGCGGCCGGCGGCGCCGCCGCCGCGGCCGCTGCGGGTGCCGATTGTGGACCCGCGCACCCGGCAAGCACGGTGGCGAACAAGACGAGCGGCAGCAGGCGCCAGATGGGCATAACCTACTTTATCCTCCACCGCCGAAACGCGGGTTAACGACGTTGTTGTTAATCGACCCGAATCGGTAGGTGAATCCCACCGCCAGGAAGAAGCGGTACGAGGTCGCGAGCTGGCGCTGGCGCGCGATGATTTCCTCGTCGGTGGCCTCGCCCAGCCTCAAGTAGATCTGGTCGTGCAGGATCTGGTAGCTGCCATCAAGACGCAGTGAGAGTCCGCGCGTGATGCGCAGTTCGTTGTCGGCAAACAGCGCCAGGCGGTACTTGTCGGCATCACCGACGTAGTAGGCACCCTCGACCGTGACGCTGACCGTGCCGAAGGGCTGCCTGAGGTTCAGGTACGTCATCACCGTCTGGTCCCACTTGGTCTCCTCGGTCTTGCCGTAGATCGTGACCTCGTCGTAGGCAAACCGGTTGAGACCGGTGGTCCACTGCACCGTCAGTTGACGCTCGGTGGAGTCGCTGTACGGAAACACGTTGTATTCGAGGCCGGGCGCCGCCCGCACGTTCAGCTTCTGGTTGTTGAAGCTGCTGCGTGACGTGCCCAGCTTGCCTGCGACCGACCAGTGCTCGCCCAGGCTCTTGACGGCCAGGCCGTTGACGTTCCACCCGCGGCGAAACGAGCGAAACGTCTCGCCGTCGCTCAGCTCGTACGAACTTTCGTTGTAGTTGACGCCCGCGTTGAAGTTGAGTTTCCATTCCGCCGTCGTGCGGTTCGCCGACTGGTTGGCGTTGAGGTTCTGGAACTTGCTGGTGGCTTCGCCGTTCAAGTTGAGGTTGAAGTTGGTGCGGAAGACCCAGAAGTTCCACGGGTCGGCGGCGGGGGTGGTCTGACGCCCCGGTAACGCGGCTGAAGCCGCGGCCACGCGCAGGGTCGTCCCGATCGGCGTCGCGGCCGCGAACCGCGCGAGGCCCAACGCGAAGACCTGGGTCAGGATGCGCCGGCGGCCATCGTCGGTTTCGGCCGCTTCGCTGTGCCGCCACAGGGTGTCTTCCTGGCCCGCCCATTGACCATGGCCGATGAACCGGACCGTGTACTCCGTGCCGCCCCCGCCGGTCCCTTGCCCGGTGACCAGCACATGCACGTCAGCGTCTTTCTGGTCGCGGACGTGGTCGACCCACGCCAGTTCGGTCCGGAAGAACGCCTGGTCGCAACCGCCGGCGCGGCAGTCCAGGAACACCCGCAAGGGCCGGTCCAGCGGCTGGATGGCCGGCAGACTTTGTCCGGCGGCGCCGCTCGCCAGCAGGATCACGCCAAGGACGCCGCCCAGAATTACCCTGTGCAGCGCCACTACCTGGCTTTACCGTCGAGAATCTCGTACGCCCGTCGCATCCCGTGGTTGGGTGTCAGGCCGACGGTCCGGATCATCGGGTAGTTCACCGCGTTGCCGCGCAGGTCCACCTGCTTCGCCGCCTCGTCCCACGGCGTGCCCGCCTTGTGGAATTTCTGCGCCTGCGCCCAGAAGTCGCGCATGTACGCCTGCCAGTGATCGAGCTTGGCCATGTCGGTAAACGCCGCGCCGTGCCCGGGCAGCACGGTGCCGAGGTCGAGTTTCTTGAGGGCCTCGATCGTGTCGATCCACTCCGGGATGAACGCATCGCCCATGTACGACGTGCCGTTGACCAGCAGGTCGCCGGTGGCGACCATGCGTTCCTTCGGCAAGTAGACGACGACATCACCGGCGGTGTGGCCGCGGCCGAGGAACACGATGCGGACCTCGCGCGCGCCAAGATGCAGCGTCATGGTCTCGGTCAGCGTCATCGTCGGCGGCGTTGGTATCACCCCGTTCGTGCCTTCGAGATGATTCCGCTGGATGTCGAGCTGGTTCTGGACAGTGGCGCGGGTCTTGTCGTCGGTGGCGGCCGCCAGGCGCGCCTCGAGCCCTTTGATCGCTGCGGGCACGCCGCCCACGTAGAACTCGCGGGCGGGGGAGTCCTGCGACTTGCCGGCGACCATCTGCTGCCGTGCAAACTCGTGACCGATGATCTGCACCTCGGGGCCGTAGATCTGGTTCCCGTGCGAGTGATCGAAGTGATAGTGCGAGTTGACGACCCAGCGAATGGGCTTGGGCGTGATCGCCTTCAACTCTTCGCGCAGCGCCCACGCGCCGCCAGGCGAGACTTGGGTGTCAACCACCAGTACGTCCCGGTCGCCTTCGATGATGGTGGCGTTCGACATCACCACCAGGCTGCCGGTGCCGACCGCGTGATACACGCCGTCGCTGATCTTGTTGATGGTCCATGCCGGTCCCTTGTAGTTGGTGCCTGGGGGCCGGTTTTGCGCCGGCGAACCTTGCCGGGCGGCCACCGGTCCGAAGGCCAGGGCAATGGCACCAACAGTGGCAATGGTCAGCAGCAGGAGCGGTCGCGGGCGGGTCATGGTGTCGGGATTCTACCTGAACCCTTCGGCTGTACTCAGCGAACTCTCCCGATGCCAGCGCTCGCGTCGTGCAGCACTGGCTCCACGCGCTGCGGCGGCAGCTGGCAGCCACCGCCGCGCGCTAACGCACCTATCAGAAGCGGATGCCGACCGAGAAGTTAAACTCGCGCGGCGCCTGGTAATCGCCGGTGCCGGTCGGCTGACCGTAGTTGGGTCCGAACGCGTAGTGGGTTCCCAGTGTCGGCGTGGTGGTGAACGGGTTGAAGAGCGCGTACTGCGTGTTGTTGGTGCGCGTCAGGATGGTTTCGTCGCCGGACAATTGGGCGGCCTGGTCGAACAGGTTGAGCAACACGCCACGGAAGAAAACATCCACGCGCCCGGCGGCGCGCAGCGTCCACGACAGCGACACGTCGGTCCGCCACAAATCGTCGTAGCGCTGGTCGCCACGGGGCTCGAAGTAGTACGTCACCGTGGACGGCACCGACTGGTAGCCGGGGTTGGTGACGTAGCTGCGCGGGTCGATGGTGCCATCGGCGCTCGACGCGTCCGAGGAATCCCAGCGCTCGAGCACGCCGAGGTCGAAGCGCCCGGCCGCCGCCGGCGCGGGAAGGCGATACTGGATCCAGCCGCGCATCTTGTGCCGCTGATCGCCGGGGTTGTAGCCGGTCGGGAAGCTCCACGCCTCCTGCTTGTATTCGGGCTGGTCGTTGCCGCTGAAGCGGACCGGCCCGCTGCCCGCGTCTTCGCCGGTGAAGTTGCCGCGCTGCCACGACAGCGTGTAGTTGCCGCCGAACTGCCAATCGTTCCCAAGGCGGTAGTTCGCCTGTGCCACGACCCCGTTGTAGGTACGGTTGGCGAGGTCGGTGTTGCGCACGACGGTCAGGTCGTAGACTCGCCCGGTCGGGTCGGTCACCTTGCCGGTGGATGGGTCACGGAAGTCGCCGTAGAAGTCGGCATACGACCGGTGCACGTAGTCGAGGCGCACGCTGCCGGCATTGCCGATTTGCCGCGACAGGCCGGCCATCCATTCGTTCGAATTGGGGGCCCGCAAGCCGTCGCCGACACTTACCGTGACGCCGGGGATGCTCGGCGCGTTGCGCGTAGTGCGCGTAGTGCCGCCATTGGCGAAGAACCAATCAAACAAGATCGGCAGCGCCTGTTCGGCGGTGAGCAACGGCCGCGTGGGGTCGCTGTTCACGGCCGGGCCCTGATAGAAATAGCTGAAGGTGGCGGTCCGTCCACCGGCGGAGCCGGCATCGACGATCGCGGTACTGATGCCGGTGACATAACGGGCGTATCCGGCATTGGCGATCCACTTCCCGTCACCGGACAGATCCCAGGTGGCCCCGAGTCGCGGGCTCCAGGCGCTGTCCTTGACGACCTGGGCGCCGGCCTGGTCCTCCGAACGATTGCGATCGTAGCGCAGCCCGAGGCTCAGGCTGAGAGTGTCGTTCAGCCGCCAGGTGTCGTTGGCGAAGAACGACTGCGTGCGGATGTCGTTGCCGACGCTCGGTGCCACGAGCGGCAGGTACTCAACGTAGGTCGTGTTGTCGCCGAGGAACACCGGGTAAATGTCCTGGCCCTGAATCACCGAGCGGGTGGCCTGGATGCGGTATGAACTGCCCGACTGATAGTTGTCGTTCTTCCGCGTTTCCTGGTAGAAGTCCAGCCCGGCCACGATGTTGTGCGAGCCGGTTCGGTCGGTCGAGAGGTAGTAGTTGGCTTTCACCGCGGTGTTCCAGTTGTTGCGGATTTCCAGGCCACTGCCGCACACGCGGCAGAACGTCGGCGCGTTGAAGCGCGCCTGGCCGCGCGAGCGATCCCAGATCGGCGTGCCGTTGGGCAGGTCGGTCTTCGACCCGCCGGTGCCGATGAAGTCCAATTCACGCCGCGAATACTGGGCTTCGACGAACCACGCGTTGGTCAGCACGCTGGTGAAGTTCGCGGAATACAGGTCCTCGTCATTGGCGCTGTCGTACAACGATCGTGCGTCCATGATCGTGCCGAAGTTGTTGTTGAAGATATCGGCGTGCCGCTTGGTGTACGCGCCGCGAAAGGTGTTCTTGGGATTCAGCGTCCAGGTGCCCTTGGCCTCGTAGCGCTTCTCGTCGTCGACCCGTTCGTAGTTAAAGGCGGTGTAATCAGTGGTGCGGTTGTCGGTGTTCTTCTCGAAGCGACCGGCGCCGAAGTACCACAGCTTGTTCCGCAGGATCGGACCTCCGGCCGTCACTTCGTAGGTCGGCACCACCCGGTCGATATTCTCGTCGCCCGGGAACGGTGTGAGCGCGCTCCACGCGTCGTTGACAAACGAGGTCCGGAAGGTGCCCGCGAAGTCGTTGCTGCCCGACTTGGTCACCATGTTGACGACCCCGCCCTGGAAGCGGCCGTACTCGGCGGAGATGCTGCCGGTGGAGACCTTGGTTTCCTGGATGGCGTCTTCAATGAACACGTTGCGCGCCTGGCCCCGCAAGTTCTCGTTGACGACGACGCCGTTGATCAGGAACAGATTTTCATAAGACATGGCGCCGGCGATCATGATGTTCCCGCCGGGGCCGTTGTCGGTCACGTTGGGGGCCAGCAGCACGGCCGAGTTGAGCGTCCGGCCGATCGGGAGCAGTTCGAGGGTCGCCGACTTGTAGGTGCTGGCGACCGTCAGGTTGGGCGCAATCTCTGCTGAACCCGAATTGCCGCTGACGACGACGGTCTCGCTGACTCCGGCCACGCCGAGCGACATGTCAACGCGGAGTGTTTCGGCAATCACCACCGCCACGTTCTCGCGGCGCGCGACGCCGAACCCCGCCAACTCGAAGGTGACCGCGTAGGTGCCCGGCGGCAGAAACGGGATGATGTAGTCCCCGTTGGCGGCCGTGATGGCCGTGCGCACACCCTGCAGGGCCGGAGAGGCGACGGTCACGAGCACGCCCGGCAGCGCCAGGCCGTCCTGGTCGGTGACACGGCCGTCGACCCCGCCCGTGGGATTACCCTGGGCGAAGGCCTGGCCAAACAAGGCAAAGAGCATGAAGGCGGTGATGACGCCGCGAGTAATTGACAACATGGCGGTGCTCCAGGAAAGGGAACGAATTGATCCATCGTAGCACCGCGCCGACGGGCCGGCGCCGTGCGCGCGTGCTAGCATCCCGCTTATGAAGCGATTCCTGGGCTGTGCGCTGCTGACCCTGTTGTTCGTCCCAGCTTCGGTGGAGTTAACCGCCAACGGGGCGCCAACCCGGATGCTGCGGTCGCCGTCGATCAGTGCGACGCAGGTCGCGTTCGTCTACGCCAACAACATCTGGGTGGTCGAGCGCGCCGGCGGCAACGCGCGCCGTCTTACCAGCTTCCAGGGCCAGACCATCAACCCCAAGTTCTCTCCCGACGGGACGACCATCGCCTTCAGTGGCGACTACGGCGGCAACATTGACGTCTACACCGTGCCCGCCGAGGGCGGCGAGCCGAAGCGGCTCACGTGGCATCCTGGCGCAGATACCGTGCAAGGCTGGACCGCCGATGGCGCCGGTGTGATGTTCGCGTCGGCGCGCGCGACCTCCGCGCCGAACGCGACCCCTCGGTTCTGGACGGTGCCGGCCAAAGGCGGCGTGGAGGCGCCGCTGCCGTTGCCGCGCGGCTACCAGGGCAAGATCTCGCCCGACGGCCGTCGTATCGCCTATCGCATGAACAACTCCTGGGACGAGGAGCGCCGCAACTATCGCGGCGGCCAGAACCGGCCCGTCTGGATCGTGGACTTCAAGACGTTCGACCTGGTCTCACCACCCTGGACCGATTCCAAAGACGTCGATCCGGTGTGGCTTGGCGACACCGTCTTCTTTGTCTCCGATCGCGACGGCATGGCCAATGTCTGGTCGTACGACACGGCGAGCAAGGCGCTCACGCAGCGCACCAAGTTCATCGACTACGACGTGAAGACCCTCGACGCCGGCGGCGGCGCCGTCGTTTTCGAGCAAGCCGGGTATCTCCACACGCTCGACCCAAAGAGCGGGCAGACGAAGCAACTGGCTATCACCGCAGCGGGCGACTTCCCGTGGATGATGCCGCGGTTCGAGGACGTCACCAGCCGGATGACCAATCTCGGCATCTCGGCCACCGGCAAGCGTGTGGTGGTCGAGGCGCGCGGCGAGATTTTCACCATTCCCGCCGAGAAGGGCGACGTCCGCAACATCACCAACTCCAGCGGCTCGGCCGAGCGCCAGCCGGCGTGGTCGCCCGACGGCAAGTGGATCTCGTACTTCAGCGACAAGTCGGGCGAGTACAAGCTGGTGATCGAAGCGCAGGAGGGCATCGCGCCGCCGCGCGAGATCGCCTTTGAGAAGCCCGCGTTCTACTACACGCCGGTGTGGTCGCCCGATTCGAAGAAGCTGCTCTACACGGACACCAACTTGAACGTGTGGGTCATGGATATCGCGACCGGGCAGGCCAAGGTCGTCGGCAACGATCCCTGGATGGTGCCGCAGCGCACCCTGGCGCCAACGTGGAGCCCCGACTCGAAGTGGGTCGCCTTCGCGTCCCGCCTCAACACCCTCTACCGCGCCATCGTCGTGGCCAACGTCGAAACCGGCGTGAAGACGCAGGTCACCGATGGCCTGGCGGACGCGATGTATCCCGTCTGGGACGCGAGCGGCAAGTATCTGTGGTTCCTTGCCTCCACCGACTTTGGCCTCGCGTCGCAGTGGCTCGACATGACGTCGTACGGACGGCAGCCGACGTTCGCGCTCTATGTCGCGGTCCTAAAGAGCACGGACCCGAGCCCGTTGCTGGCCGAGAGCGACGAGGAGCCGATCGCACCGGCGGCTGCGGACACGGCGGCCCAGGGCCCGGTGACGGTGCAGATCGATTTCGATCGCCTCCAGCAGCGCCTCCTGGCCGTGCCCGGCGTCCCGTCGCGCCGGTACCTGGACGTGAAGGCCGGCACGACCGGAACGGTGTTCTTCCTTGAAGCGCCGTCCGGCCCCGGCACGGGCGGCAACACGCTCCATCGCTACCGGTTTAGCGATCGCAAGGCCGAGGTCTTCCGGCCGAGCGTGGCCGGCTACGCCGTGAGCGCCGATGGCAAGAAGCTGGTCTATCGAACGCCGGCCCCCGGTGGCGGACCTGGCGGGCCCGCTCCGCCCGTCGCCACTGGGCAGAGTCAGCCAGTGTTTGTCATCGATGCGGATAAGAGCGTGCCCGCCGCCGGGCAGGGCCGCATCAATGTCAACCTGCGCATGCACCTCGACCCGAAGGCCGAGTTCACGCAGATCTTCAACGAGGGCTGGCGGCTGCAGCGCGATTACCTCTATGTGCCCAACATGCAGGGCACCAACTGGCCGCGCATGAAGGAGATGTACGGCGCCATGCTGCCGCACATCGCGCACCGCGCCGACCTCAACTACCTGCTCGACAACATGGGCGCCGAGATTGCCATCGGCCATTCGTACGTCCGCGGCGGCGCCATGCCCGAGGTGCCGACGTCGCCGGGCGGCCTGCTCGGCGCCGACTTCACCGTCGAGAACGGACGTTACCGGATCACGAAGATCTACGACGGTGAAAGCTGGAACCCTGAATTGCGCGCTCCGCTCGCGGGACCGGGCATCAACGTGTCGGCCGGCGACTACGTCATCGCCATCAATGGCATCGACCTCGTGGCGCCAGACAACATCTATCGCTTACTGGATGGCTCGGCGGATCGACAGACCGTGTTGACCGTGAACGCGCAGCCGACGCCGCAGGGCGCGCGTCAGGTCACCGTCGTGCCCGTGGCCAACGAGCAGGGCCTGCGCACGCGCGCGTGGGTGGAAGAGAATCGGCGCTTCGTTGACCAGCGTTCCAACGGCCAGCTCGCCTACGTCTATGTGCCGAACACCGGGCAGGGCGGTTACGAGAGCTTCAACCGCTACTACTTCGCGCAGCAGGACAAGCAGGGTGCGGTGATCGACGAGCGCTACAACGGCGGCGGTTCCGCGGCCGACTACATCATCGACGTGCTGCAGCGCGACTTCGACGGCTACTTCAACAACGTCGCCGGCGATCGCCGGCCGTTCACCAGCCCGTCAGCCGGTATCTGGGGACCGAAGGTGATGATCATCAACGAGATGGCCGGGTCGGGCGGCGACCTGATGCCGTGGATGTTCCGTCACCGCAAGATCGGCCCGCTGGTCGGCAAGCGCACGTGGGGCGGCCTCGTCCACACCGCCGACACCCCCGGCCTCATCGACGGCGGCACCATGATCGCGCCGCGCGGCGGCTTCTTCACGCGCGAGGGCAAGTGGGCGGTGGAGAACGAAGGCACCGGCCCCGACATCGACGTCGAGAACTGGCCCAAGGATGTGATCGCCGGCCGCGATCCGCAGCTCGAACGGGCCGTCGACGAAGCGCTGCGATTGCTCAAGGAGAAGCCGGTCGATCGGCGGGCGACCGAACCAGCCCCTCCGACCTGGGGTCGCCGTCCCGGTGGCAACTAGGGCACTGCTTCTCGTCGCATTGTTGACGATGACGGTAAGCGGCCAGCAACCGGCGACACCCGACGAACTTGCCATTCGATCGGCGCGGAGCCGATCGAACGCGGCCATCGCGAAGCACGACGTCCCCGGGATCGCCGTCCACTGGATGCCCGACGTGCACATCGTCACATCGACGAGCGCGCAGGGGGCCGGACGCGAAGTGAACGGGCAGCGGATGGCCGAGCAGTTCAAGCGCCGGCCCGATACCGTGTATGTCCGCACTACGATGTTGATTGACGTCATGGCCCCGTGGACCGTGGCGTCAGAGCGCGGGGAGTGGACCGGCCGCTGGACCGAGCCGGACGGGGTGGTCGAAATCGGCGGCACCTACCTGGCGCAGTGGCGCAAGGTGGATGGCGTGTGGCTGATCCAGGCGGAGTTATTCGTGCCCACGCATTGCCGGGGTTCGGCGTATTGCGCCAAGCGGCCCTAGCAGGGAGCGCGCTGGCCAAACCGGCCGCCGGCCTCGGGCTATCATGGCCGTGCGACCATGCTCGACGAATTCTCTGTTCTCACGCTCGTTACTTCGCGACTCGAAGGTGCCGGCATCGCCTACATGGTTACGGGTTCGGTCGCCGTCAGTCTCTATGCCGAGCCGCGGATGACCCGCGATGTGGATCTGGTAGTCGAATTGCAGCCTGCCGACACCGACCGCTTCGTCGCGATGTTCGGCGTCGAGTTTAGTTGCGACGTCGACCGGATCCGCGATGCGATCGCGCGCCGGGCGATGTTCAATCTGATTCATACCGAGGCCGTGGTCAAGATCGACGTCATCGTCCGCAAGGACACTCCGTATCGCGAAGAGGAGTTCGGCCGGCGGCGACGGGCGGAGATCAACGGTGCGCCGATGTGGGTCGTGTCGGCCGAGGACCTGATTCTGTCGAAGCTTGACTGGGCGCGGAGCAGCCGCTCAGAACTGCAGCTTCGGGACGTGAAGAACGTGATCGCAGCCCAGCCAGCTTTGGATTGGACGTATCTGGACCTGTGGGCCGAGCGCCTTGGGCTGGTCGATCTCCTGAGCGAGGTGCGTCGATGAACGATACACCCCCTGACGTCGCCGCGGCATTCACGGCCCTCGCGATGCGGCGCTCCGAGAGCGAACGCGTCATGATGGCGTTCGAGATGTTTGACCTGGCTCGAGCGCTGATGACGGCGGACATCCAAGCTCGACATCCAGGTATCTCCGAAACGGAACTGCGGGTGCAGATCTTCGAGCGTACCTACGGGAGTGATTTCGATGAGGCCGAACGCGGGCGCATCGTCCAGCGCATCCTTAGTGGGGCAGTCGACGAGACGCGGGCAGGGTCGGCGCGAAACGGGCGCGCAACGGTTGAGAGGTCAATCAAGGTGCGACGCAGGTAGAATAGCCCCGCGATGCGATTTCTCAGCGCCCCACTGTTCGTCATTTTACTCAGCGCGTCACCGTCCGACGCGCGTCAGGCGGCGACCGTGCCGGATCTGAACGCCATGACCAAGACGGTCACCGTCAACAATCTGGCGTTCCCAGTCATCGATCAGGGAAGCGGACCGGCCGTCCTGTTGCTGCACGGCTTTCCTGACTCGCGCTTGATGTGGCGCAATCAGATCGGTCCGCTGCTCGCGGCGGGATTCAGGGTGATCGCGCCCGACCTGCGTGGCTTCGGCGACGCACCGAAGCCGGCGGCCGTTGAAGACTACCGGCTGCCCGTGATTGCGACCGATGTCATCGGCATCCTCGACGCACTCGGCGTGCAGCAGGTGCGCATTGTCTGCCACGACTGGGGCGCCGGTCTTGGCTGGTACCTCGCGCTGACGCGGCCCGATCGGGTCGAACGCATTGCTGCTCTCTCGGTCGGTGCGAACGGCAATTCGGGCGCCAACGTGCTCGCGCAGCGGGAGAAGTCGTGGTACTTCCTGTTCTTTCAGTTCGAGGGCATCGCGGAAGCGACCTTGATGCGCAATGACTGGGCGTTCTTCAGGGAATGGTCGCGCGGCCAGGGCGACACCGAGCGCTACATCAAGGATTTGTCGAGGCCCGGCGCACTCACCGCGGCCTTGAACTGGTATCGCGCCAACGTGCGGCCACAGATGCCGGCCGCCAATCCGGTCGCGCCGCCGAAGATCGCCGTGCCGGCGATGGGACTGTGGGGCGACGGCGATCCCTTTCTGACCGAGGACCACGTAAAGCGATCGCCGGAGCGGCTGTCGGGGCCCTGGCGGTACGAGAAGATCGCCGGTGCCGGGCATTGGATCATGCTCGACAAGCCCGCGGAAGTGAACCGCCTGTTGCTCGACTTCCTCAAGTAGACAGGGCGACCGTCGAGCCCGCGAGTTCACGCAGCCGCAGATTTGGCGCAGACTCCTTCCAGCCGCAGATTTAGCGCAGGCCCGAATCTGCGTTGGATTTGCGGCTCGTCTGACTGAGAATCGGCCTTCAATCTGCGGCTGGTCGCTAGTCCTGCAAGTCGATGCGTCGGTGGTCAAGCTTATCGACCAGTTCGGGCGCATCCTTGAGCTCGGCCAGCGGCGCCAGTTGGGCGCGGACGTACGCCCAGTCGAGGTGGGGAGATTGGCGGATGATGATGCCGTCGATATCGAGCCAGTCTTTCGGGCGGTCGGCAAACGCCTTCAACACGATCAGATCCTCGGCCGAGCAGGTGCGAAGCGGAATGTCGGGTGGATATGTAAAGAGGCTGGCTCGCGACACGGCAAGCTCCTCGAACGGCAGGCCGCCGAGCGCGATGTCGAGGCCGACGCCAGACGCCGCCCGCAGGAGCAGGACCCGATTCACCGAAGCGAACTGCGCAGCGTCGGCGACCCGAGCCTCGAACTTGTCCATGAGCACGGACACGTAGCGGTCTTCATCTGCGAAACCCGTCAGCAGCGTCAGATCGACGTCGACCGTTTCCCGCGGCTCGCCCCACCGCTGCACCGCCAGCCCGCCGATGAAGCAAAACCGCCAGGCGTGCTGGACGCACACGGCCTGCAACTCCGCGGCGGCCTGAATCAGCGCGTTCACGGTTGGCGCAGCTTGCGAAACAGACGCTGTTGTTCGACCAGGCCGGACGTGGGTTTCGGGGCGCGCGGGGCCTCGCGGTAGTTGGCAGGACCACACAACCACGAGATGGCGGCATACGGGTCCAGCTGGCGAAGTTCCTGCCGCCGGATCGCCTCCAGGCGGGGTGCGGCTTCTTGCCAGGTCTTGACCCAGCGCCGTCCTTGCGCCACCTGTTCGGGTGACCAGCCCGCCAGCGCCGACGGCCGGGATTTCATATGGTGATTCTATCCGGTCTCCTGACGCGAAACACGAAGGGCAGCCGCGATAGACTGCACCTCTCGATGCCCCCAGACCTGCTCGCCGGCCGCTACCGCATCCTCTCACCCCTGGGCGCCGGCGGCATGGGCGAGGTGTTTCTTGCCGAAGATACCCGGCTGGAGCGACGGGTCGCCGTCAAACTGCTGCCGGAGTCGATCGAGGCCGATGCGGTGGCGCGGGAGCGCCTCCGCCGCGAGGCCCTGGCGGCCGCCGCGCTCGATCACCCGTTCATCTGCAAGGTCTACGAGATCGGTGACGCCGACGGCCGCGTCTTCATCGTCATGGAGTATGTCGAAGGCGACACGCTGCACGTCGCCTCAAGGCGTGGACTGCTGCCCGTGCGCAAGGTGGTCGACATCGCGCACGAGTTGACCCAAGCGCTCGACGCGGCGCATCGTCGCGGCATCGTTCATCGCGATCTCAAGCCCGCCAACGTGATGCTGACTCCGCAGGGCCACGTCAAGGTGATGGACTTCGGCCTGGCGAAAGCGATGAGACCTTCGGAGGGCGATGGCTTGAGCCGTCGCCAGGCGGAGGCTGAAGCCTCCGCCCTCCAGACCGCGGCCGCGTCGACGGGTGGGCGCACGGCGCTCACCGACGCCGGCACGCGGATTGGCACGCCGGCCTACATGTCGCCGGAGCAGGTGCTGGGCGCCTCCCTGGATCCGCGTTCCGATCTGTTTTCGCTGGGCGTCATCCTGCACGAGCTCGCCACCGGGTGCCACCCGTTTCTCCGCGATGATCCAAGCGAGACGATGGCGGCGATTCTGCGTGACCCACCGACGTCCGGTTCGCGCGATGCAGACGAGGCGACCGGGTTCGGCCACGTCATCCATCGCCTGCTGTCGAAAGCATGTGCTGAACGCCATCAGACCACCGCCGCCTTGCTCGATGACCTCGAGGCGCTGCGTGCCAACGCATGGTCATCGTCTCGCTCGACGACCACGGCGCCAGCGACACCGGCCGAACGCACACCCTTTGTCGGTCGCGACCCCGAGGCCGCCGAGCTCACGCGGTTGCTCGACCAGATGCTGACCGGACAGGGCAGCCTGGTGCTGGTGGGCGGCGAACCGGGCGTGGGCAAGACGCGCCTCGCGCGCGAGTTGATGGCCACGGCGCGGCAGCGTGGCGCACTCTGCCTGACCGGCCACTGCTACGAAATGGAAGGCGCGCCGCCATTTGTGCCCTTCGTCGAGATGGTCGAGCAGAGTGTGCAACTGCTGCCGCAAGCGGTGCGCGCCGCCATGGGAGACCTGGCGGCGGATATCGCGGCGATGGTGCCGAGTCTGCGCCGCACCTACTCCGACATCCCGCCCTTGGCCGAGGTACCCGCCGACCAGCAGCGACGCCTCATCTTCGGCGCGTTCCTCGATTACATCCGGCGCGCGACCCAGAAGTCTCCCGTGGTCTATCTGCTCGACGACCTGCATTGGGCCGACGAATCAACCCTCCAGCTGCTGCAGCACCTCGCGCCGCACCTGACCACCATGCGCGTCCTCATCGTCGGCACCTATCGCGACGTGGAGCTGGACGTCGCGCGGCCGTTTGCCAGGACGCTCGAATCCCTGGTGCGGCAGCGCCTCGCGACGCGGATCGCGCTGCGGAGGCTGCAGGAGTCGAGCGTGCACGAACTGCTGGCCAAGATGAGCGGGTCGGCGCCGCCCTCCGGGCTAGCCAAGGCCGTGTTCCGAGAAACCGAGGGCAATCCCTTCTTCGTCGAGGAGGTCTACCAGCACCTGTCCGAGGAAGGGAAGCTGTTCGATGCGAGCGGCGCGTGGAAGGCCGACCTGCGCGTCGATACGATCGAGGTACCCGAAGGCGTGCGCCTGGTGATCGGCCGCCGGCTCGACCGGCTGGGCGCCCACGCGCGCACGGTGCTGACCGCTGCGGCCATTGTCGGCCGCACGTTTCCGCTCGACGTGGTGCAGGCGTGCGTGGACCTGTCGGACGATGAAGTGCTCGACGCCATCGAGGAAGCCGAGCGGGCGCAGCTCGTGGCGGCGGACGCCAGCCAGCGGACGGCGCGCTACGGGTTCGTGCACGAGTTGATTCGGACCACGCTCATTAACAGTCTGTCGCTGCCGCGGCGGCAGCGGCTGCACTTGAAGATCGCCGATGCGCTGGAACGGCTACGCGCGGCCTCGCTTGACAGTCACGCGTCGGTGCTCGCGCATCACCTCTATCAGGCCGGCGCCGTGGCCGACACCAACCGCACCGCCCAGTCCCTCTTGCGGGCGGGGCGGCGTGCGCTTACGGCAGGCGCGTTCGAAGAGACACTGGAGGTGTTCGACAACTTGCTCAGTCTTGAACTGCCTGAGTCAGACCCCCTCTTCGGCGAATCGTGCGAGCATCGCGGGGAGGCGCTCGCCGGACTGCAACGATACGACGACGCGATCGCCGCGTTCGAGCGCGCGCTGACGAGTTACATCGCCACCAGGGATGATGCGGGCATCGAACGAGCCGCCAGAAGCGAGGCAAGCGCGTACATCTGGCACGTCCACCTCGAGGAGGCGATGGCGTCTCGAACGCGCGGACTGCAGGCCCTCTCGAAGGACGCGGCCCGCGAACGTGCGTTGCTACTGGCGTTAGTCGGAGTCGGTATGACCCCAACGCACATGGACTCGACCTTGCGGGGGCTGGATGAGGCAATGCAGATTGCTGAGCGCCTTGCTGAACCCGCGGTGATGAGCCGAGTAATGGTCGGCAAGGGTTGGTCCCAGCGAATGTCGTGTGATTACGCCGCGGCGGCGGCGACATCCGAAAGGGCCCTTCACCTCGAGTCAGGCGGGCCGTTACAGGTTCGTGCGGATAACCTCGCGAACTTGGTTGTGACCGGGTACTATCTCGGTCGCTTCGCGACGGCTGAGAAATGGCTGCCCGAACTCGAAGCCGTGGGCGGCCGCGCTGGCCATCACGGCGCGCTGTGGATTCACGAGCGCTTTCGACACGCGATCGAAACGGCGCGCACCGGCGACCTCCGGCGGCAACTGGACTATTCCACGCAAGCCCTCAAGAGCCCGACTCTCCGGTACATCACCCGGACGTTCGTCGGCGTCTGCGGTCTGTATCTTGGAATGGTCGATGAGGCCATCCATCAGTTATCGACCGTTGTCGAAGAACAACCGCAGGATCATTTTTACAATGGCAGCCCGGAAGCCAACCTGTTCGCGGCAAACGCCATCGCTGGGCGAATCGATCGCGCACAGCAGTTGATCCCGACGGTGGTTCCATGGCTGCCGGTAGCCGGGCGCCGGCATCTGCAGGGGCCGTGGCTGGCGCTCGAGTCGTTCGCCACTGGCCTGACGATCATCGGCGAGCGCGACCGCTGCGGCGCCCTTTACCCTGTGATGCTTGACTACATCCACACTGGTCAAGTGGTCACTCTTACGGCTTTGGGCCCCGGCAATCCGCAACTGGCCGCGGCCTGGCCGCCGACGCCGCGGGACTCGTCGATCAGTCGCGCGAACACTTCGAGACCGCGCTCCTCCAGGCGCATGAGGTGCCGATTCGCATCCTGCAGCCGACGGTCTTGTATTGGTACGGGCGCTCGCTCTCAGCCGCGACGGACAGCGCCGATCGCCTGCGGGGCCGCGCCATGGTCGAAGCTGCGCTCACCGATTTCCGCTCGTTGGAGATGGTGCTGCACGCTAATCTTGCCGAAGGGTTGCTGCGGCGTGGCATTGCCGATTGACAATCGACCGAATGTGCGACTGTTTGGTGATGGACGAATTGGTGATTGAGTGACTCCATTGGCGGATTGCCGATTGCGGGATTGCCCCAATCGGTCGACCGCGCAATGGCTCAATGGAATCGCCCGATCGTCGCTCACCCAATCACACAACAATTGTCAATCGGTCGATCGCCAATCGTCAATGCGCGCGAGGGGGTCGTCAACTGGACGCTGACCGGCCGGCCGGAACAGGTGGCGGTGACCTTGCGCAACGGAGCGCTCACCCACGTGGCGGGTGCACGAGCGGCAAACGCCGGCGCCTTGGTAACACTGTCGCGCCAGACGTTCGACGCGATTGTGCTCGGGCGACCTCGCGGCGGCGACGCTGCTGTTCGAGGTGCTCGATCGCTTCGACGCCGGGTTCTCGATCGTCGAGCCTCGTCGGCCACAGTAAGGCGAGCTGCGGCGGCCGCTCGGCGTCACGGCTTGAGCCGCAGCGCCACCTCTGCTTGCTGCCGGAGGTAGTGCTGCAGCGCCGTCAGTTCTTGATCGGTGATGTCGGCGTAGGTCGGCATCCCTCGCGCCGACCTGGCGCCTCCGCGGACGATCCGCGTGAACTGCTCGGTGGACGTCACCACAAATGAGGCCCGCAGGTCCGGCGCCATGCCGGCGGCCACTGCGGCGGGGCCGTGGCAGGCGCTACAGCGCGCGTACAATTCCGCGCCGACTTGCGCCAGCGCCGGAGTTACGGTGAAGTCCGCTGTCAGGGGCACCGCAAATGTCGGAGGCGGTTGTGCTGGCACTGACGCTGTGCCGTCGAGCGAGAAGGCCACGAGATAGCGCTTGTGCACCCCGTAGGCCCAGCCCTGCGCGGCGGAGAGCGAGCCGCCGACGCCGGCCATGGCGCCGCCCCAGCCGACGAGAATGGCCACGTACTGCTTGCCGTTCACGGCGTAGGTGATCGGCGGTGCCGAGATGCCGAGGCCCAGATCGCGCCGCCACACCTCCTTGCCCGTGTCGGCCGTGTAGGCCCTGAGTGATCCGTCCACACGCCCTTGGAACACCAGGTTGCCCGCCGTGGTCATCGTGCCTGGATGGAACACCCCGTCCATGGGCACCTCCCACGCCACGCGCTGCCGCACCGGATCCCACGCCTGCAGCGACGACAAGCTCGTCCCCGGGCTAGACGCGCCGCTGATGAATTGTCCACCCACGCCGTAGCCGATGCTCCACGGCGTGGCCCGCCACGTCTTGGGGTCGAAGCCCTTGTCGTTGAAGGTGGCGGTCAGGTGCATGGCCGGGTAATACGCGAGTCCTGTCTTCGGGTTGAACGACATCGCGTGCCAACTGTGGGCGCCAATCGGCGTCGGCGCGACCGTCGCGATGCCACGCTCGTAGCGCGCGCCCTCGACCTCGATTGGCCGTCCGGTCTCCTTGTCGATCCGGGTCGCCCACGTCGTCTTCGTGAACGGCTCGGCCGAGATCAGCTTGCCGTTCGTGCGATCGATCACGTAGAAGAAACCGTTCTTCGGCGCGTGCATGATGGCCTTGCGCGCGCGTCCCTCGATCGAGAGGTCGGCCAGCACGATGTCCATGTTCGAATTGAAGTCCCAGGTTTCCCCCGGCGTCGTCTGGTAGTGCCACTTGTACTCGCCGGTATCGGGATTGAGCGCCACGATCGAGCACAGGAACAGGTTGTCGCCGCCCTCGGGGCTGCGGATCTTGCGGTTCCACGGCGAGCCGTTGCCGGTGCCGATGTAGAGCTGATCGAGCTCGGCGTCGTAGGTGAAGCCGTGCCATGCGTTGCCGCCGCCGCCGTGCAGCCACCACTGGCCGGTCCAGGTCTTGGCGGCCATGCGCATGGCGTCGTTCTCGAAGCCATCGGCCGGATTACCGGGGACGATGAAGAAGCGCCAGGCCTGCTTGCCGGTTTCGGCATCGTAGGCGGTCACATAGCCGCGCGATGGTCCGTTCTCGGTGCCGCCGTTGCCGATCAGCACCTTGCCCTTGAAGATCTTCGGCGCGCCCGTGATGTAGAGCGGCTGGCCCGCGTCGAAGGTGCGCACACGCCACACGGCCTGGCCGGTGCGCGCGTCGAGGGCGATCAGGCGACCGTCCCAGGTGGCCAGGTACACCTTGCCCTTCCAGAACCCGATGCCGCGGTTGTGATCCCAGCCGGCGCGCATCTGGCCGGCCATGGCGCGAATTTCGGGATCGAACTCCCACAGCAACGCGCCAGACGAGGCGTTGACGGCACGGACCACGTTCATGCCGCCGATGAAGTACATCACGCCATCGACGACGAGCGGCGTCGACACCAGGCCGCGATCCGATGGCAGTTCGACCACCCAATCGGGCGCCAGCCGGCTGACGGTGGTGTCGTTGACCTGGGTGAGAGGACTGAAACGCTGCTCGCTGTAGGTGCGCCCATAGGCCAGCCAGTTGTCGCCGCTCGCCTCGTCGGCCAGCGCCGCATCGTCAACGACCCGTGTGACGCCGAGGTTCTGGGAGGTGTCGGTCCAGCCGCCGGCCGACAGGGATGCCGCGAGCACCATGGAGGCCAGGGCCCCCGCTTTCACGACGTTCGGGGACCGGTAGTCAATGCGCATCGCTTGCCCTCCTAAGAGCAGCCTTTGCGGGGGAATATAGCTCAATGGCGTACCTGACGCGCAATTTGAGGTATACTCTTGAAGTCACTGCGCTGCCGTCCTCAGATTTCCTCGGGACTACCACCCTTCGGTATTGTTAGCTCAGATGTACAGCGTCCCGCTGAGGGGCGTCCTACCGAGCGCGCCAATCCGGCGCCGTTTCGCTAGAAATTGTCGGCTTGCTGCGTGCGGTTAGGGAACGCTCAGGCAATATCAGGAGCGCTTCGCTATGCCATTCGTGTCTCTCGGGCTCACGCCCGCCCTTTGTAATCCGCTCGCCAAACTGGGCTACACCACGCCCACGCCGGTGCAGCTCAAGTCGATTCCGATCGTCCTCACGGGCAAGGATCTGCTCGCCCGCGCGCAGACCGGGACCGGCAAGACGGCCGCGTTCGGCCTGCCGATGATCCAGCGCCTGCAGATCGCCGGCGGCGCGCCGGCCGGGACGCGGAAGCCGCGCGCGTTGGTGCTGGTGCCGACCCGTGAGCTCGCGCTCCAGGTGCACAAGTCGCTGACGACGTACGGGGTGCCGGCCAACCTGCGCGTCACCGCCATCTTCGGCGGCGTCTCGATCGTGCCGCAGAAGCGCGACCTGCAGCGCGGCGTCGACATCATCGTCGCCACGCCGGGCCGCCTGCTCGATCATATGGAGCAGCGGACCGTGGACCTGTCAGGCGTGCAGATTCTCTGCCTGGACGAGGCCGACCGCATGCTCGACATGGGTTTCCTGCCGCCGCTCAAGCGCATTCTCAAGGTGCTGCCGCGCGAGCGCCAGACGCTGCTGTTCTCGGCGACCATTTCGCAGGAGGTCGTGCGGCTCTCGGCCGACTTCACGCGCGACCCGCAGCGGGTGGATGTGTCCGAGGGCCAGGTCATGGCGCAGACGGTGACGCACCAGGTGCACCCCGTCTCGGACCAGCGCAAGGGTGACCTGCTCACGCACATCCTGCTGCAGAAACCGACCGGCCAGGCGCTGGTGTTCTGCAAGACCAAGCACGGCTCGAACCGCGTCGGGCAGTACCTGGAACGCGCCGGCGTGAAGTCGGCCGTGATCCACGGCAACAAGAGCCAGGGCGCGCGCACCAAGGCGCTCAGCGACTTCAAGGCCGGGCACGTGAACGTGCTCGTGGCCACCGACATCGCCGCGCGCGGGCTCGACATCGTCCAGCTGCCGCTGGTCGTGAACTTCGACCTGCCGCTCGTGGCGGAAGACTACATTCACCGCGCCGGCCGCACCGGCCGCGCCGGTCTCGCCGGCCGCGCGGTGTCGCTCGTGTCACCGGCGGATCGCGATCTGCTGCGCGACATCCAGCGCTTGCTCCCCACGCCCGTCGAGCACGTGGTGGTGGAAGGATTCCCGACTACCGCGGGGTCGCACGAGGCACTGCCCGAAGCAGGCCGGCGTCACCAGGGTGGCCGGAACAACCGTGGGTCCAATGGGCCCCGTTCGGGGGCGCGTCAGGGGTCCGGTGGACCCGGACGCCGTCCGTCGGCTCGAGCGGGACGCTTCGGCGCCCGCTCGTAGGCCAACCGAGTACGCAGTTTCTTCGATACCGCCGCGCGCATGTCGCGGCAGTTTCTTCAACGCCCGGATCGTCAATCTGACGATTCGGGCGAGTTTTTGTACGGCACACCCTTCGCAGGATCGATCCGCATGGCCGGGTGTAATATCCGATCGTGGACGGAGAGAACGCGATGCCCACAACCGAGCGCGATACGCGCCTTACGTACGACGACTTCGTTCGGTTCCCGGACGATGGGCTGCGGCACGAGCTCATCGATGGGGTGCACTACGTGACCCCGTCTCCTGCCACCCGGCACCAGCAGCTGTCGGGACGGCTGTACCTGGCGATCGGGATCTACCTTGAAGCGCACCCCGAAGCCGGTCACCTGTTTTATGCGCCGTTCGACGTCATCTTCTCGCGGTGGGATGTCGTCGAGCCGGACCTGCTGTTCATTGCGGCGGATCAGCTCGAGATCCTGACCAGCGCGAACGTGCAAGGTGCGCCGGCCCTGGTCATCGAGATTCTCTCGCCCGGCACGCGCAAGCGCGATCTGGGCATCAAGCGAGCGCTGTTCGAGCGTGGCGGCGTTCGCGAGTACTGGGTGGTGGATCCTAAGATCGAAGACGTTAAGATCTACCGCCGTGACGCCGACGGCCGCCTGGTGCCGCTCGGGTCTTTGAAAGCCGCGGATGGATCGGTGCTGGCGACGCCGTGGCTGCCCGGGTTCGAATTGCCGCTCGCGAAGCTGTTTGCTCCGCTACTTCCGCACAGTGGCTAGGCCCTCGTAGAACGGGCAGTGGCGGACGAAGCCGAGCGATTCGTACAAGTGGAGGGCCGCGTGGTTGCCGGCCCGAACATTCAGTCCCACGGTGCCACTGTCCTTCACCACGTCGAGTACCGCGCAGGTGACCGCGCCCCCCAGTCCACGTCCACGGTGAGCGCGCATCGTATAGATGTTGCCAATCGCGACGGCGCGTTCTTCGGGAGCACACACGTGGGTGCCGGCGGCAGCGACGAGCGCGTCATCTTTGTAGACGCCGAAGAACACACCATCCGTGACCATCGACGGATAGAAGAAGTCTGGCGACTCTCCGGTTGCCTCGCCATCCGCGTACAACGTCAGTAGCGCCGGCACATCGGCCGCACCCAGACGGACGGCGCCCGTCTTGTCAAGGTGGCGTCCGCCTTCAGGCGGACCATTCCAGCCCATTCGCCACATCTGGCACTGGTTCTCGATGACGGCATGCCGCGCCACCTCGTCCAGCGCATCCTGTTGCAACTGCAAGTGGACTGGCCACCGCACATGCCCGAGGGCCTCGCGCACGGCGCCCGTGCCGATGGCGAAGAGAATGCTGGTGTCGAAGTCGTGCAGCACGAGCGCGAGGTCCGGCCCGAACCCCGGAGAGAACCCCGGAGAAAACCACTGCGTCTTCGGGAACATCCGCGGTGCCAGGTCGCCCAGGGCGTAGACACCCCAGACCGGGTCGCGGCGCAGAATCGCGCGGATTGCTGTCTTGTCAGTGAGCAACGGCATCGGGCAGGCGCTTCAAGTATAAAGGAGCCATCATGCAGCCACTTCGAATGCTTGCCTTCGCCATTGCGGCGTTACTCTCGGCGCCGCTCCTGGCGCAGCAGGGCAGCCAGCCGCGCAACGACCTGCCACAGCCCTACACCACCACTCGCACCTGGGGCGAACTGCCGCCGGGCGTGAAGTGGGCGGCGGTGACGGCCATTGAGCCGGCGCCCGACGGCACCATCTACGTGGTCCACCGCTGCTTCGAGAACTCGTGCGCCAACCGGCCCGAGGCGCCGATCCTGAAGTACAACGCCGCGGGGAAGCTGCTGGGCACATTCGGCCAGGGCCAGTTGATCTTTCCGCACGGCGGCACCGTCGATCGCGAGGGCAACCTTTGGATGACCGATGCCGGCAGCGCGCCGGGCAAGGGGCACCAGGCGATCAAGTTCAGCCCCGACGGGAAGATCCTGATGACGCTCGGCAAGGCCGGTGTCAGCGGATCGGGCCCAGACCTGTTCGATCAGCCGACCGACGTGGTGGTGGCGCCGAACGGCGATCTCTTCATCACTGACAGCCATCGCAACGGCAAGAACAACCGCGTGATGCACTTCACCAAGGACGGGAAATTCATCAAGGAGTGGGGCCGCAAGGGCCAGGGTCGTGGCGAGCTGAGCGAACCCCACACCATTGCCTTGGACTCACGCGGCCGCTTGTTTGTCGGCGATCGCGAAAACAACCGCATCGTGATCTATAACCAGGACGGCCAGGTGCTGGACGAGTGGCGGCAGTTCGGCCGGCCGAGCGGGATCGTGATCACGAGCGACGACACCATCTATGTCGCTGATTCCGAGTCGTGGGGCACGGACACTGGCGCGCGCGAACTGCCCGGCATCAAGAAGGGCATTCGCATCGGCAGCGCGCGCGACGGGCGCGTGACGGCCTTCATCGAAGACTCGGAATCCACCGCCGCCGATCATGCCGGCGCCGAAGGCCTTGGCGTCGATGCCGACGGCAACGTTTACGGCGGAGTGGTGCGTCGGCGGATGCTGGAACGTCACGTCAGGAAGTAGGGCCGGCGGACATCACAATCGGTTATTCTCGTGCCGGACAGGGGAGGTCACATGCGCGCTTTTGCTCAACGGGCTGTGGTAATGGTTGCGGCGGTGGTCATGCTCGGTGGCGCAGCGACGGTCCGCGGGGACGATCGGCTAGCGTCGCCCGAATCCGTCGGTTTCTCCACCGCAGGGTTAAAGGCCTTCCAGCAAGCCATGCGGGCGCTGGTGGATGAAGCCAAGCTGGCCGGGGTCACGACGTTGGTGGCCCGCCACGGTAAGGTGGTCCAGTTGGACGCGTATGGCGTGCAGGATTTGGAGACGAAGAAGCCTGTCACCAAGGACACCATCTTCCGCATTGCCTCGATGACCAAGCCCATCGCCGGCGTCGCCATGATGATGCTGTGGGAGCAGGGCAAGTGGACGCTCGACGATCCGGTCGCCAAACATATTCCCGAGTTTGCCAACCTGAAGGTGGCGACGGCCAACGGCGAGGTCGCGCAAGCCACGCCGATGACGATGCGTCAGTTGATGAGCCATTCGGCTGGTTTTGATGTCAGCGGCGGCTATGCCAAGCACAACATCAACGACCGCAGCCAACCACTGCAGGCCATGATCGAGAAGCTGGCCAAGCTGCCGCTCGCGGCGCAGCCCGGCACCGACTGGCGCTACGGACCGAGCGTCGACATCCAGGGCTACCTCGTCGAGAAGCTGTCGGGCCAGACGCTGGACGTGTTCCTGCGGACGAAGATCTTCGATCCGCTCGGCATGAAGGACACCGGGTTCTGGGTCGATGCATCGAAGGCCGATCGGGTGACGAAGATGTTCACCTACGGTCCGGACAAACGAATCATGACCGCGCCGACCCAGGGTAATCCCACCTCGAAGCCGGTGTTTCTATCCGGCAGTGGGGGTTTGCTTTCGACGACGGACGACTACCGGAGATTTGCGCAAATGCTGCTCGACGGCGGCCAGGGCAACGGCAGACGCCTGCTGAAGGCGTCCACCGTCGAGTTGATGCGGACCAACGTGCTGGCCGACGGCGTGACGGTCGATCTCTATGGCCCCAATGTCAACATCGGGGGCATCGGCTTCGGCCTCGACTTCGCCATCATCCTGGATCCCGCCAAGGCGAACACCCCGGAAGGCAAGAACTCGTTCTACTGGGGTGGTGCGTTCGGTACGTGGTTCTGGATCGATCCGGTCAACGATCTGATCGCGGTCGGCATGATGCAGAACCTGGCCGGTAGCACACCCACCGGCGGGTCGCCTCAGGTGCGACCGCTCTCACGCCGATTGGTATACGAGGCACTGGTGGATCCGAAGAAATGAAAGTGCCAAGGGTGCTGAGAGGGGTCATCGCCGCCATGCTGCTGACCGCGGCGGCCGTGGCGGAGGCGCAGGTGCCGTCCGGTGACTGGACGCAGTGGCGCGGACCGGCGCGTGACGGGGTCGTGCCGCATTTCGTGGCGCCCGCGAAGTGGCCCGAGCAACTGACGCGCCGGTGGACGGTCGAGGTCGGCACCGGCCATGCCACGCCGCTCCTGGTGGGCAATCGCATCTACATGTTCAGCCGCCGCGGCGTCAACGAGGTGCTCGCCGCTTTCGACGCGGCCACCGGCAAGGAGTTGTGGGCGACCAGTTATCCGGCGCCATACACGCCGAACCGACTGGCGGCCGACCACGGACAAGGACCGAAGTCGACGCCGCTGTTCGTGGATGGCCGCTTGTTCACGCTGGGCATCAGCGGCATTCTCTCAGCCTTCGACGCCACCAGTGGTGCGCGGTTGTGGCACAAACCCGCGCCGCCATTGGCGCCAACCTACAGCACGTCGCAGTCGCCGTTGTTCGAGAACGGCCAAGTGATCGTGCACGTCGGCGGATACGGCAAGGGCGCCCTGACCTCGTTCAATCCGGCCACCGGCGCCGTGAACTGGGAGTGGGCCGGCGATGGTCCCGCCTACGGTTCGCCCATCGTCGTCGAGTTTGCGGGGACCCGGCAGGTGATCACCTTTACGGAGAACATGCTGGTGGGGGTGTCGGCCGCCACGGGCGAGTTGCTGTGGAGCCGCCCATTTCATTCCGCCCGCGACGTGCAGGCGATTACGCCGCTTGTCTACCACGACACCATCATCGTGACGGCGTTCGAAAGCGGGATCACCGCCATCCGCGTCAACAAGCGCGATGGCAAGTGGGGCACCGACAACGCCTGGAAGAACGACGATCAGTACAGCCGGTTCAGTAACGCGGTCATCGTCGGCGATGCCTACTTCGCCCTGTCAGGCAAGAGCGGCGGGATGTTCATGTATCTCGATGCCAAGACCGGCGAGGTGCTGTGGAAGGGCGAGCCCCGTACCGCGGAGAACGCGGCGATCGCTCGCGCCGGCAACATCGTGTTTGCGCTGAAGGACGATGGGGAGATGGTGGTGGCGGATGGGAGCAATCCCAGGGCGTTCGCACCGCTCGCCCGGTATCAGCTGTCTGACTCGGCCACCTGGGCCGCGCCGTCGATCTCGGGCAACCGGCTGTTCGTGAAGGCCCTGTCGTCGCTCACGCTCTGGACCGTTGAGTAGACGGCCGGCATGACTCTGACTCGCGGAATCGTCCAGGACCTCCGACACGCGGCGCGTCGTTTGCTGGCGACGCCCATGTTCACGATCTTCGCCGTGCTGTCGCTGGCCGTTGGCGTGGCCGTGACGACGGCCGGCTACTCCGTCATTAACGGGCTCTTCTTCATGGACTTCGGCGTCCCGGCTCCCGACCGGGTCGCCTTCGTCGTCACTCCGTATGACGGCCAGTATTTGCGGGGCTCGGTTTCAATCCCGGACTTTCACGACTTGCGGGCGGCACAGACATCCTTTGGCCGCATCTCTGCCTCCATCAATTTCCAGAC
Source organism: Vicinamibacterales bacterium (assembly GCA_038213735.1). Taxonomy (GTDB): domain Bacteria; phylum Acidobacteriota; class Vicinamibacteria; order Vicinamibacterales; family UBA2999; genus 12-FULL-67-14b. The sequence goes on along the minus strand of JBBQSP010000002.1, from coordinate 60,223 downwards.
GTCCGCCACGCTCGCGTCGACAACCGAAGTGTTGACGGGCGAGGCCGTGGACGGCCACTACTTCTCGACCTTGGGAGTCGGCACCGCGGCCGGCCGCCCGATCCAGCCTACGGACGATCAGCAGTCGGCCGCGGTGGTTGTGATCAGCGATGCGCTATGGCGAGGCCGCTTCGCCGCTGACCACGGCATCGTCGGTCGCACCATCCGGCTGGCCGGCCGCCCGTACGAGGTGATCGGCGTGACCAGTCCCGCGTTTGGCGGCGTGAACGGGCGCGTGCCGGGCACCCGGGTGTGGGTGCCGCTGTCGACACACATCGCTGAACGGCCGGCCGGCAAGGACGAGGCGGCCTCACCGCGCGATCGTCGAGAACTGGTCGTGGTTGGCCACCTGGCTGACGGCGTTACGGAAGCCGCCGCCTCCGCGGAGCTCACGTCAATTGGCCGCAACCTTGATGTTGCGTTTCCTCCGCCGGGCGGCCGCATCGGTCAGGCGGGCGAACGCCCGTGGCGGATTCGCACGGTGGCGGCCATCGACGAGGACGAGACCGCGCGGCGGGTCGGCGTCACACTGGTCGCACTCGTCTCGCTGGTGCTAGTCGTGGCCTGCACCAACCTCGCGAACCTCGTGCTCGCACGCGGGACGAGCCGCCGACAGGAACTCGCGGTCCGTTGCGCGCTCGGCGCCTCGCGCTGGCGCCTGGTCAGAGAGCAATGTGCGGAAAGTCTGCTACTGGCTGCCGGCGGCGCCGTCGCCGCGTTCGCCCTCTTCCAGGTCCTGCGCGTGCTGCTGGACGTGGAGTTCAACCTGCCCTTGCCGTTCGGTGGCAGCTTTACGCTCGCGGTCCGGCCAGTGTTGGACGTGACGGCACTCACGTTGGCGGCATCGTCACTGGTGCTGGCTTTGCTGGTGTTTGGTCTCGAGCCTGCGCTTCAACTGACTCGCAGCCTTGACGTGCGCGGCGTCCTCGCCGAAGGAGCTGCGGGCGTGACCACCGCGCGAGCCGGCCGCCAGCGCATGCTGTTGCGCTGGCAGGTCGCCATCTCGGCGAGCTTCTTCATCGTGGCCACCATGTTCGTGCGCAACACCATCGCCGAAGCGCGGCATGAATCCGGTGTCGAGATGGATGGGCTGGCAGTGGCCGTCTTGAATGTGCGAGCCCCGAAGTGGAGTGAGGCTCGGGCGCGGGGCGTCATTGAGCGGGTGATGGAAGAAGCGCGGAAGGATCCGGCTGTGACATCGGTGGCCGCGTCCACCGGCCTGCCGTTCGGGTTGCCGCCGGTCGCGCGGCTCGCGCTGTCGATACCCGAAACGCCGGCCGGCGAGCGCCAGACGCTCGCTGCATCGGGCATTGCCGCGACGCCGTCCATTTTCCAGACCATGGGTGTGCCGATTCTTCGTGGCCGCGGGTTCGACGAGCGCGACCGGGCGGGCGGCCCGGCGGTGGTGGTCGTCAGCGAGTTCACGGCCCGGCGCATGTTCGGCGCCGCCGAAGCCGTGGGCCGCCAATTGAGGCTGAACGGCCCGCCCTTTCGTGGCGTCACGGCGACGGTCATTGGCGTTGCCAGAGACACTGATGTCGGGCGGTTGTTCGCGGATCCGCGTCCGTTCGTCTACCTGCCAATGACGCAACACTACGATCCGTATCTCACGATCGCAGTCCGTGCGCAGGACGAGGCCGGTGCGCTCCGGACCCTGCGCGAGGCGCTTCGCCGGGCCGATCCGGACCTGCCCGTGGACATCTCGGGCCATGCCGGCGACGTGCTGTCAGGCTTCTATATGTTCTTGCGCGCGGCCGGGAAGGGTGCGCTCGCACTGGGCAGCCTCACGCTGCTCCTGGCCATGGTCGGCCTGTTCGGCATCCAGACGCACCTCGTCCGCGGTCGTACGCGCGAGATTGGCCTGCGCCTGTCGTTCGGCGCAACCGCGGGGCAGATCAAGCGAATGGTGCTGAAGGACGGCTATCGCCCGGTGGTCGAGGGGCTGGTCCTCGGTCTGGCCGGCGGCCTTGCCGTTCGCGTCGTCGTGCGGTCGTACCTCGACCTCGAGGTCAGCATTGTCGATCCGTGGATGATCTTCGTGGTGCCGGTTCCGCTAATCGTGGCGGCCTTCTGCGCCTGCTGGGTGCCGGCGCGACGGGCGGCGGCGGTTGAGCCGACGGTCGCGCTGCGGCACATCTAGCATTCTGGTAATTGAACGAGGGGCCGTTGTCGCAGTTGAGCGCGCCCGAATGTGACTACGGCAACCCCAGCCAGGTATTGAGCGCACTATCCACGGCGTGTGACGCGGCCTCGTCACATCGCCCGACTTCCCGAACGATGCTGGCGCGGGGCACACTCACAATCTTGTCTACCATTACCTGGGACGTCGACTTCAGGCCGGTGCGCTCACCCGGCGGCAGATTGACCCGGAAGAGCGGCGCATCGATACAGGCCGTGGTGATCGGACAGATGGTGACGCTGGCATGTGTCGGATTGAACGAGTCGGCTTGCACCACGAGTGCCGGGCGAGGCTTGCCGGTGTAGGCACCGCGAGCCGAGACGATGACCACCGCGCCGCGGGTTATTTCCACCCGCGCGAATCCCCGGCATGCTCGATAAAGTCGAGGGTCTCGCGATCGGCGTCTTGGGCGCTGGCCAACAGGGACTGCCACCGAGCCTCCGCATGCGGATCGATAACCGGTCCAGCCAGGTGCGCTTCGAGGATGGCCCGGACGACTTCGCTCCGGCTTCGACGCAACCGTCGAGCCTCTCGCGCCAGGCGGCGCTCAACCTCCGGCGTGAGACGGACGGTCAGGATCGACGAGGCGTTGGTGGGTGCGCCAGGCATGTATACAGTATACACGCCCCACGAGGCTTCCGGTCACGTGCGCGGGTCGGCGCACATGTCGCAGACCCGGTTCACCGCATCGAACCCCAGCATCTCGACCTGTGGCGTGAGATAGCCGTCCTTGACCGGTTCCGTCCGCAGCAGGTCGGTGCTCAAGTATTTCTTGTTGCTATCGCAGAGGACCGTGACGACGACGGCGTCGGGACCGAGTTGCTGTTGAACACGAAGGGCGCCGATGACATTGGCGCCCGACGAGATGCCGACGGCCAGTCCGTGCTGGGCCAGCAACTGTGCCATCAGGATGGCGTCGCCGTCGTTGGCCTGCACCACGTCGTCCAGTTCATCGAAGTGAATGATCGGCGGAACGAACTCATCCGAGATTCCCTGGATGCGGTGGTGGCCCACCTTTTGGCCCGTCGACATCGTGGGCGACTCCGCCGGCTCCAGCGGATGCACCCGGACCGAGCCCTTGCGAGACTTCAGGAACCGGCCGACGCCCATCACCGTCCCGCCGGTGCCGACACCTGCGACGAACGCGTCGGGGCTCAGCCCCTGCCCCTGCAGTTGCAGCCAGATCTCCGGCCCGGTGCCGGTGACATGCGCGTCGATGTTGGCCTCGTTGGAAAACTGGTGCGGCAGGAAGGTGCGCGGGTTGCTTTCTTTCATGGCATCCGCGCGCGCGATCGAGCCGAGGAAGCCGCCATCGGCCTTGCTGACCAGCACGACCGATGCGCCGAAGCTGGCGATCAGCGAGATGCGCTCGCTGCTCATCCAATCGGGCATGAATACGGTGACCGGGTGGCCGAGGGCGCGACCAATCGCGGCAAACGAAATGCCGGTGTTGCCGCTGGTCGCCTCGGCAATCGGGTCGCCAGGCTCGATTAACCCGGTTTCGTAGGCGCGCCGCAGGATGTGCAGCGCCATGCGGTCCTTGATGCTGCCAGTCAGGTTGAGGGGTTCGTACTTGGCGTAGATGGTGCGGGGCTCGCCGTTGAGGCGCAGCGAGAGCGACAGGAGGGGAGTGTTGCCGATCAGCCGCCGCATCGAATGGATGCGGCGGCCGATGTCGGTCATGGCTACTTCGTGCCGCCCTTGGCGGCGATGTGCTTATGGATCGCCTCGACGGTCTTGGTGGCGCGGAACTCGACGATCTCCTTGGCGAGCGCGGTGGCCTTGGCGCGGTCCGAGATGTTCACGCCGTTGATGACGGCCTTGCCGGCCTTGACGCGCGCGTCATAGCGCACCGAGTCCGGGTCGTCGATGAACATGTTCAGCGTAATGATCGGGTCGTCGTGCAGCCCGTCGCCCTTGTCGGCTTCGGTGATCTTGCCGGCCATGTGCTTCGAGACGCTGTTGTAGTCGTAGTATTCGGGGATCTGCAGGGCCAGCGCCTTGCCGGCCCACTTGGCGGTGAGCTGGTCGGCCACGGTCTGCTGGCCGCGCTGGTTGCCGCCGCTGTCGCCGATGAAGATGATGTTCTTGAAGCCGTGCGCCTGCAGGCTTTCGGCGGTGTCGGTGAGCAGCGCCTGGTAGGTCTCTTCGCGCAGTGTGATGGTGCCGGGCGAGACCATGTGGCCGGTCTTGGGCTCGATGCCGCCTTCGGGCACGTGCTTGACGATTGGCGCGCACAGGGCGTTGCCCATCTTGCGGGCAATGGCTTCACAGTTCGCGTGCAGCACGTAGTTGTGCTTGCCGGTCACCAGCCACGGGCCGTTCGGCTCGACGCCGCCGGTCGGGATGATGACGTTGGTCTTACCGGCCTTCAGGGCATCGCGGACGTCCATCCAGGTCATTTCCTCGATCCACACGGTGGTGGCGGGCGGCAGCGGATTCACCGCGTCGACGCAGTTGTAGGGGTTGTCGGCGCACTGGCCGCCGCCGATCGAACGTGGATCCGGAGCGGGGCGCTGGCGCTGCTGGCCGGCGGGCGCACCGGCGGCGCCGGGCGGCTGGGCGGACGCGTAGGTCGCGCCAATGACGACGAAGCTGAGTGCGGCGAGGGCGATCTTTTTCATGGTCCTTTAGCTCCCGGATTTGATTCGGAACGTGCCGTCGTCCATGCGTTCACGGAACTTGCCGTGGCAGCTGGCGCAGGTGGCGCCGAGCGGCGTGAGCGATATCTTGGCGGCGGCGAGACTGCCGAGGCCGACGTTGATCAGAATCGCGTCGGCGTGCTTCTTGCCCTCGGCCGCGATGTTCATGGCTTCGGTGTTGCCCTTGGCCTTCCAGAAGGCCTCGGTCTCGGCGAACGCGGTCTTGATGATGGTGGCCTGTTCCTTGACGGGGTCGAGGTCCTTGCCGTCGAGCAGCTTGCGCAACGCCGCCTGCGCGGGCGGCAGCGTGGTCATGATCTTCTGCAGCGCCAGGTCGTCGGCGGTCATAGGCGGAATGGGCTTCTTGGCAATGTCGATGCCGGCGGTATTGATCACGGCGGTGGCGAGCACGACCGGCTTGCCCTGGAAACGGGCCTGGTCCTCGGGCGACAGGTCGATCTTGTAGTCCTTGAGCTTCGCCGCGACCGCGGCCGCGTCGAACTTGATCAACTCGCCGATGACGGTGACATAGCCGTTGGCGTCGGCCGGCTTCTGCAGCGTCGGCGCCAGCACAAGCACCTCCTTGCCGGTCGCCTTGGTCTTATCCTGGTCCACCGAGAACGACGTCTTAGTGAGCAGGGTCTCCACCGCGCCGGTCATCGTGACGAACTCGCCGACGTAGGAGTCGGGGTTGGCGGCGACCGAACTGGCGGCCACGGGCACGAGCGGCTTGGGCGGGGTGTTGGCTGCCGGAGCGGGAGCCGGTGTCGGAGCCGGAGTCTGAGCCGGAGCCGGAGCCGGAGTCTGAGCCGGAGCCTGAGCCGGAGTTTGAGCCGGTTCCTGAGCCGGAGTTTGAGCCGGTTCCTGAGCCGGCGCCTGTCCGGCTTGGGCCATGGGCAATGAGGTACAGGAAATAAGGAACGCGGCAAGCGCGAGGCTGCCGATAGTGACGGTGGAAATGGTCGATCGCTTCATGGTCTGCAACTCCTGGCGCGACGCCCGGTCGGCACGATCTGACGCGGGCTGCGAACCGCCATATTGTAGCGTCATCCGTGCCATCGGCGGCGCGGCTGTTGTATCGTTCATCGCGTCACTCGTCTCCATTTGTAACCATGTCGCGATTTGCCCTGCGTACCTTGGAATCCACGAGCTTCGGCTCCGGTTGGTTGAGTGGCGTACTGTCGGCCGCGCTGGGACTGGTTGGCCTGGGCGCGGTCCTGTGCTTCCGGTTTCCTGACCTGCTGACCACGCCGGAGGCCCGCGCGTGGTATCCGCTGCTGTGGGTGCGCGCGCTGCTGCACCTCGTCCTGGTCGGGGCGTTTGTTCTCGGCGTGGCCAGCCTGTGGCTGAGGCGTAACAAGGTACTCGGCACGGTGGGCATTGCCTGCACGCTGTCGGCGGCGCTGTTCGGCGGGTCCGGTGTGCCGGTCGGGAGCGGCGCCGGCAATGGGCCGTTCCTTGGCCTCGACTGGTTCCTGCTGAACCTGATCGTCTACTCGCTGGTGTTCCTGCCAATCGAGCGATTGTTCGCGCGGCTGCCCGACCAGGGCGTGTTTCGCGCCGGTTGGCGCACCGACATGACCTATTTCTTCGTCAGCGCGCTGCTCGTGCAGGTCACGACGATCCTCACGCTGAAGCCGGCGATGGTGCTGTTCGACAGGGCGGCGGTGCCGCCGGTGCAGCATTGGGTGCAGAGCCTGCCGTCCGCGTTGCAGTTCCTGCTGCTGATCCTCGTCGCCGACCTCACGCAGTACTGGGTGCATCGCGCGTTTCACGCCGTGCCGATGCTGTGGCGCTTTCATGCGGTGCACCACTCGGCAGAGCAGATGGACTGGCTGGCTGGTTCGCGCCTGCACCTGGTGGATGTCGCCGTGACCCGCGGTCTCACCTATGTGCCGATCTACGTGCTGGGCTTTGCCGACGGTCCCCTGGTCGCGTATCTCGTGGTGGTGAGCGCGCAGGCGACCTTCATTCACGCCAACGTCCGCTTCACGTTTGGGCCGCTGCGCTGGCTGGTGGCGACGCCCCAGTTTCACCATTGGCACCATGCGTCGGACGCCGAAGGCATCGACAAGAACTTCGCCGTGCACCTCCCGGTACTCGACCTCGTGTTCGGTACGGCACACTTGCCCGACCGCTGGCCTTCCGGCTACGGCATCAACTGCGGCGCAACGCCCCCCGAGGGCTACCTGCGCCAGTTGCTGTGGCCGTTTCGGCGACACAGATGAGGGGCCGCAGATACACAGATGACGCAGATGACACAGATCAACGCTAGCCACGGGCTGACCAGGTCCACTCGGCCCGGATTCTTTCTTCTTACCTGTTTCCTATCCCTTTTCACTTGGCCGCTGATCGCTCAGCAGGGGTTACCGAAGCCGTCTGGCTACGTCAACGACTTCGCTGGAATTCTTGACGCGGCGACGCGCACCGCGCTCGAGCAGCGCTTGAAGGAGGTCGAGGCCGCGTCCTCGTCCGAGATCGCCGTGGCGACGGTGAAATCGCTCGAGGGCATGTCGGTCGAGGAGTACGCCAGCCGCATGTTCAAGGAATGGGGCGTCGGGCAGGAGAAGACCGACAACGGCGTGCTGATCCTGGTCGCGCCCAACGAGCGCGAAATGCGCATCGAGGTCGGCTACGGCCTCGAGGGCGTGTTGCCCGACGGCCTGGCCGGCCAGGTTCGTGACGAGCAGTTCCTGCCGCGCTTCCGAGACGACGACTACAGCGGCGGCATCAGCGCCGGCGTCGGCCGCATCGCCGACATCGTCGAGAAGAACCAGGTGCTGTCGCCGGAGGAACTGGCCCGCTTCAACGACTCATCGAGCGACCTGCCGGTGCTCTTCCTGGTGCCGTTCCTCGGGATGTTCGTGGCGATTGGTTCGTTCATGCTGGGACTCGGGCTGCGCACCAAGACCGGCTTCCCGGTTCTGTTCGGCAGCATGTTCTCCGGCATCCCGCTGCTGATGGCCTTGCTCCTGATGTTCACGGTCACGCTCTACACGCTTGCGCCGCTGTGGCTGGCGATGGCGGTGACCGGATACTGGCTGGGCGGTCGGGAGAAGTTCAAAGACAGCTTCCGTGCGGGCTCAGGCGGTGGCAAGGGCGGCGGCAGCGGCAGCGGTTGGGTCATGGGCGGTGGCAGTTCCAGCGGCTCGAGTTCCGGCGGGTCATCGGGCGGCAGCAGCAGTTTCGGCGGCGGGTCATCGGGCGGCGGGGGCGCCAGCGGACGATGGTAGCTGGCGCGCGGTGGTGTAGCTCACTGGCGGTGGCCATCGCGGCCGGGAGCGTATCGGCCTGCACGCTCGCGGGTCCGCGCGAAGAAGCGTCCGTGCGCGAGCGCCTGGCCGCACTCGAGGGGGTCGCGTCGGTCGAGGTCTCTTGCGGATCTGGGTGGCTGAGCCCCAAAGGGGATGTCTGCGTGACGGTCGTCACCGACGCGGGCAAGCAGTTGCGCTTTGGTGACGTCGGCTACGACTCCTTTGGCACGGCGCCGTCACGAGTGCGCTTGGTGGCCGCGGGCGGCCAGTCCCCGCTGGTGGTTTCATGCGATTCGCAGTCGGGCTTTGCGGATATCGATCGGTCCGGCCTGTTTGGCCACCACTTCTCGCCGGCGATCGAGGCCGTGCCCGAAGCCGTGCGCCGCGCCGCCGAAGTCGTGGAGGAACTGGAGTTCTGGCCGCAGTGCCCACAGTTCTGGGAGGTGGGTGGAAGGCAAGGCACGACCTATCGCTACTGCGCGCACCCGGCGGGCGTGGCGGGTGAGCCGCCACCGCGGCCGTGCGATCAATCGTTGGACAGGACGAAGTAGAGCAGGACCGGGGCCACGAGCAGGCAGGCCGCGGCGGCGGCCGCGACGACCATGCTTTGCCGCAGCACACCGCTGACCGCACCCGACACCTCGCCGCTGGCAATCAACGGCGCCGCCACTTCGCGAGCCCAGTCGGCCGCCACGATCAGCGTCGGCCAAGCCATGCCGGCGACGGCCAACAGGATGCCGAGGGCGATGGCGGCGGTCACGCCGTGCAGCCACGCCATGGGCCGCGTCGCCGCCTGCGCCGATTCCAGGCGCGCCCGCACCGCAGAACGCCACCAGACCTGGCCGGCCACCGGCACGTGCACTTCGCGCCGCGCGTGATCGTGGTCAGCCCGGAGCACGACCGCGACTTCCGCGACCTCCCGGCAAATCTCGCACTGTTGCGCGTGGGCCACCAGCTCGTCGTCTTCCGACGGCCATCGGCCCGCCAGCACGGCGCCGAGCACGTGGTCTTCACGAGCGCATTCGAGACTGTTCACGATCGGCCTCCGGGATTCCTCAGGATCACTGCCAGGCGGTGACGGGCGCGGAACAGCATGCCTTTCAGGCTGGCCGTCTTGACCCCAATGGCGGCGGCAATTTCCTCGTGCGACCACCCCTGGGCATAGGCCAGCCACAACAGGCTCCGCTCGCGCGGCTTCAGGTGTTCCATGGCCCGCGACAAGTCGATGCGGGCCGCCGCCTGGTCGGCGTTGTGGGCGTCGACCGGTGCGGCGAGCGCCTCTTGAGCCGCGGCCGAGACCGGCACTTCCACGCGTGGCCGGCGGCGGTGGTCGTGGACCAGGTTCGTGGCAATCCGGAACAGGTAATGCTTCCGGTGGTCATCGCTGTCGAACACGGCGTTCGAGCGCAGGAACTTGTAATACGTCTCCTGGAGCAAGTCGTCCGCCAGCCGATCGTCGTTCGTCATGCGGCCCAGGTAGGCGCGAACCGGCCGCGCCGTCAGCTCGTAGAAGACGCGAAAGGCTTCCTCGGTCATCTGGAACGTGCGTTCGGCTTCGTCAAAGGCGCCGAGGCGTTCCATGTCGGTCAGCGCCAGTTCACGCATGGCCGGAACTCGCGTCAGCTGCCGCGGCCCTCGCCGGGAACAGGCCCAGCCGCGACGACACCAGGTAGGCCATGACCGAGGCGACGACGAAGCCGGCACCAAGGGCGAGCAGGATCACGCCCACAACAGTAAAGGCTTGTTGCGCTTCATTGGTCACTGAATTCGCAGCAAACCGGAAGCCGACGCCGACGGTGGCGAGCACGATGCCGGCCATCATCGACCAGATGATGGGACCGACGGGCGCGGCGCCCATCCGGGGAGAATCCGACTCCTGCTGGATGGGAGCCGATTCGAGAAAGCGGCGGCCGGCCGGACTCTGGATGTAGGCGAGCAGTTCCTCGTTCGTGGTCATGCGGTCCATCAGCTTGGTGTGAACGTCTGTTTGCACCTTCGACAGCCGCAGCCAGCGGCGGTGTTGCATCACGGCGCGCACCAGCCAGATCAGGATGGCGAAGAAGGCGCCGAAGCCGAGGAAGCCACCCAGGCCGCCGAGCAGGACGCCCAGCGCTTCGACTTCCGGCGACAGCGGCGGGCGCCGCTGCTCGTAGTAGTCGTAGCCGCCAAAGAAAAATGCCGGGTTGCGAAGGACCTCGGGATGCTGTTGGAGGAAGGCGACCAGCTGCGGGTACGGCGCCATGTAGTCGGGACGGCTCAACAGGGAGGTGTCGCGCCGCAGGACCTCGCCGACGGCGGGCGGGTACTGCCGCAGGAGCTCCTGCAGTTGTTCGCGGGTCTCGTTGGCGTCGGTCGGGACCTGGAACACCGGCGGGGCCGGGGCCGCAGGGGGCGGGGCCGGTGCCGGCGGCGCCGGCTGAGCCGACAGGGTGGCCGCGGTCAGCAGGGTGGCCGCCAGAGTGGCGAGAACGCGTTGCTTCATACCCCTTACTACGGATGACCTGCGAAAAGGTTAACGGCGCGGTTTGATACGCTGGGGCCATGACGGTCCGCCGACGGCACATGTCCATGCTGCGGTCCTACACGTGGGCCGACCTGCTGACCATTCTCAACGCCTCGTGCGGCACCATCTCGATCTTCCTGTGCCTCGACTACATGGCCACCGACAACCGCCGGTTTCTCTGGGCGGCCTTCATCCTGCTGCCGGCCGCATTGCTGTTCGATGTGCTTGATGGCTACGTTGCGCGGCTCGACCGCCGGCGCCAGTCGGTGCTGGGCGCCGACCTCGACTCGCTGGCCGACGTGATCTCGTTTGGTGTGGCGCCGGCCGTCCTTGGCTTTACCCTCGGCCTCCGCGGCGGATGGGACATGGCGATCCTGACCTACTTCGTCGTGTGCGGCGTCAGCCGCCTGGCCCGCTTCAACGCGACGACGGAGGCGTTGACCGACGTGGAGACCGGCAAGGTCAAGTACTTCGAGGGCACGCCAATCCCCACCAGCGTGGTGCTGGTGCTGGTGCTCGGAGTGGCGCAGTATCTGGGCCGCGTCGATGACCGTTTGTGGTTCGGCGTCTACCAGGTCGGCCCGGCGCTACTTCATCCCCTTGTTTTGATGTTCGCCGCCAGCGGCAGTGCGATGATCAGCGCGACCCTGCGCATTCCGAAACCCTGATGTCCAAACTCTATTCAGAACTTGCGTCGTGGTGGCCGGTGATGTCGAGCCCGGCCGACTACGTTGAGGAAGCGAACTTCTATCGCACCGCCCTGACGGTCGCCGCGACCGGACCGGTCCGCACCCTGCTCGAACTGGGAAGTGGCGGCGGCAACAACGCCTCGCACATGAAGCAACACTTCGACGAAGTGGTGCTGGTGGACCTGTCGGCCGGCATGCTGGCGCACAGCCGCACCCTCAATCCTGAATGCACGCACGTCGAGGGTGACATGCGGGAGGTTCGCCTGGATCGGCAGTTCGACGCCGTGTTCGTGCACGACGCGATCTCGTACATGACCACGGAAGCCGACCTGCGCCGGGCGATCGAGACCGCCGCCGTGCACTGCCGTCCCGGCGGCGTGGCGCTCTTCGCGCCAGACCACTTGCGCGAAACCTTCACGCCGGGCACCGAGTGCGGTGGCGAAGACGATGGCGCCCGCGGGTTTCGTTATCTCGAGTGGTCGTGGGATCCCGACCCGGTCGACAGCACCTGCCTGACCGACTACGTCTACGCGATGCGCGAGGCCGACGGCACGGTCCGCATCGAGCACGACCGCCATGTCGAGGGCGTGTTCCAGCGCGCTGACTGGCTGCGGCTGTTGACCGAGGCCGGCTTCGAGCCGCGCGTGCTGCCGTTCGATCATTCGGAGTTGGAGTCGGGATCCCACGAAGTGTTCATCTGTGTGAAACGCGTCTGAGGGTATAGTCCGCGTCATGCGGACAGCGATACTCGGTGCGGGCGCGTTGGCGGTGTTTGGCTCCCTCGCACCGGCGGCCCAGGCGCCCTTGCCTTCCGGGCCCGGCGCTCCGGTCCTCTACGAAAACGCCCGCCTGATTCCTGGCGACGGCAGCGCCGCCATCGAACGGGCCGCGATGCTGGTGGAGAAAGGCACGATTGCCCGCGTGGCACCCGCCGGCTCGATCACCGTTCCGGCTTCGGTGCGGCGCGTGGACCTGGCGGGGAAGACCATCATCCCCGCGCTGATCGGCACGCATGGCCATCCCGGGTTCCAGCAGGGGCTGAGCTATTCGGCTGCCAACTACACCCGCGACACCGTCATCAGCGACCTGGCGCGCGCGCTGTACTTCGGCGTGAGTGTCGTGCAGTCGCAAGGGATTGAGACCGGCGACCTGTTGTATCAACTGCGATCGGAGCCGGCGAACGGCCGTCCGCCAGGCGCGCTGCTTCAAGTAACCGGCCGTGGCATCGGCTCACCAAATGCGGGTCCAGGCGGCGCCGCCTACGCCGGCATCGCGTATGAAGTGACGACCGAGGCCCAGGGCCGCAAGGCCGTGGCGGAGTTGGCCGCCCACCGCGTCGCCATGGTCAAGATCTGGGTGGACGATCGCAACGGCCGCGCGCCGAAGCTCAGCGCGCCCGTCTATCGCGCCATCATCGACGAGGCGCACCAGCGCCGGCTGCGGGTGATTGCCCACGTCTTCTATCATGCCGATGCGGTCGATCTCGTCGAGGCCGGCATCGACGCCTTCGCGCACATGGTGCGCGACACCGTGATGAGCGATGCCCTCGTGGCGGCGATCGTCAAGAAAGACGTGGTCGTGATGGGCAATCTCACGACGCCGCTCAAGCCGACATTCGCAGCCACGCCGCCCTGGCTCACCAACGGTGACCCCATGATGGCGCTGCTCACCCCGGCGGTCGCCGCGCCAGTCATTGAGCGGATGCGGGCCTACTACGCCAGGCGCGAGCCCACGGCGGTGGCGGCCGCGCGCCAGCGCTACGGCATCCTGCGGCAGAGTCTCGCCAAGCTGGCCGCCGCCGGCGCGAAGGTCGTGCTCGGCGCCGACACCGGACTCGAAGACCACCACTTCGGATTTGCCGAGCAGCTGGAGCTGCAAGCCATGGTCGAGGCGGGCCTGTCGCCGTCGCAGGCGATCGTCGCCGCGACCAGCCGCGCCGCCGAGTTCGTGAACCGCCACGACACCGGCGCCTTGACCGCGGGCAAGCGCGCCGACTTTCTCGTCCTCGACGCCAACCCGCTCGACGACATCACCAACACCCGTCGCATCTCCCGCATCGTCATCGGCAATGCGGAGGTCGACCGCCAAGCCCTCATCGCGCTCATGCGGTGATCCCCAATCCCCCGTTAGTTTTGCCACAGAGGCCACAGAGGACACAGAGGACACAGAGTCAATTCTTTCTAGATGCCCGTCAGCGCCTTCGAAGCCTGATTGCATTTCGAGAGTTTGACTCTGAGTCCTCTGTGTCCTCTGTGGCCAATTGTCCGTCCGGCGTTAAGATGTCTGCATGCCCCTGCCGGCAGACGCCCACATCGGCTCCGTCAGCCTCACGGTCTCTGATCTCAATCGCTCGGTGTCCTTCTACCGCGACACCCTCGGCTTCCTGGAATCCACGCGCGATGGACGCACGGCCTTCATGTCGGCTGGCGGACCGGTCCTGATCGAATTGCACGAGCGTCGGGATGCGGTGCCCAAGCCGCGCCGCAGCACCGGCCTGTTCCACTTTGCCATCCTCGTGCCTTCGCGCGCCGCGCTCGGCCGCTCGCTGCGGCGCCTGGCCGACCAGCAGTGGCCCCTGTCAGGCGTGGCCGATCATCTCGTGAGCGAAGCGCTGTACTTGAGTGACCCCGACGGCCTCGGCATCGAGATTTACCGGGACCGCCCGCGAGCGACCTGGCGCACCACCAACGGCGAGGTGGCCATGGCCACCGATCCGCTCGACGTGCAAAGCGTGGCGAACGAGGCGGGCGCCGACGCGCCGTGGCCGGGGCTGGAGGCCGGAACGGTGATCGGTCACGTGCACCTTCACGTATCTCGGCTCGAAGACGGTGAGGCGGTGTTCTGCGGCGACGTCGGATTCGAGCCGACCGTGCGCGGCTACCCAGGGGCCTTGTTCGCGGCGGCCGGCGGCTATCATCATCATCTCGGCATGAACACCTGGGTCGGCGTCGGCGCGCCGGCGCCGCCGGAGCACGCGGTCGGGATGCGGTCGTTTACGATCGAGGCTGGACAGCTCGAGCGCCGCACCGTGGCCGATGCGGGCACCGGTGTCGTGGTCCATCTGGTCGGAGGCTGACGCCGATGCGCCTCATGCTGATCGTGGCGGTGGTGGCGACGCTCGGGCAGGATGCGGACCGCGAGGTCCAGCGCCTCGCCATGGACGGGTGGGTGGCCGCGCGGGAACTGGCGCCGAAAGGCGGCGCGCTCGAGTTGCTCGGTCCGGTCAATCTGCGCCTGCGCGCCCTCGACGGCCTGCCGGGGATCACGGCGCGGTATGCCGACGTGGCCATTCGCGCCGCCGTCAGCGCCGCCCAGGACGAACGCGACGAGATGGAGGTATTCCTGGCCCACGCCCGCGACCTGTCCGACACCATGGCCCTGGCCGGCGCCCCGGCGCAGTGGCCGCTGCCGATCGACGAGCTGGCGGGGGAGTTGTGGCTCGAGGTGGACCGGTATCCGGAGGCGCGCGATGCCTACTTGCGCGCGACCCGGTTGAAGCCGACCGCCAACGCCTGGGTCGGCCTGGCCCGCGCCAGCGATCGGTTGGGCGACCTCGTCGCGGCCTGCGCCGCCTATACCCAAGCCTCGTCCACACCCGGCCTGCCGGCTGCGGCAGGAATTGAGATCTCGGTTTACCTCCTGAAGTGCAGAATTTGAAATGGTTTGGGAGTTACCGGTGCCAGGCACCTTTACATCCGAGGTCTTAGAAGAACTGGCGCGGCACGGCCTGGCGCCCAAGCCGGGCACCTCGCCCGAGCGGTTGCGGGAGCAGATCAACGACCTCTACCGGATCGAGATCCGCCGCTTGCGCGACCGCTGCCGGGCCGGCGAGTTCGGCATCAAGGAACTGCCGGGTCACGTGATCGCGTTGCGCCGGCGCTACCTGCTCCTGTCGATCCCCATCGCTCAGTGGACCGTGCTACCTTAAAACCACGATGAGCAGGATGACGCGCTTGGTCCATCCGCTCGTTCGTGACGCCCGCGGCGGCCCGCTTCGGCAGGCCTCGTGGGACGAAGCACTGGAGCGCGCGGCCACCGGGCTCGACACCGTGCGGCAGGCGCATGGCGGCCGGGCCTTCGGCCTCTTCAGCTGCTCGAAAAGCACGAACGAGATGAACTACGCGGCGCAGAAGTTCGCGCGCGTGGTGATGGGCTCGAACAACCTGGATAGCTGTAACCGCACTTGACATGCCCCGAGCGTCGCCGGTCTGGCGGCGGTATTCGGCATGGGTGGCGGCACCAGCTCGTATCAGGAGATTGAAGAGACGGACTGCATTCTCTTGTGGGGATCGAACGCCCGCGAGACGCACCCCATCTTCTTTCACCACCTGCTCGCGGGGCTGAAGCGAGGGGCGAAGCTCTACGCGATCGACCCCCGGCGCACCGCCTCCGCGCAGTGGGCCGACGTGTGGGCGGGCCTTGATATTGGCACCGACATCGCCCTGTCGAACACGATGGCCCGCGAGATCATCACGAGCGGCCTTGCCGACCGCGAGTTCATCGAACACGCCACCACCGGTTTCGACGCGTACCGGACGCTCGTCGAGCCGTGGACGCTCGAGACCGGCGCGGCCGAGACCGGCGTGCCGGCGGCCGTCATCCGCGACATGGCGAACACTTACGCCACGGCGAAGCGGGCCATGATCTGCTGGACGCTGGGCATCACCGAGCATCACACCGCGGTCCATAACGTGATGTCGCTCATCAACCTTGCTCTGCTGACCGGGCACGTCGGCCGCTGGGGTTCGGGCCTGAACCCGCTGCGCGGCCAGACCAACGTGCAGGGCGGGGGCGACATGGGCGCCCTGCCCGATCGGCTTCCCGGTTTTCAGCATGTCGAAAACGACGAGGTCCGGCACAAGTTCGATCAGTTCTACGGCGTGACGGTGCCGGCGAAACGGGGCTGGCACCTCTCGGACATGTTCAATGCCATGGGCCGCGGCGACTTGCGAGCCCTGTACGTCATTGGCGAGAACCCGGTGCAGTCCGAGGCCGATCAGCACCGCGCCACGCAGTTGCTCGAGGGCCTGGAGTTGCTGGTTGTGCAGGATCTCTTCCTGACCGAAACCGCCCAACGCGCCGACGTCGTGTTTCCTGCCGCGGCCGGCGCCTTCGAATCGGACGGCACGGTGACCAACAGCGAGCGTCGCGTGCAACGGGTGCGCAAGACGCTGAACCCGCCTGGCGAGGCGCGCGAAGACCTGGCGATCATTTGCGACCTCGCCCGCCGGCTGGGGCACGATTGGCCGGCCGACGCCGAAGCCATGTGGAACGAAGTCCGCCAGCTGTCGCCGATGCACGCCGGCATGAGCTATGCGCGGCTCGAGCAGCACTCGGGACTGCAGTGGCCCTGTTACGACGAGCAGCATCCCGGCGAGTTGTTCCTGCACGGCCGGTTGTGGGAACGGCCGGTCCGCGGCCCGCGGGCGCCGTTCTCCATGGTGATCCACGAGCTGCCACTTGATGAACTCAACGCCGACTATCCGTACCGCCTGACGACCGGCCGCCGGCTGGCGGAGTACAACACCGGCGTGCAAACGGGATCGTATGCCTCGCCGACGCGGCGGGGAGAGACGATTGACGTTTCTCCGGAGGATGCGCAGCGGATGGGCCTCGTCGAAGGGCAGCTGGTGCGCGTGACCTCGCGCCGCGGCGCGGTGGTCGCACCCGTGCATATCGATCGGGCCCTGCGTCCAGGCCTTACGTTCATGACCTTTCACTTTCCAGACGACGTGGCCACCAACATGCTGACCAGCGACGCCACCGATCCCCTGGTGGGCACGGCCGAGTTCAAGGCCACGGCTATTCGGATCGAGCACGCCTGATGGATCTGCATATCGTCGGTGCCGAAGCGACGGAGGCTGAGCGCGAGGCGGTCGATCGCCTCCTCGGCCCACCGGCGACCGGCTGGCAAGGCGCGGCGCGGGACATTGGCCGCGACGGGCGCACCGCCATTGGCGGACGGCAGGTGACGGGCGATCGCGATTTGCTGCTGCCGGCGTTTCACGCGGTCCAGGACGCCATCGGCTGGATCAGCCACGGTGCCCTCAACTACATTTGCACACGCCTCTCAGTGCCGCCCGCGGAAGCCTGGGGCGTCGTCACCTTCTATCACCTGCTGGCCACGGAGCCACGCCCCGTGGCCGTCGCCCATGTGTGCGACGACATCGCCTGCCGCCTGAACGGAGCGGAGCAGCTGTGCCGGGACCTCGAGTCGCGGCTGGGTCACGCGGTTCATCGCTCGCCGTGTCTGGGTCAGTGCGATCTCGGTTCCGCCGCGCTGGTCACCCGCGCCGGGCGCGAACCGGGGC
Organism: Vicinamibacterales bacterium; assembly: GCA_038213735.1. GTDB lineage: Bacteria > Acidobacteriota > Vicinamibacteria > Vicinamibacterales > UBA2999 > 12-FULL-67-14b. Next base: position 42,606 of record JBBQSP010000002.1, on the reverse strand, counting down.
GGTTTGTGCTCGCGCCAGTCACCGCGGACGAGGTCGTCGACGCGCTGAAGGGAATCGACAAACCTAAAGGTTTGTCGCCACTGACTGACGGGATGAAGCGTGGCGACAAACCTTCAGGTTTGTCGCGTTCCACGGTCAAGGGCGCGAGACTGCTCTCGCGAAGTGGCCTGGCGAACCCGGCCAGCCTCGACAGTTACCTGGAACATGGCGGCTACGCCGCCTTGAGAAAGGCGATCGACCTGGGCCCCGCGGCCGTCATCGCGGAAGTCTCGGCGGCTAAGTTGCTGGGGCGCGGCGGGGCGGCGTTTCCGACCGGCCGCAAGTGGGACGCCGTGGCACGCGAGCCAGCGACACCGCACTATGTGGTCTGCAACGCGGACGAGTCCGAGCCGGGCACGTTCAAGGATCGCGTGTTGATGGAGCAGGACCCGTTCGCCGTGATCGAAGCGATGACGATTTGCGGACTGGCGACCGGCTCAGCGCGAGGGTTTGTCTACATTCGCGGCGAGTACCCGGAGGCCGAGAGCGCCATTGGCGCGGCGATCGAACAAGCACGGGCGGCCGGTGTGTTGGGACCGAGCGTGGCAGGCTCAGGTCAGGCCTTCGAGATCGAGATTCGCCGTGGTGGCGGTGCGTACATCTGTGGCGAAGAGACGTCGCTGTTCAATTCCCTCGAGGGCAAGCGGGGTGAGCCACGATCGAAGCCGCCGTTCCCGGCGCAGATCGGCGTGTTTGGCAAGCCGACGGTGGTGAACAACGTCGAGACGCTCGTGAACGTCCTCGACATCCTGACCGAAGGCGGCGCCGCATGGGCGCGAACCGGCACCGAGGGATCAACCGGCACGCGCCTGTTCTGCCTGTCTGGCCACGTCGCGAAGCCCGGTCTGTATGAGATTGAATGCGGCCAGACGCTGCGTCATGCGATCGACCTGGCCGGCGGTGTTCCTGGCAGACGTTCGATTCAGGCCGTGCTGCTCGGCGGTGCCGCCGGCACCTTCGTCGGACCCGATGCCCTCGACATGCCGCTGTCATTCGAAGGCGCGCGCGCGGCCAACGCGACCCTCGGCTCGGGCGTCATCATGGTGTTCGACGAGACCGCCGATCTGCTGGACACGCTGGCCCGCATCGCGCAGTTCTTCCGCGACGAATCCTGCGGCCAATGCGTGCCGTGCCGCGTCGGCACGGTGAGGCAGGAAGAACTTCTGCGCGGCCGGGAGTCGGGAGTCGGGAGTCGGGAGTCGAAAGAACTACTGGGCGAACTCGGACAGGCCATGCGCGATGCGTCCATCTGCGGGCTCGGCCAAACGGCCGCATCGGCAATCGAGTCTGCGTTTGGGAACGTCCCGTCGTTGAAGAGGAGTGCTCGGTCATGACCAACGACGAGATCTCGTTCCGCCTGCCGCCACCGGCGGCGGCCAGGCCGGCACCGCCGCCCGAACCGGCGCCGGTGATGGTGTCGTTGACCATCGACGGGCGCGATGTCGAAGTGCCGGCCGGTGCGACCCTGATCGAGGCCTGCAACACGCTCGACATCACCATCCCCACGTTGTGTTATCTCGAGACGCTGACGCCGGTGAATGCGTGCCGGGTCTGCGTGGTCGAAGTCGAAGGCGCCCGCGTGCTGGCGCCGGCATGCTCGCGCAAGGTCGAGGCCGGCATGGTCGTGAAGACCCGCTCGCCTCGCGTTGATCTATCCAGGAAGGTCGTCCTGGAGCTGTTGGGATCCTCTGTCGACCTGAGCACGGCCCCCGGACTAAGCGAGATGATGGCTGAGTACGGCGCCCGCCCGGAGAGGTTTCAGGAAAGTCTTGGCTCTGGGTCCTCTGTGTCCTCTGTGGCCCAACCCACGAAGATCGACAACGACCTCTACGTGCGGGACTACGGCAAGTGCGTCCTTTGCTATAAGTGTGTCGAAGCGTGTGGCACCGATGCGCAGAACACGTTCGCGATCGCGGTCGCCGGCCGGGGCTTTGCCGCCCACATCTCCACGGAACTCGACGTGCCGCTGCCTGATTCAGCCTGCGTCTATTGCGGCAACTGCATCGCGGTGTGCCCGACCGGCGCGTTGATGGCGACACCCGAGTTCGAACTGCGACAGGCGGGGGAGTGGCGGCCCGAGACGCAGGCCGTGACCGATACGATCTGTCCTTACTGCGGTGTCGGCTGCACGCTGACGGTCCATGTGCAGGACCAACAGATCGTGAAGGTGACGTCGCCGTTCGACAACGACGTCACCCGTGGGAATCTCTGTGTGAAGGGCCGGTTCGGCTTCGAGTACGTGAACAAATAGAAACAGGAGGTAAAGAGATAAGGAGAAAACTCGGTCTCTTTGTCTCCTGCAAGACCGTTATTTGCCGGCGGCGCCACCGTCAGGTGAGCGCCGATCCACGCCGCCCTCGAGCAGGTTCTCTTTCGGGTTGAACACAATCACCTGGGCCGCGCCCTGGTTGCCGCCTTCGTTCACGGTATGGCCCATGGCGCGCAGCAGCGCGAGGGTGTCGGCCGAGACGCCGAGCCGTTCCACGTTGATGCGGTCGGGCAGCCACTGGTGGTGCATGCGGCCCGCGTCGACGGCTTCCTGGGCGTTCATGCCGTAGTCGATCACGTTCAGAATCGTCGTCAGCACCGTGTTGATGATGGTGCGCCCGCCAGGGGTGCCGGTGACCATGAACAACTGGCCGTCCTTGGCGACGATGGTCGGCGCCATGCTCGACAGCATCCGCTTGCCGGGCCGCGCCAGGTTCGGGTTGGTGCCGATCATGCCGCGCTCGTCGGTCAACCCGGGCTGGCCGTTGAAGTCGCCCATCTCGTTGTTCAGCAGGAAGCCGGCGCCGGGAACGACGATGCGCGAGCCGTAGCCGTATTCGAGTGTGTAGGTCATGGCCACCGCGTTACGGTTGGCGTCGACGATCGACAGGTGCGTCGTCTCGGGCGATTCGCTGGTCCACGTGAACGAAGTGGTGGATGACTTCGAGGCCTTGTTCGGATCGATGGTCTTGCGCAGCCCGGTGGCGTAGTCCTTCGAGATCAGCATTGGCAGCGGGATGTCTTTCTCGAAGTCGGGATCGCCCAGGTGGCGCGCGCGATCGGCAAAGGCCCGGCGCATGGCTTCGGCCGTGAGGTGAATGTTCTTGGCCGAACCGTAGCCGTTGCCCTTGAGGTCAAAACCCTCGAGCACGTTCAGCATCTGCACGACGGCCATGCCGCCCGAGCTTGGCGGCGGCATGCCGTAGATGTCATAGCCGCGGTACGTGCCCTTGACCACGCCTCGCTTCTTGGCCTCGTACGCCTTGAGGTCGCCAACCGTGATCAGGCCGCCGTTGGCCTTCATCTCTTTCTCGATCAGCGCCGCGGTTTCACCCTCGTAGAACCCGGCCGGGCCCTGGTCGGCAATGCGCGTCAGCGTGCGCGCCAGGTCGCCCTGCTTCAGGATGTCGCCGACCTCGTACGGCTGGCCGTTGTTCGAGAATTGCGCGAGCGAGGCCGGATACTTCTTGAACTCGGGAATCATGGACGCCAGCGAGCGCGCCAGGCCGTGGGAGACCTCGAAGCCGTCTCGGGCCAGCTTGATCGACGGCTCGACCAGTTCCTTCCACGGCTTGGAGCCGGCTTCTTTCCACGCCAGGTGCAACCCCGCCACCGTGCCGGGCACGCCGACCGACATGTGGCTGTTGTGATGCGTGTCGAAGTCGTACTTGCCGTCCTTCAGCCACATCTCCGGCGACGATCGCGCCGGCCCGACCTCGCGGAAGTCATACGAGACCGGCTCGCCTTTGGCCGGCCGATAGACGATGAAGCCGCCGCCACCGATGTTGCCGGCGGTCGGGTGCGTCACCGCCATGGCGAAGCCAGTGGCCACGGCCGCGTCGATCGCGTTGCCGCCGCTCTTGATGACTTCGAAGCCAATCTGCGAGGCAATGTCGCTTTGGGTGATCACCATCCCCAACTTGGCGCGAGCGGGGGACGACCCGGCCTGGATCGTCATCGACGACAGGGCCAGCAGGGCAATCACGACGAAAAATGCACGGCGAATCATGGCAAAGCCTCCGCCGCGAATTATACGGCCACGGATGCAAAGACAGGCCACAGATTAGACACAGATTTGACACCGATTCAGCCACGGCTGAGGCGCTTGGCGGCTCGACGCGAGGCCGGTTGCAGGGCAACCGGCCTGACGGACCAGGAGAGCCGGCCAGCAAGAGTCAGGTCGGCGTGATTCAAGACTCTTGCTGGCCAGCTCTCCCGCTCCGTCGAACGGGGCGTAGCCCCCGCGTCGAGCCGCGCCTATCTGTGTCTAATCTGTGTCTAATCGGTGGCTGTATTTTCAGCCAGTGGCTTAGTCCTGCTTGAGGGCCACAACGGGATCGATGTGTGCAGCCCGCCGGGCGGGCAGATAGCACGCGGCTGCGGTCACTACGATCACCAGCGCCGGCAACGCGGCGAAGGTCAGCGGATCCGTGGCCGTGACGCCGAACACCAGCGTCGCCATGACCCGCGACAGGAAGTACGCAGCCGGCAGCCCCAGTGCTACCCCAGCGAGGGCATGACTGATGCCCTGCCTTACCACGCCCCGCGCGACGCTCGACGGCGCCGCGCCTAGCGCGAGGCGGATACCAATCTCTCGCTCGCGTTGTCGCACACGGTACGCCACCACGCCGTACACGCCCACCAGTCCGAGCGACAAACCCGCCGCCGCGAACACGGTCAACAGGAACCCCAGCAGTCGCGGCCGGCCCAGCGTGTCGGCGATCATCGTCGAATACGGCTGCAGTTCCGCGACCGGCACGACCGGATCGATGTCGAAGGCCGCCTGGCGAACGGCAGCCGCCAGTTGCTCCGGTGGCCCCGCTGTGCGCGCCACCATGGCCATGGGGAACATGAACGTTTGCCGCAGTGGCCGGAACATCTCGGGGATGACGGCCTGGTCGAGGCCCCGGTGCCGAACATCGCCCACAACCGCGACGATCTCAAGTGGCTCGAGCCGATCGGAGCCGCCGCCGTGCTGCACGAGGCGCCGGCCCACCGCCTGGCTCGGATCGCCGAAGTATTGGCGCGCGAGCGTTTCGTTGACGATGGCGACGCGGGGCGCCGTGAGGCCGTCGGTGAGCGTGAACGTCCGGCCGTACCGCACCGGGATCCCCATGGCCGCGAAGTACTCGCCTTCGATGAATCGCCATCCGACCTGGGGTGGTTCGGTGCCCGCCGGCGCCGGTTGATCCTCGCGGCTGACCGGGACGGTCCACGAGTAGCCGCTCATGGGTGGGTGACCAATCAGTCCCACGTGGCTCACACCGGGCAGGGCGGCGACGCGCGCCGACATCTGCTCGAGGTACGGCAGTCCCGTCGACAGGCCGCGGTACTTCGCCGTGGTTTGCAGCCGGAAGCTCAGCACCTGCGCCGGCTCGAAGCCCGGGTGCACCTGTTGCAGGTTCCACAGCGAGCGCAACATCAGCAGCGAGCCGATGCCGAGCACGACGGCCAGCCCGATCTGCACCGCCACGAGGGCGCCGAGCGCGCGGCGGCGCGACGGCGTGTCGGTGACGCGGGACTGGCGCAGCAGGGACTGCACGTTGGTGCGGGCGGCCAGCAGGGCCGGCACCAGGGCCACGACGACGGCTACGCCGATTGATGCCGCCAGCACGGAGACCAGCACGGTCCAGTCCAGGGCGATCTGTCCGACGCGTGGCATCTCGGCAGGAATCAGCGCGATCAGCCCAGGCAGGGCCAGCTGTGCGACGCCGATGCCGGCCAGTGCGCCGAGCACGGCAAGCACTGCCTGCTCGACGATCACTTGTCGCACCAGCCGCGCGCGCGAGGCCCCGAGCGCGGTGCGCACGGCCATCTCGCCGATGCGATCGATCGACCGGCCGAGCACCAGCGTGCCCAGGTTGACGGCCGCGAGCATCAGGATCAGGCCCACGGCGCCCAGCAGGATCAGCAGCGCCGGCCGCACGTCGCCGGTGATGGTCTCTTGCAGTGACGCCGCCCGCACCGTCTGGCCCCAGTCGGTCGCGCGCGACAGTTGCCGCCGCAGGTCTGGCGTGACCCGCTGCAGTTCCAGGGTGGCGGCCTCGACCGTTACGCCGGGTTTGAGCCTGGCGATGCCCTGGGAGAACGTGGTGCGGAACGACGACGCGCCCGGCTCCCACGCCAGCGGGGCCCAGAGGTCAGTGCCCGGCTCGAGGATCTCGAAGGCTCCCGGCATGACGCCGATCACCGTGAGGGTGTCTTGATCGAGTTGCACGGACCGGCCGATCACGTTGGGATCGGCCGCGAACCGGCTGCGCCAAAGGCCATCCGACAGCACCACGACGCGGTGGCGTCCGGGCACCGAGTCGCCGGGCTCCACGGTGCGTCCCAGCGCGGCCGTCGCCCCCAATGTCTTGAACAGGTTGTCCGACACGCGCGCGGCGGTGACCTTGATGGGCTCGCCACCCTCAGCCACGAGCCCCATCATCCAGCCCGGCGCCTGTGCGGCGATCTCCTCGAAGCTGCGCGTATGGTCGCGCCAATACGCGATTTCCTGGTTCGAGATCGACTCACCCGGCCAGATCGCGACCAGGCGTTCGGGGGCGGGGTAGGGCAGGGGACGCAGCAGCACGCCGCGCACCACCGAGAAGACGGCCGCGTTGGCCCCAGCCCCAAGCGCCAGGAGGGCAATGGCGACCAGGGCAAATCCCGGCCGGCGGAAGACGTTACGGACGGCCAGGGAAAGGTCGGGAACGCGCATGCCGCCTTAGACGCACGGTCCCGCCCAGATGGTTAGCGTTCTTTCTTTTGCAGAATCGGGGTGTCTTCCCGGTTGCCCCATTCCTCCCAGGCCCCGTAGTAGTTCGACAGCTTGGTGAGGTCGTGGCCGATCAGCGCCAGCGTGAAAATGTCGTGAGAGGCACGCATCCCGACCTGGCAATAGACGGTGACCTGGTCCGACGGCAGAATCCCCTTGTCGCGATAGAGTTTCGCCAGCTCCGCGGCCGGCTTCATGGCCTTGGTTACGGGATCCAGGGTGTCTTCCCAGTAGACCGGCACAGACGATTCGATAAAGCCGCCGCGCTTGATGTTGCGCAGGTCCTTGCCGTCGATCTCGCCCTGCGTCCGCGCGTCCACCAGCTTGACGCCCGGCTTGTTGATCGCCGCCTTCACGTCATCGGCGGTCGCCACCTTGACCGTGCCCGGCTTGACGGTGAACACCGTGGCTGCCGGCTTGGGCACGTCAGCGCTGGTGGGCCGCTGTTCGGCCGACCACTTGTTCCAGCCACCGTCGAGCAGCGCCGCGTTGGCGTGGCCGTAGTGGTTGAGCAGCCACCACAGGCGGGCGGCGTAGAGCCCGCCGCGATCGTCGTAGGCAATCACGCGCGTGGTGCTGGAGATGCCCAGCCGCGACATCAACGCCTCGAACTCGGCCGGTGTCGGCAGGAAGGTGGGCGGCGCCTTGGGATTGCGGATCCAGTTGTTGTCCACGAACACCGCCCCCGGGATGTGCCCCTCGGCATAACCACGGTTGCGCATGTCGATCACGCGGATGTTCGCGTCGTTCAGGTGCCGGGCCAGCCACGCCGTGTCGACGAGCAACTCGGGCCGGGCGTAGGTCACAGGCGATTGCACGCCAAGGAGCAGGGCAACGAGAAATACCATGTCGGCGATTGTAACCCCGTCGTCGTGTCAGAATGTCGGGACCGTCATGACATCGGCTGTTCCCGTCACCTCCAAGCTTCCCGATACCGGCGTCAGCATCTTCGCGGTGATGACCCGGCTGGCCAACGAGCACAAGGCCATCAACCTGTCGCAGGGATTTCCCGACTTTGATTGCGACCCGGCGTTGGTCGAGGCGGTGGCGAAGGCCATGCGCGAGGGCCACAACCAGTACGCGCCCATGCCGGGCGTGCTGGCGCTGCGCGAGGGCATTGCCGCCAAGGTCGAGCAGCTGTACGGCCCGCGCTACGACCCCATGACCGAAGTGCTGGTCACCTCGGGCGCCACGGCCGGCCTGTATGCGACGCTGACGGCGCTGGTGCAGCCGGGCGACGAGGTGCTGCTGTTCGAGCCGTGCTACGACTCGTATGTGCCGGTGATTCGCCTGAGCGGCGGCGTGCCGGTGTTCGTGAGCTTGCGCTATCCCGACTACACGGTGAACTGGGACGAGGTCCGCCGCGCCATCACGCCGAAGACCCGCATCATCCTGGTCAACACGCCGCACAACCCGACCGGCATGATGTGGTCGGCCGACGACATGACGCAGTTGCAGTCGATCGTTGACGGCACCGGCATCATCCTGATTGGCGACGAAGTCTACGAGCACATCATCTTCGACGGCCGCCGCCACGAGAGCCTGCTCCGCTACGAAGGCCTGCGCGCGCGGTCGATCGTGATCAGTTCGTTCGGCAAGACCTTCCATACGACCGGCTGGAAGGTGGGCTACTGCGTCGGGCCGCAGCCGCTGATGGCCGAAGTCACGAAGGTTCACCAGTTCGTCACGTTCACCGTCCACACGCCCTCGCAGATGGCGTTTGCGGAGTTCGTGCGCAAGGATCCCGCCGCGAAAGACCTGTCGGGCTTCTACCAACGAAAGCGCGACCTGTTCCTGGAGCTGACCGCGAACTCGCGCTTCACGCCGCTTGCCTGTGGCGGCACCTACTTCCAGTTGATGGACTTCTCGGCGATTTCGAAAGAGACCGACAAAGAGATCGCCCACCGGCTGATCGTCGAGCACGGCGTGGCGTCGATTCCCGTGTCGGCATTCCTCTACAAAGACACCGGCGGGCCCGTACTGCGATTCTGCTTCGCCAAGCGGGATGAAACCCTGACCGCCGCCGCCGAACGGCTCGAAAAAATCTAGCCACAGAGAACACAGAGAAACGCTTTTCAAAATGCGTGTCAGCCACTTCGAAGCCTGATCGCATTTAGAAGAAGATGCTCTGAGTCCTCTGTGTCCTCTGTGGCTTACAAAATGCGACGCAAGTAGTGCGCGAGGCCGCGGGACTGGTTCCACTGCTTGGGATACCCCAGTGACACTTCTTCGAACTTGACGCCGTCGATCTCGCGCGATGAGCGGAGGTGCAGGTGGCCCGAGACGACCGTCTCGAAGTTGTAGCGGCGGTGCCAGTCGTGGGTTCTCATCGTGCCGCACCAGATGGAGAAACGCGGGATTCGTGGCAGCACGGCGAGATCTCGCCGCAACGGGAAGTGGTTGGCGACGATGAGTTTCGCTTCCCTGGGAATCGCTTCCAGCCGCGCTTCGGTGGCGGCGACGCGGGCGGCGCACCACTCGTCGCAGGTCGGATACGGATCGGGGGCCAGCAGATCTTCGTCAGCCGAGCGGATGCCGGTCTCGGCGGCCCAGGCAAGGGCGTGTTCGCGCGCAACGTGGTCCGGCCGGAACGAGTAGTCGAACAAGGTAAAAGTTGGGACGATGGCGCGCAGCGGGCCGTCTCCGGGCCATGTGGGGTACGGATCCTCAGGCGTGAACACGCCGTAGCGGCGACAGAGCGCGACCAGCCGGTCGTAGTGGGCCGCACCGCGCTGGTCCGGGGGCAGGGTCTTCGGTGTCCACAGGTCGTGATTGCCCGGCGTCCAGACCACCTGCGCGAACTTCGGTTCGAGGCTGCGCAGCACGAAGTCGAGGTGGGCAGGCGTCTCGCCGGTGTCGCCGGCGACGATCAGCCAGTCATCCGGAAACGCCGGCAGCGCCTCCACCACCCGCCGGTTCTCTTCGTAGCCGACGTGCAGGTCGCTCGTCGCCCAGAGCTTCACGGTACGACTTGCCGTAGGCGCACCGGCAGGTCGTCGCCGGTGCGGCGGATGGCCAGGCCCAGCCGATGGATCGGCGTGGGCCAGTCCTGCTGGAACTGCCAGGTCGCCGGATCGTCCTGCAGCGACGGTTCGATGGTGATCGTCGGCGGCTGGTCCGGCGCGAAGTGGAACGCGAAGTCGCCAAGGGGCAGGGCCAGGCCGAACCCGCGGGCCTTGATGTAGGCCTCTTTCATGGTCCAGTAGTCGAAGAACACCCGTTCCTGCTGTTCGGCCGGCAGCGACTGAAGGTGGGCGACCTCGGCCGGCGCGAAGAAGCGGGCCGCGACGTCCTGCGTCAAACGGCGCCCGACGTGTTCGACGTCGAGGCCCACCTCGCGGCCGATCGTCACCGCGCAGGCGATCAGGCCGTCGGTGTGGGAGAGGTTGAACCGCAGGTCCGGCACCCCCGCCGGCCGGTCGAGAATCTCGGGCCGGCCGTGGGCGTTGGCGATGAAGTGCCAGTCGGCGGGCGCCACCGGTGCATAGCGCGACAGGGTGGTGCGGACCAGCGCGCGCGTCAGCAGGAACCGCACGCGATCGCGCTCGAACACGAACCGCGCCATGCGCTCGTGTTCGTCGGGCGAGAGCAACTGCAGGTATCGCTCGCGCTTGGCGAGCGCCTCGCTGTTGTCGGTCGACAACAGGTCCACGTGCACCGACCGGAACGGCAACAGCTCGATCATGCGGTTGCCTGTCTGCGTCGCCGCAGCATCACCAGGCCGAGGCCAGACGCCAGTGCCAGCACCGCGAGGCCGATGCCGATCTCGGCGCCGTGCGCCTGCATGTAGTCCAGGGCCTGTTCGCCGTACAGCACCGCGAGGTAGCCCTGGCCGAAATAGCGGATGCCCCGGCCGATCACAATCGCGACGACGAAACGCCAGGTCGCGACATTCGCGGCGCCGGCGAGTACCACGAACACCTTGAATGGCACCGGCGGCGGCAGCAGCGCTGGGACGACCACCGCGAGAATACCGAAGCGCTGGTAGAGCCGCATGGCGCGATCGACATGCGCGCCCTTGAGGCGCTTGCGCATGAAGACCTCGCCCCCGCGGCGGGCCACGGCGAAGAGCGCATAGCAGCCGAGCAGCGAACCGGCGGTGGTCATGCCGGCGTAGTAGATCATGCGTTCGGGGTACTTCGCGCTCAGCAACATCACGAGCACGTCATTGACCTGCGGAAACGACAGGAACGACGAGTCGAGCGCGGCGATGATGAACAGGCCGACGCCCCCCAGGCCCGTGGCCCACGCGGTGATGGCGGCAACCACCTTGGTCAGCATCAGGGCGCCTCGGCCGCCGGTGCGGCGGTGACGGTGTCGCGCGGGTAGAACGCCAGGCCGGCCGTGGCGAAGATCAGGCTGCGCACACGCCGGAACAGCGCGAGCGTGCCGCCCCCGGCCAGGCCGAGCGCCTTCACCACCGCGACGTTCGAGGCTTCGAGGGCGCCCAGGTTGCCCGGAATCGCGCCGCTCGCCACGCTTGCTGATCGCGTGAAGGTTTCGACAATGGTGCCGACCCACAACGAGATCGGTTCGCCAATGGCCCAGAACACCAGGTAGACCTCGAGCGCCATCACCGCGTAGCACGCGACGCTGAGCGCGACCAGCGCCTCGAGCCGCTGCGGATCGGTCCGCGCCAGCTTCAGGAACAGGTCCTCCACGGCGCCGATGATCCGCACCGTGCGGCCGCCGGCCCATCGCCATCCGGTGCGGGCGTGAATCTTCTCGATCAGCGGCCCGAAATAGCGTCCCGACCGCAGCAGGAACAGCAGCGAGAACACCAGCACCACCAGCGCCGTGGCGGCAATGCCCAGGAACACGCCCTGCCAGGCGCGCGGCAGCATGTCGGACGAGACCGCAAACGCGGCGAACAACCCGACGCCGACGACGCTCATGATGCCCATGGCGGTGCGTTCGAGCACCGACGCCGCGGCCGAGACGACCGGGGGCACGCGATCCATCAAGAGCACGACCCTGAGCGGCTCGCTGGCGACGCCGCGAATGGTGAAGTAGCCGACGGCGTCGGCGGCCAGCCGCACGCGGAACACCCGCCAGAACGACGGCCGCACCTCGGGCGGGAAGCATACCCACCAGCCGGCGGCGCGCATCACGTGCCAGATCACGCTCGGGATCAGCACGATCGGCAAGGCCAGGCCCAGCTCGCGCACCTGCCGGAATGTCTCGTCACGGTTGAGACCCATCATCGTGTAGATGAAGAGGGCGACGCCCAGGACCAGGGCGACCAGTGAGATCAGTTGTGGGACCGTTCGTCTCATCAGCGCACGTTCTCGGGAATGATGCGCTCCACGATCACCACGTCGCGCCACACCCCGTCGAGCTTGCCGTGCTTCTCGTAGACGCCGACCTCGCGGAACCCGACTCGCGCCATCAGCGTGCGGCTGGCGGTGTTCTCGATGAAGATGCGCGACAGCAGCTTCCAGAAGCCGGCCGCCGCGGCGGCCTGGATCAGGGCGTCCATCGCCACCCGGCCGGCGCCCTGGCCGCGCGACGCCCGCGACACGTAGACCGAAAAATCGGCAATGCCGGCGTAGCAGTCGCGAGTACGATAGGTCGAAGTCGAGCCGAACGCGATGACCTGGCCACTGGCTTCGACCACGACGACGGGGTGTACGCCACCGAACCACGCGCGCACGTCTTCGTGCGAGCGCGGGCGGGTTTCGAAGGTGCCAAGGCGGTCTTCGATGCCTTCGTTGTAGATTTGGGCTATCGCCGGGATGTCGCCCGGGGACGCCGCTCGTGCGGACAACGTCATGACAATAGGGAAGCACTTCATGTTAACCCGGACCACCGCGTTGGTTCTCGCTCTCTCCATCGGATTCGTAGCGGTCGTCGAGGCGCAACGCCGGCACCCGGTCAGTGGGCGTGTGTTTGCACCGGTCATGGGCGTCGGCGGCGCCGGGTGGCTGGAGCGGCCCGAGCGGGAGGCGGAAGAGGCGCCCTCGAAGGCACTGGCGGCCCTCGAGCTGAAGCCCGGCATGGTGGTGGCCGACATTGGCGCCGGCTCCGGGTATTACACGTCGCGGATGGCGAAGCTGGTTGGGCCCACCGGCCGGGTGTTTGCCACCGACATCCAGCCCGGGATGCTCGAGATCCTCAACCGGCGAGTCCAGTCGGAAGGCCTGGCCAACGTGACGCCGGTGCTCGGTGCGATGGACGACCCGAAGCTGGCGCCAGCGTCCATCGACCTCGCCATCATGGTCGATGTTTACCACGAACTTCAGGACCCGCAAGCCTTCCTGCAGAAACTACGCCCGGTGTTCAAGCCCGGTGGACGGTTCGTGCTCCTGGAATACCGCAAGGAAGACCCGAAGGTGCCCATCCTCGAGGCCCACAAGATGAGCGTGGCCGAGGTGAAGATGGAACTCGAGGCCGAGGGCTTCGTGATCGAGAAGGTGATCGACGTCCTGCCCTGGCAGCACATTATTGTCCTTCGCGTGAAGTAGGCCGCAGATGACACGGATGACGCCGATGACGTGGAAATAACGGTATTATCTCGCGCATGCTCAAAGGCACAGCGCGAGAAGCCGTAGCGGAGTTCTTCGGCACGTTCATCCTGATCGCGTTCGGCGTGGGCGTGGTCGCACAGACGGTACTCAGCCAGGAGGCCAACGGCTCGTATCTCGGCATCAATATTGGCTGGGGCCTGGGCGTCATGCTTGGGATCTACGCCGCCGGTGGCGTCTCGGGCGCGCACCTGAACCCGGCGGTGACGTTTGCCCTGGCGGTGCATCGCACGTTCCCCTGGAACAAGGTCTTGCCGTATGCGCTGGCCCAGACCGCCGGCGCGTTCGCCGGCGCGGCCCTCGTGTTCCTCAATTACCGCGAGGCGTTCACGGCGTTCGACGGCGGGACGCGAATGATCGAGGGCGCCACGGCCACCGCCGGCATTTTCGCGACCTATCCGCAACCGTACCTGTCGCTGGCCGGTGGCTTCGTGGATCAGGTCATTGGCACCATGTTGCTGATGGCCGGCGTACTGGCCGTGACCGACCAGAAGAACGTCGCGCCGCCGGCGTGGCTGACGGGCCCGCTGGTGGGCCTGCTGGTCGTGGCCATCGGCGTTGCCTTTGGCTTCAACGCCGGTTACGCCATCAACCCGGCCCGCGACCTGGGGCCGCGGCTGTTTACGATGGTGGCGGGCTGGGGACCGGGCGTCTTCACGGCCGGCGGCGGTTGGTGGTGGGTGCCGATCGTGGCGCCGTGTGTCGGCGCGGTGCTCGGCGCGTGGCTCTATGACATGTTCATCAACAAGCATCACGAGGCTCCGGAGGCCAACCGATGACCCATTCGACTCATCCGCCCTCGCCAGCGAGCGCGGATTCGCTCAGGGCGGGGTTCGTTCTCGCCCTTGATCAGGGCACCACGTCGAGCCGCGCCATCGTCTTCAATCGCGCGGGCAAAGCGGTGGCGACGGCGCAGCAGGAGTTTCCGCAGATCTTCCCAGGCCCTGGCCACGTCGAGCACGATCCCGAAGCGATTTGGGCCACCCAGTTGCAGACGGCGAAAGACGCCCTGGGCAAGGCCGGGATCACGGCGGCTGACATTGCCGCGATCGGTGTCACCAACCAGCGCGAGACCACGGTGCTGTGGGACAAGGCCACCGGCAAGCCGATCGCCAACGCCATTGTCTGGCAGAGCCGGGTGACCGCGCCGATCTGCGATCGGTTGAAGGCCGATGGCCACGAGCCGACCTTCCGCAAGAAGACCGGCCTCGTCGTTGATGCCTACTTCTCAGGGACGAAGATCAAGCACCTGCTCGACTCCCATGACGGCCTGCGCGCGCGCGCCGCGAAGGGGGACGTGCTGTTCGGCACCATCGACAGTTTCCTGATCTGGCGGCTTACCGGCGGCAAGGTGCACGTCACCGATGTCAGCAATGCCAGCCGCACCTTGCTGTTCAACATCCACACCATGCAGTGGGACGACGAGTTGTTGAAGCTGCTCGATGTGCCTCGCGCCATGCTGCCCGAGGTGAAGTCGTCCAGCGAGGTCTACGGTCATACCGACCCCTCTCTGTTTGGTACGGCCATGCCCATTGCCGGCGCTGCCGGCGATCAGCAGGCGGCGCTGTTCGGCCAGGCGTGCTTCGAGCCGGGGTCGGCGAAGAACACCTACGGCACGGGCTGCTTCATGCTGTTGAACACGGGGACCAAGCCGGTGCCGTCGCAGAAGGGCCTGGTCACCACGGTGGCCTGGAAGATCGGCGGCGTCACCACCTATGCGCTCGAAGGCTCGGTGTTCGTGGCCGGGGCCGCGGTGCAGTGGCTGAGGGATGGCCTGGAAGCGATCGAAGCGTCAGCGGATGTCGAGAAGCTGATGGCGACCGTGGACGACACCGACGGCGTCTACCTCGTGCCGGCGTTTGTCGGCCTGGGAGCGCCGCACTGGGATCCGCGTGCCCGCGGCGTGATCGTCGGGCTGACCCGGAACACCAAGATGGCCCACGTGGCCCGCGCGGCGGTGGATGCGATGGCCTATCAAACCCGCGACGTGCTGGAAGTGATGCAGCTGGAATCCGGCCTGCCGCTCACAACTTTGAAGGTCGATGGGGGAGCCGCGGCCAACGCGATGCTGCTGCAGTTCCAGGCAGACCTGTTGAACGTCACGGTCCGTCGCCCCGTCGTCGCTGAAACCACGGCGCTCGGCGCGGCCTATCTCGCCGGACTTGCCGTGGGCTACTGGAAGAGCATGGACGATGTGGCCACCAACTGGGCGCTCGACCGCGAGTTCCGTCCGGCCATGCCCAAGGCGAAGAGCGAGAAGTTGTACGCGGGCTGGAAGAAAGCCGTGGGGCGATCGTTGGATTGGGAAGGGTAGAGCGAATCATGCGCAAGTGGATCGCAGTCTCGATGTTGTTGGGTGCGGCACTGATGCCGGCCGGGACCGTGGTCGCGCAAGGCCAGGTCACCTACAAAGTACTGGCGACCAGCAAGACGTCCACCATGCAGAAGGAACTGCAGGAGGCGGGCGCCGCTGGGTATCGGTTTGTGGCGGTCATGGGCGGCGAGACCGCCGGGGGCGGGAACGAGGTGGTCGTCCTGCTCGAGAAGACCGGCAACGATCAAACGAAGTACGAATATCGGGTGCTGGCGACGTCGAGAACCTCCACGCTCCAGAAAGAACTGCAGCAGGCCTCCGATGCCGGGTGGCAGGCCGTTGGCCAGACCGTGTTCGAGAGCCTCTTTGGCGGCGCGGAGACAGCCGCCATCCTGGAGCGGAATTCTGCGCAGCCGTCGACGCTTCGGTACGAGTTCAAGCTCATCGCGACCTCGAAGACCTCCACCCTCGCCAGGGAACTGGAAGAAGCAGCGCTGCAGGGCTTTCGGGCCGTGGGCATGACCGTGGGCAAGACCGCGATGGGTGGGAGCGAGCTGGTCGTGATCACCCGGCGACCGGCCAAGTGAGCCGGTGACTCACGCGCCTCCGCATGATGTATGAGGCTGATGAGTCGAGCCGAAGCGTGGCCTTCCGTGTTGAGCTGTCCGGGCAGGCCCACGGGCGACATGCCCTCGGGATTGACGCCGATGTCGTGAGTACTCATAATGAATGCACAGAAAGCAACATGGTGCATTCATGAAAACATTGACGATTCGAAACGTGCCCAGGCGCCTCGCCGAGGCGCTCGACCGCGAACGGCGTCGCCAGGACGCCTCGCTGAACAGCACCGTCCTTGAACTGCTCAGCCGCAGCCTTGGCGCCGATGGCCAGGGCCCTCGCCGCAACGGGCTGGCCAAGCTTGCGGGGACCTGGGATGACGAAGAACTGCGTCAGTTCGAGGCGGCCATCGCCCCGCTCGACCAAATCGATAAAGACATGTGGGCGTGATGCGCCTATGCCTGGATACGTCGGCGTATAGCCAGTTCAAGCGAGGCGATCCGCAGGTGGTGGACCTGATCGACCGCGCCGAGTGGCTGGGGGTCCCGGTGGTGGTGCTGGGCGAACTCGCCGTCGGATTTAGGCAAGGGGCGCGACGGAACGAGAATCAATCGGCGCTCGATCAGTTTCTGGCCAACCCGGTCGTCGAGGTCCTGCCGGTCGATCAGGATATGGCTGGCATCTACGCCGACATCATTCTCGACCTGAAGAAGGCCGGCACGCCGCTGCCGGCGAACGACATCTGGATTGCCACGGTTGCCGTTCGGCACGGGGCCACCGTGTTGACCTACGACCAGCACTTCCGTTCGATCGCGCGGGTTGGATCGACGATTCTTACTGCCCCTACCGCCTGACGCGCCGCCGGCCTCAGCCCGCCGGAAACAGCAGCGCCCGCGCCCACTCGTTCTTGGCTGACAGGTGATACACCAGCGACCGCGATAGTTCGGGCACCCACGCGGCGGCCGGCACGAAGCCGGTGAACATCAACCCGTGTTCCTCGTCCACGCACCACGCGCCGAGCTGGTGCGCATCCGGCTCGAGCCGTTCGTTGGCGTTCAGGCGCTGCGCCACCATCGGATCGGGTTCGACCGGCAACTTCAACCGCATCTGCAAGCCGCTGCCGAGTGACGGGTGCGTGGCTCCGGCATCCAGTTCGAGCCGCGCATGCACCTCGCCGGCCGCAAACTCGAGGTCAGCGTCAATGCGGTGAACGCCGTTGGCGGCAAGCAGCCACGGCCGGGGCTCCACGTGGACCAGCTGAGCCAACTCCTCCGGCGAGAATGGCGAGTCGGTCGCGCCGCGCTGCTGGTAGATCTCGAGAATGCCCACCATCTCATCCGGCGTGTGGCGCAGGCCCATCTTCGGATGCGGCGATGCCGCCACCTCGGCGCCGAACGCACTGGCCAGTTCCGCCGCTTCCGCGAAGGCATCGGCCATCTGCAACGCCATGGCGTGCAAGGCGATCGTCTGGGCCAGGCGATAGTTGTCGGCGGTGAGCGAGACCGACGAATGGAGGCTGATGGTGCCGGCGGCCGGGTCGGCGACATACGCGCTGAGCGATGCGTACCGGTTCATGGCGGCCAGCCGCGGCCAGGTGGATTCATCCATCGGCACGCCCGCCAGCAAATCCGTTTCGACGTGCAGTGTCGTGAGCGGCACCCCCTGGAACTCGCGCGGCTCGGCGACCCACACGCGCTGGCCGAGCGACGAGGCCCACCAGGTGAACGAGGTCTTCTCCTGCACCGCCCACTCCGCCTCGATCTGCATGCGGGCGGTGAGAAACCTCAGGACCTCTTCAACAAATTCCACTAGGGCGCACTACTCCTGCCAGCAATGGTACATCGCAATGGAGGCGGCGGTCGTCACGTTCAGTGAGTCAACGGCGGCGGTTGTGGGAATGCAGACGCGGTAAGTAGACGCCGCCATGGCCGGGTCGGTCAGGCCATCGCCTTCGGCGCCGACGATCAGCGCCAGCTTGGCGTGGCGGGGCAGGTCCATCAGCGGCAGCGCGTCGTGACGCGGCGTGAGCGACGCCACGGTGAAGCCGTCGGTGCGCAGGTCGGTAATCGCCGACGGCCACTGCGGTGCGGTGACGAACGGCACCACCAGCGTCGCCGCCATCGACGTGCGGATGGCCTTGCGGTACAGCGGATCGCCGCAGTTGGGCCCGAGGATCACCAGTTCGACGCCGAAGGCCGCGGCGGTGCGGAACAGGCCGCCGACGTTATCGGGGTTGTTGACGCCTTCCATCACCAGGATCCGCGAGAGCGGGCCGTCGGCAATGCGATCGAGCGTCGCCGGTTCGGGCCGGCGCGCCAGGGCGAGGCAGCCGCGGTGGATGTTGAACCCCGCAATGCCGTTCATCAGCTCCTGGTCGACCAGGTAGATTGGCGCGGTGGCGAGGGGGAGCACGTCGGCCAGGTTGTCGAGTGCGGCCGGGGTCAGCAGGATCGAGGCCACATCCCATTGCCGCAGGTCCAGCAGCCGCCGGACGACGAGGCGGCCCTCGGCGACGAAGAGGCCCCGCTCGAGCATGTGCCGGTGGTCGGCGAGGTGCTGATAGTCGGCGACCCGCGGATCGTCCAGCGCCGCAATCGTGATGGGCAGCGGCATCCCTTCCATTGTATGCACCTGGAGCTCCCGCCGTCGCCAAGGCTTCCGCCTTCGCAACGGCTGCGGCGGGACAAGTCGGCGCGGCAAGTAGAATTAGGCGTGCGCAAGCATGTCCTTCTCTATGGGCTGCTGGGCGGCGTCCTGATCGCCGGCCTGAAGCTCGTCGAGTATCGCTGGCTGGTGGTCGAATACCGCGTCGAGATCTACGGTGGCATCGTCGCCGCCATCTTCGCCAGCGTCGGCATCTGGCTCGGTCTCAAGCTCACCAAGAACACGGAAACGGTTGTGGTTCGCGAGGTCATGGTGCCGGCGCCGGTGGATTTCGTCCGCGACCAGGGCAAGCTGAGCGCCCTTGGCATCACCCCGCGCGAGCTGGAAGTGCTGGAGCTGATTGCCCAGGGCTTGAGTAACAAGGAGATTGCCGAGCGGGTGTTCGTCAGCGAAAACACGGTGAAGACCCATTTGAGCCGCGTCTTCGACAAGCTCGGCGCCCGCCGCCGCACCCAGGCCGTTCAGCTGGGCAAGGAAATGCGATTAATCCCCTAAACTATCGGGTGATTTCGAGCGAAATCCTCCAGAATCATCCCTTCGGGTGACGCCGACGGTTGGGTCCGGCCCGCAGAATCGAGGCCGTTCGGCGCGAACAAGACGCGCCTGGGTCAACCACGGAGGAGTTTACCAATGCAAAAGACTGTTCTCACCTTTGGCCTGATTGCCGGCGCGATCATGGCCGCCATCATGTTCGCCACCCTGCCGTTCCAGGACCAGATCGGCTTCGACCGCGGCGCCTTCGTCGGCTACACGTCGATGGTCCTGGCGTTCCTGATGGTGTTCTTTGGCGTGAAGTCGTACCGCGACAACGTGGCTGGTGGCCATGTGACCTTCGGCCGGGCATTCAAGGTCGGCTTGCTAATCACGCTGGTGGCGACGGCCTGTTACGTCGTGAGCTGGCAGATCCTTTACTACGGGTTCATGCCCGACTTCCTGGACAAGTACACGGCGTACGCACTGGAGCAGTCCCGGCAGGGCGGCGCCACTGAAGCGCAGCTCGCCGCGCAGGCCAAGGAGATGGCCGACTTCGGCGAGATGTACCAGAACCCGCTGGTGAACGTGGCGTTCACCGCCATCGAACCCTTGCCGGTCGGCCTGGTATTCACGCTGGTCACGGCCGGCGTGTTCGGACGGAAGCGTACCGGTAAAACAGGAGATTAGGAGTCAAGGAGCAAAGGGAATTGACTCCTGATCTTTTGACCTCCTGTCGCTAGTGCCACTCGTTTTTCTGCACCACCGGCATCTGCAGCGCTCGCTCGCGGTCGAGGTCGAGCGAGCCGACGTGCAGTGACAGGGGAGACTGCACCCACTTGTAGATCGACTGCGAGAAGAGCTTGGTGAAACGGGTCGCGCACTTGTCGAGCGCCGCCGGATCCATCTTCGGGAACAGGGCCTGTAGCGCGGTACCGACTTCGTCCGGCGACATCTTCTCGCCGGCATACAGGTGCAGGCAGGCGTCGAGCACGGGGAAGGGCATCAATTCGTGCTCGGCGACCTGCGCGTCGGCCAGTTCCGGACCCGGGTCGGTGGCCAGCGTGGCTGACACGCCCGTGAAGCCGAAGCGGCGTTCGAGCCGCTCGAGCAGCGCAATCACCACTGTCTTCGGGACGTTGGCGATCACGGACAACGCGCCTTCGAGATCGCCGCCGATGGTGGTGTAGCCGACCGCCTTCTCGCTCATGTCACCGGTTTGCAGGAACAGCGCGCCCGACGAGTTGGCCCAGTTCCACATCCGCTGTCCGCGCACGCGCGCCTGGATGTTCTGGCGGGTCAGCTCGGTCAACGGCTTGCCGTCGAGCATCGCCGTCGCTGCCGCTACTTCGCGATCGGTGGCCTCGTCTATGGGGCTGGTCTTGAGCGAGACGCCGAGCTCGTCGGCCAGTTGTTGCGCCGCGTGTTTCGTCTCGGGCTGCGAATGGCGGCTCGGCATGTAGAACGCCGAGATGGCAGCGCCGCCGGTGATCAGCTGCGCGGCACGCCACGCCACCACCAGCGTGAGCATGGAATCGCGTCCGCCCGAGAGGGCGATGCCGAGCGAGCTGAACGCGCCCGTCTTCTCGTAATAACTCTTCACGCCGAGCGCCAGCGCTTCGAACAGGTCGTCGAGCGCGCGTTCGCGCGGGTCGGCGGCCGGCTTCGTGCTGGCGGGCAGAAAGAAGCTGCCGCCTTCGGGCACCGGGTAGGTGAGCGTGGTGCGGTCGGCGGTCGCGGCCGTCACGCGCACGGCCGGCACGGTCTCCCGCTGCAGCCGGAACGCCTCGCAGTCGCTGCGCCAGGTGGTGTTCTCCATGCGCAGCCGCCGCGTGCGATCGAGGTCGACCACTGACGACCACCAGCCTTGCTCGAAGCGCGGTGCCTCGAATACCAGCCGGCCGTTCTGGAAGATGAAGCCGCCGCCGTCGTAGATCAGCCCGTCCTGGCCGCCGACCGCATTGGCGTAGAGCAACACCGCCTGGTTGTCCGCCGCCCTGGTCGCCAGCATCTCGCGGCGGGTGGAATCGATGCCCATGCGATAGGGCGAGCTCGACACGTTCACCACGATCTCCGCGCCCGAATAGCAGCGCCGGCGCATGGGGCCGTCAGGCGACCACGCGTCTTCGCAGACCTCGACGGCGACCTCGCCAAAATCGAACGAGAACAGGTAGTCGCCGAGCGGCACGCCGCCGGCATCGAGCGCGAGCCCGGGTCCCCCGCGCGAGAACGTGCGGCCTTCGTAAAACACGTTGTAAGTCGGGAGCTTCTCTTTCGGTACCAGGCCGACGATCACGCCGCGATGGACGAGGGCGGCAGAGTTGAACAATTGACCGCCCACCGAGACGGCCAGGCCGAGCACGTAGACCGTGCCGTACCCGGCGGTCTCGGCGGCAAACCGATCGAGTTCGCGGCGCTGGCCTTCCAGGAAACCCCGCCACTGCACCAGGTCTTCCGGCGGATAGCCGCCGATGGCTTGCTCAGGAAAAGCGCCAATGGTGACGTCGGCCTCACCCATGGCGCGGGCCACCTCGATCAGCCGATCGACGTTCGAGACGACCGCCCCCACCGTGGGGCTGACGCTGGCAACCGCCAGTTTGGCCAGACGCATATCTGGTTCAGCTTAACAGGGTTGGGACCCCGGCCGCCGTGGCACGCGTCATATTGAGCAACCATGGAACTCGTCAAACAGTGGGGAGCCGGTCTGCTCGTGTTCATCCTGATGGATGCGATCTGGCTTGGCGTGTTGGCCAACACCTTCTACAAGCGCGAGCTTGGGCCGCTGTTGCGCCAGCACCCCGACGGCAGTCTCGACCCCCGTTACCTGCCGGCCCTGCTGCTCTATGTCCTGATTGTGCTAGGTCTGGCCCTGTTCGCCCTGCCGCGGGCGCGCACCGGGGGCATTGGCGAAGCCGCGCTGTGGTCCGCGGTCTTCGGGGTCATCGCCTACAGCGTGTACGACCTGACCAACTACGCGACCATTGGGGCATTTCCGCTCAAGGTCGTGGTAGTCGACATGATCTGGGGCGGCGTCATTTGCGCGGCCGCCGGCGCCGCCATGCACACCCTGGGGCGCACTTAGCAGTCGCGATTCCTAACCATCTGCTTTTCGCCCAGCCACCGCGACGGACGAGGGGCCTTCCGCCGCTTGAGGCCGAAGCCCTCAACGGCGTACTTCTCGAGGTGGGCCATCGCCTCGTCCACCGAGTCGGTCACCAGCATCAAATCAAGATCACTCGGTGACACCGTGCCCGCTTCAACCATCGTGCGCACCATCGCCATGAACGGCGCCCAATAGTCACGCCCCATCAAGACGACCGGGAACTGCAGGATCTTGCGCGTTTGAATCAACGTGAGCGCTTCGGTGAGCTCGTCGAGGGTGCCGAGCCCGCCCGGTACCACCACGAAGGCGTACGAGTACTTCAGCAGCAGCACCTTGCGGACGAAGAAGTAGTGGCACGTCACCCAGCAATCCAGGTACGGGTTGTGCCCTTGCTCCATCGGCAGCTTGATATTGCAGCCCACCGATCGGCCGCCAGCCTCGCGCGCGCCGCGGTTGGCCGCTTCCATCACGCCCGGGCCGCCGCCCGTCATGACGGTGAACCCCATCCTGGCCAGGGCGCCACCGACCTCGCGGGCCAGGGCGTAATACCGGTGGTGTTCGTCGAACCGCGCTGACCCAAAGACGGTGACGCACGGCCCCACGAAATGCAGCACGCGAAACCCCTGGATAAAGTCGCGCCCCGCCCGCATCAGCAGGAGGAAATCTCGCACCCGTGAGTGGGGGCCTTCGAGCAGGACGCGATCGGGTTCAGCCATGATGAATGGTGTAGAGTTTACTTTCTATGACCCGACAGGCTCGTTTTGTCCTCGCCGGCTTGGTGTCGGCCCTGCTCGTTTCGCCCACACCCGTTCGCTCCCAGACTATCGCACCCGCGGCGGCCCAGTCGGCGTCGACGACTCGTGGCAGCGTGTTGGACGTGTCCGGCGGTGTCATTCCCGACGCCGAGGTGGTCGCCCGCACGCGCGATGGCGGGTCGGTCACCGTGCGCAGCGACGGCGAAGGCAACTTCGATGCCGGGACGCTGGCCGTTTCGGTGCGCGTCACCTCGGAAGGCTTCGCGCCGGCCGATGTCGCGGTCACGGGCGCGGGGCCGGTGTTCGTCGTGCTCCGCCCCTTGAACTTTGCCGACTCGGTGGTCGTGACCGCCACACGCGGCGCCGAACGGCTGCCGAGCGCCGCCAGCGCCACCGTGATTACCAGCGCCGAGTTGACCAACATGGCCGCCGGTTCGCTCGATGACGCCTTGCGTTCCACTCCAGGGTTCACGCTGTTTCGCCGCAGCTCGTCGCGCGTGGCCAATCCGACCACCCAGGGCGTTACGTTGCGCGGTGTGTCGGGGTCGGGCGCGAGCCGCACGCTGGTGCTCGCCGATGGCGTGCCGCTGAACGACCCGTTCGGCAGCTGGGTCTACTGGAACCGTGTGCCGCAAGCCGCCGTGGACCGCGTCGAGGTCGTCCGCGGCGCCACCGGCGACCTGTACGGCGCCGGCGCGCTGGGCGGCGTGGTGCAGGTGCTGACTGTGCAGCCCAGCCGGTCGCGTGCGCGAGCCACGTTCGACGGCGGGTCGCACGACACCTTTCGCGGGTCGCTGTTCGGCGCCGGCGAACGCAACGGCTGGTCGGCCACCGGCGCCTACGAAGGCGTGCGCACCGACGGGGCGTTCATCGTCGCGCCCGAAGCGCGCGGCTCGATCGACACCAAGGCCGACAGCGACTACCAGACCGGCTTTGCCACGGCCGGCTACCGCCAGAGCAACTGGCACCTGACGCTGCGCGGCGCCGGCTATACGGAAGAGCGCGGCAACGGCACGCCGGTCCAGGTGAACTCCACCGACTGGAAGCAGTTCTCGCTCGAAGGCGGCGGGCTGATGGGCGGCGGCGTGCTGCAAGCGCAAGCGGCGGCCAGCAGCCAGGACTACTACCAGACGTTTTCGTTCGTTCCCGCGTCCCGCGCCACCGAGCGCATGACTTTCGAGCAGTTCATCGATACCAAGCACGCCATGGCCAACGGCCAGTGGACGCGTCCGCTTGGCCGCGCCACGCTGATCGTCGGCGGTGATTATCACCGTACCGAGTCGGCCCAGGATGAGTTGCGCTACGCGCTCATCGGCGGGGTCAACACGCCGAGCGGCCCGTTCGTCTCGGGCGGCACCGAGACGCTCGGCGCCGCCTACGCACGCGCCAATATCACGGCGAGCGACGCGCTGACCTTTGAAGTGGGCGGTCGCGTCGACTGGTGGAATTCCGAGCCGCTCAACCCGGCCGATCCCACCAAGCAGGTGACCTTCTTCAGCCCGCGCGGGGCGGTGGCGTGGCGCCAGGGGCGCTTCCAGGTGCAGGCCTCGGCCTACCACGCCAACCGCACGCCGACGCTGAACGAGCTGCACCGGCGTTTTGCCGCCGGCACGGCCATCACCAACGCCAACCCGCAGCTCGATCCGGAAACGCTGACCGGCATCGAAGGCGGCGTGCTGACGCGGTGGTCGCGCACCTCGTTCAGGGCCACCGCATTCTTCAACAACCTGGATGGGGCGATTGCCAACGTCACGCTGACGCAGACGCCGACCTCGACCATTCGCCAACGGCAGAACTCCGACAGCATCCGCGCCACCGGCGTCGAAATGGAGTTCGACACCCGCCTGTCGACCACTTTCAGCTTCAACGCGCAACTCGTGCTGACGTCGAGCCACTTCCGCGGCTCGGTGGCCACGCCGGCGCTCGAAGGCAACACGGTGCCGCAGGTGCCGGTGATGCAGGGCGGCTTCGGGCTGACCTGGGCCGAGCCGCGCTGGTTCACGGCGGCCACCCAGTTGCGGTTCAGCGGCGAGCAGTATGACAACGACCTCAACACCGAGGAGTTCATCCTCAACCCGTACGCGGTGTGGGATGCCACCGTGAACCGCGCCATCACACGCGGCCTGAACGCGTTTGTCGCGGTCGAGAACATTCTCGACACCGAGTTCGACACCGCCCGCACGCCGCTGCGCCAGATTGGCTGGCCGCGGACCGTGCGCATCGGCGCGCGCGTGAGCTGGCAATAACCGCAAGACCCTAGGACCCTAAGACCCCAGGACCCTAAGACCACGGAGGCGCTCATGCGTGTCGCATTAGTACTGGCCGTTCTGTTCACGACGCAAGCGGTAGAGGCTCAGAAGATCGAGCGAATCAATCCGCCCGGTCTGAGCACGCCCACCACCTATTCGCACATCGTCAAGGTGGGGGATATTGTTTATATCGCCGGACAGCTGGGCGCCGATGCGCAAGGCAAGTTGGCCGGGCCGGGGATGGTCGAGCAGCTCGAGCAGGTCCTCAAGAATCTCCAGACGGCCCTGAAGTCGCAGGGTGCCGACTTTTCGCATGTCGTCAAGATCAACATCTACGCGACCGACGTTGAGGCATTCCGGTCGCCGGAGGCTGCCGCGGTGCGCGCCAGGTACTTCGGCACGAATCGTCCGGCCAGCACGCTGGTGGGCGTGACCAGGCTCGCAAGCCCGGAGTACAAAGTCGAGATCGAAGCCACCGCACACCTGCCCGGCGGCGTTCGCCTGCTCAAGCAGTAGTGGTCAACCGGCTACAATTAACTCAGTGTCCGCGATCATCCTGTTCGACGGCGAGTGCGCGTTCTGCGAGGGCTCGGTCAAGTTCATTGCCCAGCGCGACGGCGGGTACTTCCGGTTTGGCGCGTCGCAGTCTGCCGAGGCCGTGGCGTTGTTGGCGACGCACGGCACCAGCCGGGCAGCCACCCGCAGCATTGTCTTGATCGAAGACGGCCAGGTGTACCTGCGATCGACCGCGTCGCTGCGGATCGCGCAGCGCCTTTCGGCGCCATGGCGCTGGGCCGGGGTGTTGCTGTGGATTCCGCGACCCATTCGCGACGGTGCCTACGCCGTCGTGGCGGCGATCCGGATCCGCCTGGCCGGTCGCGCGAACGCCTGCGAGATCCCGCCGCCTGAGATCCGCGCCCGTTTGATTTAGTCGAGCAGGCGCACGGTGATGGTCGCCTGCGCCGGCGGGCCCGACGCCCACACCGCCACGAGCCCTCTGGCTGCCGCCGCCAGCACGGGATACGTGCTCGGTCCGCTGGTCCCGAACGATTGGGCCGGGCCAAAGGTGCCGGCTGCCATTCGGCTGAACGCGGCGCCGCGAACTCCGTTTCTGACCTCGTCCCATGCGACCACGACACGGCCGTTGCCATCGATCGCGATCTGCGGATGCGACGGCTTCGGACTGCCCAGGGTCGGCACTCGGATTGGGGTCGAAAACGAGCGGCCGTCGCGAGACACGGCATAGTGCAGGACGCCTTCGGTGCCGCCGACGACGGTCGGCCACACCAGGTGCACGGCGCCCGTCGCGTCAACCGCCATCGCCGGGCCATCATCGGGACAGCCATTGATCGACCAGCCGTCCTGGTTGACGCGAATGAACGGCGAGAACGTCTTGCCGCCGTCCCGCGATGCCGTGAACGCCATGTCGCGAAAGTTGCCGGCAAAGACGTGCCGCCACGCGGCGTAGAGCGTGCCGTCCGGGCTCGCGGCCAACGCCGTCTTGCAGCAGTAGCACGGGCCCTTGAACAGCTCGCGTTCGGTGCTCAGCTCCGCTGCGGACGACGCATAGTAGACGCCGGAGCGTTGCGCCATGGCGACGCCGTCGTGTTCGCCCTTGCGTTCTGGTGCTGCGCCGGGAGGGCTAACCAGGCCCCGGTGATCTATCCAGATGGCATGTGCGGTTCCTCGCGCGTCAATCGTCAGCGAGTGCCAGCCGCGCTCACCTTCAGCGCCCGCGCCCTGGAGCGGCGCCGGTGCGCCAAAAGTCCGTCCACCGTCGCGCGAGCGGGCGATCTTGACCTCGGCCTTGCCGCTCTTGGCATTCCACAACACCACCAACTCGGGCTCGGCCGCGCCGGGCCTCTGCACCAGCGCCACTCGCGGCGGCAACTCGCCGTTGACCCGTGCTTCGCCGACGACGGAGTTGACGCGCACCGGCGGCGAGAACGCGAGTCCGCCGTCGCGGCTCAAGGCCGTATAGATGTCGGCCTTCCCAGCCGTCGTGGCGGCCCACGCCACCGCGACCAGCGAACCGCTGGCTGCGACCCAGGGAGTCTGGTTCGTCGCGCCGTCAACGGCCAGCGTCACGTCGCGGCGCGCCTGCGCCGCGGGCCCGACCGGCAGCGATAGGAGCATCAAGCTAAGGGCCGTCGAGAAGGTCAACAGTCTCATCATCGTGTCCTGGTCTGGAAAGGCAGCCGTCCGCCGAACGGACGCTCACGCGGATCGCCGCTGCCGTGATTTGAGCACAAGTCGGCGACCGGGCCAATTGGAGGTACGATGGCGAGCGAAATGCTGAGGCGTTCGGCGCTCCTCGTCCTGATCCTGGCGGCCACAGCCGCGTGCAGTTCCGATGTGTCACCGACCGCGCCCACGCCAGTGACGGCGCTGCCGCCAATCGTGGTGCCGCTCCCGACCACCGTACCCGGCGTGCTGAGCCTCGTCATGCCGATCGATCCGTCGGACGTGGCGAGGGCCGCCTTCGGGCTCGCGCCATTCGGCTACCACGGCGCCGATCATGCCGCCGACGGACATCCCGGCTGGGACGTGGAGTACCGCATCGGCGGGCTGGTCCGCGCCGCCGCGGCCGGCACGGTCGAGAGCGTAGCGCCCGATCCGTCGGCGCCGGGCCGCCGCATCGTGCAGCTCGAACACGTGGTCGGCACACATGCCTATCGCACCACCTATACCAATCTCGCCAACGTGAGTCCCGAGATCGTGGCCGCTGCCTCCGTCGGCGCCGGGCAGTCGTTGGGCACCGCCGGTACTGTGTCGCAGACCGTCGGGCCGACACCCGTCAACTATGCGATGACGCACTTTCAGCTGGATGACTTCGCGTACTACCCGGGGGCGATTCCCGATCCGAACGCCGTCACGCCCGAGCCGTTCCTCGCGTCCGATGCGAAGGCCTTGTTTGATCGGATTTGGAGCACCGCGGTCATGAGCGCCGAGCTGCTGGAGCCGTTCGCGTCCAATCCGCGCGACCTGCGCTTTCCGGCGACGCGCACCTGGATGCGCGTGAGCGGCGACGGCCCCGCCGGAATCCGGTTCTCGCGGCCCGACGCGCGCAACCCGAACTACGAGTACGCGCTGCTGACCGAGTCGGGCACTGCCATCGAGACGGGCACGGTCGTGCTCGGTTTGACGACGCGGCCCTTTCCGTCGATCGACCTGGTGTCGCCACTCGGGCGGCGGCTTGGCAGCTACGACATCGTCTCGGACGAGATGAGGCTGTCGCTGGCGCAGGCCGGCGGCAACCGGCCGACCGACCTCGGGTTGGCGAGTACTTACCGCACGCCTCGCTAAGAACGAGAGTTAGCCACAGAGGACACCGAGGACACAGAGAAGAAACTTCAACATCTCGGGCTGACCAACGTGGCGGATATTGCCACCGTTCCCGACCGACTTCGCCATTCCCCGCGAGAGTCCCCCCGGCATGGTCTGTGCTCCTGCACACGGCATGGAGAACCGGGATCCTCTCACCGAACGCATCATCGGCTGTGCCATCGAAGTGCATCGCCACATGGGCGCAGGGTTGCTCGAGAAGCCCTACACGCTCGCGATGTGCATCGAGCTTGCTGGTAGTGGCCTTTTGTCGAGCGCGAGCGGCTGGTGCCGCTGACCTACAAGGGTGTTCGCGTCGGCGAATACCGGCCGGATCTGATTGTCGAAGGACGGGTGGTTGTGGAGGTCAAGAGCGTGTTGCACCTCGAACCAGTCTTCACAGCGCAGATGCTGACCTATTTACGCATCACGAACATTCGCACCGGACTGATCCTCAACTTCAACCGGCCGGTCCTGCGTGAGGGTATCAAGCGGTTCGTGCTGTAGCCGTGGCTCCCCAGGAGTGCCCCGTGACAGCGGTTTTTGGATTTGAATCTAGAGGAGTTGTCTCTGTGTCCTCTGTGTCCTCGGTGGCTAAGGTATTGTGATCTGTGTCCTCGCCGCACCGAGAGGCGCCTGCTTCGTATAGAAGTGCGCGTAGATCTTGCCCGCCGTCAAATCCTCCCGGTCGCGGCCGCGCAACATCAACGTCCCCGAGCCGGTGATCTGATTCGGCACGAGCAAGTGGGCGACGATCGGCCCCGGCTTGCCGCCGTCGCTGCGCTGCAGGGTTAATCCCACGACTCGGTCAGTGCCGATGGTGGGCGTTGTCGCGTCGTATCGCAGCGCGCCGGTCGTGCGGTCATACGTGAACTTGACGGCGCTGCCGCCGACAGCGGCCTCGAAGCTCACCGGGACCGGCGCTGCGCCGTTGACCAATGGCGGCGTGCTGAACGGGGCTCGCCGCGGCTGGGTGGCCTGCTCCCAACCGTAGGCCAACTTCAACAGGGCCGCTTCCTGAAATGCGCCGCCCAGCAGTTCCAGGCCGATCGGCAGGCCGTCAGTCGTGAAGCCCGCCGGCATGGTGATGGCGGGCAGACCGGTGGTCGCGCTCAACTGGCAGTTCGAACCGGTTTGCGCTTCGCCAATCATCGCCGGCTTGCGCCGGAGCGTCGGGTAGGCGAGCACATCGATCCGTTGTTCCTCGAGGGTGGCCAGCACGGCGGCGCGCAACGCCCGGCGCTTGACGAATGCCTGTCGATAGCGCTCGGTCTCTTTCTTCTCAGGCGAATTGCGCAGGCGGAAGGTGGCGTCCAGTTGATCGTGATGCAGACCGCGCTCGATGATCTCGCCCAGTGATTTTACCGGCGCATTCGGCTGCTTGGCCAGGTACGCGGCCAGGTCGAACTTGAACTCGTCGGCAATCACGCTGCTGTCGCGTAACAGGTCGTCGAGGCCCGGGACCGTGATGTCCACGACTTCCGCGCCCTGCGCCTTCATGCCGTCCAGCGCCTTGCGAACCAGGTTGCCGACTTCGTCATCTTCAGGCGCGGTCCCGAACAGTCCGCGCAGCACGCCGATGCGGGCGCCCTTGAGGCCGCCCGGCGTGAGCGCATCACGGTAGGACTTCGGGATGTGCGGCGCACCCTCGGCGGTGATGGGATCGGCCGGGTCGGGTCCCACCGTCGCGTCGAGCATGATCGCGAGGTCGGTGACCGTGCGCGCCAGCGGCCCGGCAATGTCCTGCGTCGACGACAGGGGCATCACGCCGGTGCGGCTCGACAGGCCGTGCGTGCCGCGCAGGCCGACCATGTTCTGGTTCGCCGCGGGAATGCGGATCGATCCGCAGGTGTCGCTGCCCATGCCCGCCGCGGCGAGGCTCGCGCCGATGGCCGCGCCGGTGCCGCCGCTCGAGCCGCCGGGCACGCGCATCAGGTCGTAGGGGTTCCGGGTCTGGTTGGTAAGCGACGAGATGTTCGTAATCCCCGCCGCCAACTCGTGCATCGTCGTCTTGCCGAGGATCACCGCGCCGGCCTCGCGCAGCTTGCGCACCTGGAAGGCATCGGCCACCGGCTGCATGGTGGCGAGCCCCAGGTTGCCGCCCGACGTCGGCATGTCGACGGTGTCGTAGTTGTCCTTGATCAACACGGGGATACCGTGCAGCGGTCCGCGCACGCCCTTGTCGGCGCGCTCGCGATCCAGCGCATCGGCTTCTTCGCGCGCGCGCGGGTTGAGCAGGACGATGGAGTTCAGTCGCGGGCCCGCCTGGTCGTAGGCCTGGATGCGCGCGAAGTAGGCATCCACCAACCCGCGAGCGGTGACCTTTCCGGCGGTTTGCGCGGCCTGCAGGTCGACGATCGATTGCTCGTGGACCTCGTAGAAGTCCAGCACCGGCGCCGGCTGAGGCCGGGCCGCCGGCTTGCGCTGCGCGACGGCGGTGGCTCCATGAGCAGCCAGCATGAACACGATAACCAACAGGCCGAGTCGCGGCGAGCGAAAGCGGGTCTCAAAACGCATGGGCCCTATTCTAGGTGCAGCGGCGCTTCACCTTGACACTCATGTCTCCGAATGTCAGCATCTCGCTAACGTTGGAGGGTGTGTGAAAGCTTCGAGAGGCGTACGGGAAATAGGCATTGCCGCGGTCACCGCGGCGGTCGTTGCGGCCGGCTTCTGGGCGACCACGCCGGTCACCGGGCAGGCGGCCCGCCAGGCGCGCATGGCCGATGGCAAGCCGAACCTGAACGGCATCTGGCAGGCATTGAACACCGCCAACTACGACGTGCTCTCGCATAGCGCCAAGGCGGCGCTGGCGTTTCAGCCGGGCCCGGTCGTCCCCGTGCCCGCCGCGCCGGTGCTCGCATTCGGCGCGGTCGGCGCCGTGCCTGGCGGCGTCGGCATCGTCGAGGGCGACGAGATTCCGTACCTGCCGGAAGCCGCGAAGAAGCAGAAGGAGAACCAGGCCGACTGGTTGAACCGCGATCCCGAGATCAAGTGCTTCCTGCCCGGTGTGCCGCGCGCCAACTACCTGCCGCACCCGTTCCAGATCCTGCACAGCGACAAGGCGATCTTCTTCGCCTATGAGTTTGCCGGCGCCGTGCGCAACATCTACCTCAAGGATCCCGGCGAAGCGCCCGTCGATTCGTGGATGGGGCAGTCGGTCGGCAAGTGGGAGGGCGACACACTGGTCGTGACCGTCACCGGCTTGAACGACCAGACGTGGTTCGACCGCGCCGGCAATCACCACTCCGAACAGATGAAGGTGGTCGAGCGTTACACGCCGCAGGGCCCCGACCATCTCTGGTACGAGGCCACCATTGAAGACCCGGCCACCTTCAGCCGGCCGTGGAAGATTCGCATGCCGCTCTATCGGCACATCAATCCCAACGCGCGGCTCAACCAGTTCAAGTGTGTCGAGTTCGTCGAAGAGCTGATGTACGGCAAGCTCCGCAAGACCGCTCAGTAGCAAAAGCTGTCAGTAAGAGGACGACATGAATTTCACGAGACGCTCAGGATTCAGGGTGCTGGCAGGAGTGGTCGTGGCCGCCGGCCTGGCCTCGCCGGCCATCGTCACGCTCCAGGGACAGGCGCCCGCCGGCATTGCCAAGCCGTGGACCATGCCGCGCACCGCTGACGGCAAGCCCGACCTCCAGGGCATTTGGAGCAACGCGACGATCACGCCGCTCGAACGTCCGAAGGAGTTCCCCAACCTCGTGCTGAGCGCGGACGATGCGGCGCGGCTCGAGAAGGCGACCGCCGATCGAGTCGAGCGGTTGAACCAGGACAGCGATCCGAATCGCCCGGCGCCTCCCCAGGGCGGCGACGGCTCCACCGGCGCGGCCGGCAACGTCGGCGGTTACAACAATTTCTGGCTCGATCCCGGGGAACGGGTCGCCGTGGTCGACGGCCAGTTCCGCAGCTCGCTGATCATCGACCCGCCCGATGGCCGCGTCCCCGCGACGACGCCCGAAGCCCGGGCGCGCACCCAGGCGCGGATGAAGACGATGGCGGGCCGCGGACAGTATGATCACCCCGAGTTCCGGCCCCTCGCCGAGCGCTGCCTGCTCTCGTTCGGTCCGACGACGCCCCTGATCCCGAATTACTTCTACAACAACAACCTGCAGATCGTGCAGACCCCGGATCACGTGATGATCCTGATGGAAATGGTCCACGACGCCCGGATCGTCCGCATTGGCGGCACGCACCTGCCCAAGCACATCCGTCCGTGGATGGGCGATTCGATTGGGCATTGGGAAGGGGATACGCTCGTGGTGGAAACGACCAATTTCCCCCTGCAGCAGCCGTTTCGGGGGGCCGCCGAGAACCTGAAGGTGACCGAACGGTTCCGCCGGGTCGACGCCACGACCATCAACTACCGCTTCACGGTGGAGGACCCGACCACCTTTGTCCGGCCGTTTACCGGGGAGATTCCCTTCCGGGCGACAGACGAGTTAATCTATGAATACGCGTGCCACGAAGGCAACTACGCCATGTCGAACGTGCTGAGCGGCGCGCGCAACGAAGAAAAACGCTTGGGGACCAAGAAATGAAAACGCGAACAACCTTCAGTGTGCTGTTGCTCGGTGTCGGCCTGCTGCTCGCCGGCCGGTCGGTCATTGCCCATCATGCGTTTGGCGCCGAATTCGACCCGAACGCGCCCATCCGCCTGCAGGGCAAGGTGGTGCGACTCGAGTGGGTGAACCCGCATACATGGATTCACATTGAGACCGTCAAGGACGGCAAGCCTGAAATCTGGATGATCGAGGGCGGCACGCCCAACACCTTGCTGCGGCGCGGCGTGACCCGCGAGACGGTCAAGGTCGGCACCGAGATCATCGTCGACGGCTACCAGACCAAGGACCATTCGCTGAAGCGCGCGAACGGCCGCGACGTGACCTTCACCGACGGCCGCAAGCTGTTCATGGGCTCGTCGGGCACCGGCGCGCCGAAGGATGGCGCAGACAAGACCGAAATGCCGTAGCCGACCGATCCGGTCACGAGATCGAGGGGAGCATCACGGCTCCCCTTTTTCTTGCAAACCGTTTCGGAAACCGTTCGGTTCTGTCCGGCGCCTCTTCGGCTACGTAGGCATGGAGCCGCTACGAAGGCAGGAGGACGGCGCGACCCGCGGCCCGACGCTGAAGTAATCTGGGGAAGCCTAGTTGATCCACGAATTCCTAGTGTGGCTGCAGAATAGCCTCGGAAAGGGTACGGGCGACACCGCTCAGTCCTGGAGCGAGGCGTTGCTGGGTTCGCTCAATTTCTGGGGGCTACTCGAGGGCACCCATCTCATCGCGCTGATGTTGTTTGTAGGCACCATCCTGGTGGTCGACCTGCGGCTGCTTGGCGTGACCTTCCGGCGCACGCCGGTGTCGGTGGTGAGCGACACCATCCTGCCGTTGACGATCTTCGGCTTCCTGTTCGTCGTCGCAACGGGGGCGGGTTTGTTTTTCGCCAAGCCGCTGTTTTATTATCACAATATATGGTTCCGGCTGAAGATGATCATGCTCGCCCTGGCGCTGCTGAACATCCTGATCTTCCACAGCCGCATCCAGAAAAGCCAGGGCGCCTGGGATACGCAAGCCCTGCCGCCAGGCGGCGTACGCGCCGCCGCGGCGATGTCGCTGATCGCCTGGCTGGTGGTCATCAGCTTTGGCCGGCTCATCGCCTACGACTGGTTCGAATGCGGAAAGCCGCAGCCGGCCTTCATCAACTGGGCCGAGGAGTGCGCCATCTCCGAGAAGGGCGCCGTCCCGCTCGCCAGCGCTCCGGCCAATCCCGTGGCAGGTCAGGCCAAATGAACCTCGAACAGTATTTTCCGCACGCCCGGCCCTGGGTCGAGAACCTGGTCAATGTGTGGCCGGCGCCCATCGTCAAGCCACAGTTTGCCTGGTGGGAGATCCTGCATGTTCTGTCGCTGATCACGCTCGGCGGGACCTCGATCCTGATGAACCTGCGCCTGATCGGCGTGGGTCTGACCCAGGAGCCGCCGTCGGAGCTTTACCGGAGTCTCAAGCTTTGGCAGACCATCGGTATCGGCGGCATCGTGGTCACCGGTATCCTGATCGGCATGGCCAACGCCGAGCGCCTTTACGACAGCGCCGCCTTCATCGTGAAGATGCTGGCGCTGATCGGCGGGATCGTCCTTACCTATGGCGCAAGCCGACCCGTAGCCAAGGCCGACGGCGCGGTCAGCATGATGGCCAGGGCCTGGTTCGCGCTGGGCATGGCCTTCTGGCTGGCGGCGCTCTGGGTGTTCGTGGTCTCCGACCTGATCAGCCCCGGCGTTTTCCATGTCATCACGGCCGCGGGTCTGATTGTGCTCTTCGCCACCAGGGGCCGCGGCCGGCTGGTCTATCTGGGCGTGCTGGTCCCGATGATCGTGCTGCAGTTCATCTGGACGCATTTCATCGTCAAGCCGGACGACTACGACCGCCTGAACCCTGTCAACATCACCTTCGCCTGGCTGTTCGCGGCCTGGATCGTTGGGACGGCGCTCTTCCAGCTGTTCCGCGCCGGGCGTGGGACGGACGGCGGACCGCTGACCAAGGTCATCGGCTATGTGACGATCCTGGTGTGGGTGACGGCCGCGGCGGCGGGCCGCTGGATCGCCTTCGCCTGACGGCGGCGTCTAGCGGCTCTGGACGTCCAGCAGGGCCTGGAACATCTCGTCGGCGACCTTGATGACGCTGACATTGGCCTTAAAGGCCTGCTTCGCCTCGATCTGCGAGACGGCTTCGGTGGCGTAGTCGACGCTTTCGTCGCCCGCCATCCGCGCGACGCGGGAGGCTGACTCCGAGAACTTCCGTTCGGCGGCCATCAGACCGTAGCGGGCGGTGGAGATCGGGTCCATGACCGCAACCCTGCGCCCGGCGCGGTTAAGCTTTCGCTTGTCGACGTGGTGAACGGTTCATGGCTGCCTCGCGAAGGTGTAGGCTGGGGTCTTGCGGGATGGGGCGCCCGAGGAACGCAGGAGAGGCCGCCATGAAGATCGCCACCATCACCTTTGCCGCCGTGCTCAGCCTTTGCGCCGGCGCAGCCGCCGCTCAGTCCCTCGACGGCAACACCACCATCGTCTGCCTCGAAGTGGGCGGCCAGAGCATTGCGGCGACCTGCCAGGTCCCGGGCAGCCGCCTCGATAAGCGCGAGGAAATCTGCACCTGCCCGATGGGCGGCCAGCGCGTGAGCATCCCGGTCTGCCCGTCGGGCGTGACCCCGCCGGCGGAGAGCGCCGCCTACGAAAGGGCCCGATACGCCGCGATCCGAAAGGGCAGCGTCGCCGGCGCGAGCTATTTGGGCAAGCCGATGTGCCTTGCCCCGCGGAACGCCCTGGGCGGGCGCTAGAGTCTACTTCCCCAACGCGCCGTAGACCATCTTCTGGAAGACCGGCAGGGCGGCGCGTCCGCCCATCCGCTGGCCGGTGGCCAGCTGGGCGGCGGCCTCGGGGCCGAGCGGCATGGAATTCTGGATCAGGTAGATCATCACCATGTCCTCGGCCGGATCGGCCTGCCACCAGGTGCCGAACGCGCCCGGCCAGCCGAACGCGCCCTCCGAGCCCGCGCCCATCCAGGCCTGCTTTTCCGGATCGGTGATCACCGAGACTCCAAGGCCGAAGCCCTGGCCCAGCCAGAACGGGATGCCCATGAACGGGATCTGCCGTTGGGCGTCGGTGAGCCGGTTCCGGGCCATCATCTCGACGGTCTCGGCCTTCAGCAACCGCATCCCGTCGAGCTCGCCCTTGGCCAGCATCATGCGGGCGAACTTCAGGTAGTCGTCGGCTGTCGAGATCAGCCCGCCGCCGCCGCCCTCGAATGCCGGCTCTTCCTCGGTGTGGGCGTAGGAGACGTCCTGCAGCCGGTCGGTCGCGGGGTCGATCCGGTAGAGCTTGGCCATTCGCCCGCGCTTCTCCGGCGGGCACCAGAAGAAGGTGTCGCTCATGCCCAGAGGCGCGAAGATGCGCTCCTGCAGCACCTGGCCCAGCGGCTTGCCTTCAACCCGCGCGACCAGGAAGCCCAGGACCTCGGTGGAATGGCTGTAGTGGAACCGTTCACCCGGCGGATAGGACAGCGGCAGGGTCCCCAGCGCCTTCAGCCAGCCGTCCGGCGTAAGCGGCGTACCGATCGGCGGACCAAGCCGGTCTTCATGCGCCTGGGCGATCGGTCCGACCGAGGTGAAGCCGTAGGCCAGGCCAGAGCGATGGGTCATCAGGTCCTCGACCGTGATGTCGCGCGCCGCCGGATAGGTCTGATCGATGGGCCCCGTTGGGTCCTTCAGCACCTGCATGTTCGCCAGTTCAGGCAGCCAGCGGGTCACCGGGTCGTCGAGTTTCAGCCGTCCTTCCTCGATGAGCATCAGGGCCGCGACCGAGGTGACCGGCTTGGTCATGGAGGCAATACGAAAAAGGGTGTCACGGGTCATCGGCAGACCGCCCTCGACGTCGCGCAGGCCCAGGGTATTGATCTGAGCGATCTCGCCCTTGCGCCAGACCAGGGTCACGAAGCCCGAGAGGTCACCCGCGTCCACAACGGCCTGCAGCGCGACGGGAATTTGCGCCAGCCCCGCGCTCATGAAAGCGCCCTGCGCCTGATCGCCGTCCATGGTCGTCTCCCCAATTTGCCGCCAGTTATCGTCGTTCAGTTGACCATAGCGCAGGCAGGCGCGCACGACGTCAAGCGTCGGGCGCCTCCGGGGCGGGCGCTCCGGCGTACAATACCCGGCGTCAACGCGCGCAGTTGCGGCGCAGGCGACACTGACCTAGCTGGAGACCCATGAGCGACCCGTTGCGTACAACCCGTCGACTGGGCCTTGCCACCCTCGGCGCGGCCCTGGCCGCCGCCTGCGCACCGCTCAGCCTCTTCGCCACCCTTTCGCCCAGGGATCCGGCGGCCCGCAGCGCGGTCGACGTCGCCTTTGGTCCCGCCGAGCACCAGAGACTCGACGTCTACGGTCCGCACCGTGAAAAGGGCCAGCCCGCGGTCCCGGTGGCGGTGTTCTTCTATGGCGGGTCCTGGGACACCGGACGGCGGCAGGACTACAGCTGGGTGGGCAGGGCGCTGGCCAGCCGCGGCTTCGTAACCGTCATCCCCGACTACGGCATGTATCCGAAGGTCCGCTATCCGGGCTTCCTGCAGGACGGCGCGCTTGCCGTTCGCTGGGCGCAGGACCACGCCGCCGAGTACGGTGGAGATCCCAGCCGCATCGTGCTGATCGGCCACTCGGCGGGCGCCTACAACGCCGCCATGGTGGCGCTCGACCGGCGCTACCTCGCCGGCGCCGGCGTCGATCCGAAGCACATCCGCGCACTGGCCGGCCTTTCCGGCCCCTATGACTTCCTGCCGCTTACCGATCCGATCGCACAGCGCACATTCGGCGAGGCCGCTGACCTGCCGGGCACCCAGCCGCTCAACTTCGTGCGGCCTGACGCGCCGCCAGCCTTCCTCGCTACCGGCGAGAACGACACCATGGTCTATCCGCGCAATACCACGAAGCTGGCCGCCCTGTTGCGCAGCGCCGGTGTCACGGTGGAGGAGCGCCACTACGCCGGGCTTGGCCACGTCGACATGGCGCTGGCGCTCTCGCGGCTGTTCCGCGGCAAGGCCCCCGTGCTGCAGGAAATGACCGACTTCCTGCACGCCCACGCCGACTGAGCCCACGGCGAGGTTGAACCCGCGCCGTTCCTCGTGAAGATGTCCCCAGCTCAAAGGACGCGTCTTCGCCCATGTCTTCTCCGCCCCGGATCACGGCCATCGTCTCGCTCGCGGCCCTGACGCTGGGCGCCTGTACTTCCGGCGCGCCCAAGGGCATCGACAAGACCAGGCTCGACGCCGCGATATCCCGCGCCGTGGGCGATCCCGCGACCTGCGTTCTGATCGCCGAACAGGCCACGGGCAAGGTCGTCTACCGCTACAACAGCCACACCACCTGCGGCCGCAGCCTGCCCGCCTGCGACAGTCCCGGCGAGCGCACCGTCGGCGACCTCGTCACCCTGACCATCAAGGACGGCCAGAGCCGCGCGCTCTCCTGCTACACCCGGTCCGACTCCTCGCGCGGCGTCGGCTGGTCCGCCGCGCCCCTTGCGGGCAAGGGGCTGGTCTATGCCGCGGTGATGGAGGGCGAGCGGTCATTCCCGGGCCGGATGATGTCCGACCGGCTCGCCCGCGCCTTTGCCAGCGTCGGGCTCTAGGCCCGGGCGTTAGCGGCTGAGTTCATAGAGCCCGCTGACGTCGATCCGCACCTTCAGCTCGCCGGCCGAGACCACAGTGTCGCTGGCCATCTCGCGCTTGGCGAAGCTGGCCAGCGGCATCGGCGGGCGGGGCGCATAGCCGCCCCCTTCACTGAGCGAAACCAGCCGGCCGACCCGATACCCGGCTGCCCGTGCATAGAGGTCCGCTTTGGCCTGCAGTGCCTTCACCGCGTCCAGCCGAGCGGAATTCTCGGCGGCGGTGGGATCGTTCAGGCCGAAGCTGATGCCGTTTACCTGGTTGGCGCCAGCATTCACCGTAGCGTCCACCGCCGCGCCCAGCCGGGTCAGGTCGTGGACGGTCACCGTCACCTGGTTGGAGGCCTGGTAGCCGTTCAACCGGGGCGGCAGGTTCTGTTCGTAGACGTACTGCGGATTGAGGTTGAGGCCCGAGGTCTGGATGTCCCTGGCCGCGATGCCGGCTTTTTTCAATGCCGCCATCACCGCGTTCATCCGCGCGCCATTGGCTTGCAGGGCTTCGGCCGCCGTCTTGCCCTCGGTCATGACCCCCAGGTTGATGCTCGCCATATCGGGGGCGGCGTTGACTTCGCCGTAGGCGCTCAGGTTGAGCGTCGTCGCCCGGAACATGGTCTCCGAGGCGGGCGCCTCGGCCTGAGCCAGCGCCGCGGGCGCCGCCCCGGACACGAGCATCAGGCTCAGCATGCCGGCGCGCAGGAAGGTCTTCATGGCAGTCTCCTCGAAGGGCTCTCGCCCGGATCAGGGCGCGACGATCGCAAAGCCTACCTGAACACAGCCTTTAAGGCCCGTGCAGCCCGTGGTAACCGCCAGCATGCATCGCTGCAGGGGCCTGTAGCTCAATTGGTTAGAGCCGACCGCTCATAACGGTCTGGTTGCAGGTTCGAGTCCTGCCGGGCCCACCAGCGAGGCTTCCACTGACGTCCATCGACGTCCCGATGCGTCGAGAAACCTTTTGAAAATCAGCTATGAGTGTCTACTTCCCGCTTAGGCAGGCCATTGGCATCCGCGGAATCTGTTGGTACGAATCTGGCTAAGTACCAACACCTCATCCGAAGATACCAACAGATGCCCCTGACTGACGCCAAACTGCGGGGCCTCAAGGCTACCGGCAAGACGCAAAAAATTGCCGACGGTGGAGGCCTCCACGTGCTCGTGACGCCCAAGGGCTCGCGCCTTTGGCGGTTGGCCTATCGCTTCGATCGCAAACAGAAGCTGCTGGCGCTCGGCAGCTATCCGGATGTCTCGCTCGGCGACGCTCGGTTGGCTCGAGAGAAGGCGCGCAAGCTGCTTGACGACGGGACCGACCCATCGGCTCAACGCAAGGCTGACAAGCGACGT
Source organism: Vicinamibacterales bacterium (assembly GCA_038213735.1). Taxonomy (GTDB): domain Bacteria; phylum Acidobacteriota; class Vicinamibacteria; order Vicinamibacterales; family UBA2999; genus 12-FULL-67-14b. The sequence goes on along the minus strand of JBBQSP010000002.1, from coordinate 2,303 downwards.
AAGACGATTGCCGCGGGTCACACTTTTCGCTCCGTCGCGAACGAATGGTTCGACGGCCAAAAGGCCCGATGGGTTGATAGCTATTCCGACCGCCTCCGAAGCCGGATGGACGGCGACCTGATGCCACAACTTGGTGATCGCCCTATCGCCCAAATTGAACCGGTCGACATTCTTGACGTCATCCGCTCCATCGAGAAGCGCGGTGCCGTTGAGATGGCTCGCCGTGTCATGCAGATGGCGAGCGCCGTGTTCCGATACGGCGTGGCGACCTCGCGGTGCGTCCGCGATCCAACCGCCGATCTGCGCGGCGCCCTCAAGGCTCGTGAGCCGGCAAAGCGCCGGAGCGCCCTTCTCGCGGCCGAGTTGCCGGAGTTCCTGACGCGCCTGCGCACCTACGACGGCGAGGAGATGACGACGCTGGCGCTCCGACTGGTCCTGCTGACCTTCGTCCGAACCTCGGAGGTGCGATTCGCCGAATGGTCGGAATTTGAGAGTCTGGACGGAAAGGAGCCGCTTTGGCGGATCCCGCCCAAGCGCATGAAAATGCGGCGCGCTCACTTGGTACCGTTGGCGCCGGCTGCCGTATCGGTCCTTGCAGACCTGCGGCCCCTCAGCGGCAAGAGTCCGCGCCTGTTTCCAGCGCCCACACGCAGTGGGGTGATCTCGGAAAACACCATGCTCTACGCGCTCTACCGAATGGGGTACCACGGTCGCGCGACGGTGCACGGTTTTCGTTCGACGGCTTCCACAGCCTTGAACGAGCACCAGTTCAACCGCGACTGGGTCGAGATGCAGCTCGCCCACAGCGATGACGGTGTCAGGTCCGTCTACAACGCGGCTGAATGGCTTCCCGGACGCCGGGAGATGATGGCGTGGTGGGCCGACTTTCTAGCTACAGCGGAAGCGGCGGGCCGCTAGTCGCAATGACCGATTCTGACTCATCTCGGCCGTTCCGAACGTCCGCTCCCCGGAGCCGGATGCCAACGTCCGTTTGTTGGCCCGAACCCAACGGGGAGATACGGCCCAACTCGGGCGTTAGAGGGGGATCGTTTTGTGAACGGCGAACCGTCGGAGGGAGCTAACCAACTAGCTTGGGCACACCTGCGATGCCACGTCAGGGCGGACAAGAGGCCCCGGCGCACTGCCAGGGCTCGCCGCAGTTGTGCACTCCTCGCGGGTTCAGGCCGTCCCCAGTGCCCGAGTCGCGCGGCGGCGGCGCGTCATCGCGCCGATACGCCCAACGCCAATATTTATAAGTCCTCGGGTCGCACGCTTTTGGACGCCCGCTCCCGGTGACATGTCCTCTGAGCCACCGAGTCATTGACTAGAGACTCGGCCGTTTGCCGTCTGTCCACTGTGGCGGAGCTCCGAGTAGACCAGCAACCACGCCGGAGAAGCCAGCTCCCTTGCCGTACACCGCGCAGGCTGAACTCGCCGGCGTTCTGCTGTGAGAACGTTTCGGGGCAGCCAGGTCCCTTTCGGCGACCAGGAGCTTCGACAGATCATGGGCGAACTTGGTTGAGAGGTCATAGGCGTCTCCGATCGGTGAGGCCCGCCGTCCGCTGAAGACGTCTGCATCTCGAGACCAGACGATCGCAGCGGCTTGCTTTCCATCAGGCCCAAGCGCTTCGGCTTCTGCCGCGAAGCCGCCGAGACCCACGGGCAAACGCGGCGCCGGAACAACCATCGAAACCGCGAGAGAAAGCGCGGCGACGCCTGCATTCGTGGGCTTTATCCGTGTGACCTCCGTCCTGACAGTTAGGTCCGCCTTCTCGGGCGCCGACAGAATCTCGAACCTTGAGCTCAGGTCCTTGCAGAGGGCCCGTTCCATCGCGTTTGCGATCAGTGAGCGCTGGGCTGGCGTGGCGTTCGATTGCGCTTCGCCAGAGAATTTCACGGGTTCGAGGCGGACGGTCCGGGCGGTCAGGAGCGGTGCGCTGTCTACCCTTGCGGAGGCCTGGGCGCCGCGAGCCTTGATCCGCTCGAGGCCCGCGTAGGATGTCAGGTTGACGCCGCTCGGCGGGGGAGCCGAAGCGCAAGCCGTCAAAAGCCCCAGCGACAAAGCCATGGGGAATACGCGAGCCGCTAAGGTTTGCATCGAACAGGTTCGCCGATTGGTCACGGCGTTCAGCACAGTGATGGAAGAATAGGTCACGTAAATTTCCAGGTTGTTGGTGAGTGTTTGAGCGTGCCGATGCGGTCGACTGATCGATGGCTATTCGCGTCGTTCAGTGGATGCCGGCAGCGCGAGCGCGGGCCACGGCGTCTTGATGAAGGGCCGCTGAGTTCGCGCCGTGAATCCC
>JBBQSP010000001.1:0-149413 GCA_038213735.1 Vicinamibacterales bacterium | reverse complement strand
GGCAGGCATTGCGGCGGCAGTTACACCTTCCCGAGGACCGCCCGATCGTGCTGTTCGTAGGCGTCATGATGCCGGACAAGCAGCCCCACGTCCTGTTGGAGGCCTGGCTGCGGATGCGGCGCGCCACGGGTCTCGCTTCGACCCTGGTCTTCGTCGGCGCCAGCAATCCGAAGCTTTACGAGCTTGCCGACCGCCTGGCCGAACGCGTGCGTGCAGCCGCGGACGCGTCGGGGTTTGGCGCCGAGGTGCTGTTCGTGCCCCCCACGGCTGCCATCGAGGACTACTTTCGCGCGGCCGATGTCTTCGCCATGCCCTCGGCGCGAGAAGGACTACCGATCGTGCTCCTCGAAGCCATGGCCTGCGGGCTGCCCGTGGTGGCGTCGTACTTGCCGGGTTCGACCGATATGATGATTGAGTCCGGTGTGGACGGCTTACTCGTGCCGCCAGGTGACGTCACGGGTTTTGCCGACGGCCTGGAGAGACTGCTGTCGAACCCCGACGAGTCCGCCCGCATGGGTGCTGCGGCCCGCCAGACGGTCGAGGCTCGCTATACCATTGAGCGTGTCGCCGAGCAGTGGCTCGACGCCTACCGGCAACTGCTCGCATCCCGATGAACCGCCAGCACGACATCCTCTGCATCTCGTCGATCGACTGGGACTTCATCTGGCAGGGCCACCAGGAGATCATGTCGCGGCTGGCTGCCGAGGGGCATCGCGTGTTGTTCATCGAGAACACCGGCGTTCGCCAGGTCCGCGTCAGCGACATGGGCCGCATTCGTGCTCGCCTGAAGAACTGGAAACGTGGCACCAAGGGCTTCCGCGAGGAACGGCCCAACCTGTTCGTGCACTCGCCGCTGGTGCTGCCGTTGCCGTACTCTCGCATCGCCGGCTGGATCAACCGAAAGGTGATGATGCGCAGCATCACCCGGTGGATGCGCGCGACCGGGTTTTCGCGGCCGGTGGTGTGGACCTTCCTGCCGACGCCCCTGGCGCGAGACGTGATTGCTCGGATCGATCCGGTGGCGACGGTCTACCACTGCGTCGATGAATTCGCCTCCAGTTCCGCCGACGCCCGCCGCATCGTCTCCAGCGAAGAGCAGTTGTTTCGTGACGCCGACCTGGTGTTCGTGACCTCCGAGAAATTAAGAGAGCGGGCCGCGCGATTCAGCGATCGGGTGCACCTGTTTCCCTCGGGAGTCAGCCTCGAGGCATTTGGCGCCGCCCGCGATGCCTCGGTGCCCGTGCCCGACGACCTCGCGCGGCTGCCGCGGCCGATCGCCGGCTACGTCGGTGGCATCCACCAGTGGGTCGATCAGGACCTGCTGGCGGCCGCCGCGGCCCGGCTCCCGAACACCACCTTCGCCCTGATCGGCCCGGCGCAGGTGGATGTGTCGCGGCTGCAGGCGTGCCCCAACGTGCACCTGCTGGGCCAGCGGCCGCACACCGAGGTGCCCGCTTACGTCCAAGGATTCGATGTCGGCCTGGTGCCGTATCGCATTGCCGACTACACCGCGAACGTGTACCCGGCGAAGATGAACGAGTACCTCGCGATGGGGAAGCCCGTCGTCTCGACCGACTTGCCGGAGGTGCACCGCTTCAATCGCGATCACGGCGACGTGGTTGCCGTTGGGCGCAACACCGAAGACTTTGCGGCGGCGATCGTCAGGGGGGGCGGCGACACCGGTCCCGAGTCACGCGAGCGGCGCATCGCGGTGGCCGGGCGCAACGGCTGGAGCCGTCGCCTGGCCGACATGTCGGCCCTCATCGACGAGGCCGTGGCGTCTCGCGGGCACGACGCGCGCGGCTGGGAAGAGCGGCTGCGCCGGCTGTATGCCACCGCCCGCCGGCGGACGGCCCAGGCCCTGATTGGCGTCGTGGCTCTCTACCTATTGCTGTTCCAGACACCCGCGCTCTGGTGGGCGGCGAGCCCCCTGCTGGTGACCGCGCCGCCGCAACGTGCCGAGGCCATTGTCGTGTTTGCCGGCGGCGTCGGCGAGTCGGGCAAGGCCGGTGGCGGGTTCCAGGAGCGGGTGACACAGGCCGTTGAGTTGTATCGGGCCGGCTACGCGCCGCGCCTGATTTTTTCATCCGGCTACGTGTTCACGCTACGCGAGGCCGAGGTGATGAAGGCGGTAGCGGTCGACAACGGCGTACCGGCCGAGGCGATCCTGCTGGAGGAAGCGGCGAAGAACACCTACGACAACGTGGTGTTAACCAGGCAGATCCTGGACCAGCACGGTTGGGACCGAATTCTTCTCGTCAGCTCGCCGTACCACATGCGGCGCGCCACCTGGGCCTGGCAGAAGCTGGCTCCCGGCATCGAGGTCGTCCCCACGCCGGTGCCGCAGAGCCAGTTCTATACCCACGCCCGCGGCGCTTCGCTCGAGCAGATTCGCGGCATCCTGCACGAGTACGTCGCGCTGCTCGATTACTGGCGGCGGGGATGGATTTAGTGAGCCTGCCTTCCGTTCCCTGATCACCATGTGCGGCATTTGCGGAGAGATGAGTTTCACGGCGCGCCGGGTCAGCGAGCCCGCGCTGTCGGCCATGACCGATACGCTGCGGCATCGCGGCCCGGATCACGGCGCGGTATTTCGGTCGGGCGACGGCGGCACGGGACTGGGTTTCCGCCGGCTGAGCATCATCGACCTGAGGGCTGCGGCCAACCAGCCGATTGGCAACGAGGACGGCTCCGTCCAACTCGTGTTCAACGGCGAGATCTACAACTTCCAGGACCTGCGCAAGGGCCTGGTGGCCAACGGCCACGTGTTCCGGTCCAACTCGGACACCGAGGTCATCGTCCATCTCTACGAGGAACTCGGCGACCGGGCCATCGACCGCCTTGACGGCATGTTCGCGCTGGCGCTATGGGATGAGCGGCAGCAGCGGCTACTGCTCGCCCGCGATCGCACGGGGAAGAAGCCGCTCTTCACCTACACGGCCGGCGACCGCGTGGTGTTCGCGTCGGAGCCGAAGGCGCTGCTCGGTCATCCCGACCTCGACATCGAGGTCGACGCCGGCGCCATCCCGTATTACTTCCTTTACGGCTACGTGCCACACCCGCAGACCATCTACCGGGGGGTGCGCCATGTAGAACCCGGTACGGTGGTGACGTTCGATCGGACAGGGCAGCGGGTTGAGCGCCGGTACTGGCAGCTGACGTTCCCTGAGGTCCGGCTAAAGCCGGACGCTACATCGCGTGTCGACGCGGCGAGGCGGGTTCGGGAGCTGGTCACGGCTGCGGTCGCGCGCCGGCTGGTCAGCGACGTGCCACTCGGCGCGTTTTTGAGCGGCGGACTCGACTCCACGATCATCGTCGGCGTGATGAACCAGTTGATGAAGGAGCCGGTGCGGACGTTCAGCCTGGGCTTCGAGGGCGATTCGGATTTCGACGAAACCGACATCGCGCGCGCGACGGCGGCGCGCTTCGGCACGCGCCACACCGAGTTCAAGGTCAAGCCCTCTGCGATCGACCTGCTCGATACGCTGGTCTACCACCACGACGGTCCCTTCGCCGACTCGTCGGCAATCCCGACGTATTTGGTTTCGAAGCTGACCCGGGAACACGTCACCGTGGCGCTGACCGGAGATGGCGGCGACGAGGTATTTGCGGGATACCTGCGCTTTGGTGCGGCGCTGGCGGCCGACCGCGTGCCGCGGTGGGCCGGCCGGACCGGAGCGGCGCTGCTGTCGCTGTTGCCGAACCCTCGCAACGAGCGCCAGCTGGTGGCTCGTAGCCGCCGATTCGCGCGGGCCGCCCGGCTGTCGCGGCAGGAACGCCTGGTGGCGTGGGCGGGTGTGTTCTACGATGACCTCGGCCAACTTCTGGGCATGAAGGGCGAGCTGCCGGTTGACGCTTGTCATCACATTCGCGACCTGGCCGGTATCGATAGCGCCTCGCCGCTCAACCAATTGCTGGCGGCGAACTTCCACAGCTATCTTCATGACGATCTGCTCGTGAAAGCCGACCGAATGTCGATGGCCAATTCTCTCGAGGCGCGGGCGCCGTTCCTTGACCGCGACCTCATGGAGTACGTGGCCGCCTTGCCCGACAACTTCAAACTGGATGGCCGGACGACGAAGGCCATTCTGCGGGAGGCGTTTGCCGACCTCGTGCCGTCGCAGGTGCAGCAGGGCGCCAAGAAGGGTTTTGGCGTACCGCTCGACGCCTGGTTCCGTGGCGAGTTGCGCGATCGGCTCAACGACACGGTGCTGGCACCGTCGGCCAAGTTGGGCGCGTACGTCGATCAAGCCTACGTGCGGCAGCTGGTCACCGAGCACCTGGAACGGAAGGCCAACCACGGCCATCGGCTGTGGACGCTGTTGACGTTCGAGCGCTGGCTCCACCTGTTGCCGGGCTGGCGGCACGCGTGACCGGCCTCAACCTGACAGCAGTGGCGGTGAACTTCGGCGTGACCTTCGCGCTGTCGGTGCTGCTGGTGCCGGCCTGCCGCTGGCTGGCCGATCGCACCGGCGCCGTCGCCCATCCCCGCAACGATCGCTGGCATCGCAAGACCATTCCGCTGCTCGGCGGCGTGGCCATTGCGCTGGCGGCCCTGCTGGCTGCGTTTGGCTCTGGCGTGGCCCGCGAAATCCCCGTGCTGATCGCCACGGCCTTGATCATCTTCATCGTCGGGCTGACCGACGACATCATTCACCTGAAGCCGTTCACCAAGCTGATCGCGCAAATCGCCCTCGCGTCGACGCTGGTCTACTTCGATTACAGCCTCTACTGGCTGGAATCGCGGCTGCTCGACAACCTGCTGACCATCGTGTGGGTGGTGGGCTTGACCAACGCCTTCAACCTGCTCGACAACATGGACGGCCTGTGCGGCGGAACGGCGCTGATCGTGTCGGTGACGCTGATGTTTGGCCTGATGACGGGTGCCAGCCGCGAGTTTGCCGGGCCCGAGATCGCCTACCTTGCGATGCTGGCCGGCGCGGTGGCCGGCTTCCTCGTCTATAACTTTCCCCCCGCGTCAATCTTCATGGGCGACAGCGGTGCGCTGATGCTCGGCTTCAGCCTGGCGGCGTTGACGTTGAGTAACGAAGGCGTGCGAGGCAGCCGTTCCGACGTGCTGTCGGTGATTGCCGGCCCGGTCTTCGTCTTGCTCATTCCAATCTTCGACACGACGCTCGTGACCGTGTTGCGCCTGTTGGCCGGCCGCTCGCCGGCGGTCGGCGGCCGCGACCACTCTTCGCATCGGCTCGTCGCGATCGGGCTCTCGGAACGGTCGGCGGTCTTCGTGCTGTGGGCGTTGGCGGCGGTGGGCGGCGTCGTCGGCCTGACCATTCGTGGCGCGACCCAGGGGTTCACCCTGCTGGTGGGCGGCCTGTTCATCATCGTCTTGTGCCTGTTCGCGATGCTGCTCGCCCGGGTCCGGGTCTACGAGTTGCCCGCGGCGGTCCCGGCCGGCGAGGTGACGCCCATACCGGATGAGTTCATGCACAAGAAGCGGGTGATCGAGGTGTTGCTCGATTTCGGCGCGATCGCCGCGGCCTACTACGCGGCGAACCAGTTCTACTTCGACCCCGACGCGTACCTGCTCAACGCCGAGGTCTTTTACAGCTCGCTGCCCATCGTCGTCGCTTTCCAGCTGGTCGCGTTCTTTACGGTTGGCGTGTACCGAGGTGCCTGGCACCTGTTCCGGCTTAGCGATGCGCTACCGATGATGGCCGGCGTGGCAGTCGCCGCGTCTGCCGCGCTGGCGGTCATGTGGGCCCTCTATGGCCCGGTTGGTGATCTGCCTGTTGTGATGGTCTACTACGCCGCCGCACTGCTGGCCCTGATGGTGTTCTCTCGCGCCACCCTGGGCCCACTGACCCGCCTGGTGTCCTAAGTCCCCGATCCCTCATCCCTGATCCCCGACGAGGGCGGAGCTATGCCCTCGTATCCGTGCTGCCCGAGAACTCCGGGCCGCCGGCGGCAGGGAAGCCGCGGCTCTCGCCCGTGGGCCAGGGGCTGACCCAGAACGCGAACAGGCGGCCGCGCGTAATGGTGAATCGAAAACGGACGGGCGTGCCGGCCAGCTCGGCCAACGAGCCCTTGGCCCACCGCACCGGCACGCGCGTGCCATCCACTGAAATGGGCTCGCAGGCGGCACGGCTGAAAGGCGCGATCACGTTGCCTGCCACATCGAGCACTTCGACTCGTAACTCGCCGCCGTCGGTGCCGGTATTCACGAAGAGGTGACGGCCCGTGAAGGTGAGCGGCCGGGTGGTCAACACGCCTTCCGTGGCGCGCGGGATACGCCGGGTGCGGCGCTCGTCAGGGTTCCAGTCCATCGAGGCGAAGCCATCACGCCGCAAGGTTGCCAGTCCGGTGCTGCAGACGCCCGGCGCCTCCGTGCCGGGACGGCCCTGGCGCCCGCTGACGTAGAAGTGCAGGCGGTCGCCAACAATCACGCAGCCGCCACCAGCGGATTGTATGTTGGCCCAGTTCCAACTGCCCTCCTGCTCGGAGACCCCGATAAACGTATCGCGATCGGGGCGATGCCAGTGAAAACCATCGCGGCTGAAGCCGAGCGTGATCTCGTTGATCTTCTCGCGGGTCTGCGACTCACCGCGCCACACCGAAAACAAGCCAAGGATGAGGCTCTCGTAGGCCACGCAGTCCAGGTTGTAGAGCTCGGAGTGGGTGCCGAGCTCAGGCCGTGCGAAGTCCTGCGAGTCGGATTTGACCCAGGCGACCGGTGCCCGCCCGCCCCAGTCGCGTGACGCGCTGAACTCGGGGTCTTCCCAGTAGTGACGATAGCGGCCAGTGAGCGCATTCTCGTACTGATTGGCGCGCACGCTGAAGACCCACACTTTCCGGAACGGATTGCGGAAAAAGGTCGATCGATCGCCGGCCCGCCCGGTCGTGCCGATCTCGGACCAGTGAACGCCGTCGGGCGAGGTGTACAGGACGATGGAGTGGTCGTACCAGCCGGACATCTTGAAGCGTTGGCGTGGGTCGGTGGCCTCGAGATCGAGCCAGACGGTACTGGAATCGCGGATCGCGGTGCTTACGATGTTGGAGCCGGGTACCACGTCGAAGGCAGGCCGCCGCCACGCCACGCCGTCATTCGAAACAGCGAGACAGGTGTAGGCGCCGTAGCCGGCCATGTACCACATCTTGAACAGCTGATCCTTCGGATCGAAGAAGACGCCGTCGCTGAACACCATGGCCGACGGGTTCAGCGGCCGCCCCGTGCGTTCCGACGCATCGTCTCGAAGTTCCCACGCGGTTTCAGGCCGGAGGATCGGATTCGCGGCATGGTAGGTGGCGTGGTGCCACGTACGGGACAGGGTCGCCTCTTCGATCAGGAAGTCGTCGACGAACAGCTGGCGGCCGACGTCGATGGGGATGCGCGCGGGTGGGTCCTGCAAGTACGGCGGCATTACCGGATGTTCGTCGGGGTACTTGAGCCGCGGCGGCCAGGGCGAACCCAGCCTGATGCCGTTGTAAAGCTGTTGGGATGCTTGTGCCTGCAGGTCCACGAGAGAACCGGCGAACGGCCACACGGTTGCGCCCGACGCGGCGAACCGAAGCAAGTCGCGGCGCGAAATCACAGGATCAAATAGGACGAGCGCCGGGCCATCTCCCGTAACTCGCTGTTGTACTATACACCCCCGGTGTCGAGTAGACGAGTTCTCGTGGTGACGATCGCGATCGCTTTGGGGGCGACCGGTCCCGCAGGGCTGCTTTCGCAGTCGATGGCCGACACCCCCGAAAACGCGGCGCGACTGTTGGCGTCGGCGCATGGCTCCGAGGTGTTTGAAGAACGTGTCCAGGCCGGTGGTCCGGACTCCCTCTCCCTACGTGTGATCCTGAAGCCCGAAACCACTGCAAGCGCGAGCCGCCTGATCGCCGCCACCAAGTCGGCGTTGCTTACCCTCAGCGAATGGCATGGTCCGTTTCCAGGCACGACCTTGACGGTGGTCGATGCAGCTTGGGCCAGCGACCTGGCCGGCGCGGTCTATCCCGGCGTCGTCGCTGTGACCGCCCGGCTGTTCGAGTCGGAGGCCGACCTCTCGCTCGAGCGGTCGGTGATTGCCGCGGTGGCCAGGCAGTATTGGCACGTTCCCCCTGGCGCCGACGCCGAGCGACGGTGGCTTGGCGAGGGGCTCGCGTTGTATGCCGGGGTCCGCGCCATTCACGAGGAACTGGAGGGCCGCCACTTCGCGACCGCGCGTTTCTTTGGCGGCTTCGTGCCCTTTACCAGCCGCGCTATTCTGTGGTCACCCTCACCGACCGACCCGCGGCCGAAGATTCGCCACTTTCCGGAAACCGAACAGCCCGCCGAAGCGGCGTGGCGAGCCTGGACGGCCGCTTCGCAGGGCGAGGCGCAGCGCGTGGCGCTGACCCTGCACACGCTCGAGCGATATCTCGGCTGGCCGGCCATGCAGCAGGCGCTCGAGGCGTTCCAGTCGCAGTGGCAGGCGGGCGCGGCTGGACCGGATGACCTGGTCGCGATCGTCAGCGAGCAGCGCGGCACTGACATGCGCTGGTTCTTCGATCAAGCGCTCCGCTTCGATGCGCGCTTCGACTACGGCATCGCCGCGTTCAGCAGCGAGCCAAGTTCCGGTGCGCCAGGTGACTACGAAACTCGTGTCTCGGTGCGGCGATTTGGCGACGGGGTGTTCGCCGGGACTGGCGAACCGCGAGAGCTGCTGCAGGCGGCGCGATCGCTGAAAGTGTTGACCCGCTTCGAAGACGGCACTGTCATCGAGGACTGGTGGGATGGCCGAGATGACTCGGCTGAGTTCGTTTACGCCGGGCCATCGCGCGCCCTGCTGGCGAGTGTCGATCCCGAGGCCATGTTGCTGCTGGACGACAACCGCGCCAACAACACCCGCGCCCTCAGCGCGGGGTTCACCGAGACCGGCATCCGCTACACCGCGTCGTGGCTGATCTGGCTGCAGGATGTCATGCTCGTTTCATCGGCGCTGTTGTGAGGCAGCCACACTGACATGATGGGACACGCGCTACGCGCCCTTGGCAGCGGCCTCCGCACCGTCATCACCGCACCGGCACTGCTGATGGTCGTGACCGCCGCCTCGATGCTGTCGGTGCTGCCGTTCGGACTTGTCCTGGGCTCGCAAGTGCGGGTCGCCCTGGCCAACCGGCAGCCGGTGTACCTGGGCACGGCCGAGATCGACGCGGAGTGGTGGATGGCGTTTCGCGAGCATGCCGAGGGCCTGGCGGCCACATTCACGCCGGCCATTCTTGGCGCTGCCGCGCCGCTCGACAACCTGAGCGCGATGCTTGATGGCACCGCCCGCCCGCTGGCCTTGCTCGGGCCAGTGTTGTTGTCGGCGCTGGTGTGGGCGTGGCTGTGGGGCGGCCTGCTCGAGCGCTTTCACTCGGCTCGGCCGACTGGCGTTGGCGCCTTCTGGCAAGCCGGTTGGCGGCATCTCTGGACGTTCGCGGCGATCAGCCTGGCCGCGGCGGTCGCGCACCTGGTTCTCTATTTCACGGTGCACGCCGTGCTGTTCGGCCCGGTCTTCGACTGGCTGGCGTCGGTTGTGGATACCGAGCGTGCCGCCTTTTTCTGGCGGATCGCGCTCTATGCGGTGTTCGGCGCCTGCCTGCTGGCGGTCAGCATGATGGCCGACTTCGCGCGCGTCAGCGTGGTGGTGCAATCACGGCGCGGCGTGCGAGCGGCGATGGCCGCGGCCGCGACCTTTCTGCGCGCGAACACCGGTAGCGCGATCGCGCTGTATTTGCTGGCGGGCGTCCTGTTCGTAGCGATGCTGGGCCTCTATGTAACGGGTGAAGTCTACGGAGGCACGCGGCTCGGCGGGTGGCGCAGCATCCTGATCGGCCAGGGCTACATCGTCGCGCGACTGGCAATTCGCCTGACCCTGTCGGCTGCAGGCGTGCGCCTGTTCACCAGACTTCAGGGGACGTCGGCCGCGTAGAGCACGTCGGCATCGAAAACCAGGAAGGTCCGGGTGCGAGCCACCGGGGTGAGTTCACGCAGCTTCAGCTTGAGGTTGCGCGCTGGCCCGTCAGCCGTCAGGTAGCCGCCGTATAACAAGCTGGTGCTGACCGCCAGGAACCGGGGCCGCGGGTTCACTGCGGCAAGTCGATCAATTCTCGGGTTGTAGCGCCGCAGGCGCGGAAACCGCGGATCGGTTCCGAAATACCAGATCGCGGTTGGCTCACCGTGCGACTGCTGCCAGTCAGCGAGTTCAGGCAGGCCCTGTCCCCAGTCGTAGTTCGAATCGCTGACCACTCGATAGCCGTGCTCGGGACCGCCCCATAGTTCGTTGACGTGCCGTAGAGGGTCTGGCCACGCGCGCGCGTCTGCCACGGCCATCCACGCCAGCAGGAGGGCCACGCCATAGACGGCGGGACGGCGCCGGGTGGTTGGCAGGTCGGCGATGCCGGTCACGACCCTGGTGGAAACACCGACCACCATGAACGCCATCAACGGCAACAGAAACCGGATGCCGGTCTGCACGCGGACCATGACCATCAACCACGCCACCACCGCCAGGACCGCCAATGCCAGCCGCAGGCGTTGCGGATGCGACAGCACCGCCCAGGCGATCAGCAGCAGCGTGGCAATAGGGAACTTGATCGCCGGCAGGACGGGCACGTAGAACCACAATGTGCGCGCGTTCTCCACGCCGAGCAGGAAGGTCGGCTGGCCGGTGTTGTTGTGATCGGCCTGGAACCAGAATGCATAGAACGCGTTGGGTGACAGGGGCAAGGCGCCGAACCACGCCAGCGCCGGCCTGAGGAGGTGATCGGCCGGCATGCGCGACAGCATTCCCTGGAAGGACGGCTCGCCGCCCGGGCCGCAGTAGATCACCGCGAGCAGCATGCCTGCCGCGAACACCCACGCGCCGTTCCACGGCCACGCAAACCGGCCGCCCTGCCGCCACCGGGCGATCTCGATGGCGGCAATGACCATTGGCCCGAACGTCAGCGCGCTCGCCTTTGATGACAGGGCCAGCGCAAAGACGACGGCCGGCCAGGCGATCCGCCTGGTCCATCCCTGGTCGCGTCCGTCACAATACGCGCACGCAAACATCACCAGGAACGCGGCCAGCGCGATGTCGGTGGTGGCCAGCGCGGCATGCGCCAGGAAGTTGGGATCCAGGGCCAGCACCACCACGGCGAGGCGGCCCGCCCACGGTCCGCCGAGGGCGCGCGCCAGGCGCATGCTGAAGAAGAGCAGCACGCACCAGAACAACAGGGTGACGCCGCGCGCCACCGGCAGCATGTCCGACAAGTCGGCCGACACGGTGAACGGCCGTCCGGTGGCCAGTTCACGCAGGTAAAGGGGCAGTGTCTGCAGGTGGGCCGGCAGCGGCATCACGCCGGCGGCGAGCAGCTCCCTGAAGGTGCCGCGCCGCCAGGCATCGAGACCCGCCTCCAGGTAGAAAGGTTCATCAAACGTCGCGCCGAGAATGCGCGCGGTCGCCAGGCACCACGCCGACGAAGCGGCCGCGACCAGGAACAGCAGCAGCGCGTCGGTGCGGCCGAGCGGGCTAGAAGCGGTAGATTGCGACCCCATCACCCTGGTAGATTCGGCGCGCCTCGTCGATGGCGGGCAAGGGCTGCTCGTTCAAGCCGCGGACCATCACATCCGCGGCGTGGGTGCGTTTCACGACGTAGGTGAAGCCGTGCTCGGCCGTCAGCCGGTCCCATTCCCCGCGCAGGATCATGCCGGCCAGGGCCTGGTCCGTGGCATCGACCGACGTCGGCGTCCGCGAGATGTATCCGAAGGCGATTGGCTTCTCATGCGCGGTCTGATAGTACAGGGCCAGCGGGGCGTTCGAGGCCAGGTCAAGCACGGCGCCGCGCGGCAGGTCCCGCAGCGCCGCTACGTATGCCGGCATCGCCGGACTGGTCAGACGAGTGGGCACAGGCAGGTAGTCGAAGGTCACCCAGGCTAGCGCCACGGCCACGGCCACTCGGCGCCATCGCCAGGTCGAGTGCCACAGCGCGTGGACGCCGCCGGCGGTCATGATGGCCGCCACCAATTGCACCATGATCATCATCCGCACCGGCACGCCGGCCAGCCGCCACGGCGGGAACACCAGCCACAGCACCGCATAGGGCAGCACCAGCAGGTTGACCTCGTCATGGCCCATCATCGAGACGCGCGGACCCAGGCTGAGCTCGACGCCGCCCACCCGCAGGTTGGGACCCAGGCTCATCACGAAGAAGAAGCCGGCGACGATCATCCAGAATCCGAGATGCGCCACTGGTATTCGCGCTCGCTGCCGCCATGCGTAGATTGACAAGGCGATCACCGACAGGCCGAGATAGACGCTGGCTTCGGTAACGTATTTGGCCAGCGGAAACCAGAGCGGCTGGACCTGGTCGCGGAAGCGCCAGTAGTAGCCCCACACGAAGGGCGACAGCAGGTCCATGGAAAGATCGCGCGGCGAATGTGTGCCGGCGAGCGGATCGGTGGCGTGCTGGTAGACCAGTGCGGCGACCAGGACGCCACACGTCAGCGACGCCGGCAGCAGGAACGCCGCCGCGGCGCGCGCAGTAGCGGCCCTGAACAGGAAGAACCAGTCGCCGTTCTTTCGCGCTTGCCACAGGTAGAACATGGCGCCGGCGAATACGCAGTATGCGAAATAGTACAGGTCGCAGAGCATGACCAGCCACAGCACCACCGCGGCGCCGAGGCCGCGACCGGCCGTCGGCCTTTCGCAGAAGCGAATCCAGCACAGCACGAACAGCGGCAACCACTGGAGCGCCGTCAACTGCAGGTGGCCGTCCGCATGCATGTAGTGGTAACTCGAGAAGGTAAAGACCGCGCCACCCACAATGCTGCCGGCATAGGCGCCGGTCATGGCGCGGCACAGCCAGAACGCGGTCAATCCGCCGGCCACGAACGAGAACGCCACGAGCGTGTTGTAGGTCTCGACCATCGAGAGGAACGGCAGGAGGACGATCGCCAGCAGTCCGTTGAACGGATTCAACGTGTGGCCCAGCAACGTCGCGCCAGCCGGGTGGTGCAGGACGTCGGTGAACCACGGATTGCCGCCCGACTCGGTCAGCACCTGATTGACCCACCACAGGTTCCAGATGTTCTGGTAGCCGTCGGCGCCGCCGAACCAGTAGTCGGTCGAGAAGGCTGACCACAGGTGCGGATTGAGCAGGAAGAAGATGACGAGGTACGCAACCGCCGGCGCCCAGTCTTCGAGACGGCGCCGGGTGGTCACTGTCTGAGTTCCCACGGTCTAGGCTCCAGTGACCGTGTCGTCAGGCTGCGTGTAGCCTGGACCGCCGGCCGCGAGGTAGCCACGGCTGTGGCCGGCCGGCGACGGACTCACCCAGAAGGCGAACAGGCGGGCGTCGCTCACCGTAAACCGGAAGCGCACCACCTGCCCCCGTAGTTCGTCCAACGATTCCCGGTTGCGCCAACGCATCGGCAGCCGCGTGGCATCGCCGGTGGCGGGCATTGCCTGATCGTACGAGAATGGCCCCATGACCTGTCCGGCCGCATCGAGCACTTCCATTCGTATCTCGCCGCCGATTTGGGCGTTGATGAACGCATGGCGGCCCGTGAACCGGAGCGGTCGGGTCGTCAGTTGTGCGCCGCCGCCGTTCAGCCGGCGTGGCTGGCCCGCGGGCCACCGATCACTGACCGAAGCAAACCCATCGCGACGTAACGTCGCCAGGCCGGTGCTGCACTCACCCGGCAAGCTGGTCCCCTCAACGCCGGCCCGTCCGCTCACGTAAAAATGTAGTCGGTCGCCGACGACCAGGCAGACGCCGCCGGCTGACTGCACGTTGGCCCAGTTCCAGTCGCCCTGCCGGTCCGACACGCCGATGAACGGTTCGCGCCATTCGCGCGACCAGTGGAAGCCGTCGCGGCTGAAGGCGACGCACAAGTCGTTGGGCTTCTCCCGGTCCGGTCGCTCGCCGCGGTACATCGTGAACAGTCCAAGCATGACGCTCTCGTAAGCGACCGCGTCGAGGTTGTAGATCTGCGGCTCGGTCTTGAGATCGGTGCGCACCACATCTAGGCGGTCGGCGCTGGTCCACGACACCGGAGTGTGCTCGCCCCACTGCGCGCCAGTGAAGCTGGCTGACTCGGTATAGCGCCGGTAGCGATACAAGCTATTGGGCACGTCGGCCCGCAGGCTGAAACCCCAGACCCGCCGGAACGGGTTGTAGAAACAGGTGCTGCGATCGCCACATGGGCCGGACCGCGCGACCTCGCGCCAGCGCACGCCGTCGGCTGACACGCTCAGGCGCATGGCCTTCAGCCCGAGGTCGTAGCTGGCCATCTTGTAGCGGGCGCGCGCGTCGGCCTCGTGCAGGTCGAGCCACACCGTGCTGGAGTCGCGCGGCTGGTCAGAGACAATGTTTGTGCCGGGCACCACGCCGAGCGACGGCCGCTCCCACGTGATGCCGTCGCGCGAGACCGCCAGCGCGGTGTGCTGCTGATAGCCCGCCATGTACCACATCTTGAACAGCCGCTCGGCCGGGTCGTAGAACACGCCGTCACTGAAGACCATGGCGGCGGGACTGGGCGCCGTCCCAGTCGTCACGGCATACGGATCGCGGCGTTCGTAGTCGCGCGTCGGCGCCAGCACCGGGTTGGCGGGATGGTACGTCGCCTGGTAGAACTGCCGGTACAGCGATGACTCCTCGATCAGGAAGTCGTCCACGAACAGCTGCCGGCCGATGTCGATGTTGATGACCGCTGGCGGCGCCGCCAGGTAGGGTGGTCGCTGCGGAATGGTGGAAACACTGCGCCGCGCCGGCGGCCACGGTGACGGCAGGACGATACCGTTGTAGAGGGTTTCTCCTGAGAGTGGCTGCGTCCAGCCACGCGTTGGAACCGCCAGGCTTGCGACTGCCGCCTTCAGGATCGCTCGTCGCGTAATGCCGCCCAGTGACCGAAACACCGACAGGTATACTATCGCAATGTCTCGGCGGCCCAGTGTAGCCGGGCGCGCTGCGCCCGGGCCTCGCCAGACACCACCGTGGTGGCCGGTTGCGCTCGCCATTGGCGTGCGACTGCTCGCATGGGCGTTGATTCCCGCCAGCCGGTTCGCCTCCGACGAAGACAGCTACTTTCAAGTCAGCACCGCACTACTCGTTCAGGGCCACCAGGATTTGTTCTGGCCGCCGATGACCGGATGGCTGCTGGCGGCGTTGCGCGCCGGACTCGGCACCGACTCCGTTGGCACGCTGCGGCTGGCATGGTTGCTGATGGATGTGGCGTGCGTGGTGGCCGTTCGCGCGCTGGCAATCTGGGTGGCGGAATCGGCTTGGCCGTCAGATGCCGTCCGTCGCACGCGCTTGGTCGTGGCGGCGACACTGGGCTACGCCTTGTACCTGCCGGCCATATCCCATGCGCAGTTTCTGACGTCAGAGACGCCGGCGCTGCTTCAGCTGCTGTGCCTGATCCTCCTGGTGGGCAGGATCGACGCTGGTGCCGGCGCGTTCGTGTCGGCGGGCCTCTTGGCCGGCACGCTGGTGTTGACACGCCCGAGCCTGCTGCCAATCGCCGTGTTGGTGCCAATCGCCGCTGTCTTGGGTCGCCACCGCGACGCGTGGCGTCACGCCCTGGCCTCCATGGTGATGACCGCCCTGGTCGTTGGAGCGGTCGTGGTGCGCAATGCGGTCGCGGCCGGCGAGGCCACCATCTCCACCAACAGTGCCTACAATCTCTACATCGGCA
Organism: Vicinamibacterales bacterium; assembly: GCA_038213735.1. Classification (GTDB taxonomy): domain Bacteria; phylum Acidobacteriota; class Vicinamibacteria; order Vicinamibacterales; family UBA2999; genus 12-FULL-67-14b. The sequence continues at coordinate 133,764 of JBBQSP010000001.1, read as the reverse complement.
ACCGCGACTTGTATGCCGAGGATCTCAACCTGTTCAATCCCCGCGCGACGCCCGAACAAATAGAGTTCAGGCGGCAGCAGTGGAGCGGCGAGCTGGTGTCTCCCACCCAGTCGCCAGCGGAAATGCAGCGGCGGGCGGTTGAGTGGATTCGGCAACATCCAGGCACGTTCATGCGGCGAGCCGTCGGCCGGCTGGCGCGCGTGTTCGTGCCGAAGACCGACGTGCTCGAGATGCTGGGCGGTGAGCGCGCGGCAGGCATCTTTGCGCCAGGCTCGCTGGCGCTGCTGGCGGTGGCCAATATCCAGTGGGCCTTCATCCTGTTCGGCGGCGTGGTTGGACTGGTGTGGTTGTGGCGCGTCAGTCCGACGTGGGGAGGGATATTCTCGGCCGCGATCGCCGGGGCGCTCCCGTTGTGCCTGGTCGCCATTTCCAAGCCCCGTTACTCCTTCGTGTTTGACCCGCTGTTGCTGATTTGCGCCGCCGCCTTCGTGTTGTCGCCTCGCGCGACACTGCTGGCCATGAGCCGCAGCCAATGGCGGGTGATCGGGGCCGCCTGGGCCTTCTTCGCCTGGGCGTGGCTGGCGTTTGCGATCTTCTCCATCTCCTCTCGGTCGGCGCTGTGACACCGGATCCTGAAGCGACAGGCGTGTCAGGCTACCGGGCCGACATCGACGGCCTCCGCGCCGTGGCGGTGCTGGCGGTCGTGTTGTTTCACGCCTGGCCGGCCGTGCTCCCCGGCGGGTTCATTGGCGTGGACGTCTTCTTCGTGATCTCCGGCTACCTGATCACGGGGATCATCCTGGGCGGCCTGGCGCAGGGGCGCTTCCGGTTTTCCGATTTCTACGCTCGGCGCATCCGGCGCATCTTCCCGGCCCTGGCCGTGGTGCTGATCGCGACCTACGTTGCCGGCTGGTTCCTGCTCTTCGCAGACGACTACCAGAATCTCAGCCGTCACCTCATGGCCGCCGTGCTGTTCGTGTCGAACTTCCTGTTGCGCGGGGAGTCGGGGTACTTCGACGAGGCCGCGGATCGCAAACCGCTGCAGCACCTGTGGTCGCTCGGCATCGAAGAGCAGTTCTACCTGCTCTGGCCGGCGCTACTCGTCACGGCGTGGCGCCTGCGCCTCAAGCCCCTTTACCTGACCAGCGCGATCGTCGTCTTGTCGTTCGTCTACAACGTCTCCAGCGTCCGGATCGATCCGGCTGCGACGTTCTATTCTCCCTCGACGCGATTCTGGGAACTGCTCCTTGGCGGCGTGCTGGCCGCCGCGCACCAGGGCCCGCGAATGGCCCGGTCGGCCCTTGCCGCCAACCTGTTGTCTTTCGCCGGGGTTGGGCTAATTGCGACCGGCCTGGTGTTGCTGAACGGCAGCCGGCTGTTCCCAGGTTTGTGGGCATTGCTCCCGTCGGTTGGCGCACTGCTGGTGATCGTGGCCGGCCCCCGCGCGTGGTTCAATCGTGCCGTCTTGTCCGCGCCGGTCATGGTGGGTATTGGACTAATCAGCTACCCGCTGTACCTCTGGCATTGGCCGTTGCTGTCGTTCGCGCGCATCGCCACCGGCGAAACGCCGTCTCACCTGGTGCGCGCGGGACTCGTGCTGGCGAGCGTCGGACTGGCGTGGCTGACTTACCAAGCCATCGAGAAGCCGGTCCGCTTCGGACGCCGACGAGCATTCATGGTGCCCGGCCTCTGCGTGGCGATGGTCGCGATCGTGGGGGTCGCGGTCGTCACCTTCCGGGCCGACGGGTGGCTGGATCGATCGATCACGCGCACTGACCGGGCCCAGTTCATCCAGTTCTACGACCGCATGCACAAGCAGGGCATCTCGGAGGCATATCGTCAGGAGTGCGACTTCATGGATTGGCCGACCGGCGCGGTCCGCGACGCGATCGACGCGTCGTGCACGCAGCCCGGTCAGCGCGAGACCGTGTTTCTGTGGGGCGACTCGTACGCGCAGGCGCTGTCGGCCGGCCTGCGAGCGGCGGCGCCGGCGGGGACGCGCGTGGCACAGGTGGCGACATCGCTGTGCCGGCCGTCGTTTGACGACATCGACCCACATGTACCGCATCGCCGCTGCCGGCGGAGCAACCAGTTTGCCGTGGACCGGATCCGCGCGCTGAGGCCCGCGGTCGTCGTGGTTGCGCAGAGCAGCCGGCATGCCGAGACCGACTGGGTCGAGCTGACGCGCAACCTGCGTGAGGCTGGGGCCCGCCGCGTCGTGCTCGTCGGACCCGCGCCGTCCTGGTCGCCCTCGCTTCCTGAAGTGGTGGCCCACCACTACTGGAACCGGCCATACCAGCGCGTGGGTTACGGCCTTGCGCCGGCCCCGTTCGAAACCGACCGCCTGCTGCAGCGGGTGGCTGCGATTGAAGGCGTGACCTACGTGTCCTTACTCCGTCACCTGTGCGATGAAGCCGGGTGCCAGGCGGTCGTCGACGGCGGCGGGTGGCAGGACCTGATTGCCTTTGATTCCGGCCACTTCTCGCCGCGCGGCTCGGTGTTCGTGGTTGCGAAGGCCCTGTCTGAGGTGGTGTTTCGCGCCCGCTAGGCCACCGATTTACACCGATTGGACACCGATATCAGAAGTGCCACTTAGTTAGGGAGCGGCGGGAAGGGGCAGGTCGCGTTTCAATATCTCGAAGATCAGCCGGTTGCCCTCGACGTTGAAGTGCACGTCGCCCTTCACGTAGAGCGCGTTATACCAGCGAGCATCGTCTCGTGCTCGTGCCCGGAACACCGGGATCGTGTCGATCACACCGTCGCACTGAGCGCGTCGGCAGGCGCCTGCGACGAACTCCGACCAACTGAACGTGTCTGGATGCTTCAGTTGTGCCGGCCACGGATAGAGCAGGACGAACAGCGTCGAGCGGTTGGCATGGGCCAGCGCCGTGAGCTCGGCCAGCTTGCCGGCAATGCGGTCGAGGCCGCCCCGCACACCGAGCGGGCTGAAGCCGGTGATGGCTGCGGGGGTAGCGTCGAGTGTCTCCCAGGTCTTCCAGGTGAAGCTGGACTTCATCTGGTCGAACACCGTGGGGTTGGGAATGGCCAGCAGCGAGTACCTGAGCGCCCGGTAAATCGCACCCGTCAGGCGCAGGCGGTCCCTCAGCTGCCCCTGCGACGTTGCCTCGGCGGCCTGCTGTTGCGCCACAACGAGCCCCCGGTCGGCGTTGACCGCGCGCAGGTTCTTCGGCGGGTCGCCGTCAATCCAGACACCCGCTTCATCGTGAACGTCGCTGATATCCAGCGCGACGACCACCACGTGCGAGGACCGCATCGCGCCTTCGGCCAGCGCCTGCCGATAGCGGTGAAGGTACGGGGTCGGCGAATAGGACGGCACTCCGGCGTTGGCGATGCGTACCGGTACACTCCGGTCGTACATGCCGATGAAGGTGTCGTCCCACGGCCCATTCACGCCGTAGCTGAACGAGTCGCCGAGGAAGATGACCGCGGCCGGTCCGGGCTTGGGCGGGCCGTCGCCGGCTGTGCGGAAGCTGAACTCGTCGGTGTAGACGGGGTAGATCTCGTTGCCCCAGTAGTCGCGGCCGCGGAAGTTGCGTTTAAGTTCGTACCAGCCATCCGCACCCTGCTGATAGGCCCGTTCCCCGGCGGTGACCCATTCGATGTCAGCATCCGGATCGGGCATCAGCCGAGGGCTCAGCGTGTAGTCGCTGGCGATGAATAGGAGCAGCCCTGCGACAGCCCCTCCGGCCATGGCCACGGCACGACGCGCGCGGGTGGCCACGAGCCGGTGGCCTATGGTTGCCTCGCGTCGCCAAACGACGCGGCAACCGGGGGGCCGGTGATGGCGTCCACCCCCGGGAAGTACTGAGGATACCCACGGGCAATGGTGGCTGCGGTCAGCAGGTGGCCATCCTCGGCGAAGTGGATGTCTTTCAGAAAGAACAGCGGGATGCCTGCCTTCGACGCGCGCTCGAATGGCTCGAACAGGTTCAAGAACTCGATCTCGTGCTGCGCCGTGAACTCGCGCATGGTCTGGTGGAAGTCGCCGACGACCGGGATCTTGCCGTCACCCATCAGCCGGTACCGCGACGGCACGGCCATTACCACCAGGCGTGAACCGGCCGCCCGCACGCGGCGATCGATTTCCTGCACCAGCGCCGGCGTCTCGCCGCCCCAGTCGGGATTCTCTTCGGCGATACCGCCAACCTGCCACTGTTCCTGGCCGTAGTTGTCCCAGATCCAGACGGCGCGCAGTGTGATCATGCGGGCGAACCGGGCCACAAACGACTTTCGCAACTGGGTCAGCAGCCAGCCGTCGCTCGGGCCTTCAATGGCGGTGGGGAAATTGCGTTCGTCACGGATCGCGTTCTGCATGTAGCGCGCGTCTTCGCGAACGTCGTTGCCGAACAGCAGCAGGAACACCACGTCGGGCTTCCAGGGCTGCACGTCGCGCGTCCACTGCACCAGGTAGATGGCCGGGCTGTATGAGCGCACACCGTAGTTGCGCACTTCGCATTGCTGCCCGCCGGCGACTTCGAGGATGCCGGCGAAGGACTGCGCGAAGGGCACCTGGCCGCCCTCGGTAAACGAGTCGCCCATCAACGCAACGCGGCACGGTTTCGCTCCGGCTGCCGTCGGCGCATCGCCGCCCCCGGCATAGACGCGCCCCTCGGCGTTGTATTCGATCTCGAACCCGCCTAACTCGCCCGAGGGATGTTGCTGCACGAACTTGTAGTGCTTCGGATGCGCGTGATGCAGGAATGGATCGGGTTCCATCGGCGAGTTGCCGAAGCCCATGCCGGTAGCACGCAGCATCAACTCGGCGCCAAGGGCCGCCACCACCAAGCCGATCAACAGCGCCGCCAGCTTGAATCGCAGTTGCACAGTCCTCCTAGGATACAGCCGGCTTGACGGCCCTCACCACCCAGCCGCGCTGTTGGCCGACGGTAGTGACCGACAAGCCGGCGTCAATGGCAAGCTGCGCCGCGCCGTCGCGCGAGTAGCGGAACTCGATCGGCGCCGACAGGCGGTCGTAGAGATCGCCGACCATGCCGAAGGCATGGGGCCCGTGGCGGTAGGGGAAGCGCGCCGCCCAGGAGAAGTGCCTGGCGGGCAAGGTGCAGAGCACGTAGACCACCGGCGACAGGATGCGGCACACGCGCATCAGGTGCGACGGCTTCATCCGGGTCGTGATCGCACGCGCGGTGTTGGCAGTTGCCAGCGCGAAGCGCCAATACCAGGGCCGGTCGCCAAAATCCTCGTAGACGTAGAGCAGTAGGTGGGCGCCGGGCTTCAGGGTCCTGGCGATTTGGCGCACGGCGCCGCCGGGATCCGGCGTGTGATGCACCACGCCGTACGAATACGCCCCGTCAAAGACGTTCGACGCCAGCGGCAGGCGCAGCAGGTCGGCCTGGATGACATGGGCGCGAGCCAGACCGCGGGTGCGCGCCAGCGTCGTTGCCGTTCCGCCGGAGCTCAGTTCCACACCGACGACTTCACACTTGGGGTCGAGCGCGACCATGGCCAGGTCTTCGCCGTCGCCACAGCCGCCGTCGAGAATCAGACCTTCCAGCCGCGGTCCGCCCACCGTGTCGTACATCGTCTGCAGGTGGTAGGGATAGATCCGGTTGGCCGGCGCGATGGTCTCCGCCTGCAGCCCCCAGATGTAGCCAAAGTACTGCGCCGTCTCAGTCGCATCGTCGGTAAATCGCGGGGCGCCGTTGCTGATTGGGTAGTGACGGGCACAGCCGTCGCACGTCAGTTGGTCGCGACTCGTCAGATCGAGCGTGCCGGCACAATCCGGGCATCGCAGGTGTTGCAGAAGGGACGCGTGCATCGTTTGGTGGGGAGCGGTCAGTATACTACCGCCATGTCCCGACGGCCTCGCGCCGTATACCACCGCGCCGCTGCCGTCCTGCTCGCTCTGGCGACCGCCATGCCGGCAGCAAGGGCGCAGAATGCGGTGGAGGTGCCGGGCGTGTCGATTTACCTGGCCCCTCATCACGAGCACTACCGTCCGCGGGTCGAGGCCGCCGCGCGGGAATCGGTGCGACGGTTCCAGGCATGGCTGGGGCCACCACCGCCGGGGATGATGCTCGTCGATCGCGAGAGGTCCGCGGGGCCGCGAGACGCCGCAGCCACTCGTGTTGCACTCGATCTGCCGTGGCTGTCGGCGCCATCGACCATGGATGTCGAGGCGATGGTGGCGTTCGGCATGGCCCGCGCCTGGTGGCCTGGCTGGACGCGCGACGCGACCGCGCGGCCCGTGGCCGATGGCCTGGCGTGGTACCTGCAAGGCCGCGTGACCGCGGAGTTGTTCAGCGCCAGTTTCCGTCGGCCGGGCCATAGCGCCGAGTCCGTCCGTTACTTCGGAGGCATGATCCCGTGGAGTTTTCCATCACTGGTCCGCGGACCGTGGACCGCCGGACTGGGACCGCAAGTGCCGCCGGATGCTGACGTCCTGACGTCGCGCGTCGCGCTGGCCTTTGGCACGATCGAACGGCTGGTAGGATGGCCTGCCGTCGAAGCCGCGCTGGCGGCCCTGGCCCCTCGCGCTGCGGCCGGCCCGATGGCGCCGGGCGAGTTCGACGAGGTGATCTCTTCGGCGACCGGCTATCCGCTGTCGTGGCTCATGGAACCCGCTCGCCAGGGTCACCGGTTCGACTACGCGATTGATGGCGTCACCGCGGCGTCCTGCGACGGGCGGCCATGTTGGCGCACGACGGTCGTGATCGCCAATCGAGGCGAGGCGGCGTTCAGCGGCGCGAACGGTGACGGCAGTTACGACCCCTACGAGCAGGGTGATGCGCTAGTGGTGCTGTTACGGTTCGAAGGCGGCGCCGAGGTCACCGCCCGATGGGATGGCCGGGGGCCGAGCCGGACGTTCGAGTTCGAAAGCGCAACTCCACCGGTGGAAGTGCAGCTGGACCCAGCGGGCTTGTTGTTACTCGATCGCAATGCGCTGGATCATTCGTGGCGGGCGGAAGCCGACACCAGCGTGCCATTGACCAAGTGGCTCGCGTGGTGGCTGCTCTGGATGCAGGACGCCATCCTCAGTCACACTGCCTTGATCTAAGTGAGGCGGAGTGTCAGGTGGCGAATCGGCTGAGCACCCGCCGAAGGGTCGACGTGTTCCATGCGCGGACGAAGGCGTCGGCTGTGAACGCGACCAATACCGCCATGATGCCTGCCGCCACGAACCACACGCGCGGCAAACCGGAGGTCGCGTAACGGGGCAGAATGGTCAGGCCGGCCAGGTGCCAGGCACACGCCCAGGCCGCGATCGTCGCGCCAGTCCTGAGCTGGACGGCCGGCGTAGCCTGTCGCCATCGACCAGCTGATGTGGCCACGACCCGGCCAACCGATGAGCGATCCCACGCCAATGTCCACGCGTGCGTGAGGGACAGCAGACCGCGCCACAGGCGGCTCCCCTCCGCGACCTTCTGAAGGGTGCTTGTTGGTTCTCGTGTCATGGCGTGCGTGCCGCCGGCATTTCTGACAACGCCACGGATTCGATGGTCCCCAACGCCTCGTAGCGATCGGTCGACAACCGGAATGGCGCGCCGGCCTTCACGCTTTGGCCGCGATACCGCCAACCTTCGCGCGAGTCGTCCAGCCCCAGCTGGAGCGCCACCGTGGCCCCTGTTGGGGTTCGACTGCTGGACGTCACTACGGCCGCGCGCTCGTCCAACAACCGGTCGCGATCGCCGATGCGAACCAGCGTCGCCGCATCCGATTGCAGTCGAATGCGGACGCTGGCCGGGCGGGGCGCGGAGGGCGGCAATAGTTCCTGGACCGCGAACTGGAGGCCGCGAGTAGGCCCTGCAAGGGAAAGCAGCACGGGTCCCTCGAGATTCTCGGGCCGTTCGCCCAGTGTGCACGGGTTGTCGCCCGCCGGATCGCAACGCAACGTCACCACCGCTTCTCGCTCGACCAGTCCCTCCACCAGCCGATCGATCGAGGAGCCGGCCAGCCGCACGCGTGAACGCGCCGGTTGCGCCGGGCCAATCGCGAGGATTTCGAAGGCCGGTGTCGAGGCAGGGAAGGCCAACCCGACATTGAGGGTCTTGGCGGTTTCGGCATCGAGGTTGGTGAACCATCCGACCGCGCGGACGAACGAGGTCGGCTCCGGTTGGACCGAGATGGCCCCCACGGCCCGCGCCACCTCCTGGACACCATCCATCAGGACCAGGTCGTGCGAGCCCGGTGGCACCGGACCGACGAGGATGTCGGCGGAATTGGGAGTCTCGAACACGTAGCCCAGTGCCTCGACATCGCCGATACGGGCCCGCAGGAGCGGCGTGAAGCCAGTGCCCTTGACCTTGAACTTGCCGGTCAGCCGGCCGCCGGCGGCGATCCGGATCTCCTCCCGAGAGATCACCGAAGGCTCCACCGAATCGATGCGCGGCACCGCCGGCCGGAACAGCAGGTAGGTGCCGTAGGCCAGCGGGATCAGTAACAACACCAGTCCGGCCGCCGCCGCATCAACGAGGTTGATGCGGCCAAACAAACGTCCGTGATCGTCGACGATCGTCATCTTTTCGTCCTTCACAGTGCCGCGCGGTTCATGACCGGCTGCGACGGTGCACGGGCCGCAACCAGGCTTTCGCCGATCGCGCACAGCCCCAGCGCCGCCAGCCAAATCAGGTACGGCGTCACCAGTCCGCGCAACCGCAGCAGCGTGCCCACGTTCCCCGTGCTCATGGCCAGCACGGCCGCGGCCGTCACGGCAAAGCCAATCAACAGCGCGGTGACGAGCGGGTCGCGTCTCCAGCCGGCCAGGATGCCCACCGGTGTCAGCAGGACTATGAGATACCACACCACGTGTTCAGGCATGAACGCCAGCTCGCTCAGCGAGCGCATCTCCCACGGCCACGGGGTGACCACGAAGCTGGTAGCCGCCCGCACCAGGAATCGCCCCGCCTGGGGCCCGGTGAGGGAGATGTCCCACGACATGGGGGCGGCGGGGTTCTTGTAGAAGCCCTCGTCCATCAACTTGTAGGCGTGGCCCACCGTGAACACGTGCCCGGCATGCATCTTCGCCGCCGCCGTGACGGCGTCGAGCGCGCGCGCCTGCCAGGCGGGCCGCGAGAGGAAGACGGCACCGATCGCCAGTAGGGCGACCAGCGCCGTGACGATGCGCCACCGGCCGCGGACCGTGAAGTGGACGGCGGCGCCAAGGGCAATGCCGGCGATCCCAATGACGAGCGCGCCGCGCCGCAGGTCGTTCATCAGCCAGAGGCTGGCGGCGGCGATTGCCACCGCCACGGCCACGTCGCGCCAACGCCCAGCGGCTGCCGAACGGATCGCGCGCACCGAACCAATCGCCAGCGCACTGGTGACCAGGAAATAGAGCGACTCCTTCAGCAGCGAAACCGAGGAGACAAACAGCGACGGCAGGAACAACAACACCGACAGTCCCAGGAGCGCCGGCAGGAAGCCAAACGCCGGGCGGGCCAGCCGGAACAGCAGCACGGCGCCGGTCATGAACAGGAGGGCATTGAGCACCTTCATGCCGTACGGCGTCGGGCCGAAGACGACTTGGATGAGCGTCAGCAGTCCCAGGTAACTCGTGCGCCCGTAGTCGTCGTTCGCGACGAAGTAGTCGTAATTGCTGTCGGTGAACCCGAGCATGAGGTCGCGGCTCCTGAGCGCCCGCGACAGGTAATACGATTCGTCGCCGGCCAAGGCGCCGACCGCCAGGTCGTTGTGATGGGGAATGCCGGCCAGGAACTGCGCGCCGATCAAGGCCAGCCGGGCGGCAAACGCCGCGCCGAGCAGCGCGAATAGCAGGCGGCGCTCGTCGGCAGGCAGGTGGCGCACCGCCAGCGAGCCGACCAAGGGTGCGGCCAACAGCACCCACATCGTCAGTGGCGACGCTGCGTAAGAGACGGCCAACAACAGGCCCACGCCGGAACTGGCAAGCAAGGCGGTCACAGGCGCTGGCATATCATAACGCCGGTATGTTCTCCGGAGTGGCCCCGTGACCATCGAGTCGTCATTTCATTTAGCAGACTGGGTGGTCGTGGCCGGATACCTCGCGGTCCTGGCGTACATCGGTTTCCACTTCTCACGGCGGCAGACCACGCTCGACCGCTACCTGCTTGCCGATCGCAGCATGGGTTGGCTGCCGGTCGGCCTGTCGCTGATGGCGGCGCTCAACAGCGGCATGGACTATCTCATGCAGCCCTCCGCCACCATTCGCTATGGCGCGGTGTTGGTACTTGGGGTGCTCTCGTGGTTCGCGATCTATCCGTGGATCGCGCGGGTAGTGTTCCCGTTTTATCGCCGCCTGGATTTCTACACCGTCTACGAGTACCTGGAGGCGCGGTTCGACGTCCGGGTCCGCACCCTGGCCGCCTCGATCTTCATCCTGTGGCGACTCGGCTGGATGGCCACGGCCATGTACGTGCCGAGCCTCGCCATCAACGCCGTGACCGGCGGGCAGGTCAACATGAACGCGATGACGGTGGTCATTGGCGCCACCGTGACGATCACGACGATGCTGGGCGGGATTCAGGGCGTGATCTGGACCGACGTGATGCAGTTCTGCGTGATGTTCGGCGGGTTGGCCGCCACCATCGGCATTGTGTGGAGCGAGGTCCCCGGCGGGCTGCCCGAGATCTGGAACGTCGCCGCTGCGGCCGGCAAGCTGGACGTCTGGATGCCGCTGACCGATCCCGCTGCCGTCGGCCTCGCCGGTCACGTCGCCAGCTTCTTCACCCAGCCGATGTCGCTGGTCGCACTGATGATCGCGCTCGTGGTCGGCCGGGCCGCCCAGTACACCAGCGACCAGGTCATGGTGCAGCGGCTGCAGACCACGCGCACGCTGCAGGAGGCGCGTCATGCCTTCGTGGTCAATGCTGCTGGTGATGCGGTGTGGATGATCGGCCTGTCGTTTGTCGGCCTGGCGCTGTTTGCCTACTTCTCGACCCACACGCTGCCGCCGGAGTTCCAGACCGATAAGCTCCTGCCGTATTTCATGTCGCTGGCGTTCCCGCCGGGTGCGGTCGGCCTGGTGATCGCGGCGATCGCCGCGGCCTCGATGTCGAGCCTCAATTCCGCGATCAACTCCTGCAGCTCGGTCGCGGTGGTCGACTTGTACAACCGGGTGTGGCTGGGTCGTGAAGTGCGCCGCGGCCAGCACTCGCGGGCCGAAGAGGGCGCGCAGTTGCGGGCGTCGCGCCTGTTCACGCTGCTGTTTGGCGCCGTCGGCACGGTGATGGCCGTGAACGTGTCGCGCATTGGTTCGCTGCTCGAGATCGCCAACAAGCTGATCAACGCGTTTACCGGGCCATTGTTTGGCATCTACTTGCTGGCGATGTTCAGTGCTCGAGCCAGCAGCGGAGCGGTGTTGGCAGGTGGCGTGGCCGGCGCCGCCACGTCGTACTACGTGGCGTACCACACGGCGATCGGGTTCCTGTGGCCGTCGACGTTTGGCCTGGCCGCGACCGTGCTCGTGGGCATGGCCATGACCGTGGTGTGGCCGGCCGCTCCCGACGCAGCGGGCCGGCAACTCACCTGGCGGGCCGTAATGAACCGCTCCGTGGCATAATCACCAATTGTGGCTGACAAGAAACGCGCGCTGATCACCGGTATCACTGGGCAGGATGGGTCGTACCTCGCCGAGTTGCTGCTCGACAAGGGCTACGAAGTCTTCGGCCTGGTGCGGCGGCTGAGCGCGCCCAACGTGTGGCGCATCCAGCACCTGCTCGAGAAGGTGACGCTGCTGCAGGGCGACCTGCTCGATCAGCTGTCGCTGATCAAGGCGGTGGAGCAGTCGCAGCCGCATGAATTCTACAACCTGGGCGCCATGTCGTTCGTGCCGGCCTCCTGGGACCAGCCAATGTTGACCGGCGAGTTCAACGCGCAGGGCGTGACTCGTGCTCTCGAAGCCGTCCGCAGCGTCAACCCGAAGATCCGGTTCTACCAGGCTTCGTCGAGCGAGATGTACGGCCGGGTCCGCGAGGTCCCGCAGACCGAGATGACGCCGTTCTACCCGCGCAGCCCGTACGGTGTGACCAAGGTCTTCGGCCACTACATCACGGTGAACTACCGCGAGAGCTACGATCTGTTTGCCTGCTCGGGCATTCTCTTCAACCACGAATCGCCGCGGCGCGGCATCGAGTTCGTCACGCGCAAGATCACCGACGGCGTGGCGCGGATCAAGCTGGGCCACGCCGACAAGCTGATGCTCGGCAACCGCGACGCCTGCCGTGACTGGGGCTTCTCGGGCGACTACGTGCGCGCCATGTGGCTGATGCTGCAGCAGGATCAGCCGGACGACTACGTGATTGCCACGGGCGAGGCGCACTCCGTGCAGGAGTTCGTCGAGGTCGCCTTCGCGCACGCCGGTCTCGACTGGCAGAAGCACGTCGGCGTCGATCCGCGTTACCTGCGGCCGGCCGAAGTGGACCACCTGATCGGCGACCCGGCCAAGGCGAAACGGCAACTGGGTTGGGAGCCCAGCGTGAGCTTTCAGCAACTGGTCACGATGATGGTGGATGCCGACCTCGAGCGCATCGGCTCCGGCCAGCTGATCGCCTGATCGGCGAGGCGCCGGCCGAGGTGCCACCATGAACAGCCTCATTTGGGCGGCCCTCGCGGCGATCGCACTGCTGTGGCCCGCCAGGCTGGCCGGGCCGCTTGACGGCGCTCCACTCGACACCCTGCTCGACGCGGCCGTGCTCGGCATGGCGGCCGCCGCCCTCATCGCCGTCCACCCCGCCTTGCTCCGCCGCGCCATCGTTCGCGGCTTCATCGTCGCCCTGATCGTGTGGAAGGCCGGCTCGGCGGCCGTGCTCGTCCAGGACGGATGGTGCGTCCGGTTTACCTCACCGGTGCCCCTGTACTTGGAGGACGTGCGCGTGCCGCACAGCTGGGATGTTCGGGCCGACTGGCGATCCGAAATACCACGCTGCTCCGCCGTGATGACCGAGGGCTACTGGATCCTCGAGCGGTTTCCAGCTTGGTTCTACAACCTGCCGCCGGTCGACCAGGGTTCCAGCGCCGCCCCTCAGCATCGTCCGCCGAACGTCAATCTCGAACTCGACGTCGACGGCTACCTCCACACCGATGAGCCGGGCCTTTTCCAAGTCGCGATGCTCGAGGACGTGCACGCCAAGGTTTTCGTCGATGGCGTCGAAGTCGCCGACCCTGCTACCGGCATTGCCGTTTCGCCGGGGCTTCACCGGGTCGGCATTTCGGGAACCCTCGTCCGCAGTCACTGGAGCCTCGAGCCGCGCTGGAATGGCGCCAACGTCTGGAGCGCGACCACGGCCACGATGGCGGCGCCGTCGCGGCTCGATCATTGGATCCGGCCGTGGGGTCGCTTCGTGCCGGCGCTGCTCGTCGTGGGGCTGCTGGCGGCGGCGGTTGCGGCGGTCAGCCAGCGGGCTGGCAGCGCCTGGCCAATCGCCGGCGCCGCCGGGCTGGCCGCCGCGTTGGCCCTGACCGCGATGACCGGCCGCGAGTCCTTCATCCGCGTCGCGCCGCTTCTGCTCATCCCGATCGCACTGGTCAAACTGCCGCGGCGACTGCAGAACTTGTTCGGTGCGAGCCTGCTGCTCGGGCTGCCTTTCCTGGTGCTCGCGGTGGTTGCTTCGCGAGCGCAGGTTGGCATCTTCACGTGGTATTCCCCTGGTGACGATTGGTGGATGTTCCAGCGATTTGCCTACCGCATTTTCATGCAGGGCTACTGGCTCGAGGGCGGCCAGGTCACCTTCTGGTTTCAGCCGCTGTATCGCTGGATCGCCGGCTCCCTGCACATGGTGTTCGGCGACTCCAGCGTCGGCGAGTTTTATTGGGATGCGGCCTGCATCCTCATGGGTTCGTGTTTCGCCTTTCTTGTAACCCGGCAGGTTGCCGGATTCCGCTGGGCAGCGGTGGCCGGTACCACCACGCTGGCGGTGTTCACCCTCGGCCCCGCCTGGTACTTGATTGGTCGCGGACTTTCCGAGATCACCTCGATGGGTTTCATCTACGCTGCGGCGATGTGCGCCTTGCGAGGCCGGCACGGTCACTGGCCATCCGCTTTGGCGGCAGGCGTGCTCGCGCTGCTGGCTTTCTACACGCGGTTGAACAACCTCCCCATGGCACTTGCCGTGACCTGGTTCGCACTCCCCGTGAGCCATCCGGTGTCTGGCTGGACGCGGGCGACCGAGTGGATAGCGCCCCTGTCCCGCCCCGTAGTGGCGTCCGTACTCGGGTCGATCGCGCTCGGGCTGTGGTTGTTCACTGCCCGGACGTACTACTACACGGGCGTTCCGAGCATGCTGTTCGGCACGCAGGCCGGCATGCTCTCGGTCTGGCAGACCACACCCGAAGGGCTGACGCCGCTTCAGGACATCGCCAGCAACGTCGCCATGGTGCTGTCGATGAACGACCCGCCCCGACTCGATCCCCGCGCCATTCCGGTGATCGCCGGCTTCGTCGCGGCCTTGTTGGGGGTGGTTGGCGTGCGACCGTTCAATCGGCTGCCGCTGAATGCCGTGGCGTTGTGCCTGGCCGGAGTGGCAGGGGCCCTCGTGGCGCGCGGGTCCGCGTATCCTGGCCGCTTCTCCGTTCACCTGATCCCGGTGACGGTAGCCCTTACGATGTTCGCCCTGTCGTTGGTGGTTGGCCACCTTCAGACTTCCAGATCCTCGCCACCCGTTCCCCAATCGCCAGGCACGACGTAAGGCCGGGCGAGTCGATCCCCGACGCCTGGATTACGCGCGGATTCACCGTGTCGCGTTGAATCAGGAAGTCGGCGAACGAGGCGCCAGGCCCGTGCAGCTTGGCGCGAATGCCGCTGCCACCCGGCTGCAGGTCGGCGAGCGTGATCCACGGCAGCAGGTGTTGCGCAGGCTCCACGAACGCTTCGAGGGGCAGGCGGCCGCCTTCGTAGTCGTCCTTGGCCTCCTGGTAGTGAATCGTCGGTCCCAGCGTCACCGATCCCCACGTCGTCTTCGCCAGGTGAACGCCGAGACCCGCGCCAGAGGCGTGCGGCAGGGGATAGACCAGGCCGTTCACCATATGGCGTTTCGCCGGCGCCAACTCCGCGTACTCACCGCGGCACGGATAGATGCGGAACGCCATGCCGCCCAGCATCTGCGACGTGGTGTCGGCGTAGAGACCGGACGCGTTGACCACTGTCGCGGCGGCGAACCGCTCGTGCGGCGTGACCAGGGTGATGCCGTCGGGGCCAGGCTCCGCCCCGATTAGCGGACTGCCGACCACCAGCGCCACATCCTGATCGCGGCAGAGGTGCTCGAGCGCCTTGACCAGCGCCTCGGCTTCGACGATGCCGGTGTCTGGGGACCAGATCGCCGCCACGGCGTGGACGTTCGGTTCGCGGGCCGCCACGAAGGCCCGATCGACCAGTTCCACGGTCACGCCATTGGCGTGGGCCTTCGCCAGTAGCCGCGGCAGTTCCTCCGCCTCGTGGTCGCTGCCGGCGACAATGAGCTTGCCGCCGCGGTTATGTGGCACCCGGTGTGCCGCGCAGAACTCGTACAGGCGATCCCGGCCTTCCACGCACATCAGGGCCTTCAACGAGCCCTCCGGGTAGTAGATCCCGGCGTGGATCACGCCGCTGTTGTGGGTGCTGGTCGCACGGCCGGGTTTGCCTTCGCGCTCCAGAAGGCAGACCGAGGCGCCCGCCCGCGCCAGGGCGAGGGCCGAGGCCAGGCCCGTGACCCCTCCGCCAATTACCGCGACATCGACGCTCACCATGGCTTTCCACTATACAAGCGGTTGGTTGCGCCGGTTGGGCGCCGCCATATACCATTAGTGGCGCCTACGCTCGATATCGATGGAGGGCCGTTCCTACGGAACGGCCCCAGTACCATCGCTGAGCAAAGATGTCGATACTTTCCAATTGGTTGATACGCTCCATTAGGTGTTTGTGACTGTTCCCCTGCTCGACCTCCACGCACAATACTCGCCACTCCGGCAGTCGTTACTCGACGCCGTGACCCGTGTTTGCGACAGCCAGCGCTTCATCGGCGGCCCCGAAGTGGAAGGCCTCGAACGCGAGCTGGCAGCCCACCTCGGCACCCCGCACGCGCTTGGGATGTCGTCCGGGACGGATGCGCTGGTCGCGGCGCTGATGGCCCTGGACATCGGCCCCGGCGACGAGGTCATCACGCCGACCTATTCGTTTTTTGCGACCGCCGGGTCGGTGGTGCGCGTGGGCGCGAAGCCGGTGCTGGTCGATATCGACGCCGACACCTTCAACCTGAACCCGGCCGCCACCATCGCGACCATCACGAGCCGCACCAAGGCGATCATCCCCGTGCACCTGTTTGGCCAGGCCGCGGAGCTTGCGCCGATCCTGGCCGCGGCGGCGGCCAGGAACATCGCCGTGATCGAAGATGCCGCGCAGGCGATTGGCTGCCAGTACCAGGGCAAGCCCGTGGGTAACTGGGGCGCGATTGGCTGCTTCTCGTTCTTCCCGAGCAAGAACCTCGGGGGGTTTGGCGATGGCGGGCTGGTCACGTCGACCGACGCCGCGCTGGCGCACCGGCTCAAGCTGATTCGCAATCACGGCATGGAGCCGAAGTACCACCACCACCTGGTCGGCGCGAACTTCCGCATCGACGCCTTGCAGGCCGCCGTGCTGCGCGTGAAGTTGCCGCACCTGTCGGCGTGGAGCGACGGCCGCCGCGCCAACGCCGCCCGTTACCGCGCCCTCTTTGCCGACGCCAGGTTGACCGAGGTGTCGCTGCCGGTCGAAGCGCCGAATCGCACGCACATCTACAACCAGTTCGTGATCCGGGTGCCCAATCGCGACGGCTTGCGGGCGCACCTGGATGCCGCCGGCATTGGCACCGAGGTCTACTACCCGGTGCCGTTCCACCTGCAGGAGTGTTTCGCCAGCCTGGGTTACAAGGCCGGCGCGTTCCCGGTCGCCGAGGCGGCCGCGCTCTCGTCGCTGGCCCTGCCGATTTACCCCGAGCTTACCGAGGCCCAGCAAGCCGCGGTCGTCGACGCCATTCGGTCCTTTTACCGCGGATAGGAATTTCATGGAACTGTTGAAGAAGATCGAATCGAAGCAGGCCACGCTCGGCGTGATCGGCCTCGGCTACGTCGGCTTGCCCCTTGGCGTTGAGTTCGCCCGCGCCGGCTTCACCGTCGTGGGCTACGACGTCGACGCGCACAAGGTCGCCGAGCTGATGGCGGGGCGCAGCTACATTCCGGACGTCCCGTCCGAGCACCTGGCCGAAGTGGTCAAGAGCGGCAAGTTCAAGGCGACGACCGATCCCAAGGCTTTGGCGGCCGCTGACATCATCGACATCTGCGTGCCGACGCCGCTGCGCAAGACCAAGGACCCCGACATGACCTACGTCGTGCAGGCGGTCGAGGCCACGGCGGCGATCCTGAAAAAGGGGCAGCTGATCATCCTGGAGTCGACCACCTATCCGGGCACCACCACGGAAGTGGTGCAGCCGGTGCTGGCGGCCAAGGGGTTCACGCCCGGTGTGGATTTCTACCTGGCGTTCTCGCCCGAGCGCGTGGACCCGGGCAACCCGACCTACCAGACCAAGAATATCCCGAAGGTCGTGGGCGGCATCAACGACGACAGCACCAAGTGCGCTGTCGCCTTCTACGAGCAGGTGATGGACAAGGTCGTACCGGTCAGCTCGCCGAGCGTGGCCGAGATGGTCAAGCTGCTCGAGAACACCTTCCGGGCGGTCAATATCGGCCTGGTCAACGAACTTGCCCTGATGTGCCACCGGATGGGCCTTGACGTGTGGGAAGTGATCGACGCGGCCAAGACCAAGCCCTTCGGCTTCATGCCGTTCTATCCGGGTCCGGGCCTCGGCGGGCACTGCATCCCGATCGATCCGTTCTACCTGTCGTGGAAGGCGCGCCAGTACAACTTCGAGGCGCGCTTCATCGAGCTGGCCGGTAGCGTCAACGGCGCCATGCCCGAGTTCGTGGTGCAGCGCATCATCGACGCGCTCAACTCGCAGAAGAAGTCGCTCAACGGCTCGCGCGTGCACAATCTCGGCGTCGCCTACAAGCGCGACGTCAACGACCTGCGTGAATCGCCGGCCCTGGAAATACTGGAACTGCTGGCGCACCGCGGCGCCGCGGTGAGCTACACCGACCCCTACGTGCCGGCCTTCAAGCACGCCTCGCTTGATCTGAGGAGCGTGGACGAAGCGCAGGCGCACCAGAACGTCGACCTCGGCGTGATCATCACCGACCACAAGGTGTTCGACTACGCGGCGATGGTCGATCGGTTCCCGCTGCTGGTCGATACGCGCAACGCCCTCAAGGGCGTGAAGCGCGATCACCTGTTCCGCTTGTAACGTATGAAGTTCACGGCCTCGCGAATCCCTGGCGCCTGGATCGTCGATATTGCGGCGATCCATGACCACCGGGGGTTCTTCGCGATGACGTGGCTGCCCGACGAGTTCCGCAAGCACGGCATCGAGCCCGCGCTGGCCCAGTGCAACCTGGCCTTCAACCACAAGCGCGGCACCCTGCGTGGCATGCACTTTCAGGCCTCGCCCTACGCCCAGGCGAAGATCATCCGCTGCACCCGGGGCGCGCTCCTCGACGTGATCGTTGACCTGCGGCCCGGGTCTCCCGCTTATTGTCAGTGGGAGGCGGTGGAGCTCACCGCCGAGAACCGTCGCATGCTGTATATGCCGGAAGGCATCGCCCACGGCTACCTGACGCTGACAGACGAGGTTGAGGCCTACTATCACGCGTCGACGCCGTGGCAGCCGTCTGCCGAATCGGGCGTGCGGTGGAACGATCCTGCGTTTGGCATCACTTGGCCCTTTGAGCCGGTCTTGATTTCCGACAAGGACGCGGCCTGGCCCGACTACGTTCCTGCTTCGTAGGTCCCGAATGACTGGCGCGCCACGGCCGGCGTCCGGGTCCGAGACGGTCGCGTGGCTTGTTTCAACACTAGTTCTGGTTTCCGTGTATGTCGCGGGCGCTCTCGGCATCGCCCCTGATTCGTTCGGGATCAGCGCGATCCAGCGAGCCCCAGCCAGCGCTCTACCAGTGATCGTCGCCGCCGTGGTGGCGCTAGCTTCGGTCGCTGTCGTTCTCGATGCGCGCGGCGCCACGCGTTGGGTGGCTTCCTATCCGATCGCAATCGCGGTTGGCGTCATGGCCGGCGGCATCATGTTCGCGTGGCGATCGGAGTTCCTGAACCCTGATGCGCTGATGTTCGCGCCGAAGTTCGAGAGCGCCGTACCCGTCTCTGGCGCGTTCATCACGCACGACGAGATGTTCGAGTTCCTGGTCCACTCGCGGGTGTGGGACTACACGCACCGGTGGTGGGGCTGGTCGGTCGAGTACTCCTACCAGGTGACTTCAGCGACCGCGGGGATCGCATTCGTCGTCCTGGCGTTCAGGTTGGCGGCCCGCATCGCTCCGGCGGCACCCGGCTTGTTCCTGCTTGGACTCTTCAGCGGCGCCTACATGCAACTGTTCTTCGGCGACGTCGAGAACTACACGCTGACTGCGGTCGTGGTCACGGCATACCTGCTCGCGGCAGCGCGGTTCCTGCGCGGCGACGCCGCGCTCTGGGAACCGGCGGTGACGCTCGGCGCGGCCATGTCGTTTCATTTGCTGGCGGGATGGCTGCTCCCGTCTCTCGCCTACCTCGGCTACATTTCGTGGCGGCGCACCCGCGACTATGGTCCGTTGGTTCGCAGTGCGTGCCTGGCGGGCGGCGTGGTGGTGGCGGCGGTGGCCGTGGTTCACTTCTACGGTGCGCCGATCTGGAGCATGGGTGCCAGCCACGCCGGGCGCGCGCTGCGCCTGCAGGGCATGTTCGTCACTGACTGGTCGGCGACGTACTATGTCGAGCACGCCAATCTCGTGATGTTGCTGACCCCTGCGATTGTCGTGTTGCCCGCGCTGGCAGGGTGGCGCCGACTGTTGCTCGATGAAACGAGCACCTTCCTCGCCGTTGCCGCCGGCACCTTGTTCGTGTTTCAACTGGTCTGGAAGGCACAGGTCGGCGTCTACAACGACTGGAATCTCTTCGCGATAGGCGCTTTGGTATTAGGTGTACTGCTGTGGCGCAGCGTCGCGCTATCGGCCACCAGCACACCGCACCGGATTCTGGCCGCGTCGCTTGCGGCCCTGGCGGCGCTGCACAGCTACGCCTGGATCGCCGCGAATCATGTCCATGGCCGGTGATTCGGATCGCCGATCGAACCTCACACTGGCCGCCGTCCTGGCGCTGGTGCTGGGCGCGGTGGCGTTCGGCCTGTCGCCAGACTATGTCACCGACCGCGACACCTACGAACAAGTCGGCCGGCAGCTGATCATTCCCGACTGCTCCAACCTCCATTGCACGCGAGTCTTAGTGGCGTGGGTGATCGAGCAATTGCCGGGCGAGTCGATCCTCAAGTGGAAGACGTATGCGGTGCTCGGGAACCTGCTGGCGGCGTGGGGTGTCTTCGCGCTGTCGCGGCGATTTGGGCTCGACCTTCATGCCTCGCGTGCGGCGGCGGTGATGTCGGTACTGGGCCCTGGCGCTCAGCTCACGGCCCTCGATCCGCACACCTCCGACCCCCTCATCTACGGTGTTGTTCCATGGCTCGTGCTGTTGCTTCTGGACGGTCGGTTCGCCGTCGTGGCGGCTTGCGCCGTGATCGGTGTTTGGGCCAAGGAGTTCGCCGTCGCACCGCTGTGGATCTTCGCGGTGTTCGGCGGACTGCTCCGGCGGCCCGACATCGTCCTGAAGAGTGCCGCCGGTGCCGCCCTGGCGTCGGCGGCGTGGGTCGGCCAGCAACTGTGGTTCATCCTTGCGCACAACTACAACTACGGCGGCAACTCGTCGGCCCGCATCCTCGAAGGTGGCTACCTGCTGACATGGATCAGGGGAATTGGGCCGGTGCGGGCGACTGGGGCCATGGTTTTGCATTTTGGCCCGCTGGCGTGGCTGGTGGCTGCCGGCTTTCGGCGGAGCCCTCGAGAGCTGAAGCTGCTGGCATTGGCCTCGGCGCCGGCGGCGTTGGTGTTCGCGTATGTGCAGCAGCCCGACCGAGCGATCTGGAATTTCCAGTTCGTGCTGCTGCCGCTCGCCGCGGTGACGTTTCAGGGCGCGCCGTTGTGGCTGCGAGCCACCTGGCTCACCGCGTTTGCGGTCAGCCACCTGCCGATCGATGGCAGCTGGCGCACGGCGCTGGTCTGGACCGGCTTTGCGATCTGCGCCGGCAGCAGCGTCTTGCTGACGCGCTTCGGTCGGCGGCCATCGCATCACGAGGGTCTGGCGGTTGCGCCGGTGCCACCGCTGACCGGTCGATTGCCGCGGGCCTGGCGTCTTGCCGCAATTGCGTGTGCCGCCCTCCTTGCCGTGGCCGTGGTCGCCGCCGGGGACGTCGCCTTGCACCGGCGCGTGGAATCGGATGGCGGGTTCAACGTCTGGGGTTACCGGGGGGCGGTCGTGCCGCACGACGACCTCCGCGTGCTCGTCCTGGGCGGCCGGCAGATACTGGGACGGCAGCTCGTGTCTTCGCTGCCTTTTGAACTGCAGGACATGTTGAACAACGCGCGATTGCGAGGCGATGCCGGATACACCACTCCGGGTCCGATCGTGGCCGTGAATCTCGGCGAGCCCTCGGATGCCGTGCTGTCGATGCGCCAGACCATGCGCGATGCGGAGTACCTGCGCCCTGCCGTCGTCTGCCTCTACATTGGTGGCGAACCGTACTCACCCAGCGCCGAAAAGACCGAGGGGTGGCGGCGACGTTCGTGGATTTATCGGGCCACCGGATACCTGCCAGCCTTGCCCAGTCTCATCGTGCCGGGTTACTGGCCCTCGCCCGCTGACTGGGACGACAAAGCTGAAGGTGTGTCGCCACAAGAGCAAGGTTTGTCGACACAGGAATACGGCGCCGCGCTGGAAGCGGCGGTCATCGACGCGCGCCGATACAGTTCGGTGCTGGTGGCGACCCATCCGAGGGTGACGGCCGGCGAGTCCGTCCGCCAGGACGCCGTGGCCACGAGGTTGAGGGATCGCTTCGGCAACGATCCAGGGTTTGAGCATCTCGACCTGAGAAAAGTGGTCGACCTCACGGCGCCGGTAGAGGATGATCGGGTCGCCGAGAGTTTGTCGCAGGCTGTCTTTCGACTGCTGAAGGCTCGCTGATGATACCCCCCGCTGCGCGGACCGCTGCCAGGCAGACCTGGCTCATCGCCGGCCTTCTTGCCGGGTTTTCGATTCTTGCGGTCTACGTCACTTACGGCTCCATTCACGTGATCGATACCGGGACGCGCACCGTTTACGCCGACGAGTCGCTGCAGCACTACCACCAGGCCCTTAGCGGAGACCGCGCGTTTCCGTACCAGTGGCGGCTGCTCGGCGTGCACCTGGTTCGCGCCGGCGAACGCCTGACCGGAGCGCAACCACACTCCGTCGATGTCGTGGTCAAGATCGTCCTGCTGTGGGGGACAGCGGCGCTGTTGCTGGCATTCGCCCGGCTCTATGCCAGCCCCATCGGTGCCTTGTGCGCGGTGTCCATGTACTTCGTGTTGACGATGGCGGGCTTCACCGACGGGTACAGCATCTACTACACCAATGACTACGCGATGCTGGCGGCCTGGTTCGCGGCGGTCGTGCTGCTGCGGCAACAGCGGTACGCCGCCGCCGCGTTGGTGACGTTCATCGGCGCCTGGGCCAAGGAAACCATGATGCTGGTGCCGATCCTGGTCGGCATCGAGTGGCTACGCGGCCGCGCGCCGTTCAAGGCGGTGATCTGGATCGGCGTGGCCTTCGTGGTCCCGTCAGCCGTCGTGCGCTGGATCTATCCGGCGCCAATCGAGCGGTGGGCCTGGTGGGACATGGCGTCTGTCAACGTGCCATTCCTTCAGGACAATGCCGCGGACCTGCTGGTCACGATCAAGAACAACGTCAAGGTGTTCCTGTTCTTCAACGTGCTGTGGATCCTGGCGGCCCTGGGCGTGAAGCGGTCACGAGACGGCTTCGTCACCAGCCTGGCCCTGACTTCGTTGACGTACGTGCTGCTTGCGTACCCGGTGATCTACATCCGCGAGCTGCGTCATTTCCTGCCGCTCGCTATTCTGATTCTTCCGATTGCCGTCCGAGAGCTGGAGCGGGGGATGGCGGCGACCAGCGATCCACCCACGCCACGATCAGAATCGCGATAAACGCGAACATGAACGGCTGCATCGTCATGGCGTAGCGGGCGTTGATCAGCATGAACGAGATGGTGGCCGGCACATAGACGATGGGCAGGGCGAGCAACGCCCGGACCTGGCCCCGACGGACGGCCACGATCACGCCCGCCAGGAACAACATTGCATAGCCGAAGGTGATTGACTGGCCGGCGAAGTAGATCGCGCGGCTGTTCTCGAACTGAATGGCGGTGCGCCCGTCGTCGCTGCCCTGGATCACGAACAGCCGTCCCGCGCGCACCACCGTTGACCAGGCGTAGCCAACCGGATCCCGTGAGATGTTGTCTCGGGACAGGGCCACGAAACGCCGCATCTCGTGGGGGTAGCGACGGTAGCCGACGCTGTTGACCCCGACCCGTTCGAGGCAGCCGTCCGAGATGTCGCCGACGAACATGCGTCGCGGCAGGCTGCCGTCCCTGACGCTCGCAAGTGTTTGGGAGCGGCTGACCAGTGACTGCGCGATCGGACCCCGCAGTTCCAGGTCGGTGATGCGATTGGCGAACCCGCGGGGGATGCCCAGCGTAGATCCGTCGGCCAGGACCAGGGTGGTGAGGGACGCATCGCGCGTGATCGTGCTCACCACCGGCGGTGCGTCGCCGCTCGTCCGCAACACGCCCGCGAGGACGTCAGCGGCCACCGCCAGGTCGGCGTCGGTCAGCGTGCCGTCGCGGTCCAGGTCGACAACCTGGAGATCGGGGGTGCCGTCGCCCCAGCTCACCCACGCGGCAATCCTCGCCAGGTCGAAGACGTCCAGCACCAGGTTGCCGGCATCGAGGTCGCCCAGGTGGTCGCGGCTGAGCACGAAGATGCCCGGATCGCGCGCGCCGGCGATTGGTGCGACATGCCGGATCTCGCCGCCGTCCCGCTGCACGGTGGCCTCGACGTAGTACGACAACGCGCTGCCGGAAACGACATCCGCCAGCGCGATTTCGAAACGTCCGTCTGGAGCCAGCGGCGCCGGCACGCGCCGCACGGCCGGGTTGCGATCGGTCCAGTAGACCACTTCCACCCGAGTGTCGGCGGGTGGGCCGCAGTGGCACCTTCCGCTGACGACGACCGGCAACTCATCGACGCTGGAATAGTCCTGTGGTGGGTGCTCGAAGGCGGCCCTGGGGTTATAGAGCCAGTTTGACTGGTACGGGCCGGTCTGCAGGCTGCCGAACCACAACTGAACGCCGCCGTGGGTGCTCGCCGGAATGAACAGATTGGTGAGCCGGTAGTTCCGGAGGATCCACGGGGAAGCAACCACCGCAAACGCCGCCAGAAACACCGCCATGTGGATCAGCTTGCCGGCGCGCCGTGGCCGAGCCCACAGGTAGACCGCAGCCACGAAGGCCGGGAACAGCACGAGGTTGGGGCGGAACTGAAACGCCAGGCTGGCCAGCACGCCACTCACCGCAAACCGCATCGGATTCTGCGACGAGCGGCCCTGGGCAAAACTCCACATCATCGCCACGAACAGCACGGTGCAGATGGTGTCGGAAGCCTGGGTCGACGCGTAGACGGTGTTGAAGGAGAACAGCCCGGTCAGGACTGCAGTCATCACGCCGTAGCGGTGTCCCAGTTCGAGCGTGACCAGCCGGTAGATCATGTAGGGCACCGTGGCGTTGAGCGCTGCTTGCGCCACGAGAGGTACCCACAACACATCGCCTGCCACCCAGTACCAGAACGCAAGGAAGTACGCGTAGCCCCACACGATGTGAAACGGCTCGAAGGGGCTGCCTTGGGCGAGGGTCTTGGCGACTTCGTAATACGCATCGATGCCCTGCCAGCCGAAGGGCAGTGGCGTCCAGATGAAGATGAAGAACAGGCCGGCGACGAACGAGAACACGCACGACGCGTAGACGCTGCTGGTCGAGTCCGCGAGCCGCCGGAGCGCTGCGATCACGCGGCCGGGCTCCGTCGCCAGAGGAACACCGACAGGACTGCGGCGAACGCCAGCAGGGCCGTGCCGGCCCACAGCCCGTCCGGCACAAAGACGAACGCGAACCGCCCGGTCTGGCCGGGCGCGAGGGTGACGCCGGGCATCGCAGCCTCCGTGGGCGTGAAAGCCCCCGCGTTGCTGCTCCAACCCGACGAGTAGTTCTGGTTGAGTGAGACCCGCATCGGCTGGCCGCCGCCGAGCGCCGAGAACTCAATCCGGTTCGGGGTGAACACGATCGATGAGACCTGTGAGGCGCCGTCGGTGAACACCAGCGGATGCTCGGCGGTCGCGGTTCGCTTCAGCTGCAGCGACTCGTAGCACGCGAAGAACGTGCGGTCATTCATCAGTGCCGTGAACATCGGCGAGCCGTCGCGGTAGGCGTTGGTTTCCTCCGAAAGCACAAGGGAGGCGGGCCCGCCCATGGGCTTGAAGGTGGCGGTCAGTGCCGGAACTGAGAAGACATCCGCCAGCAGTAGCCGATTGGTGGCGATCAGGCTCATCGCGGCCAGCACGGCGATGGTCGCCACCAGGCGGCCCGCGGCCTTCGACAAGGTGTCAGCTGCCACGGCCCGCAGCGCCCATCCGGCGGTGACCGCCCCACACAGGACGAACGCGATGTTGTAGCGGCTGGGAATCCTGAAGCTGGAGAACAGTGGCAGGTGCTGCGCCAGCGAAGCCGGCGCGAACCGGCTGAACTCCCCGAGCGACCACACGAAGAACACGATCGCCGAGAGGGCCATCGCCAGTCCCAGCCAATAGTCGGGAACGCGCCGCGCGCCGAAGACCCAGATCACGCTGGCGACCATCAGCACCGCCGCCACCTGGCCAATGTAGTTGCCGTACTCATGCCAGCCATGCCGCTGCTCAGGCAGGCGGGTGCGGGTCTTCTGGTCGGGGTCCAGGAAAATGCCCGCA
The DNA here is from genome assembly GCA_038213735.1 of Vicinamibacterales bacterium. Lineage (GTDB taxonomy): Bacteria > Acidobacteriota > Vicinamibacteria > Vicinamibacterales > UBA2999 > 12-FULL-67-14b. The sequence continues at coordinate 107,807 of JBBQSP010000001.1, read as the reverse complement.
GCCATCTCCAGCGTGGTGAGGTCGGGACGCTCGATCGGCGGGCGCGTGTCCCAGAACTGTTCGCTCGTCACGAACGACACCACCGGCAGCAGCTTGGGCGCGGAGTAGGCGAGGCCCGCCACGCAGCAGGCGACTCCGAAGACCAGCGGCCGCCACTGTCGCAACGCCGCTGCCGACACCACCGCCAGCAGACCGACGACCGCGATGGCCATGGGCAGAATATGGGTGCCGCCGTTGTAGACCATCATCGCGATCGGGATGGCCGCCAACAGCGACCCACGGATGGATCCCGTTTGAACCGAACGCAAGAAAAAGTACATGACAAACGGAAGATAGAACGCCGGCAGGAAGACACTGTGGCCAGCCAGCAGGTGGATCGCCGGCCCGCCCGACGCCGTGAACACAGTGGCCAGGAAGAAGACCAGCGACAGCGAACGCAGCCCGACCACTCTGGACAAGAGCAAATGCATGCCGATGAACCCTGCCCAGTAGTGCAGCAGGATGTTGATCTTCATCGCGAGCGCCAGCGGCATGAACGCCGTTAGCGGGTAGGCCGGGCTGAGCAGCGCGATCTGCGGGTTCTGCCACAGCACATTGCCGCCGCAGTACCACGGGTTCCAGAACGGCATCTGCCCGTACTCGACGACGTTCTTCAGAACGGCGCCGTAGTAGAACAGGTGCTGATCCCAGTCGTAGACGCCGAGCGCGTTGGGCTGGGCGAAGAGCGGTGAGCAGAAGGCGTAGCTGGCGACGCCGTACAACGCCACCAGCGCGAGGCGCGACCAGCCCAGGTGCATCAGGATCCGACGACGCCCTGCAATGGGCTGCTCGCGGTGGCGTAGGATTTTCTTGCGATGCGGCCGGCCAGGTAGGCCAGGCGTCCGGCTTCGACCGCGAGCCTCATGGCCCGCGCCATCATCACCGGATCGGTCGCGCCGGCGATGGCGGTATTCATCAGGACGCCGTCGGCGCCCAGTTCCATCGCCACCGCGGCGTCAGACGCCGTGCCCACGCCCGCATCCACGATGACCGGGACCTTGGCCTGCTCACGAATGATGCGGATGTTGTTCGGATTCTGGATGCCCAGGCCCGACCCAATCGGCGCGCCGAGCGGCATGACGGCCGCGGCGCCGGCCTCGGCCAGCTTGCGGCACATCACCGGATCATCGTTGGTGTAGGGCAACACAATGAAGCCCTCCTTGACCAGCACGCGCGTGGCCTCGAGCAGCCCTTCGTTGTCGGGGAACAGCGTCTGCTCGTCGCCGATTACTTCGAGCTTCACCCAGTTCGACATGCCCGCTTCGCGCCCGAGCCGCGCCGTGCGAATGGCGTCTTCGGCGGTGTAGCAGGCAGCGGTGTTGGGAAGCAGGAAGATCTTTGCCGTGTCGATGTAGTCCAGCAGCGACTCGGTCTTGCGCGAAATGTCGACCCGGCGCACGGCGACGGTCACCATGTCGGCGCCCGACGCCTCGTGGGCCGCCTTCATGATCGCGTGCGACGGGTACTTGCCCGTGCCCACGATCAGGCGCGAGCGAAACGTGCGTCCTGCAATGATCAAATCAGACATGCCGAGTTCTCACCCAAAATGCCGCTCACGGAAGCACCGAAACACGGAAACCGCATTCCCTGAGTTTGGCTTCTGTGTTTCTGTGGTTCCGTGTGTGCCTTAGCCTCCGCCGACGAAGTTGACAATCTCGACCTCGTCGCCCTCACTCACAATAGCCGAGTCGTAGGCCGTCTTCTTGACGACCGCGAGGTTGTGTTCGACGGCGACGCGGCGTGGATCGATGTCCAGGGTCGCGAGCAGGGCGGTCACGCTCAGCGGCTGGGGAATCTCGTGCGGATCGCCGTTCAACTTAATGGTCATAGGTTGGTGCCAGGGCCCGTCCAAGCCCGATCGTACCATAGCTGATCACATATAATTGAGAGTTGGAAATGGCACCAACGACTGCACCTGTGACCGCCCTTGGAATCCCGGGATTCTCGTTCGCTGACCTCCATCAGCCCGCTCGTCTCCGCGACCTCTACGGCCTGTTCGTGACCGAGGTCACGGCGACCGAACCTGAGTTGTGGACGCAGTGGGAACGGTACCGCGACGTGCCCGAATCTCTGGGCGCGGTCGCCCGTAGCAACCTGGTCGTGGCCATGGCGCCGCACGTGAGCCGGTTCATCACGCGCCTCTTCGGTGTGGGTGCCGAAGCTGAGGCGCTCGTTGCCGCCACGCGCGCCTACGACGTGCTGTTTCGCTTCAAGATCGACTTCGTCCGCCGCCGCGCGTTGCCCCTGCTGAAGGGCGGCGCGCACGTTACCGCGACCGCCGAAGACCACGCCACGGTTGAGGCCGGGGCGAAAGCCCCGGCCCTCCTGGTGCCAGAAGGGCGTGGGCTTCAGCCCACGCCGGAGGTGGAACTGAATCTGGCGGCGTATGGCTGCTCGCTGCTCGATCGCGAAGAGTCGCTCAAGGCCAACGGCTCCGACGGCGACAAAGCGGCGGTGGCTGCGGAGATCGAATCGCTGAAGCGCTGGTGTGCCGCGCACGTCCACAGCCCCGAGTACCGCGGCTGGGTCGTGTTCCGCTTTCCGGAGAACCTCGACTACGACCACCTCGTCCAGATCCAGCGGCCCGACGCCAAGCTGCCGGAGCAGATCCTCGGTCCTGACGGGAAGCTGCGCCGCCGGCAGGGGTTCGAGCTGACCGACCCGCGCTACACGCCGCGCGAGGTGCTGAGCGAGGTCCACTACTGCGTGCTGTGCCACGAACGCGACAAGGACACCTGCTCGAAGGGCATTCGCGACAAGGAAGGCAAGGTCACGGCCAACCCGCTCGGCATCCCGATGCCGGGATGCCCGCTCGACGAGAAAATCTCCGAGATGCACACCGTGCGCAAGCGCGGTGACTCGATTGGCGCTCTGGCCATCGTCGTCGTCGACAACCCGATGTGCCCGGGCACCGGTCACCGCATCTGCAACGACTGCATGAAGGCGTGCATCTACCAGAAGCAGGAACCGGTCAACGTTCCGCAGATCGAAACCGGCGTGCTCACCGACGTGCTGAACCTGCCGTGGGGCGTCGAGATCTATGGCCTGCTCACGCGGTGGAACCCACTCAACACGAAGCGGCCGTATGCGCTGCCATACAACGGCAAGAACGTGCTGGTCGTCGGTCTCGGCCCGGCTGGCTACACGCTGTCGCACTACCTGCTGAACGAAGGTTTCGGCGTGGTCGCCATCGACGGACTCAAGATCGAACCCTTGCCCGACGACATTGTCGGCACCCCTGAAAGGGGTGCCCTACCGGCAGTTCCTCCGAGACCCATCAAGAGCTGGAGCGAGATCTATCGACCGCTCAACGAGCGCGTGCTCGAAGGGTTTGGCGGCGTCTCCGAGTACGGGATCACCGTTCGCTGGGACAAGAACTTCCTCACGCTGATCCACCTGACGCTGGCGCGGCGCGACAAGCTGAAGATCTACGGCGGCGTTCGATTCGGAGGCGCGTTGCCGATCGAAGAAGTGTGGGCCAGCGGGATCCATCACGTCGCGATTGCGGCCGGCGCCGGGCGCCCCACGATTATTGACATCAAGAACAACCTGATCCGGGGCATCCGCAAGGCCAGCGATTTCCTGATGGCGCTGCAGCTGACCGGCGCGTTCAAGCGCGACGCGCTGTCGAACCTGCAGGCGCGGCTGCCGGCGGTGGTGATCGGCGGCGGCCTGACCGGCGTCGACACCGCGACCGAGCTGATGGCGTACTACCCAATCCAAGTCGAGAAGACGCTCGACCGCTACGAAGCCCTGGTACGTGACCTGGGCGAAGCGCGGGTGCTCGGGATGATGGATCCAGAGGAGCAGGGCATTCTCGACGAGTTCCTGCGCCACGGCGAGGTTGTTCGTGCCGAGCGCGAGCGCGCGACGCTGGCGGGTGAACTGCCGAACTTCATTGACATGATTCGCGCGTGGGGCGGCGTGACGCTGGCGTACCGCAAGCGCCTGCAGGACGCGCCGGCCTACCGGCTGAACCACGAAGAGGTCGCCCTCGCGCTGCAAGAAGGCATCTCGGTTACCGAAAACATGAACCCGGTCGAGGCCGTCCCCGACGAGTTCGGCCATGTGAAGGCGATGCTCTTCACGCGCGCCGACGGGTCGTCGATGGAGCTGCCGGCCCGAACGGTGCTGGTGGCGGCCGGCACGGTGCCGAACATCACCTACGAGAAGGAGCACCCGGGTTCGTTCAGCCTCGACGGCAAGCAGAAATTCTTCCAGGGCTTTAATGCGGTGTCGACGGGCTCGGGGGCGCGTCCCGGAATCGACGGCCCTGCCAGGTTCAGGCTGGAGCCGGATCCGAACGGCTTCTTCACCTCGCACGACACCGACGGCCGGTTCGTTACCTACTACGGCGACAACCACCCGCGCTACAACGGCAACGTCGTCAAGGCGATGGCGTCGGCCAAGCATGGTTACCCGCACGTGGTCGCGCTGTTTGCCGACGAGCTTGCGAAGCTCAAGCCGGCCGATCAGCCGGTGCGCGAGTCGGCGTGGCAGGCGATGGTCGCCCACCTCGACGACCAGCTGCTCGCCACGGTTGAACGGGTGGTGCGGCTGACGCCGACGATCATCGAGGTGATCGTGCGCGCCCCCGCTGCGGCGCGGCATTTTCACCCGGGCCAGTTCTATCGCCTCCAGAACTTCGAGCGGCTCAGCCCGCACCTGCGGCTCGACGATCACGTCGCGTCGATGTTGATGGAGGGCATTGCCCTGACCGGCGCCTGGGTCGATCGCGAGAAGGGCCTGCTGTCGCTGATCACGCTCGAGATGGGCGTGTCGAGCCGGCTCTGCGGATATCTCAAGCCGGGCGAGCCGGTCGTGGTGATGGGACCGACCGGGACGCCGACCGAGATTCCCGAAGGCTCGGCCGTGCTGCTGGCCGGCGGCGGCCTTGGCAACGCCGTGCTGTTCTCGATTGCGAGGGCGCTCAAGGCCCAGGGCAACAAGGTGATCTACTTCGCCGGCTACAAGAACGGCGCCGACCTGTTCAAGCGCGAGGACATCGAAGCCGGCACCGACCAGGTGATCTGGGCCAGCGACACCGGCCCGGTCATCGAGCCGCACCGCCCTCAGGACGCGCATTTCCGCGGCAACATCGTCCAGGCGATGGTGGCCTACGCCGAGGGCCAGCTCGGCGCGCAGAGCGTGCCGCTCAAGGACGTCACGCGCATCATCGCGATCGGCTCGGACGGCATGATGAACGCCGTGCGCATAGCCCGGCACGGCGTGCTGGCGCCGCATCTCAATCCGAAGCACGTCGGCATCGGCAGCATCAATTCGCCGATGCAATGCATGATGAAGGAAGTGTGCGCGGCATGCCTGCAGCGCCACGTTGATCCCGAAACCGGCCGCGAAGAATTTGTGTTCTCCTGCTACAACCAGGACCAGGAGCTCGACCGCGTCGACTTCGTGAACCTGCGGGCGCGGCTGCGCCAGAACAGCGTCCAGGAGAAGATCTCGAACCTGTGGTTCGAGCACGTGCTGGATCGGGCTGAATCAGAGCTGGTTCACGTATAAGCTGTTCGCGTGCTGGCGCCAGGAACGCGGATCGACGACCGCTACGAGATCATCGATGTCCTGGGCTCCGGCGGCATGGGCCATGTCTACCGGGCGCGCCGCCTCCGGCTTGGTGACGAGGTGGCCATCAAGGTGATGCAGCCGGCGCACGACTCGCCGCCGGAATTGCGCGAGCGCTTCCTGCGCGAGAGCCGCGCCTGCGCCCAGCTGCGCCACCCCAACATCGTCGGCATTCTCGATTTCGATTTCGACGCGGCGAACCAGCCGTTCATGGTGATGGAACTGCTGAGCGGCCCGAGCCTGCGCGAGGAGATCGATCTCGAGGCGCCCATGGCGCCGGCGCGCGTGGCGGCGATCCTGGGGCCGGTGGCGGCGGCCCTGCAGCTGGCCCACGACCGCGGCATCACCCATCGCGACCTCAAGCCCGCCAACATCGTCGTCCACCGCTACGAGTCGGGCGAGCGCGTCTACAAGGTGATCGATTTCGGCCTGGCGGCCATGAAGGCGGCCAGCGACGAGACCCGCCTCACCAACCCGGCCTTCTTCCTCGGCACGCTGGCGTATGCGGCGCCCGAGCAGATGCGGGGCGAGACGGTGACGGCGGCGACCGATATTTATGCGCTGGGCGTCATCGCGTACGAGATGCTGACCGGCGGCCGGCCGTTTGACGCCGGAAACAACGCGACCCTGATCCAGCAGGCGCTGACGGCGAATCCCGCCAGTCCGGCGTCGCGCCGGGCGGGCCTGCCCGAGGCCGTGGACGAGGCGGTCATGCGCGCCCTCGACAAGAATCCGCTTGGGCGCTGGGGCAGTGTGGCTGATTTCGTGAACGCCTTGCGGGATGCCGCCGGCGAGGCGGCTCCAGACCGTGCGGAATCTGGCGGCGGGCTGCTCGCGCGTTACGAACTGGGCAGCCATGTCGGTCGGGGCCGGCTCGGCAGTCTCATCTATCGTGGCACCCACCGCGCCCTCGGCATCCCGGTGGCCATCCGCATCCTGAAGCGTGACGAGCAGCCTCACTGGGAGGCGGTCCGGACGCGCTTCCTGCTCGAGGCGCGCACGCAGCAGGTGCCGCATCCGGGACTCTTGCAGGTCCGCGATTTTGGTGAAGACGACCAGAACGTGTTCCTGGTCACCGACTTCGTCGAGGGCCCCAGCCTCCGCCAGGCGTTGGCTGAGAGCGGCGCCTTCCCCTGGCCCCGCGCATCGGCTCTGCTGGCGCAGGCGCTTGACGCCGTGGCCGCGCTCCATCGTAGCGGCGGCTTCATCTGCGGCGTGAACCCCGACATGGTGCGGATTAGGGCGGGTGGGGCGGGTGGGGCTGGTGGGGCGGGTGGGGCGGGTGGGGCAATTGGCGACAAACCTGATCGTGGCGACAAACCTGATCGCGACAAACCTGATCGTGGCGACAAACCTGATCGTGGCGACAAACCTTCAGGTTTGTCGGAACAGATCGTAGTCTCTTCCGCCGGCATTCGTTCCGTCCAGGATGTGCTCGCCACCATGCGCGAGCAGGAACTGCGCGGCCAGGAAGCCAGCGAGCACGAGTTGCCCTATCTCGCCCCCGAAGTGATGATGGGCGGCGCCCCCGACGCGCGCGCCGACGTATTCACAATTGGCGCCCTTGCTTACGAGATGGTTACTGGCCGGCCGCCATTCCAGGCTCGCTCGTTACCCGAGCTGTTGGGTCAGATGCTGCAGTCGCAACCAGAGGCGCCGGCCGCCGTGGTGGCGGGTATTCCAGCCGGCGTGAGCGACGCCATCTTGCGCGCGGTGGCCGCAACGCCGGCGGCGCGTTTCGACTCGGCCGCGGCGCTGGCCGCGGCGCTCACGTCATGACTGCGGCCGGCGATCTTCGTTTGACTTCCGCCGCGAACTGTTTCATCGTGAACGCGATCGATGCCTGAACTGCCATTCGATCCGCCGAACGCACCACCGCTTCACGGCGAGACCGTTGTCTTCAGCGGCAAGCTCTGGTCGTTTGGCCGCAAGGAAGCGCGGGCACTGGTCGAAGAGCTCGGCGGCGCGACGGATGAGGACGTAACGGTGCGCACCACGCTGCTGGTGGTCGGTGCGGCGAGCTATCCCGACGGTGCGCCGGACCTCTCGGTCCTCCTGGACGACTCCAGCACGCAGAGCCAGAAGTTGCGCCGGGTGGCCCAGATCAAGGCCGACACCCCCGGCCGCATTCGCGTGCTCAGTGAAGACGAGTTCTGCCGCCTGGCCGGCCAGCCCGCCGTGGCCGAACGCCGCACCCAGCACTACGGCCAGAAAGACGTGCTCGCCATGTACCCGGCGCTGCGCCTCGATCACCTGCGCTACATGGAGAAGTGCGGCCTGATCAAGCCGGCCTTCAAGAACAACGCCGACACCTTTTTCGGGTTTGGCGATCTCACGACACTGCGCCAAATGGCGGGCGAGGTTCAGCAAGGCACTGCGTTCCGCGCCGCCTTGCGCAGCCTCCAGTCGTCACGCGTCGGCCAGTTGGCATTCGACTTCCGCCTTGATGCCCAGCCGGCAAGAATCATCGACCTGAAGTCTCGTGCCGGCACCAGCACCCCTGGCACCCTAGGCACCTTAGCCACTGGCAACGGCGCAAGAAATTTGTCCAGCGCCGAACAGTATTTCTTGATGGGTTCGCTCCTGGACGATGGGACGCCGGAACGGGTGGACGAGGCTGTCAAAGCCTACCGCCGCGCGCTTGAGGAGGAACCCGACCTCGTTGCCGCCCTCATCAATCTTGCCAACATCCGCTACTCACGCGATGAGCTGGCCGAGGCGCAGGCCCTGTACGAGCGGGCGATCGTGCTCGACCCCTCGTACTTCGAGGCGCACTTCAACCTGGGCAACATCCATCACGACCACGCTCACTACGGCGAGGCCGAGGCGGCATACCGTGCGGCGCTGGCGCTGAATAACGGCTATGCCGACGCGCATTTCTACCTGGCGGTCACGCTCGAGAAGATGGGACGTTCAGTGGATGCGCGCGCGCACTGGCGCGCGTACGAGCGCCTGGCCCCGCAAGGGGAGTGGGTGGAACTCGCCAAGGAATTCTCTGATTGAAGGTCAGGGCGGTCGCCGTCCCCGTGGCGATCGCGGGACTTCTGATAGTTGGTGTGCGGCGATCGACACCCCGCGGCTGTGTAGCGTCCCGATTTACCTCATGGATGATGAGGTAAACCGCGATCCGCTCCGAGATAACCAATACGAAGCCATCAGCGCCGCGGCCAGTGCGGTCAGCGTGGCGAGCAGTCCCACGCGCACGCTTCGCGGGCGGAACTGAAACACCACCCGGTGCGAGCCGGCCGGTACAACAGAGCCCAGGAAGTCGCCATAAACTCGAATTGGTTCGGTTCCGTCGCCGTCAATTGTTGCGATCCAGCCGCGATGATAGCGCTCTGTCAGCACCAACAATTGCTGGCCGTCGCCAACAGTGTCAACGATCAAGTGACCAGGTCGGTCAGTCGTGACACGCGCCAAGCCGGGCGTACCGTTGAGGGGCAGCGCCCGATCGACTAGCGCCACTCGTGACGGATCGATCGCAGACAGGTCCAGTGCCGGATCGCTGCTGGTCCGTGCCTCCGCCATCAGCCGCGCCCTCGGCATGGAGCCAACCACGCGGAACCAGCGTTCGCCATCGCCGTCCCACGTCAGCCCCGAAACCCGCTGAACGAGCGGGTCACGAGGGTTGAGAGTGCGGCTCGAATACAGTCCCGTATATCCCATTGTGAGCCGGAGGTCGCGCAGGATCGCGTACCCATCGCGGCCGCCCACGAACGTGGGAATCAAGTCACCGGGTCTGGCGTCGGGGGGAGCGGTGGCTTCGGCCACTAGTTCCGCAATCGGTTGGATCGGACCCCACCGATAGGCGTACGAGTAGCCCCAGAGGCCCAGGTCAATCGCCGAGACGACAATCACCGCGGCAAGGGCGCCGCGGACGCCACGAGCTACCATGGCGACCAGCACCACGACGGTGACGACAATCAGCGTCCACGGTGCCGACCGCGCCAGCCCCGAGAAACGAAGGCCGTGTTCTGACGCCCAGCTTGATCCGGCCAAGCTGCTGCCGACAATGGTGCTCGTGATGCTCAGGCCAATAATCACCGCGAGAGGCCACAGTTGGCGCCACGCGATCCGCGCACCGCTCTTGACCAGCGCCAGCAGATCCTCGAGGACGATTCCGGCTACGCCGCTGAGCGCCAGTTGGATCAGCACGAGATGCCGTGCCGGGGCGCGCAGGGACCTCAGTCCAGGCAGTTCGGCGAGCAGTGGATAGACGCCGCCGTGACGCCCGAAGGCGAGGACAAGATTGAGCGCGGCGAATGCGAGCAGGACGCCCGCGAGTGTTTTCTGTTCCAAGTGGCGGTAACGCAACGCTGTCCAGGCCAGTGCCGCCGTGCAGAACGCGCCGTTATAAACGATGAACTCATGAACGAGGAACTCTTCTGCAGGAGGTGCGGCGACCCGAAATTCGAAGGCGAAGGGCGCCCACAGCTGAACGAGGTTCAGTGGCGACAGTGAGAATGTGAGGGCGGCGTCTGTGGTCCAGGCCGAGCGTGTGGAGTCTCGCAGGAACTCCAAGGTCGGTAGCAACTGCACGCCGCCAATGAGGAGGCCCAGGACGAGCGCGACGCCGGTCAAAGCGATTCGCCGCCAACCCGTGCCGCAGACCGCCATGGCGCCGACCAGAAACGCCACGGCGAGATTCGTCAGCCAGGCGTACTGCGGGTTCCCCGCGAGGAGTTGCATCCCCGTAAGCAGGGCGAGACCGCCAAAAGCCAAGGCCTGGCCCCTGGGCCGCTCTTCAGTGAGCAGGGCGTGCGTCGCCAGCAGAATCCACGGCGCGTGGGCGAACGTGCCGATGTGGTTGACGTGCATGAAGTTGAACAGGTTGAACCCACTGAACGTGAACAACATCGCGCCGAACAGTGCGCCTTCGAGCGAGATTCCGAGCCGACGCCACAACAGGGCGGTGCCAGCGAACAGGAGCACGTAGCTGCTGATCATCTCGAGATTAAACGCGGGACCGAGCGCAAGAAATCGATACAATGCGAAATGCAGCGGATGCGCCATGCCGGCTTCGCCGGCGGCGAACAGGAAGAACCCTGAATGGTACGCAGGCGTCCACAGCAGAAACTCGCCTGCCTGCAACGCTTGGTGATAGAGGAAACGAAACGGCAGGTGGAGCGCCCCGAGGTCGTCCCTCGTGAAGACGCGGCCGGTGAGCACTGGGTAGAGCAGCGGCACGAGCAACGCCACCGAACTGCAAGCCACTAATCGCGCGTGTCCGGACAACGCCGACTGACTTTCCCGCAGCATCGCGCGTAACCTTAGCATGGAACTCCCTCACGAACGTGAGCAGGACACCCCATCGCCCCCTCCGGCGCCATGGCTCCGCATGGTCGTCGCCGGCGTGATGACGATGTTACTGATCTCGGTCGTCGTCCTTGGCGGTCGCAGTGTGCAGTCACCAAGAGTGAAACGTGGGACGAGACCGTCTACATGTTTCTTGGTCGTGAGCTGTTGGTTTCGAACAACTGGGAACAGTTCACATCGGGCACGGAGTCGCTGCCGTCGAATTGATCGCGTTTTCGGCATTCGCGGTGCTCGCGGTGGTCCGTCGTGGCCGGCCGATCGAGACCCAGGTCCTGGCGACCGTTGCCATCGTGTTTGCTGGATTGGGGGCAGGACCTTCCGCGTCTGGCCGATTGGCTTCGTGAGCGTGGGACCAACCATGTGACCCTCGCATATTTCGGATCGGCGCTGTCGCTGGCCTATGGCATCCACGGGGGGACCTCAACGCGGCGCGGCGCCACCCGTGTCTACCTTGAGGTCAGCGCAGGCGAAAGCTAGCGGAAGGGCTTTGGACTAGTACCTGAAGCGCCAGTCGTCTTGCGGCTGTCCCGGCTGCCCTTGCGGCTGCTGCTCTTCACGCTTGCGCGGCGTGCGTTTCGCCTTGTAGAGCGCGCAATCCGCACACCACGAGTCCGCGCTGAACCCTTCCTTGCCAGCCATCGGCAGCACGTCGCGATGCGTGCAGTGATCGGGCAGGCCGTCTTCGGCCGGCTTGCGCCAGCGGCACGACAGGAAGCGGACGACGGCCGGCGAGTTAACGGGCGCGGAATCCAATTGCAGCCTCCACAGCGCTCCAATTGCGCTGTTCGTTCGGCGACACCAGGGTCACGGCGTGGCCCGATGCGCCGGAGCGCCCGGTACGACCGACGCGATGGACGTAGGTTTCGGGCGAGTCGGGCACTTCGAAGTTGATGACGTGCGCGATGCCCTCGATGTCGAGACCGCGCGCGGCGATGTCGGTGGCCACCAGCACGGGATGCTTGCCCGAGCGGAACCCTTCGACCGCCGAGTTGCGTTCCTGCTGCGTCCGATCCGCGTGCAGCGCCGCGGCGCGAATGCCCTTCGCCACCAGGTGACGCGCCACGCGGTCGGCGCCGATCTTGGTGCGGACGAACACCAGCACTGGGCCGTCGGCATCGCGCTTGGCGAAGTTCGCGAGCCAGTCGGTCTTGACGCCACTTTCGACCGGCACCATCTGGTGATCGATCGTGCGCGCCGCGCCGCCCTGCTTGCCCACCTGCACGTACTTCGGCGAGCGCAGCATCTCTTTCGCCATCCGCTGGATCTCGCCGGGCAGCGTGGCCGAGAAGAGCAGCGTCTGCCGGTCGGGGGGAAGCGCCGACATGATCTTCTGGACGTCGGGCCAGAAGCCCATGTCCATCATCCGGTCCGCCTCGTCCAGCACCAGGAATTGCACCCGCACCAGGTCGGTGGTGCTGTGGCGCATGTGGTCCATCAGCCGTCCAGGCGTGGCGACGATGATGTCGACACCGGCCTGCAGCGCGCGTTCCTGCGGGCCCATTTCCACCCCGCCGAACACCGGCGCGGTGGTCACCGGCGTGTGGTACGTCAGGCCGACTAGCGAGTCTTCGATCTGGACGGCGAGTTCGCGGGTCGGCGCGAGGATCAGGGCGCGGGTAAAGGCCTCGCGCGCCGGATCGCCATAGCCCGGCTGTTCGGTCAACAGCAGCTCGAGGATCGGCGCCGCGAACGCCAGCGTCTTGCCGGTGCCGGTCTCGGCGCACGCGATCACGTCGTCGCCATCAAGCGCCAGCGGGATCACCGCGCCCTGGACGGGCCGGGTGCCTTCGAAGCCGAGCGAGCGGAAGCCAGCCTCGAGCCGGGGGTCGAACCCCAGCTCATCGAATGGCGTCGGCGGCGCATCGGCGTCGACGATGATCCACGGCAGGTCGGGCAGTGGCGCGGCAGGGCGGAAGCTCGGTGCGCTGGAGGAGCCGCGGCGTCCGCCGCGGCCGCCACCGCCACCAGAGCGGCGCCGGCCGGGTCGTCGGGGTGAAGCGGAATTTGAATTCAAGACTTCTCGAACTTGCGCCCTAGCGGGCGCGGAAGGTGATGATGCCGCGTTGAGGGTCGTAAGGGGAGATGCCAACCGTCACGCGGTCGCCAGGAACCACCTTGATGCGGAAACGCCGCATCCGTCCGCTCAACTGCGCCAGCACTTCGTGTCCGGCATCCGCCTGCACTCGGTAGAGGCCACCGCTATGCACGGCGACGACCGTGCCTTGCATGTCTATCAGATCGTCTTTGCTCATTCAGGTCCAGTAATCGGCTCCGCGGTCGGGAACAGTCCCAACCCACGGATTGTGTCATGCGCCGCCCTTGATAGGCAAATCGCGTACCGCTTGCTCCACCTGCCGGGCCAGGGCCCCGTAGTCATTCCCGCCGAGCCGCAGGGGCGCGCCAAAGGTCACCGACACCGGGCCCGACCGGGCCATTTTTCGGCCGGTTGGCAGTACCCGGTCGACTCCTTCCAGGCGGACCGGCACCACCGGCAGGCCTAGCCGGGCGGCGATCATGCCCACGCCGCCACGAAAGGCCCTGATATTGCCCGACTCGGATCGCACGCCTTCCGGAAAGATCAGCACCGAATAGCCCGCCCCGGTGACCTCGCCGATGTACCGCAAGGTCTCGCGGGCGCCGGCCTCGCGCTGCGGCAGCGGGAAGCTGTTGAAGAAGAGTGCCGCCAGGTAATAGTTGGCCCGGTTGGTCAGCACCTTCCGCCTGGAGTACTGAGCAGGATGGAAGTGCGCCGCGAAGAACTCTTTCGCCATGGCGGGCGCGATTCGGGCGCGCCACGCGCCGGCCAGCACCGACAGCACGACCGGCACGTCCAAGTGGCTCTGGTGATTCACCGCGAACACGACCGGCCCGCGGATGCCGTCGAGGTGCTGCAGGCCGTCAACCGACACGCGCGCGAACAGGCGGGTCAGCGGCAGGATCCACGTGAACTGGCTGGCGCGCCGCAGCCACCGCGCGGGCCATGACCGGGTCCACGCAGGAAAGTCGACCGGCTCGTGAACCGATGCCGGCGGCTGAGCCGTGGTCACCACCGCCCGCAGGTCATCAAGCGTCCTGGCGCCGGCGAACTGCGTCTCGTCGATGTGCGTCTCGAGCCGGGTCTCGAGCGCCACCATCAACTCGATGCGCTCGAGCGAACTCAGTCCGAGCCCTTCGAGAGAGGTGTCGCCGCTCAACACCCGCGCGCCGACGAACTTCGACAACACCGCCGTAACCGGATCGCCGTCGCCCGCCGGAGCGGCAGGGATCGCTCCGTCCGTCACCCACGACTTGATCGCGGTTCGCTTCAGCTTACGGGTGCCCTCGGTCCGCGGCAGTGAGCCAGTGTTCCACAGCGAGAACCCACGGATGCGCTGGTGGTCTGCGAGCCGGGCATTGACACGCCGCACCACGGTTTCCGCGTCAACCCCGGGAGCCAGCACCAACACGGCATGCACGCGTTCGGCTGTGCCCCGCAGCGATCCAACCACGGCGGATTCAATGACGCCCGGTTGCTCGTCGAGCGCGCGCTCGATGTCGTCGGGGAAGACGTTGAGCCCCTCAGGGGTGACGATCATCTCCTTCTTTCGCCCGCGGATGAATAGCCGCCCTTCCGCGTCGCGTTCGCCGATGTCGCCAGTGTGCAACCACCCGTCGACGTCGCGAGGGCCGCCGACGGGGAAGGCGCCCGCCCCGCCCGCTTCTCCTGACGGCTCGTAGTATCCCGTCGTCACGTTCTCGCCCCGCACCAGGATCTCGCCGTCGCTCGCGATCTGCACCTCGACGCCGGCGAGGGGCGCGCCGACCGACCCGGTGCGGGTCCTGAACGGGTGATTGATCGTGACGGCGGGAGCCGTCTCGGTGAGGCCGTATCCCTGGATGACCACGAACCCCAGGCGCTTCCAGAACTCTTCGAGGGCGGGGGCCAGCGGCGCGGCGCCGACCACAAACCCCCAGAATTTGAACCCGAACTGGCGGTGCAGACGGCGGTATCGCCACCACCGTCGTGGCACCGACAGCCCGTCTGGCGGGTCCACTGCGGCCGGATCGATTCGCGTCGCGTGCTCCTTGAGCACGTCGAGAATCTTCGGCACGCACACGATCACCGAGACCCGGGACGCCTTCACGCGCCGGACGATATCGTGCGGGTTCAAGCTGCGCATGAAGACGACCGAGCCGTCGATTAAGGGCGGGATGCCGGTGGC
The DNA here is from genome assembly GCA_038213735.1 of Vicinamibacterales bacterium. Classification (GTDB taxonomy): domain Bacteria; phylum Acidobacteriota; class Vicinamibacteria; order Vicinamibacterales; family UBA2999; genus 12-FULL-67-14b. The sequence goes on along the minus strand of JBBQSP010000001.1, from coordinate 92,670 downwards.
CATGGCCTGCCCGAACACGTGGCTGAGCGGCAGCAGGTTCAGGAAACGGATTGGGCGGAACGGGCGGGCATAGCGCTTGTAGCGGTCGATCTCGCGGGCGATGGGGTTGAGGTTGGCGAGGATGTTCCGGTGACGGATGAGCACCCCCTTGGGCTCGGCGGTGGCGCCCGAGGTAAAGACGATCTGCGCCACGTCATCGCGGGCGATGGTCACGTCCGGCACAGGTCCATCGGTGTTCCAGTCGAGGCCCGAGAGCGGCACGGTGGCCACGGCGCCCGGCTCGACCTCGTCGCCCGCCAGCACGAGACGCGCGCCGACGAGGTCTCGGATGCGGGCTACGAAGTCCGCCGACGAGCGGTAGTCGATCGGAACGGCGACCGCGCCGATTAGCTGGATCCCCCAGTACGCGACCACCCACTCGGGCCGGTTCTCGCCCCAGATCAGGACCTTGTCGCCGCGGCCGATGCCCTGGCTTGACAAATCCGCCGCAAACCCCCGGCTGGCCGCCGCAACGTCCGCATACGAGTGCCGCCGCACGCGGAAGCCGTCGTCATATAGCAGGCACTCGCCGCGCCTGGTCTCGAGCGAGCGGAAGAGGTCGAGCAGCGTGATCACGTGAGGATCTCAAATTCTAACGTCCGTTATCCCGGTCGACTACAATACCTGTCTGTCTTATTCGGGGAGTTGATGCACATATTCTTGACAGGTGCCACCGGGTACATCGGGTCGGCAGTTCTCGACGCGATGATCAAGGGGGGGCACCAGGTCACGGCAATCGCCCGCGACCCGGAAAAAGCCGACAGATTGCGCGCCAAGGGGGCCACTCCGGTCATTGCGGAGCTCGGTCTGCCGAAGTTATACGTGGCGCAGCTGAAGGCTGCGGACGCCGTGGCTCACACGGCCTACGAATCGTCGCCTCGCGGCGTGCAGGCAGACCAGCAAGCAATCGAGATCATGCTGACGGCCCAGCGCGACGCCATGGCCGCCGACGGCAAGGCCCGGGCATTTCTCTACACCTCGGGGGTCTGGGTGCTGGGGCGCACGGCCAAGGCCGCGGATGAGGACTCACCGCTCGACCCTCCGCCGCACGTGGCGTGGCGTCCGGCGCATGAAGATCTGGTCCTCGGGGCCGCCTCGTCTGGCGTGCGCCCGGTCGTGATCCGGCCGGGCATTGTCTACGGCGGCGGTCGCGGCATTGTCTCGGACATCATCAAGGACGCGCTGAACGGACTCGTCCGGGTCGTCGGTCCCGGCAAGAACCGCTGGGCGTGTGTGTATGACCACGACCTGGGCGACCTCTACGTGAAGCTGCTCGAGGCGCCGCTGGCCGCGGGGATCTTCCACGCCAACGACGAAGCCGACGAGAAGGTCAGCGACATCGTCGAGGCCATTGCCGGTCAGGTGCCGCAGCGGCCCGACATCCGTTACATGCCGATGGCGGAAGCGCGCAAGAAGTTTGGCGCCTATGCCGATTGCCTGGCGCTCGATCAGAAGGTGCGCAGCCCTAAGGCGCGCGCGCTTGGCTGGTCGCCGAGCCAGTCCAGCGTCGCGAACAGCGTGGCGCGCCTGGTCGAGGAATATCGCAACGCGCAGCGAGAGAAGAACGACTAACGAATAACGAAGTGCCAGGTGACAAAGTGCCAAAGTTTCTGACGTTCGCCGCGTTCCTTGTCTTGGCCACGGCCTGCACACAGCCTCCGCCGCCACCACCACCACCGCCCACTCCGGCTGAGGGCGAGATCTCGGTCGACTCGCTGACGGCGCACATCAAGGTGCTGGCGTCGGACGAGTTCGAGGGCCGCGCGCCGGCGACCCCCGGCGGCGAGAAGACCGCCGACTACCTGGTGAAACAGTTGACCGCGATCGGCATTGAGCCCGGGGCTCCTGATGGCACCTACCTGCAGCAGGTGCCAATCGTGGAAGCGGTGACCGATCGCAACTTCGTGCTCAGCGTGCCTGGGAACACCTATCGCTACAACACCGACGTGATCGCGAACGCGGGGGTCGAGAGACCGCGCGTTCAGGTCCAGGGCGAGGTGGTGTTCGTCGGCTACGGCATCAACGCGCCCGAGTTGAAGTGGAACGACTACGAAGGCGTCAACGTGCGCGGCAAGTGGGTGCTGATCATGGTCAACGATCCGCCTGCGCCCGCGGACGAGCCCACGTTGTTCGGGGGGCCGGCGCTGACCTACTACGGCCGCTGGACGTACAAGTACGAAGAGGCTGCGCGCCAGGGCGCGGCCGGCGCGCTGCTGATCCACACCGACGAATCGGCCACCTATCCGTGGCAGGTGGTGCAGTCGTCGTGGAGCGGCACACAGTATTCCTTGCCCCCGCAGCCGGGCGAACCGGCGCTGAACATCAAGGGCTGGATCACCGACGCGTCGGCGAAGGACCTGGTGCGCCGCGGAGGCCGCAACCTCGACACCTTGCGCGAGGCCGCCAGTAAACGCGGCTTCAAGGCCGTCACCCTCAACACTCGTGCGGCCGCGACCTTGACCCAGCGCTCGGCCCGCAAGACCTCGCCGAACGTGATTGGCGTCCTGAAGGGGACCAACCCGTCCGAAGCGGTGATCTACAGCGCGCACTGGGACCACTTCGGCATGCGCGAGGCGCTGCCGACCGACGCGCCTGGCGCGGATCGCATATACAACGGCGCCTACGACAATGCCTCGGGCGTTGCCGGCGTGCTCGAGATCGCCAAGGCCTTCAAGAACTCGCCGCAGCCGCCGGCGCGGTCGATCTACTTCGCGTTCGTGACCGCCGAGGAATCGGGCCTGCTCGGTTCGTCGTTCATGGCGGCCAACCCGCCGCTCCCCATGGACAAGGTCGCCGCCAACATCAACGTGGACGGCGTGAATTACCTCGGGCCCACGAGCGACATGGTGCAGCTTGGCTCGGACCGCTCGACGCTGGGTCCCATGGTCGAGGCTCTTTTGAAGGAGCGCGGCCGCACGCTCGGGATCGACGCGCATCCTGAGCGCGGCTATTTCTTCCGCTCGGACCACTTCCCGTTCGCGAAGGCCGGCGTGCCGGCGCTGTCGCTGAGCTCGCCGAAGCAGTTCAGCGGTCCGAACGCAGCGGCACTTCTCAAGAGACAGGAAGAGTACAACGGCAAGGACTATCACCAGCCGACGGACCAGTACGACGCGTCGTGGGATTTCAGTGGTGGCGTCGACGACCTGAAGCTGCTGGCGCAACTCGGCTGGCGCATTGCGATGCAGCCGGACATGCCGAAGTACAACGACGGCGACCAGTTCGCCCAAGTGCGCAGCCGCAAGTAGTGCCAGAAGGGCGGCACTTTGGTGCCGCCGAGGTTCTTGATGGAATTGGTTACGCTCGACGAGATCCGCGCCGCACGCGCGCGCATTGAATCGGCCGCCGTCTATACACCGCTCATTGAGGTGGACGGCCTGCTGCTGAAGTGCGAGAACCTGCAGCCCATGGGCGCGTTCAAGATTCGCGGCGCGTTCAACATGATTGCGCAGTTGTCGCCCGAGCAGCTGACGCGTGGCGTGATCACGTATTCATCCGGCAATCATGGCCAGGCGGTCGCTCTCGCCGCCAGGACACTTGGCGCGCCGGCGGTCATCGTCATGCCCACCACCGCGCCGTCGGTCAAGGTGGAGGGCTGCAAGAATTACGGTGCCGAAGTCATCATGGAGGGCACCACGTCGCTCGATCGCCAGGCGCGGGCCGAGAAAGAGGCGCGCGAGCGCGGGCTCACGATGGTGCCGCCCTTCGACCACCGGATGATTGTGATCGGCCAGGGCACAGCCGGTCTCGAGATTCTTGAGCAGTGCCCCGATGTCGGCACCGTGTTCGTGCCCGCCGGCGGCGGCGGCCTGGTCTCCGGTGTAGCAACAGCCATCAAGCTATCGAATCCCTCCGTCCGGGTCGTGGCGGTCGAACCGGCCGGTGCGGCCAAGATGTCGCGTTCGCTCGAAGCGGGTCACCCCGTGACGCTCGATTCCTCCGCGAGCATTGCCGACGGCCTGATGAACCTGCGGCCCGGCGACATCACGTTTGCGCACGTCCAGAAATACGTGGATGAAGTGGTCACGGTCGGCGAGGCCGACATCGCCGCGGCGGTCGCCTGGTTGTTCAAGCACGCTCGCATCGTGGCTGAACCAAGCGGCGCCATCACCACCGCCGCCGTCCACCTGGGTCTTGGTCACCCCGCCGGCAAGGTGGTCGCGATCGTCACCGGCGGCAACGTCGCCCCCGACAAGTTCGCTAAGTACATCGCGGCCTGACCCTGATTTGACAATCCCCGCCCGTGGGGAATAGATTTGGGGTGATGGCTCATGCCCAAATCAAGTCCAAATCTGACCCAACGGCGACCCGCTCCATTCGGTCGCTGGCAATCGAGGTGTGGCGGCGCGCCGAAGGGATGGGCCTGGTCGAGGCGAATGCCTCGTCGCTCGACGCCGCCGACATCACGCGCTTGCTGCAACGCGTCAGCGACGCCGGCATTGCCCGCGGACCGGCGCTCCATTTCGACAACGTCGAGCCGCCGTCGGCGGCCGAGGCTGAATCGCTCCTGAAGTTGGTGATTGCCGCCCTCGACTCGTCGCCGGCGCCAAAGTTCGAGTGGCCGGCAGTCACTCGCGTCATCGATGCCGATCAGCTCGCCCCCTTGTTGAATGTGTCGGTCTCGAGCCTGAAGCGCTACGCGTCGGGGGATCGCGACACGCCAGACGACGTGGCGGCGCGCCTGCACCACGTGGCCCTGATCGTCGGCGACCTGGCCGGGGCGTACAACGAAGTCGGCGTCCGCCGGTGGTTCGAACGCAAGCGCACGGCGCTGAACGGCCGCGCACCGGCCGCCCTGCTGACCGGAGACTGGAATCCCGACGATGCGCCGCCGCAGAAGGTGCGCGAGTTGGCGCGATCCCTGGTCGCGCTGGGGGCCACGTGATTGGTTTCCGCCAGGCCGATCCCCGCTACCCCTTTCTCTGGAGCGACCCGGCCCAGCCCGCCGCCCGCTGGCATGGCGACGGCGACGGTCCGGCGCATTACTTCGCCGACACACCGGACGGTGCCTGGGCCGAGTTGTTGCGGCACGAAGAGATTCACGATCCCGCCGACGTGGCCACCATTCGGCGGGCGCTCTGGGCCGTCGAACTGGGCGACGAGCCGGCCGAGACGGCGACGTTGAAGCGGGCGGTCATGACCGGTGGCAGGGACAGCTATTGGGCATGCCAGGAGCACGCTCGCAAATTGCGTGGGCGAGGGGCGACGCGCCTCGTCGTGCCATCAGCAGCGCTGTTGCCGGGCGGCGCGGCCGGGCGGGAAGTCGTCGACGCGCTCGAACGCAGGGCCAGGCCGCGTGATGGACGGGTTGTGGTCATCTTCGGGGAGTCGGCCGGCCTGGTCGGTTGGAAAGTGGTCGACCAGGGGTCGCCTCCGGCGGGGTTGATCGAGCGCGTCAATCAAATTGCCAATTGACCGATTGCCAATCGACTGACTGTTTCGTGAATTGGCGATCGACAATTGGGTAAATCGATTTCCAGATTGACGAATCGTTGATTTATCGTCGATTGGGTGATTTGGTGATCGAGCGTCGGTTGCTGGCCGTCTTGCGCGATGCCGACAGGATGGCGAGCAGCTCCGACGCCTCCTGCTGGAGCGGGGCCAGGCGTTCGGAAGAGACGATGCGAGCGGTGACGAGCTTGTGGAGCCAGCCGACGCACTCGTCCGCCTCTTCCACCGCAATCGACAACTTCGCGACGAACTGGGCGCGGCTCTGCGCCCGACACGCCGCATGGTAGTTCGAGGCCATGGAAGTCCCCGAATCCTGCAATTGCCCAATCAACCGGAGCGTGAGCGGATCTGCCGGCAGCAGGCTGCGGCAGAAGACGATGATGTCGACGGAGAAGCGGTCCGTTCGGTCGCGGAGTTCTTGAGGTGTCATGCCCGGGGATACTGCATTGAGCATGCCCGGTGGTTGGAACTGATGAAGAAGCCCGTAACTGGTTACCAATCAGCAAATTGCCAAATTCCCCAATCGATTCACCCAATCCCCAGATCGCAGAATCGGCAACAGTCAGTCGATCGGTCGATCGCTAAATCGTCAATTGCTGCGCGCGCGCCTGGGCCTCCTCGAGCGTAGTGACCACGCCATCCAACTGCAGCTCGTACACCGCGCGCAGGATCCCTCCCATGCGCGGTCCAGGCGCGACGCCGAGCGCGATCAGATGACGTCCCAGCAGGATCGGCGCCGGTGGCTTGTGCTCAACGCCGAGGGACCGCGCCCGTTCGATGAACCAGTCCATCGCCGAGCAGTCGAAGACGCCTTTGCGGCCATGGCAATCCGCGCGATCGAAGCGGGCCAGCAACTCCAGGTTCACTTTCTGCGCCAGGCGCCGGAAGGCGCCATCGGTCACGGTGTCCTTCTGCTTGTAGAACGCGCTCGGCCGCAGGTGTTCGGCGGTGATGCCCAGCACCTGCGCGCGCACGTCGAAGTTGTCGAGCGTGTTCACGTTCAGGCGATCGAGCATCGCCGTGGCGAGCGGCACGCCGGCCGCCTCGTGCCCCGGTGAGCGCACGCGGCCGTCGATCATTGCGGTGGTCGCCGGCTTGCCCAGGTCGTGGCACACGGCGGCGAGCATGATGGTCGCCAGCCGCGGACGATCGAGGTCGTCGTTTCGCTTGCGCGCCTCGTCGATCACCATCAGCGTGTGCGTCCAGACATCGCCTTCAGGATGCCACTCCGCATCCTGCGGGCAATCGTAGAGCGGAACCATCTCGGGCAGGATCTGTTCGATCACGCCCAACTCGCGCGCGATGGCGAAGCCGATCGACGGCCGCCGGGCTTTCAGCAGCAGCTTCTCGAACTCGCCCCAGATGCGTTCGGCCGGCAGATCGTCGAGCGGAATGGCGCGGCAGATGTCGGCGGTTTCAGCGTCGATGGTCAGTTCGAATCGCGCGGCAAACTGCAGCGCGCGCAGCACGCGCAGCGAGTCATCGCCAAACGTGGCTGGGTCCACGACGCGTAGCAACCGCTTGGCAAGGTCGGCCCGGCCCTCGAACGGATCCAGGTACTCGTCCGTGAGCGGATCCCAGCCAATCGCATTGATGGTGAAATCGCGACGGCGCGCGGCCTCCTCGAACGCCATGGTGTGGTCGCCCTGGACGATGAAGCCTTTGTGACCGCGCCCTGATTTGGATTCCCGGCGCGGCAAGGCGACGTCGATGTGGCCGAGCTTGTAGACCGGGAACGCCTGGCCAACGGGCTCCACCCGGCCCAGCGTCGTCAGTAGTGCGCGCAGCTGGTCTTCGGGAATGCCAAAGACTTCGAGATCGAGGTCCTCAGACGGGTATTGACGAAGGCGGTCGCGGACAAAGCCGCCGACGCACAGCGCGCGGCCACCCGCCTCGCGCACGGCGACGGCCACCCGGCGGGCATCCTGTTCGAGGCTCACGTCCACAGCATAAGGGGTCTGACCCCGCGATTGCGCACGGCTCGAATGAACGAGGGGTCTGACCCCTATAATTACGTCGGGAGATTGATCATGACTGCATCAACCGTGTCGCGTGTTGTGTCGGCCGCCGCGTTCGTGGCCGTGGGGTTTGGCTTCGGCGCCTTCTACTCGTCGCAGGCCGCGCAGGCGCAGGCGGCGAACCGGGTCTACGAACTGCGCACCTACACGGCCCCGGAAGGCAAGCTCCCCGAACTCCAGAAGCGCTTCCGCGATCACACCCTGCGCATCTTCGAGAAGCACGGCATGACGAACGTGGGCTACTGGGTGCCGCAGGACGCGCCGGCCAAGGACAACACGCTCATCTACATCATTTCGCACGCCAGCCGCGACGCCGCGAAGAAGAGCTGGGCCGACTTCGGCGCCGATCCCGAATGGAAGAAGGTGGCGGCCGAGTCGCAGGTCAATGGGCGCATCCTGACAGGGGTCGTCTCGATTTACATGGACGCGACCGACTACTCGCCGATGAAATAGCGGTATGGACCCTACCGTTCGGCTGCTGCGGCAGCTGATTGCAATTGACTCGGTCAACCCGTCACTCGTTGCCGGGGCGGCTGGCGAGGCGGCGGTGGCGCGGGCTCTCGCGGATGAGCTGCGCACGATCGGGCTGACCGTCGAGATCCAGGAGGTGGCCCCCGGCCGGCCCAATGTGGTCGGCACGCTCGAGGGCCGGGCGCCTGGCCGCTCGCTGATGTATTGCGGTCACACCGACACCGTCGGCGTCTCTGAGATGACGCGGCCGTTCGATCCCGCCGAGCGAGATGGCCGAATCTACGGCCGCGGGTCACAGGACATGAAGAGCGGTGTGGCGGCCATGATCGGCGCCGCCCGAGTCATCGCCGAATCCGGCGGACTCAACGCCGGCCGCCTGGTGATTGCCTGCGTCGTGGACGAGGAGCACGCCAGCATCGGCGCCGATGCGCTGGTCACCCGCTGGCGCGCCGACGGCGCGGTGGTCACCGAGCCGACCGACCTCCAGGTGGCCGTGGCCCACAAGGGCTTCGAGTGGGTGGAGATCGAGACCGAGGGTCTCGCCGCCCATGGCAGCCGGCCGCGTGACGGTCGCGACGCCATCCGCCTGATGGGACGCGTACTCGGCGCCCTCGATGCGCTCGACCGCGATCTGCAGTCACGCGCACCGCACGCGCTGCTGGGCACCGCCTCGCTCCATGCGTCGGTGATTGCCGGCGGCCACGAGTTGAGCAGTTACCCCGACCGCTGCCACCTGCAGATGGAACGGCGAACGGTGCCCGGCGAAGCTCCGGGCGTCGCGGGCAGCGAAGTTGGCGCGATCCTCGACCGCCTGCGCCGGGAGGACCCCGAGTTCCGCGGCGCCGCGAAGGTGACGTTCGGCCGTCCACCGCACGAAATCGCACCTGATCACGCGCTGCCGGTGGCCATGCTGCAGGCTCTCCGCACCGTGGCACCTCTGATTGGGATGAGTTTTTGGACCGATGCGGCAGTGCTCAGCGAAGCCGGCATTCCGGCGATCCTCTACGGACCGACGGGTGCCGGGCTTCACAGCATCGAAGAGTGGGTCGACACGCAGTCGGTGCTCACGTGCCGCGACGCGCTCGTGTCGCTGGCGCGTGACTGGTGCCGTTAGTCGCTCAACAGGCTCTTCACGACAAACGCCACGTTGGCGGGGCGCTCGCCGAGGCGGCGCATGAAATACGGATACCACTGCTTGCCGAACGGCACGTAGACGCGGACGCGATACCCCTCGGCAACGAGCGCATTCTGCAGGTCGCGGCGAATGCCGTACAGCATCTGGAACTCGAAGCGATCGTTGGCGTAGCCCTTGCTCTTCGCATAGGCCTTGGCGGCGTCGATCATGACCGGGTCATGCGTGGCGATGGCCGGGTACGTGCCCTCGTCCATCAGCAGGCGCATCAACTCCACGAACGCGGCGTCCACTTCGCTCTTCTGCTGATACGCGACGGTGCGGGGCTCCTTGTAGGCGCCCTTGACCAGCCGCACGCGCACGCCCATCGCGTTCAGCCGGCGGATGTCGGCCTCTGACCGCTTCAGGCAGGTCTGGATCACGGTGCCGATCGAGGTGTGGCCCTGCTGCCGAAGGATCTCCAAAATGTTCAGCGTGGCGTCGGTGTAGGGCGAGTTTTCCATGTCGATGCGCACGAAGAACCCGTTGGCATCGGCCGGCTCGAGAATGCGCCGCATGTTGTCGACGGCGGTGGCGTGGTCGACATCGAGGCCAAGCTGCGTCAGCTTGAGCGAGACGTTGCGCTCGATGCCCGACGCGACGATCTTGCCGATGATGCCGACATAGTCGGCCGCGGCCGCCGCCGCGGCGTCGGCGCTGGCCACGCTTTCGCCAAGGTAGTCGAGCGTCAGGCCCAGCCCCTTGCCGGGCAGGTCAGCCACCGAGGCGATCGCTTCTTCGATCGTCTCGCCGGCAATGAACCGGCGGGCAAAGCCGCCGGGCCGCATGCCGTAGGAGGACGCGAATCGTTGCAGGGCAGAAACTTGGGCAAGGCCGTGGAACAGGGCCTTTGAGGTGACGTCGAGCATTCGTTGTCGAAACCTTAATGGGTGGCGCCCGGGGGCGTCAGCAGGTGCGCGATCGAGCGGGCGTAGTACCGGAGCACGTTGCGCTCGCGGACGCGGTAGCGGCCGTTTTCGATCACGATGATGTTGCGCGTGGCCAGCGGCTCGCTGGCCAGGGCCAGCACTTCGTCGGCCGTCTGCACGCTGAGGTTGGCGTCGGCGGCGCGCAGCGCGTCGAGAATCATGTTGATGCGCTCACTGAGCTCGGCCTTCGAGGCCGATGCCTTCATGGCGGCGGCCAGCACCGCGGTCGGCAGCACCTTGTAGAGGCGTCCGATCTCGGCGCGAACGTGGCGCGTCACGTCCATCACCGCCTTGCGCGATTCGCCGTCGATGCCGTCGATCGACACCGGCCGGCCGAATGTGACGAAGGACCGGCTGCGGTAGCCGACGGCATAGCGGACCAGCTCGGCGACTTCGCGGCTGAAGGCCTTCTGCCGCCTCTTCACGCGCTGTTTCGAGATGACATGATCCTCGAGCACTAAATCGTACGACACCGCCACCGGCACCAGTTGCATGCCCGGAACGCCGGCGTCGATACATGCGCTGAACAGGCCGGTCTTCATGGTCTTGAGCTCGCCGCTGTAGCTGCGGCCGCCTTCCGGATAGAAGAACAGGTCGTGCTTGTGCAGCAGTTCGCTGACGTACGCCTTGAGCGTGATCAGGTACGCCGGATCCTTCGTGTTGCGGCGGATCGGCAGCGCGCCGGTCACGTGCTTGTGGATCAGGCCGAGCGGTCCGCCGAACAGGTTGATGCCGGCCGCGATGATCGGCGGGCGGATGCCGGCGTCGTCCAGGGCCAGCGGCTCCACCAGGTAGTCGATGTGGCTGCGGTGGTTCGACACGTAGGCCACCCGTCCCTGGGCTGCCGCCTCGACCGCGAGGTGCTGCTGCTCGACGACGCGCTCGATCTTGCGCAGGATGGGATAGAGCGGATACTCCAGAGCGCGGTACAACTCGTAGCGTTGCGTGGTCTGCAACTCTTCGAGGTAGCCCATGACCCGCGATCGGGCATCGTCGCTGGTCAGGCCGTGAGTACCTTCCAGAAAACGCGCCACGTCTTCCCGCGCGAGAACGGCCTGGGCGATGGTGTCAGTAGCCACGGCTCTAGACTGGGTGGACCCTGTTAACTTCATGGCCGCGACAGCGGAGCGGCCTTTGGGCTGACAAGCTATCCATCATTTAGATGATAGCGCGTGGCAGATGGCATCGGCAAAGGACGTGGTGGTCGCCGTGCCTCCGAGATCAGGAGTGACGTGGCCGCTGGCAAGCACCTTTTTCAGGGCATTCACGATGGCGTCGGCCTTGGCGTCGAGCTGCAGGTGCTGCAGCATGAGCACGGCCGACAGCAGCAACGCGGTTGGGTTGGCGACATCTTTGCCGGCAATGTCTGGAGCGCTGCCGTGGACCGCCTCGAAGACGCCGACACCGTTCAGCCCCAGGTTCGCGGCGGGCACGACGCCCAGTCCGCCGACCAGCCCGGCGCAGAGATCCGACACGATGTCGCCGTACAGGTTGGGCAGCAGCAGCACGTCGAGGCGTTCCGGGTGCATCACGAGGTGCATGCACGCCGCGTCAACAATGCGATCGTCGAACTCGATCTCGGGGTAGCGCGCGGCAACCTGGCGGGCGCAGTCCAGGAATAGCCCATCGCTGAGCTTCATGATGTTGGCCTTGTGGATCGCGGTCACCCGCTTGCGGCCACGCCGGCGGGCTTGTTCGAACGCGAACTCCGCGATGCGGGTCGAGGCCACTTCCGTGATGATCTTGATGCTCTCCACCACGCCCGGCACGACCGTGTGCTCGAGCCCGGCATACAGATCTTCGGTGTTCTCGCGGACGATGATCAGGTCCACGCCCTGGAAGCGCGAGGCCACTGACGGCAGGTTCGAGACCGGGCGCAGGTTGGCATAGAGGTCGAGCGCCTTGCGCAGGCCCACGTTGACGCTCGTGAACCCCTTGCCGACCGGCGTCGAGATGGGCCCCTTGAGCGCGATCTTGTTGCGCGTGATCGACTCGAGCAGCGCCGGCGGCAGCGTCGTGCCGTGTTCGGCGACCGCCTCGGCGCCGGCCGAGAACGTCTCCCATTCCGGCGAAAAGCCGGCGGCCGCCAGCACCTTGACGACGGCGCGGGTGACTTCGGGGCCGATACCGTCGCCGGGTATGAGTGTGATGATCATTCGCGTGCTTCCCAGAAAGCCAGGGCGAGCCCGCCGACGACCGTCAGGCCCAATAACAGGTTGGCGAGGCCGTGCAGGCGGTCGAACTCCTCGCGGATCGGATCGCCGGCCGGCAACATCGAGACCGGACCGTTCACCCGTGCCTGGATCGTCTCGATCTGCGGGGTGACTTGGTAATCGGCGGCGAGCGTGAAGGCGAGCATCAATGCGAGAATCGACGCCCGCACGCCGTACTTGATGGGCCGCGCTCCCAGCAGCCGGTGCAGCGTGAGGGCCACGAACATGACCGCGGCGCAGCCGTAGCCGAGCCAATACACCCGCTGCAGCACCTCGCCGAAGACCCGGCCAGCCAGGACCCGACCTTCAACCGGGTCCCACGCCTGGAGCACGCCGAAGATTGACGGGGCGGCGACGCCGCCGGCGACCACCATTCCGCCCAGCCACAGGCACAGGGCCAGGACGTAGAGGTAGCGCAGGAGGGCCATCACCCCAGTTTACTGGTAAACTTTCTGCTCCCAATGACCTCTTCTCATGACCGTAATCCCCTGGCCCAGCTGACCCGCGAACAGAACGAGCGTAACGCCGCATTATTGCGCAACACGCCGACACTTCGGCGCGAGGTGCGCTCGGAGGTGCTGCCGTTCGCGCTGGACCTGACGCGCGCCGGCGTTGGCGCCGGTGCCGACACGACGCTCGCCGCGCTCGAGAAGACCGCGGCCACCATCGCCATCGAATCGCTGGTGTCGCTTGGCCGCGCCAACGACATCGATCACCTTGGTGGCGGCCTTGAGCTGATCGGGCCGCTGCTCATGACGCTGTCCGTGGTGGATTACGGCGCCAAGCAGTACGCCATCGAGCATGGGCACACGAGCATCGGCTATTACGCGGCCCTGGCAGCGCTCGGGTTCTTGCCGCGGGAACGGGTGATCGATTCGTTCCGCCGCAGCCTCGACATCGCCGGCCACGTGTCTTGGGTGCCGGGCGGCACGCCGATTGGTTCGGGCCGGCTGGGCGTGTCGATGCCGGTCGGCGCGGGCCTGGCCTTGGGCCTCAAGGCCCATCACGGCAAGGACGCATTCGTGGTCTGCCACACCGGTGATGCCGGCTGGATCTCGGGCCAGGCGCTCAACGGGTTCACTGCCGCCAGCCTGCACGGTGCGCCGATCACGTTCGTGATGCACAAGAACGGCATCCAATTGTCGGGCACCACCGAGCGGATCATGAACAAGGATCCGCGTCCGATCGTGTCGAGCCTGGGCATCACGGTTCTCGAGCTGCCGTCGCTGCACGATCGGCCCCGGTTGTTCGAGGCGTACCGGGAGGCGTATCGCCTGGCACAAGACGGCCGTCCGTCGCTCATCTATCCCATCGGCTTCGGCCCTGGCGATGCCAGCACGGTTCAGCACTTTGGTGAGCAGTACGGAATCGCGGACCGGGTCGCGAAGTTCGCGGCCGACCACAAGGTCCCCACCAGCACGCCGATCTGGATACCGGGCTCCCTCATGAGCTACCGCGACGCCGAAGCGATGACGCAGTGCGTGTTCTACGTCAACGGCCTGGCGGGTGGCGAAGCCCATCACGACGGCGGCATGAAGGGCCGCGACGCCGCGAGCGTGCTGGGTAACCCGATGTTGGCGCTGTCAGCGGAAGAGCAGCAGGCGCTGACGGACTTGCGCGCCAAGCCGGCGCGCCAGGTCGTGTCGACGGCGCGGCCGCCGCACGGCACGGCCAACCTCACGCTCGACAAGGCGGACCTGGTGGGCATCAAGCTGCCCACGCCAGACAAGTGGGTCTCGCCCCGCGCCGGCAGCGAAGCCGCGTATGCCGCGGTCGCGAAAAAGTACCCGAAGAACTGCTTCTTCGTGTCGTGCGACCTGAATCCCTCGACCAAGTTGGGCAAGGCCGCGGACCTGCTGGCGGCGGGCCACACGTTCGAGATGAGCATCCAGGAACAGGCGGCCACGCTGCTGACCAACGGACTCGCGTTCTCCAGCACGCGGCCGCAGCTGAACGTCTTTGCGACCTTCGCGGCGTTCATGGAGGGCATTGCCAGGGAAGGGTTCGAGTTCTGGCGCTACCAGCGCAACCTCGATGGCCCCAACGAGGGCCTGAACGTGCTGCTGCACCTGTCGCACGTCGGCGCGTGCACGGGCCGCGATCACTTCTCGGGCTGGAGCCTGGATTGGGTGAACCTGGCCCTTGGCTACCTGCCGTACCTGCGCCGGTTCTATGCGCCGGCCGATGCGCGCGCCGCGTTCATTGCGGTGCGGGACGCAGCCGCGGGCATGGGTGGGCACATCATCGCCATCCCACGCGACGTGTTGCCGGTGTTGACGAAGCAGGGCACCACTGATCCGATCTGGTCCGCGGAGGATGCGTGGGAACCGGTGACGGCCCTGCGCACCGCGCCTGGCGCGAAGTCGGTGGTCCTGGCGCTCGGCGCGCCGGCCTATGTCGCGGTTGCTGCCGCCGACCGGGCCACCGCCGCCGGTGTGCCCACCGACGTCTTCGTGGTCAACGGGTTCCCCGTGCCCGAGGCGTTCTTCGACGGATTGGCCGAGAAATATCAGCACGCGGTCACGATTGAAGACGGGCTGATCGGCACCGAGTCGGCCGGCCTGCGGGGCTTCGCCGCGTTCGTCACCGGCCGGCTCGCCGCGGCCGGCGTCAAGTTCGACTATTTCGGCATCGTCGATCCGCAGATCGCGCCGTCGGAGGCGCACCTCCAGGTCTGGGAGCACTACGGCATGACCGAAGAGCGCCTCGCCGCGGCACTAATAGGCGCCGGCTCTGGCGCCTTGGAAAAACCATGACGAGATCGAAAATCGGCCTCGGCCTGGTGGCGGTCGCCCTCTCGTGCGGGCTGTCGCGGTCGCCCATCCAGGCGCAGGCGCCGGTTGGTGTCCAGGAGCCGGCATGGGCGCCCGACGGACGCCGGATTGCCGTCTCGTATCTCGATCGTATTTGGACGATGACGCCGGAGGGGCGGCAGGGTAAGGCCGTCACGACGGCGGATGCCGGCGCGATTGAGCGAGAGCCGGCGTTTGCGCCCGATGGCAATCGCCTGGCGTACGCCGCCGATCGCGGCGATGGTTTCGACATCTACGTGGTCGCGCTCAAGAACGGCTCGGCCGCCGGCGCGCCCGTGGCCGTGACCACGCAGCCCGGTGACGAACGCTGGCCGTCGTGGACCGCCGACGGGCGCCTGGTGTTCGCCCACCGCGACGCGCGTGCAGCCGGTCGCGGCGCCGACCCCGGCCTGCAGTGGGACCTCTTCGTCGTGCGTCCGGTCGAGGGTTCCGAATCCTGGCAGGCGCCGCAGCCACTGACTGACACGGCCGACTCAGAAACCTACCCGCGCGTTTCGCCCGATGGCACCAAGGTGGTGTTCGTGTCGGAGCGCGATTCAGAGGACGATCTCGACTTGTGGTGGATGCCGCTGCCGGCGGCGGCGGTGGCGAGGCCCACGCCGCTAGGCTCGCGTCCCGCCAAGCCGGTGGTGGCGTCAGTGCCCAGCGTCGGCGCGGATGGGCGCGCGTTGCGCGCCACCCGTGTAGGCCGCGTTCGTGGTTACGAGGCGTATCCCTCGTGGGCGCCCGACAGCACCCGCATCGCCTTCTACGCCGTCCGCGAAGGCATTGGCTCCGTGTGGGTGACCGCAGTCGAACCCGCGCGTCCCGAAGGCAGCGAAGAGCCGCAGCCGCGTCCCAAGCCCGCAGCGCCGCCGCAGTTGGTGTCGCGCAAGGGCGGCGCGCCGGCCTGGTCGCCGGACGGCAAGACGCTGCTGGTCTCGGGCTTGCCCGACCCGCAGCCGGTCTACAACGGCAATCCTCTTCGCAGCGAGATCGAAGCGCCGCCGCTGTTCGCCTTGAATGCCGCGTTCCAGTTGTGGCGTGTGGCCGCGCCGCTGCCGGTCCACGAAGAGGGCGGCGTGGTGGCCGCCGACATCGCGCCGTCGCCCACCACCTACACCGCGGTCTTCGATCGCGTCTGGAACACGCTGCGCACGCTGTACTATTCCGCGCCGCCTGCCGCCGAGAAGTGGGCCGGCCTGCGCGACCAGTTCCGCCCGCGCGCCACCGCCGCCAAGGCTGAACGCGATCTCGAGGCGGTGATCGACGAGATGGTGGCCGCGCAGCCGTTGATCAAGCCGGTGGTGACCTCGAACGGCGCCGTCGTCGTGTCGGGACATCCGCTGGCGTCCGAGGCCGGTCGGCTGGCGTTCGAGAAAGGCGGCAACGTCGTGGACGCGATGATCGCCGTGTCGTTCGCGCTCGGCGTGGTCGAGCCTGAGGCGTCGGGCGTCGGCGGTGACGGCTCGGCGGTGCTCTACCTCAAGGGCATGAAGAAGCCGACGGTGATCGAATACAAGGACATGACGCCAATTCGCGCGACGGCCGACAACTCGTTGCTGATGCAGGACGGCCGCATTGTCGCCGACGGTCCGGCCGCCGCCAACATTCCCGGCGTGGTGGCCGGACTTGACTACGCCTATCGCCACTACGGCAGCGGCAAGGTGAAGTGGGAAGACCTCGTGGCACCGGCGATTGCGCTGGCGGATGAGGGGTTCATCCTGGACGAGGGCCTGCCCTCGAGCATTGCCGAAGGTCGTCGGTTTCTCGAGAAGTGGCCCGAGGCCGCGAAGATCTACCTGCCCGGCGGCAAGGTCCCCAAGCCCGGCGAGCGGTTCTTCAACAAGGACTACGCCAATACGCTGCGCGCGATCCAAAAGGGCGGCGCCGACGCGTTCTATCGTGGCGAGATTGCAAAGCAGATCGCCGCCGACATGGAGGCGAACGGCGGCATCCTGACCTATGCCGACATGGCGCAGTATCGCGCGATCGAGCGGACCCCGGTGATGGGCCGGTATCGCGGCCACACGCTGTATGCCGGCGGCCCGCCGGTGTCGACCGGTATCCAGTTGTTCGAGTCGCTGCACGTGCTCGAGAACTACCAGCCGGCGGCCGGCGCGCGCGCCTCGAGCGATCCGGAGTACCTCCACTACCTCGTGGAATCGTGGAAGGTGCGTGATCCGCTCCGGCGCGTGGCCGATCCCGAACGCTGGCCGGTGGACTTCGAGGAACACCTGACCGCCGAGCATGCCAAGAAGCTGTTCGCCAAGATTGATCCAAAGAAGGCGTCGCGCTACGAGCGGCAGCCGCCCGAGGAGGAGCCGGCGACGCCGACGGCTCCGGCGCCGCGCATCAGCACCGGGACCACCTCGTTTGCCGTGGCCGATGCGGAAGGCAACATGATTGCCGTCACGCAGACGCTCAGCACCTGGGGCGGCACCTTCTACGTGTCGAAGGGCCTCGGCTTTCTCTACAACAACCACCTGCGGTCGAACCGGCTGACCGCCGGCGCCTACGGCAGCCTCTTGCCGTTGACGCGGTCCAGCACGGCCAGCGTTCCGACGCTGGTGTTCGAGCAGAAGGCCAACGGCGATGAAGTGCCGCGGCTGGCGGTGGGGTGTGCCGGCAACGCGTGGATCCCGGTGTCGGTCTACAACATCATCACCGGCGTGATCGACGGCAAGCTGGGCGCCCAGGCGGCGATCGAGGCGCCGCGGTTCCTGCCCGGCCGCGACCCGGCGGATCCGCTCGAGAACGGCGGGCGCGTCGAGATCGAGGATCGCTTTCCGCGCGGCCTGTTGGACAACCTGATCGACCGCGGCCACAAGTTCCAGCGGATCGGCCGCAAGGGTGAAGTGCGTTACGGTTACGCCGCGGCCATTACGGTGGACGTCGCCAACAAGACGGTCGAGGGCGGTGCCGAGCCGCGACGGTCGCATGCGGCCGTGCCATTCTCTCGCGCGGCCACCACTACCGCCCAATAAGTCGGGCGCACTAAAGTGCGCCCCTACGTAGGGGCGGGCTTTAGCCC
Source organism: Vicinamibacterales bacterium (assembly GCA_038213735.1). Classification (GTDB taxonomy): domain Bacteria; phylum Acidobacteriota; class Vicinamibacteria; order Vicinamibacterales; family UBA2999; genus 12-FULL-67-14b. The sequence goes on along the minus strand of JBBQSP010000001.1, from coordinate 74,555 downwards.
GCCCACGGAGAACCGATGATCGAACCCGGTAAGAAAGCGCCCGCCTTCTCGTTGCCCGACCAGGCGGGCCAGACGCATTCCCTCGCCGACTATGCCAACCAGCCGGTGGTGATCTACTTCTATCCGAAGGACGACACCCCGGGCTGCACCAAGGAATCGTGCGCCTTCCAGGACAACCTGCCGAGGTTCAAGAAGAGCAAGGCCGCCGTCCTCGGCATGAGCATGCTCGACTCGAAGAGCAAGGCGAAGTTCGCGAAGAAGTACGACCTCACGTTCCCGCTGCTGGCCGACGAGGATCACTCCGTGATGGAGAAGTACGGCGTGTGGCAGGAGAAATCCATGTACGGCCGCAAGTACATGGGCGTGGCGCGCACCACTTACCTGATCGGGCCCGATGGCAAGGTCGTGAAGCGCTGGGACGCGGTCAAGGTCGACGGCCACGCCGAAGAAGTGCTGGCTGCTGTTCAGGCGCTGTAGTGTCCCAGCCCACTGTCCTCCGGTTGCACGTGGCCGGGATGGACTGCGCTGACGAAGCGGCGTTGATTCGTCGCGCGCTGAATCGTCCGGGTGTGACCGCGCTCAATTTCGACCTGGTCGGCAGGCGGGTTGACGTCACCTACGATCCGTCGATCGTGCCCGCGTCTGCGGTGCTCGCGGCCGTGGCCGGCACCGGCCTGACCGCTCATACCCACGACGCCGGTGATGTCGTCGGCGACGATCATCACGAGCACCATCACCATCATCACGACTACGCCAAGTGGTGGGCGGGGGCGAGCCTGGTGGCATTTGCCGCCGGCTGGATCATCGACGGCGTGAATGCCGACACCTGGGCGGAAGCCCTGTTCGGCCATGGCGAGGATGGGCACTCGCACCATGGCGGCGCGGTCGTCGCCTACGCCCTGTCGGCGGTGGCCGGCCTGGCGCCGATGATCCCGCGCGCCGTCACGTCGTTGCGCCACCTGCATCTCGACATGCACGTGCTGGTGTGCCTGTCGACGCTCGGCGCGGCGATGATCGGCCAGTGGGCGGAAGCGGCGGCGGTCGCGTTCCTGTTTGCGCTCGCCCACTTGATGGAGGCGTGGAGCATCGATCGGGCGCGTCACGCGGTCGCCGCCCTTGTGGGACATGAACCCGGGTGGGGCGAGGAGCGTGGCCATGAATCCGCGAATGTCGAGCGGTGGATCGAGAAATTCGCCGCCATTTATACCCCGGCGGTCACCTTTGCGGCGCTCGCCGTGGCACTTGGTCCTCCCCTCGTTGATGGGCAGTGGGAGACCTGGTTCTATCGCGGGCTGATCTTCCTGGTGCTGGCCTGTCCGTGCGCCCTGGTCATCTCCACGCCGGTGACGATCGTGGCGGCGCTGACCTCGGCCGCCAAGCGCGGTGTGTTGTTCAAGGGCGGATCGCCGCTCGAGCGGGCGGCCCTCGCGTCGGCACCCACCGTCGTGGCGCTAGCCTCGGCCGGTGTGATCGTGCAGTGCCGAACCACGGCGACCGTCCCGCTCGACCGGGTGGACGTGGTGCTGACTTGCGATCATCCAGAAGATCTCGAGTTCCTGGTCAGTCACGCCAGGCGCGCCGTCAACGTAATCCGCCAGAACGTCACGCTCGCGCTCGCGACCAAGGCCGCATTCCTGGTCTCCGCGGTCTTCGGCGCCGCCCCATTGTGGCTGGCGGTGCTCGCCGACACCGGTGCCACGGTCGCGGTCACGCTGAACGGGCTTCGCCTGTTGCGCGCATCCGCACCGTCAGCCAGCTCATCCTCGCGCAACTAGGTCCCCGGCGCCGGCGGCAACGGGCGTATGCTGCTGGTATGACTTGGCTTGGCTGGCTCGGAATCGCTGTGGTCATCGTGGCGATTGCTGCCGTCACTGGCCTCAAGCCCAAGGACACCCGCCACGTGGCCGGCACGAAGATGATGGGCGTCGCCCGCGTCGTTTTGATCATCATCGTCGTCATCGTCGCCTACCTGGCGTTTCGCGGACGCTGACCCTGCCCGGCGCGGAGCGGTTCCGCATCCATCCCGAGAACGATCTTTCTGTCGTTACGAGCCGGCCTGGCGTTGTGCCGGTGAGGGCGGGGCACTATTCTTAGGCTCATGAGGCAGAGCTTGGGACTGGTGGCACTGTTGGTCGTGATGGCGACGGCCGTGGAAGGCCGGCAGGCCAAACCGACACTCGACTCGCTCGCCTGGCTGGCCGGTTCCTGGAACGGGACCTCGCGGGGCATCGAGATGGAAGAGCACTGGACCGCGCCGAAGGGCAACTCGATGATTGGCATGCACCGCGATGTCGGCAAGGGGCGCACGCTCAGTTTCGAGTTCCTGCGCATCGAACAGCAGGGCGACGCGATCGTGTACCTGTCGATGCCGGACGGGCGGTCGCCGGCCACGCCGTTTCCGTTGAAGGAAGTCAGCGGCACGCGGGTGGTGTTCGAGAACCCGTCGCACGACTTTCCGCAGCGGATCGTTTACTGGAAGGACGGCGCCGATCTGCGGGCGCGGATCGAGGGCACCAACAACGGCAAGGAAGCAAGTATGGAGTGGCGGTGGAGCCCGGTGAAGTAAGTGGGAGGCAACCCCAGGAAGGGGTTGCCTCCACCTGCTAGCGACGTCCGGGCTGGCGCTGCTTGCGCGGCTGCGCTTCGCGAGCGGCCCGCTGCTCCTTCAATTTCGCCAACTGCTCAGCGGTCAGGATCTGCAGCGTCTGGGTCCGGACTTTGGCGTTCAGGATGGCCCGATCGGCCTCGGCGGCCGCCACTTCGACGCTCTTCGCCCGCACCGCCGACTCATCGAGCGTGTCGGCCTCGATCAGTGCGCGCATGCCTTCGCGCGCGGCACGCATCTTTTCGCCCACCGCCTTGAACTCGGCCTGGTGCGATTCACCGATCGCCTTGACCTGCGCCTTCTGGTCGTCGGTCAGGTCAAGCTGGCGGAAACCGGGGCCGATGCCCATACCCATGGGGCCGCCAGGACCGCGCATGCCTGGCCCGCCCATGCCCGGGCCGGGACCGCGGCGTTGTCCTTGACCGTCCTGGGCGAGTACGAGTCCCGAGCCGGCCGCGAGGACGACCGCGACGAACCCAGCGGCGAGGGAAGTTTTCAGTGTCTTGGTCATGTGGTCTCTCTCTTTCTAGCTTATGAGACGGGATTCTCGTGGCAGCGCTGTGTCCGGGATGTGAGAAAACTGTGGCAGCCCGCCTTCGCCAAGGCTTCGGCGGGGCAAGCCTCACAACTTGTGGAACACTTCTAGGTAATGTCCCGCGTCCTGGTCGTCGAAGACGACACGCACATCCGCGATCTCATCGTCTTGCATCTCGGCCTCGAGGGTCTCGAGACCGAGGCCGTGGGTGATGGACTGGAAGGGCTGGCGCGAGCCGCGTCGCGGTCGTACGACCTGATCGTCCTCGACTTGATGCTGCCCGGCATGGACGGCGTCTCGATCTGCCGATCGATCCGGCGGGAAGGGCCGAACCAGGACGTGCCGATCCTGATGCTCACCGCGCGGCGCGAGGAGAGCGACAAGGTGCTGGGCCTTGAAAGTGGCGCGGACGACTATCTCGCCAAGCCGTTCGGCATTCGTGAGCTGGTCGCCCGGGTGCGGGCGCTGTTGCGGCGGCCACGGCGATCGCAGCTGCAGGCCGAGGCCGCGTCGGCCGGTGAACGCCCGGTAGAAATACATGGACTGCACATCGACCCCGCGCGGCGGAGTCTGCGTGTCCGCGGCAAGGAAGTGGACCTCACCGCGCAGGAGTTCCGACTGCTGTTCGTGCTCGCGACGCATCCGGGCATTGTCTTCAGCCGCGAGGCGCTGCTGACGCGCGTGTGGCCCGATTCCACCTACGTCACCGAACGCAGTGTCGACTCGCTGGTCAAGCGGCTGCGCCGGCGCGTGGAAGAAGATCCAGCCAACCCGGCCACCATCCTCACCGTGTGGGGCAGTGGCTACAAGTGCGCCGATGTCTAAGACTCGCTCGTTCGGCCGCAGTCTCTATTGGCGCATTGGCCTCGGCCTGATCCTGTTCCTCGCCATCACGCTGGGCCTGCAGGTCGGGCTGTTCATCTGGGTCGCGGGCGAAACCGAGGGCGGCATGCCCGAGCGCATGGGCCGCGATTTTGCGGAGCTGGTGGCGTCGGAGTTCGAATCGGCGCTGACCCGCGACCCCGCTCTCGACCTCGAGGCGTATGCCCGCCGCCGCATCAGCGAACTCCACCGTCCCGCGGCGATCATCTTCGCGGATGGCCGGGTGGTGGCGCCACCGAACATCGACGTGCCTGCCGGTATGCGGATGCCAGGGCCGTTCAAGCGCCGATCCGGGCCGTCAGGTGTTGGACGAGGGGGGCCGTCGGGCCGCTCACGCCGTCCGCCCCCCGACGCCGGTGGCCCGCCGCCGGGCGCGATGCCGCGCACGCCATTCGGCGGGCCGCGGCGTGGGCCGGTGATGGCGCCGATTCAGAGCAACGGCGAGGTGGTCGCCGTCGTGTGGGTGCCGCCGCTGACCGGTCTGCGCCGCGCCGCCGATGAGGTCGGGACGCCGCTCGCGATTGGCGCGCTCCTGCTGCTGATCGCCGGCACTGCGCTCGCGGCCCTGGTCATCTTCCGCCCGGCGCAGGCACGCCTGCGCGCGCTCGAGGATGCCGCGCGCCGGTTTGGCGACGGCGACCTGTCGGCTCGCGCGCCCGCGATCGGGGGCGACGAGGTGTCGGCCGTGGCCGAGGCGTTCAACCGCATGGCCGGCGACCTGGCGGCGCGGCAGGCGCAGCTGATCGAAGCCGACCGCGCGCGCCGCCAATTGCTGGCCGACGTGTCGCACGAGTTGATGACACCGCTGACGGCGATCCGCGGCTACGCCGAGACCCTGGCCCTGCCGCAGTTTGCGCCGCCGAGCAAGGAAGGCACCCGCGCCGTGAAGGTGATCCAGGAGGAAGGCGAGCGCATCGAACGCCTGGTCGGCGACCTGCTGGACCTCGCGCGGTTCGAGGCCGGCGGCATGTTGCTGGCGCAGGAATCGGTGGATGTCGGCGAGTTGTTCGAGCGCGTCACCGAGCGTCACGCCCAGACCGCCGAGGACCAGCAGGTGGCCGTGATCGTCGAGCTCCACGACGAGGACTTGCGGCTGGTCGGCGATCCCATGCGCATCGAACAGGCGCTGCAGAACCTGGCGGCCAACGCCCTCAAGCACACGCCGCCCGGTGGGGTCGTTCGCCTTGGCGCCCGGCGCGACGGCGGCCGGGTGCAGCTGACCGTGAGCGACAACGGGCTGGGCATTCCCGCCGAGCACCTGCCCCACGTCTTCGACCGTTTCTACAAGGCCGACCGCTCGCGGTCCCAGTCAGGATCGGGATTGGGCTTGTCGATTGTGAAGGCGATTGTCGAGCGCCACGGCGGCAGCGTGGCCGTCCGCAGCGTCCCGAAGGTCGAAACCGTGTTCGAGGTGACGCTGCCTACTTCCCGCGCCTGAGCAGGATCGAAAACACGCCCTGCAGCAGGTCGGTGTGATCCGCCAGCAGCTCGAACAACGAGTCGCGCTCGAGCTTGAGCGCGGTCACCGTCGACAGCACCGTCACGGTCGCACCGAAGCGTGACCCGCCCAGGGTTTCGTACATGCCGATCACGTCGCCGGCGGTGGCCGTGGCCGACTCGCCGTCAGCGGTGTCCACGCGCAACGAGCCGCCGAGCACGATCAGGATGGCCGCCTCGCCGCCGCGCGTCAGGGCCTCGGTGCCCGCGGCCAGCGTCACCGGCCGCGCGATCGCCGACAGGCGCCAGAGCTGCGCGGCCGTCGCATGCGCCAGCAGCGGGCTCGACTGCAGCAGCAACAGCCGATCCACCGGCTGCAGCTCCGTCGCGATCCGTTGCTTCAGCTCGGGTGCCACCGCACCGTGAATCAACGTATGGCCGGCGTCGAGCTGATGGGTGTGAATCATCAGCCGGAAGAGGCCCTCGGCCAGTTCGACGTTCTCCGACAACAACGCCAGGAACTCGTCGTTGGTCAGCACCAGGCTGATGACGCGCTCGGCCGCGACCACGGTGACGGGCATGGGCGAGCCTTCGAGAACCTGTTCCACGGCCAGGGGCGCCGGTGCGGCAATCTCGGTTACGCCGCCGCTGCCCGAGCCGCGCGTCGTCCCGTCGAGCAGGAACTGGACGGTTCGCGGCTGTTCGCCGCGCTGGTACAAGGTGCGGCCCGCCTCGAATCGCTCCTGGCGGCCCAGGCGCGCCAGCCGGAACAAGTCGTTGACCGGCGTGTATTCGAAGAGCGGCAACCGCCGGAGCCGATCGGCGAGCTCGGCCGACGGCAGCGGCTCTTGCCACAGTTCCCGGCGCCGGTCGGCCGGCATGCGGTGCGCCGCCAGCGCCCATGACGCCGCCTCGAACACGTGCTGGTCCCTGGCGTCACGGTGGGCGAGCACGTGTTCCAGGTCGTCGGCGAGCGACCACATGCCGCGCGCCTCGACCAGCAGCACGGCCGCCGCGGCGATCGACTCGTCTTCGTCGTGCAGCAGCTGCGCCATGGTGTCTTCCACGTCGCGGACGCGGGTGCGGTAGATGACGTTGCCCTTGCGGATGCGTTCGTCCGTCGGCATGTCCTCGACCAGGATCATCACGCGCTTGCGCACCTCGCCGGCCAGCAGGTTGTCGAGGTACTCGATGCCGCGCGAGCGGACCTTCGGGTCGTCGTCCTCGAGCGAGTGCCGCACCGCGGCAATATCCGACGGAGAATTGAGGAGGCCCAGCAGCTGGAACGTGCGGCCCAGCCGGCGGTGGTGCTTCTCCTTGAGCGAGCGGGCCAGCAGGGACTCGGTATCGAGGCCCCCGGCCACGAACAGGTTGTGATGCAGCGTCAGGGCGCTATACGCGAGGCCGGCCTCGGCGTGCAGGTGCCGCGTGATGACCGGCGCGTCGAGCGCAAGTTCAGGGCTGGTTCGGCGAATGCGCTCGAGAGCCGACACGGCCTTGAACTTCAGGAAGCCGTCCGAATCCTCCAGGGCGGTGAGCAGGGCGGCGACCGATGACGGGAACGGGAGCTGGCCGAGCGTGGACGGCACGTGCCGCCGGACCCAGATGTCCTCTTCGCGGTCGAGCATGAAATAGGCGAGTGGCGCCACTACCGGTTCGCCGTAGCCGACCAGCACCTGGCGGGCGGCCGACTTCAGCCGCCGGTTCCGCAGCAGCGACACCAGCGGTGGCACGAACAGGAAGTCCTGCGCGCCCAGCTGGCCCGCGCTCTCGATCGCGGCCAGCGCGACGTCGACGTTCGAGTCGTACATCAACGGCACCAGCAACGGGCGGAACGCCGGGTTGGCGACGTCGCCCAGGGCCCGCGCGGCCAGCAGCCGGGCCGGCGTCGCCTGCTCGCGCGTGTCGCTTGAGAACCGCCGGAGCTGATCTTCCGCGGCGGCCACGTCGGCGGCCTGCGCACTCGAGGCCAGCGCCGACGCCGCGACAATCGACAAGTTCTGGTCGCGGTCCCTGAGGAACGGCCGCATGACATCGGCGGCCGCCTGGCCGCGCAGCGCCGCCAGCGCGCCCACCGCGGCGATCCGCACCGACGCATCGGGATCCTTCAGGGCCCGTTCCACTCGCGGCAGCCAGCGGTCGGCGGCCGCCTGGCCCGTCGCTTCGGCCACGCCCAGGGTGCGGGCGCGAATCTCGGCCGACTCGTGCGCCATCAGCAGCGGCGTGACCAGGTGCCGCTTGTCCATCGCGTCGAGCAGGTCGATGGCGTAGAGCACGCGCCGCGGCTCGGGGTGCGACAGCTCGCTGACCAGCGTTTCGATTGATCCCGGCCCGAGGTTCGTCGAGCGCAGCTCCTCGGGCGCTACGTCCTGCCGTTCGATGCTGCGGCGGAACGTCCGCAGGTACTCGCGGCGCGCCAGCATCGCCGTGGCCACCCACAACCCGACCATGGTCAGGCTGGCGTAGCTCAGTTGCTGCCAGTTCAGGCCAAAGCCCCAGTCCTTGATCAGGACCAGGATCAACAGCGCGCCCATGCCCTTGGCCATGCGATCAACGGTCACGTCGATGAACGGCTTGGCGCGGTACTTCAGTTCCGACGGCAGCGGCAGGAACAGGACTTCGCGCGAGGTCTTGTCCACGGTGTAGCGCAGCGAGGTGTCGAGCACCCGCGCCAGGCCCGGTGCCCACAGCGCGCGGTTGAACAGCATGATCACGGCGGTGGTGCCCAGGCTCATGGGCAGCACCAGCAGCGCGAAGCCGATGCCCAGCACCCGGTGGATGCGGCTGGTGAGCCCCACCTGGATGACGAACCCCACCAGCGACAGGTAGACCGTGATCTGGGCCAGGAACGCCGCGATCGCGTCGGCGTTGCCGGCGCCCTTGGCCTCGGCCGCCGCCATGTTGAGCTGCTGCTCGATGATCGCCGCGCCGATCGCCGCGAAGCCAATGACCAGCGCAATCACCTGCAGGTGGCGCGACGAGCGCAGCAACTGGATCGCCTCGCCGCCGCTGACGCCCTCGTCCTCGCCGGTCTTGGTGGCATCACTGGTGCCGGCCGCCTGCTCGCGCTTCATGATGAAGGTGACGATCAGGAAACACAGGCCCATGATCGAGGCGCTCAACAGCAGCATCTGCTTGGCGCCAATCGACTCGACCAGGAACGTCGTCAGCGCCGCTCCGGTGGCCCCACCCAGGCTGGCGCCGCCGCCGATGAACCCGAAGATCCGCTTGGCTTGCCGCGGATCGTACACGTCGTTGGCCAGCGTCCAGAACTGGCTGATCAACAGGATGCCGAGGATCGCCGCCAGCACGTAGAAGGCCACCGCGATCCAGTCGGCGCCGATCGTGGTGAACAGGAACCAGAACAGGAGCAGCAGTCCCGCCATGCCGGCCTGCGTCACCGGGATGGTCCAGCGCCGCGGCACCGGCTTCATCAGCACGGTGTAGCCCTGCATCAGGAACCCGATCAGCACGCCCACGCCGAACTGCACCCACGGCAGGTTGTCGGCGCCCAGGCTCGAGATGAACTCCGACCGCGTGATCGGTTTGACGATGTTGTAACTCGTCATCGCCAGGAACGAGTACAGGAACATCAGCAGCGCGGTCGTTGACTCGCCGTTGCGCAACTGGACGATGGGGCTAAGGATGCGAGAGAGCATGGGCTGCGAGATGCCCGAATCTTATCCTAAGGTAAACTCCCGCAGGTCGTGATGCTAAGTCTTGCTGAACGCGTGCTTGGCCTCTCCGGCCGCGAACTTCGTCGCGCCTTCCCGCTCTTCGCCTACCTGTTCTTGACCATGGCCAGCAGCGTCACCAGCAAGGCGGCGCGCGACGCGCTGTTCCTGGACCGATATCGCGCCATTGACCTGCCTTACGTCGACATTGCCATCGCCGTCCTGGTCGGCGTCGCCGCGAGCGTCTACCTGTGGATCGGCCACCGCACCAACCTCCGGAACCTGCTGGTCGGCAGCATCCTGTTCTTTGCCGCCAACGCCATCCTGTTCTGGACCTGGGCGGCCTCGTCCGTGACCGAGTCGGGCGCCCTGTTCATCGCCATCTATATCTGGGTCGGCGTGTTCTCGGTGCTCGCGCCGTCGCAGGTCTGGACGCTGGCCAACTACGTAATGACCACGCGCGAGGCCAAGCGGTCGTTCGGGTTCATCGGCAGCGGCGCCATCCTGGGCTGGATCGTCGGCGGGTTCGCGACCCGCGAGGGCGTCTCACGCTTCGGCACCGAGAACATGCTGGCCTTCATCGCGCTGTCGCTCTTTGGCTGCGCCGGCCTGGTGATTTGGATCTGGCGCAATCGTCCCGACTACGTCGGCAACGACATGCCCGCCGCCGGCACCGAGACCGATTCCGGCACGCTGTGGGGCAGCCTGGCGCTGGTGCGCGACTCGCCCTACCTGCGCGCGATCGCGGCGCTGATCCTGATCTCGGCACTCACCACCACCATCGCCGGCTGGCAGTTCAAGGCCATTGCCAAGGCGGCGATTCCCGGCACGGACGAGCTGGCGATGTTCTTCGGCACCTTCAACATGATCGCCGGGGTCATGTCGCTGTTGCTCCAGTTGCTGCTGACCGGGCGCGTGCTGCGCACGGCCGGCGTCGGCGCGGCCCTGTTCATCGTGCCGACCGCCATGCTCATGGGTTCGCTCGGCGTCGTCCTGCTGGGCACCCTGGTGGCGGCGTCGGCCCTCAAGGCGAGCGACCAGGTGTTGCGCTACTCGATCGACAAGGCGACCACTGAGCTGCTGTACCTGCCGGTGCCGGCTGCCCACACCTTTCGCGTCAAGTCGTTCATCGACACCGTGGTCTACCGGCTGGGCGACGCCGGCGGCGGCCTGATCATCCTGCTCTTTGCCGCGGCGCTGCAGTGGTCGGCGGTCGAGATGTCGCGCGTCGGCGTCGTGCTGCTTGGCGCCTGGCTGGTGGCGGCGTGGATCGCGCGCCGCCAGTACGTCGAGAACCTGCGTGAAAGCATCCACCAGCATCGGGTTGATTCCGAGCGGGCCTCGATGCCGGTGATGGATCGTGACGCCACGGCGCTAATCTCGTCGCGCCTCAAGGGCACGACCCGGGAAATCGCCTACGCGCTGAGCCTGTTCGAGATGGCGCACGACCGCAAGGTGCACCCGGCGGTCCGCGGCCTGCTGCGTCACGAGCAGCCCGAGATTCGGCGCCAGGCGGTCGCGCTGCTCGCGCGCGCCGGCGATACCAGCGTCAAGGCCGAGGTCGAGGAGCTCCTGCGCGACCCCAGCCTGGAGGTGCGCACCGAGGCGTTGCTCTACCTGACGACCTTCGACCAGGCCGACCCGCTGGCGCGGATCGAGTCGCTCGGCGACTTCGAGGATTTCTCGATTCGCGCCGCGGTGGTCGCGTTCCTGGCCCGCCCTGGCGCGACCCAGAACGTCGAAGCGTCGCGGCTCATGCTGGCCCGGATGGCCGAGGAACAGGGCGACCAGGCCCTGCGCACCCGGCTCGAGGCGGCCCGCCTGATCGGCACGCTGCCAGACCTGTTCGAACGCGAGCTGCGCACGTTGCTGGACGATGAGGACGTTGAGGTGGCGCGGGCGGCCATTGCCGCGGCCGGCAAGCTGAAGAAGCGGACGCTGACCGCGACCCTGATCGAGCGCCTGGCCGACCCGTCGCTGGCCGAAGCCGCCATCGCCGCCCTGGCCGAGTTTGGCGACCGCATTGTCGGCACACTGCGCGATTACCTGACCGATGAGGAGTTGAACACCGACGTCCGCCGCGAGATTCCCAAGGTCCTGCAGGCGATCGGGTCGCAGGCCGCCCAGTCGGTGCTCACCGAAAGCGTACTCGACCGGGACGTGATCCTGCGCTACCACGTCATCGCCGCCCTCAACAAACTGGGACAGCAGCACCCGCAGCGATCCACCGATCGCAAGCTGATCGAGTCGGTGCTCGCGGCCGAGATCATGGGGCACTACCGGTCGTACCAGGTGCTCGGCACGCTGGGCGCCTCGCTCGAAGACGATGCCAACCCGATTGCGTACGGGTTGCGGGAGTCGATCGAGAAGGAGGCGGAGCGGATCTTCCGCCTGCTCAAGATCCTCTACCCGCAGTACGACATGCACAGCGCCCACGTCGGCCTCCAGTCGAACGATCCGGTCGTCCACGACAACGCCGTCGAGTTCCTGGACTCGGTGCTGCCGCCGGAAGTGCGGTCCGTGTTGATTCCGCTGTTCGACCGTGAAGTCCCGGTCTCGTCCCGGATCGAGACGGCCAACCGGATGCTCGGGGCGGCCCTCGGCGACCGCGAGGAGGCCATCGAGGTGATGGCGCTCAGCCAGGACCCGTGGCTGCGTTCGTGCGCGGCCTACGCCATGGGCGAGATGCGGCTGACGCGGTTTGCCGCCACGTTGGACGAGTGGGCAAAAGACAGCGAACCACTGCTGCGCGCGACCGCCATCGACGCCCGCGAGAAGCTGCGCCACGCCGCGGCCTCCGCCGCCGGCGTGGATGCGTTGTAGAAAGTCAACCTGCTTTACATTTACGTGTTTCGAAAAAGTGAAGCAGGTTTATTTATGTCTCACGCCGGGCCGATCGCTTCCGCCGCCGGCGAGTCCGGCCACTTCGCGACCGGGCGCGCCGTGTAGCCGGCATGCGCCAAACGGCCCTGGAACAAGGCCGTTTGCGAGGCCGCGAACTGCAGGCGGATGACCACGCGCAGCACGATGAACACCTGCCCAATGGCGAACGCCAGCGCGTTGGCCGCCGCGCCCGGCGCGGCCAGGTAGTAGAGGAACAACACCGCCAGGAACGCCAGCGAGTTGAGCGCGTACAGGCCGATGGTCGCGCCAAGGTTGCGGCGCACAAACCTGAGGCCCGCCGACAGCGCGCCGATCATGCTGCGCCGGTCCTCGACCACCGCCCGCACCTTCGCATAGTCGAACACCAGGTTTGCGAGCAGGACCAGCGCGGCGAACACGGCGTAGAAAGCCAGCCGATAGCCGAACGCTGTTCGCTCGACCGTCAGGCCGTCGATCAGGCGCGGGTAGACCGCATCAAAGAGCCAGCGGTGGACGGTGATGAACAGGAACGCGTAAACCGCGAGCGTGACCACGCTGAGCCGGAGGAAGCGGAAGACGTACACGCCGCAAGCCGCGAAGAAGGCGCCTGCGCCGATGGCGCGATCGCGCGCCAGGCGGTCCAGTACGCCCCCAACCAGGAAGGTCGAGACCAGCAACTGGGCCGCGACGACCCACACGACCGGCGAGGGCGGCCCGCCGCCGTCGGCTAGGCCGGCCAGGTTCGTGAGCACCGCCGCGAAGCCGAGGATCGCCGGGACGAACGTCTGGCCTACGCCCGACGACTGCGCCAGGAACTCGTTCCACCAGTCGAAGTTCATGCCGTCGGCGGCGGCCTGCGCGGCCAGGCTGTCGCCGAGGTGCTGGCCGATTAGTCCGTGCAGGGCCAGCGACAGCGGCAAGGCAAGCAGCAGCGTCGACAGCCACAGGCCGAGCACGAGCCATGGCGCGTGCTTCACGCGCATCAAGCCGTCCAGGAACGCGGCGCCGGCACTCATACGAAGAACGCGTAGGTCATCATCAGGTCCTGGAGCCACACCATCCAGCGCAGCGACCACTTCGCCGCTGCCGTGTCGGTCGCGGGCGTCATCGTCTTGCTGTTGTTGGTGAAGTTCGTGTCGAGCAGCAGCACGCGCTCGGGGTCGATCTGCGCCGACACGGCCTGGACCGGGCGTTCGAATGTGAACGCATGCCAGCGGGCGCGGCCGTCCCAGGTCTCGCGCGCCTGTTCGCCGTTGCTGAAGGTGACCAGCACGTCAACCGGGAAGATGCCCGCGTCGAGGCGCCGCACCACCACCGTGGTCCGATACGTCCCGGCCGGCGCCTTCTCTTCGAAAGCGAGCGCATCGTTCAGGCCCCGCGCCACCACCGGCACGCTGTCGAGCCGATCAATGGCGTAATCGAACCTGTTGGAGCTGCGATAGAGCTGGTCGAAGAACCAGGCGTGCGGCTGGCCCGTGACCTCCTCCACGGTGGCGAAGAAGTCGTCGGGTTGCGGATGCCTGAACTGCCAGCGCGTGAAAAACGTGGCCAGCACCTTCTGCATCACTTCCCAGGTGTGCCTTCGCTCGAGCGTGTGCAGCATGAGCGCGGCCTTGTGGTACGACTGGGCCTGGTGCGTGCCGGGCCACAGCGCGTAGGTCGGCGTTGCCAGCGCATCGCGATCGCCGGCGCGGCGGTAGGTGTTCATCCAGTTGGTGTCGGTCGCGCGCTTCAGCGGGATGTCGCGGAACTGCCAGGGGATGAAGTCGCCAAAGAACCGCTGGACCAGGTAGTTCGGTTGCAACGCCACGGCCTGCACGCGGGAGTCCGAGTACTCGTTCAGCCCCTCGTCCAGCCAGGCGCGCTCAGTTTCGTTGTTGGCGACCATCCCGTACCACCACTGGTGCCCGGCCTCGTGCAGGACCACGTACTCGGGGTCGTTGGTGCCGCGCGGAGACAGCCAGCGGGCCCCGCCGGTGAAGATGGTCGGGTACTCCATGCCGCCCGAGTCGCTCTGGAACGCGGGATCAACGATCGTGATGTGTCCGTAGGGGTACGGGCCGTACCACTCGCCGTAATAGCGAAGCGCCGCGGCGGTGCCGGCGAAGTGCCGATCGGCCAGGCTCTCGTGCTCCGGTTGCAGCAGCAGGCGCATGTCGACCGGCGGCAGCCCCGCATGCTCGAACCGCTGCGTCTTCTCGATGAAGTCCGGGCTCGTCGTCCACGCAAAGTCGTGCACGTCATCCTGCACGTAGCGATGCGTGGTGCGGCCGTTGGCCGCGTCGGTCCGCGACTGTTCGCGTCCCGTGGCGCCGAGCGTCCAGCCCGAGGGCACCGTCATGCGGACGTCGTAGAGGCCAAAGTCGGAATAGAACTCGGCATTGGCGAAGAACTGGCGGGCGGTCCAGCCGCCGGCTTCGAACACGCCCAGCTTGGGGAACCACTGCGAGACGAAGAAGTAGTTGCCGATGACGCCGGTGCGATCGAAGTTCTTCGGGAACTTGCCGGTCCAGGTGATGCGGAGGCGAAGGGTTTCGCCGGGCTTGACGGCCGTGGCGAGCGCGGCCGACGCCAGGGAGCGGTCGCTGGTGTTCTGGTCGTCCGGCGAGATGTAGCGGAGCACCGGCTTCAGGTCTTCCCGCACGCTCCCATCGTCATTGAGGACCACGATGGTGGCGATCTCGGAGTAGCCGAAGTCATCGGCCGCGGCTGCGCGAAATGGGTCGTCGCCGGCGAGCCGCCGCTGTTTCAGCCAGGTGGAATCGGTGTGGCGGAAGGCGTTCCAGTAAAGGTGAAGACGGATGGAGTACGCCTCCATGGCACCGGTGTTTCGCCACGAGATGGTCTCGCTACCGGTCAGGGTGCGGCCCCCCGGGTCCAGCGCCACATCAATGTCGTAGCTGGCGTTCTGCGGGGAAAGCGGGATGGGGGATTGGGCACCAGGCCCCCCTGTCAATGCCAGGACCGCCACCCAGGCCAGAAGAAGATGTCTGCGAAGTCCGTTCCTGTCCTTCACCAGGACCCATCGTAACCCTATATAATCCTAGGTTCCTATGCCGATTCGAGTGCTTCTCTATGGTCTTGGCCCCATTGGCGCCGCGGTCGCGCGCCAGGTGGCTTCACGCAAGGGTTTCAAAATTGTCGGCGCGGTGGACATCGACCGCGCGAAGATTGGCCTCGACCTCGGGCAGGTCATCGGGCTCGACAAGAAGCTGCGCATCCGCGTCACCAACGACGCGATTGGCGCGATCAAGGCCGGCAAGCCGGACGTGGCGGTGCTCTGCACGAGCTCGTCGCTCAAGAAGGTGATGCCGCAGATCGAACAGGTGCTCGGCAAGAAGGTCGCGATCGTCTCGACTACCGAGGAACTGTCGTACCCGGTGGGCAAGAACCGCGCGCTGGCGAAGAAGATCGATGCGCTGGCCAAGAGGGCCAAGGTGGCCGTCGTCGGCACCGGCGTCAATCCCGGCTTCGCAATGGATGCGCTGCCGATCACCCTGACCGGCATCTGCGAGCGCGTCGACAGCATTCGCGTCGACCGCATCCAGGACGCGCGCACCCGCCGCCTGCCGTTCCAGCAGAAGATTGGCTCTGGCCTGACGAAAGAGCAGTTCGCCGCCAAGGTCAAGGATGGCAGCGTGCGTCACGTCGGCCTCGCCGAGAGCGTGCAGATGATCGCCGACTCGATGGGCTGGAAGCTCGATAAGGTCACCGACGAAATTCAGCCGAAGATTGCCGACGTGGCGGTCGAGAGCGAACTGATCGCGGTGGACCCCGGCTACGTGTGCGGCATCATCCAGGACGGCATTGGCTACAGCAAGGGCAAGCCGGTGATCACGCTCCACATGGAGGCGTATCTCGGCGCGCCCGAATCGTTCGATGCGGTCACGGTCGAAGGCCACCCGCGCGTGACCTCGAAGGTGGCCGGCGGCTTGCACGGCGACGTCGCCACCGCCTCGATCACCGTCAACTCGATCCCGAAGATCCTGCGCGTGGCGCCGGGCCTGCGAACGATGGCGGACATGCCGATTCCCAGCTGGTTCGGCGGCAAGTAGCCTCCTGACCAGGGTGGCGTCCGCCTTTAGGCGGACTTGGCACGATAGCGATATCCTGAAAGGGTGAAACCGGCCACCTTGTTCGCGCTGGCGGGCCTGGCCCTGGGCAGCGCCGTCTCGACGGCGGTCGCCCAGCGTCAGGGCGCGTTCGACCAATCGATCAACCACCCGGCGATCCGCTACAACACCACCGACGCCAATACCGTCGTCGACGCCCTTAACCGGAAGCTCGCCGACAAGTCGGCGGCCCTCGTCTTTGACGAGAAGTCAGGGTACCTCCGGTCGGTGCTCGACCTGCTGCAGATCCCGGTGGAGTCGCAGACGCTGGTCTACACGCAGACCAGCCTGCAGGCGCAGCACATCACCATGACCAACCCGCGCGCGATCTACTTCAACGATCACGTGTCGGTGGGCTTCGTTCGGGGCAGCGGGCTGCTCGAGGTCGTGGCGCAAGACCCGGTGCTTGGCTCAGTGTTCTATGTGGTCCACCAGGAGCGGTCGGCCACGCCGAGCATTGGCCGCGAGTCGCAGTGCCTGCGCTGCCACTTGTCATGGGACACGCTCGGTGTTCCAGGCCAGACCATCCTCAGCACGTTCCCACGCAAGGACGAAACCGACTACGCCAACGGGTTTACCGTGGATCACTTCAGGCCGATCGCGGATCGCTGGGGCGGTTGGTACGTCACGGGCAAGCGCGTGCCGCCGAAGCATGCCGGGAATCTGCCGTTATTCATGCCCGCGCGCGTGGACACCCCGCCACCGGCGCGCGTCTCGCTCGAGGGGCAGTTCGACCTGGGCGGCTATCCCACGCCGTACAGCGACATCGTTGCGCTGATGGTGATGGAGCACCAGGCGCACCTGTTCAACCTGTTCACCCGCGCGACGTGGGAATCGCGGGTCGGCGGTCCGGCGTCGGAGTCGCGGGTCGCGGAGGCCGCTGACGCGATTGTCGAGTACATGCTGTTCGTGGATGAGGCGCCGATTGCCGGCGGTCCGATCGAAGGGTCGTCTGGCTTTGCCGAGAAGTTCACGGCTGAGGGTCTCCGTGATCCGAAGGGCCGCTCGCTTCGCGATCTCGACCTGAAGACGCGCCTGCAGACGTATCCGCTCAGTTACATGATCTACTCGCCGCCGTTCCGAGCGCTGCCCGCGCCGGTAAAAAGCCTGGTGATGGCGAAGATCGAGCGTGTACTGGCGGGAGAGATCGCCGGCACGAACTACGCCCACCTGACGCCGGAGGTGCGCCAGGCGATCAGGGAAATTCTCAGGGCGACGAGCTAAGCGGGCTTCTGCCGCTGCAGCGTCCAGATATATTCAGGCTGGCCGTTGCGGACCGACTCTTCCACGATCGTCGCGCCGAGCTTGCGCATGGCGCCGACGCCGCGCGCGTTGCGGACCAGCGTCCGGCCCACCAGCGTCTTGACGCCCCATTCGTTGAACAGGAACTCGAGGTAGAGGTCCACGGCCCTCTTGAAGACGCCGGAACCCCACAGGCCCGGTGCCATGGCGAAGCCGATCTCGGCGCGGCTGTCGCCTGCCACGCGCAGCGCCATGAACAGGCCTGACACTTCCTGGTTGCCGGCCAGTAGTGTGTAGCAGGCCGCCCGGTTGTCGGCGCGGCGCGATTGGCTGAGGGTGATCCAGGTGAGGAACTCGTCGACGGTGGCCGGCGGCGGGTCGAGGTGCGCCGACACGTCGGGCCGCGCGAACAGCGCCACGAGCGCCGCCGCGTCGGTCGCGTGCACCTCCCGCAGGCACAATTCGTCCCGCGTCAGTACCGGCAAAGCATCCACGATCGCCTGGCTCACAGCGCTTTAACGGCTCCCGGGGACAGAACGAGGGGGCTGGGAGCCAACCTGCAGACAGTATGTCCGGCTTGTCCCGGGGTCAAGCGCCTGGCGGGCATTCCCGTGCAAGGGTTCCAATCCGTCCTGCCGGCGCGTGGTTACTCGATTCCGAGGCGTTGCCGCTTGAGATAAAGGCCCTTGCGCGACAGCCCCAGCATTCTGGCCGCATCATCCACCTTCCCGTCGCAGGCCTTCAGCGCGCGTTGGATGAGCGCGCGCTCCAGGTGTTCGGTAGCGGCAGCTAGCGGCTGATCAATCCGCATCACCATTTCGGTGGGCTCGAGGACGAGCTGGTCGGCCGGCACCGTGCGGCGGGTGGCGGCGATTACCGCCGACAGGTGCTCGGGCATCAACACCGCGCCCGGCTCGGCCAGGGCCACCATGCGCCGCACTTCGTTGGCCAGTTGCCGTACGTTCCCCGGCCAGCGATACAGTACCAGGTACTCGAGCGTTTCCTCGGCGACCCGCAAGTGCGGCTTCTGCAACTCATGTGAAAACTTGTCGAGGAAGTGCTCGACGAGCAGCGGGATTTCCTCGCGGCGTTCGCGCAGCGGCGGCACCTGCAGTGGAATCACGCTCAAGCGGTAATACAGGTCCTCGCGGAACCTCCCGTCGGCCACCAGTTGTTCGAGATTGGCGTTGGTGGCGGCGACCACGCGCACATCCACGAACTGCGGCCGGGTTTCGCCCAGCGGCAAGATTTCGCCGGTCTCGAGGAAGCGCAGCAGCTTCGGCTGAGCCTCCAGGCTCATCTCGCCGATTTCGTCGAGCAACAGGGTGCCGCCGGCGGCCGAGCGAATCAACCCGGGCGAGTCGTCCTGGGCGCCGGTGAAGGCCCCGCGGCGGTGGCCGAACAACTGGCTGTCGAGGATCTCGCGCGGCACGGTGGTGCAGTTGAACGGCAGGAAGGCGCGATCGCGCCGGGCTGACGCCTGGTGCAACGCGCGCGCGAACAGCTCTTTGCCAACACCGGTCTCACCGGTGATTAGCACGGTGAGGTTTGACGCCGCGATTCGGCGCACCGACTTGACCAGGTCGAGCATGCGCTCCGAAGCGCACACCAGGCCGAGTTGCTGTTCCGGCGAGGGTTCGGGCCACAGGGCGGTACGTTCGCGGTCCTGTTCGCGCGCGTGGGCGAGGGCCAGGGCGGTGTGGACCAGCCGTTCGATGGCCAGCAGCGTGGCCCGCGCGGCGGCGGTTGGCTGCGGCTGCGCGACGATCGAGAACTGGCGGTCGCGGTGAAGTCCCAGCGGCAGCGAAATCAAGCCCGGGTCGTGTCCGGCCGCGGCTGGTCCGCCGCTGCCGTCGGGCCCGCTCTCGACGATGCGGGCGTGCAGGGCAGTGCGGGTGTCGGCGATCAGCGAGAGGGCTTCGGCGCCGAGGAGGGGCGGATGGGCCGCGAGGTCGATGAGGGCGGCGATGCGTTCAGTGACCGCGGCTATCGGTGGGCCGAGGTCGGGCGGCGGGTCGTCGCGTACCATCGCGGCGGCGACGCCATTGACGCCCCTGGGGCCTGCGCCGGTGTCGCGAAAGTCGCGCTGTACCTCGCTGCCGGCGGTGAGGTTGCCGACGGCGTGCAGAATGCGGGCTGCGCGCTCGAAGTAGCCGGCGGCCGCCGCTGGATCGCCGCGAGCGGTGAGGCGGCCGGCGACGCGCGACACTTCGGCGAGCATTTCGAGGGGTGGTTCAGGGTTGGCGGCTACCGCGTCGGCCATCAGTCTTGCCCCGTCGGTGTCGCGGCCGGTGCGCCCCAGTCCTTCGGCGGCCAGCAACTGCATGCGCTCGAGCAGGTTGCGGTCGGCCATTCGCTCGATCCGAGGGATGGCGTCCATGGCGACGGCCACGCCGGCCTCGGCCTGACCGGTCCGGTACAGCCACTTGACGCGTGTGAGGAGATGCCAGAGGCCGTAGTGAGAATGGCCACCATCTACGTTCTCTGAGATCGACCGGATCTCCTCACCCAGGCGACGAGCCAAGTCGAGGTCGCCAGATGCCAAAGCCAACTGCATTTGCGTATCGCGAACACCAATCTCAGTTGCTCCACCTTTCCGAACTATAGCAAGCAACTCTCGCACTGCTGCAGCTGCCTCGTCGACTGACTCACGAGCGAGTTTGATGTGAGCGTAATTCCCAAGAGCCGGGATCTTGAGCTCTCGTGATCCAGTCTTCTCGGCACACCAGAGCGCCTCTTCCGTGAATGCGAAAGCCTTGTGGTAGTCGGCGCTAATAATTGCGATTCCGGTGCTTGTGATCGCGAGGCGACCCTGTTGCCAAACGTTTCCGAAACCGTCCAGCAGGCTTTTCGCTACCTTGACGCTCTTCGATGCTGCGGCTAGCTGGCCGCGCTTGGCCTGAATCTCGGCACTTAGTGCATGAAGAGCGACCATGGAGTGCGGGTCTCCAGAGCGAACGACCAGCCTCCTCAACTTCGAAATTTCCTGGACAGCGGAATCGATTCCGACCCAGTGGAGCAGGCCCTCGACCAGGCTACCCACCAGCCTCGTGTGTAGTCGCGTATCGCCCGACTCAGTCGCAAATTGAATCGCCCGGTTCATCTCCCGCAAGCCGGCATCCGTGTGCCCAAAGCTGAGATCCACTCTGCCAATGATCCCCCAGCAGGCTGCCTTGTCGGATGCCGTGAGGTGCTCCTTCAACAATCGTTCAGCTGAGTCCCTTGCACGCGTGGGGATACCCACATGCGTCTCTAGTTGACATCTAAGAACCCGCAGAAACAGCGGGCGATCTGCATGTTCGTCGAGCGCACTTGCAGCATCGCGAAAGTAGCCGGACTCCACTAACGATAGAATCGTCGAATCGGGAGTCATGAGGCTCTTGGCTTAGTGGACAACGGGCTTTCCCGTGTGGGTGGGCTCGCCAGTTTGCGTCAGTCCCAACACTTCTCGGAGTTGCAGTGAGTTGGCTATTTCTCTCACTCGAACGTCGCGTGATTTGTGTCCGATCTTGGGTGGAGAATTGGCATCAATCCCGAGGGCTGCGAGTACCCGGATAGGTCCGGTGAGCAGTAACTCAGTCGGAGATAGCCGAATCACGGTACCCGTTGCGCCAGCCGTCGATGCTAGACCGGAGCGAAGGCCTTTGATGAGAGGATGTCCGTCGGCCCCGAGCGTAGACGGCAAGCCAACCAAGACTATAGAAACGGTCTCGGCGTTGGCGCGGTCTGCACCGCGGGCGCGGTTCGTCAACAGGGCGTCGAGCACGACGTAAATAGCTTCTCGAGCCGCACGATCTGTGCCATCAACTGCTGCGACCTCATCGTGGGCGATGGAGGTTGAAAGCGCAGTTGCTAGCAGCGGTGCTATCGATTCAATTAGGACTCGTTGCTCGACATCAATCTCCGCCCCGGCAGTGGCATAAAGCGTTAATGTGCCGATGAGGATGTTGCCCTCGACTAAAGGCACGCTTGACGCCAAGCCGATGCCGGCTGACTTCGCGAGCTCCACGGGAAGGTCCAGTGTCGCGTCGGAGTTCCAGATTGGCGTCCGATGTGCGGCTACCCATCCTGAAAGACGCTCGCCCAGTGAAATCTCGGGTTCGCCAATGAGCTGCGCTAGCGGGCCGTTGGCGAAAAGGCACTGGATTGAGTGGCCACTCTCAGACGAGGCGAACAGCGCAATTGAGCGTGCGCTCGTAAGTCGGAGAAGTTGCGTCGATACAACTACTCCCAGATCCTCCACCGAGAGCCCGGACGGTGAGGGATGTATGGACCTGAGCAATGTGAGGAGCTTGACCGGAAACCGCTCCGAAACGTCGCTCAATGTGGGTACGGGCGGTTCGGGACTAATTCGAAGCTTCGTCGCGATCGAGTTGATCGCGTCTTTGTCGGCGTCGCGTTCTTCTGCTTGTTCCGAGAGTTGTTGCTGAACCTCGATGAACTTGTCCACAACCATCGGGTCGTACATTGAGCCGCGCCTTTGCACCAGCACAGCAATCGCATCTCCTACCGAGAGCCGTGGGCGATATGGTCGATCCGATGTCAGAGCATCGAAGCAATCGACGACGGAGAGCACTCTTGCCCCAAGTGGGATCGCGACACCTTTCAGTCCAGTCGGGTATCCAGATCCATCCCAGCTCTCGTGGTGGTGCCGAACGATAGGCACCACCGGGTATGGAAACTCGATTGACGAGAGGATGTCTGCGCCGATATTCGCGTGCTGCTTCATGACATCGAACTCGTTGACGGTCAGTCGCCCTGGCTTATTGAGAATGAACTCGGGTATTGCCAGTTTGCCCATGTCGTGGAGCAGCGCGGCGGCCTCAATTGCCCTGAGCTGGATGTCGTCGTTAACGCCGACGCTCTTGGCCAGGCCGACCGCATATCGCTGAACACGTCGGATGTGGCCGTGGGTGATCTGATCCTTGGCGTCGATGGCCATCGCGAGGGTCTCGATGGTCGACAGGAACATCTTGTTGACGTGCGTCAGATGTTCGTTGGCGTCCTCGATTCTGCCCAGCGAGGTCTTAAATGTTAGATACGAAATCAACAGGAGTGGGACGATGATTCCGAGTGTCGTGAAGTCGATCTCTTTTGTGTACGTTACCAGCAGTCCAGCGACGGAGCCGCCACCGAAGTAGTTGACCGAGAGCCATAGAAAATTTTCACGCCAAATTACAAGCGGTGGTTTGTCTTGCTCCAGCGCCAAGGCAAACGCCACCAGCCAACTGTTTAATAGGAAGTAAGACAGGGTAAAGAGGAAGAGCGGTAGGAGGATTTGAGACAACGGCGTGTGTTCAACGGAATAAGGTGGGATGCCGGCCACCGCGAAGAACACAAACCCCGATACCCTGGTAGCGAGAGCGACTGCTGCTAGGTTGAATATCACCCGAAAAGGTTCTCGGGCGTGGTGCCCAAGTCGCAGAGAGATGATCAGTGCGTCAAGCAGGGCAGTGACAGTCCCGGCTGCTGGGCCAAAGAGCATCACTGACGCGAACACGAACGTGTCGGAAACCGACAGCCGGGCCCTGACGCCTGGAATCCTGACTGTAAAAGTGCCTGTTAGTAGAGTAAGGGCGGCGAGGATTAGCCACTGCAGGTCGACTTGCTGAAGCAGCAGCTGAGAAAGGGAGTGAACTGCGACGACGATGCCGATCGCCGACACTCCCATCACATAAGCGCGAGCTCGCCCCGGAAGGGTACTAGAGTTGTAAAGCATTAGAGATGTTGCGTCGAGGCGATTATCGGCGCTTCCCTGTCAGAACTATTCGCCCCAGATGATGAGTTTGGCCATCGTGTCTCCTTTTAGGAAAATGTGTGCATTAGACCGTCACTGACGACAAGCTAATCGCCCCAGACGATCACGTCGCCCCAGACGATCACTTCGGCTACTGAATCTCCCCAAACGATTACGTCGTCTGCCGAATCGCCCCAGACGATTACGTCTTGGGTGGTGGTGGAGTCACCCCAAACGATGACCTTTTGGGCCGTCGTTGAATCACCCCAGACGATCACGTCGTCGGCCGAATCTCCCCAAACGATCACGTCGTTGGCGTTGATTGAATCGCCCCAGACAATGACGTCGCCCCAAACAATGACGTCGCCCCAGACGATTACATCCCCCCAGACGATTACATCCCCCCAGACAATTACCTGGGCGGAATGCCCCCCCGGCGTCGGGACTGTCATCGAGAAGCCCGTAGATGCACGGTCACGAGTTATCGCGAGGTTTGCGATTTGGTCGAGATCTTCAAGATTCAGGCTGCCGGCGCCGCCTGCCAACAATCCGGCTGTGGGCATGAAGTCGGCGCTGGCCTGCAACGCCAGCTTCACCTGCAGCGGTGTCAAGTCGCCGCGCCCGTCCAGCAACAGCGCCACCGCGCCGGACACGACTGCTGCCGACATGCTGGTGCCGCTCATCGAGAAGTAATCGCGCGACCCGGGGCCGTCGATCAGCCGCTCCGGAAACTGCGTCATCAGGGTCGCCCCCGCCGCCGCGGTCGAGATGATCTTCGCACCCGGCGCAACCAGGTCGGGCTTCACGATGTGGTCGACCAGCGTCGGGCCCTTCGAACTCCACGGCGCCACCTCATCGTCCGACTTGTCGGCCGTGCCCTGCGTTCGGATCGCACCGACCGTGATCGCATAGGGCGAAATGCCCGGCGACGTGACGCTGCCGTAGATCTGCTGTCCCTTATCGTTGGTGCCGTAGTTGCCCGCCGACGCCACCACCACCAGGCCCGCCTTCACTGCCCGCTCGACGGCCTGGCAGATCGGGTCGTCTTTGTAGCTCTGGGTCGGGGCCGCGCCAAGCGACAGGTTCACCACGCGAATGCCAAATTCCTTGCGATAGCGAATCGCCCAGTCGATGGCCTCGATCACGTCGCTCGCCTGGCCCGTGCCGTCGGCGCCGAGCACCTTCAGGTTGACCAGGTGCGCGGCCGGCGCAATGCCGCTCTCCGCCCCCTCCGCCGAATTCCTGAACGACCGCGCCGCGACGATGCCGGCAATGTGGGTGCCGTGGCCGTACGCATCCCGGCCGCGGCCGCGCTGGCTGGTGAAGTCCACACTCGCCACGACCCGGTTCTGCAGGGCCGGGTGATCAGCAATGCCGCTGTCGATAATGGCCACGCCGACGCCACGGCCGTCGACCGCACCAAGGGTCGCGATCGTGCCGGCCCACGCCGCGTCGGCGCCGGTCGTAATGGCCGTCACCGCCATGTGCGAGCGCACCGTCGAATCCCCGGACACCGAATCCACTTCGGCGTCCTGCGACAGCGCCGCCATCGCGCGCTTCGTGGCCGTGAGCACCGCTCCCGACGACAGCACTTTCTTCACGACCAGGCCATGCCGCCTGACCAGCCGGTCGATCCGTTCCTGCGACCCGGAAATGATGATGTCGATCGGCGCCGACGAGCTCGAATTGAGGTGCGCCTCGAGGTCCGACGAAAGGCGTGCGCGGCGCTCGCTTGCCGTGGCCGGGGTGGCACACGCCAGCACGAGGGCGGCGATCGCGAGGACGGCGGTGGAACCGTTAAAAGCAAGCTGTGATCGGCCGCGGCGCAAGCGGGCGGTCGGCTGCAGGTTCTCCATCAGGGACTCCAAGGTTAGGACCAAGCAATTAAGGACAAATAAAGGCCGGGGCCAAGCGGATCTAATGGGACCCGCGCATTTCGTCGACCGAGTCCATCAGCACCCGCTGGGAGCCACCAAGGGTGCGAATGGTGCGGAGCCGGCCGTCACGGATGCGGTAGTAAACCGTGCGGCGAGAGACGGCCAGCAACTGCGCGGCTTGCTCGATGCTCACGCTACGGCCCACCCGTGGCTGGAATTCCGGTTCGGTATATGTGAGCGTTTGAACGTCCATTACGGTGCTCTTGCACCGATAGCCATCGCACAGCCGGTGCCACCCGGACCTTGACGGGCGGCACTTTCCGCTAACTGATTGCATCGGCAGGGTTTGGTGTTCTACGATGCGGACGGTCGCGCTTAGAGGCGCGTCCGAACTACGGCCAAGCCGTTGCCCGGACCGGGTCGGCGGCGCGACGAACTATCGGTTTGCACGCAAACAGGGCGAAATTTGATTTCCGTGCACGGGTAAAACCGGCCAATTTATTGGCCGACTGGACAAGAAGTGAACCGACAACCGCGGGCATTGCTGAGCGTTCTGCTGCTGGGATTGATGGCCTTCATGGGATGGCGTTGGTGGTCCAGCCAGCAACCATCCGAAGATTCGGGTACAGAAATTGTTTTCTCCAACGTCAGCACCCGTGGCGGGGTGCTCAGTTCCTCCCTGCGCAGCGAGCCACGCACCTTCAACCGGTGGGTTGACCGCAACTTCGCGACCGACCTGATCTCGCAGTTGACCCAGAGCCGGCTGATCCGCATCAACCGCTCAACGCACGAGATCGAGCCGGCCCTCGCCGAGTCGTGGACCGTGTCCCCCGACAATCGCACCTTCACCCTGACCCTGCGCGAAGCGGCGTGGTCCGACGGCACCCCCTTCACCTCGGCCGACGTGGTGTTCTCGTTCCAGGCCGTTTACGACCCCAAGGCCAACAGCGTGTTGGCCAGTTCACTGCAGGTGGGCGGGCGGCCCCTGGCGGTGACGGCGCCCGACGCGCGAACGGTGGTGATCACCTATCCCGGGGCCTTCGGACCGGGCATCGCCCTTCTCGACAACCTCATGCTGGCGCCCAAGCACAAGCTCGAGGCCGCGCTCGCCGCCGGCACGTTCCCCCAGGCGTGGGGCGTCGCGACACCCGTGGCCGACCTGGTGTCGCTCGGGCCGTTTGTGCTGACCCGCTACGAGCCAGGCCAGCGCCTGCTCTTCGACCGCAACCCGCGCTACTGGAAGAAGGACGCCGCCGGCGTGGCCCTGCCATACCTCGATCAGCTCGTCCTCGAGATCGTGCCCGATCAGAACGCTGAACTGGTGCGCCTGCAGTCAGGGCAGATCGACATGCTGCAGCAGCAGGTGCGCCCCGAAGACATCGCCACCCTGCGGCCGCTCGCTGACCAGGGCAAGCTCCAGTTGCTGGAGCTCGGCGTCAGCACCGATCCCGATCTCTTCTTCTTCAACCTGCGCCCGCAGAAGTGGGCCAAGGACCCGCGCGGCAGCTGGATGTCGCGCAAGCAGTTCCGCCAGGCGATCTCGCACGCCGTGGATCGCGAGGCCTTCGCCAACACCGTGTTCCTCGGCGCCGGCGTGCCGATCTGGGGGCCCGTGACGCCCGGTAACCAGAAGTGGTTCTCGCCGAACGTCCCGCGGTATGCCTTCTCGCTCGACAAGGCCAGGGAGTTGCTGGCCGGGCTGGGCCTCGCCAACCGCGACGCCGACGAGTGGCTCGAAGACGAGCAGGGCACCGAAGCCCGCTTCACGCTGCTCACCTACCGCGGCAACTCGTCGCTCGAACGCGGGTCGGCAGTGCTGCGCGAAGACCTCCGGCCGCTCGGCATTGCCGTGGACGTCGTCGCCCTCGAGCAAGGGACGCTCACCGAGCGCATGGTCAAGGGCGACTTCGACGCAATTTCGTTCTTTATCTCGTCGACCAACCTCGATCCGGCCATGAACCCGGACTTCTGGCTCAGCTCGGGTTCCGCCCACATCTGGAATATGGGCCAGGCCACCCCCGCAACCGAGTGGGAGAAGCGAATCGACGACCTGATGCACGCGATGACCTCCAGCACAGACCAGGAGGAACGCAAGCGCCTCTTCAACCAGGTGCAGGACATTTTCGCGGAACAGCTGCCGGTGATCTACTTCGTCGCGCCGCGAATGTACATGGGCGTCAGCTCGCGGGTGGGCTCGATGTCGCCGACGATCCTGCGTCCGCAGTTGTTGTGGTCGTCCGATACAATCACGGTACGCTCGCCGGCCGCGACGGGGCAGGCAGGGCAGTAGCGGCGTGATGGGACGCTATCTCCTGAGGCGTCTCGGGTTCGCCCTGCTGCTCATCCTGGTTGTCTCGTCTGCCTCGCTGCTTCTCACCACGCTGGCCCCCGGCGACATCACGTCCGACCAGGCCTTCCTGCTCGATCCGGACGCCCTCGCGAAGCGGCGCGCCGAACTCGGACTGGATCGGCCGCTGCCGGAGCAATACCTGGCGTGGTTGAGCGGCGCCGTCCAACTCGACTTCGGCCGCTCGCTTCTGTACTCCCGGCCGGTCAGCGCGCTGGTCGGCGAACGTGCCCTCAATACTGCCGTGCTCGCCCTCGTGGCGCTCGTGTTGGCCACCGCCATCGGCCTGCCGCTGGGCGTGTACTCCGGCAGCCGCTCGCGCGGCCTGGGCCGCGCTGCGGTGCGCGTGCTGTCGATCCTCGCGCTGTCCATCCCGCCGCTGATCGGCTCGCTGGCCCTCGTGTTTCTCGCCGCCCGCACCGGCTGGTTGCCGGTCGGCGGCATGACTTCGTCCAGCGGCATCGAACTCACGTGGGCGCAGTGGCTCGCCGATCTGGCCCGCCATCTCCCGATCCCGGCGCTCGCCCTCGCCCTGCCGCTGGCGGCGACCCTCGAACGGCTGCAGTCGCAGGCCATTGAGAGAGCCGTGCGCGAACCCTTCGTCACTGCCAGCCGCGCGCGTGGCGTTGGCCCCGTCCTGGCGATCGTCCGCCACGCCTGGCCCGTGTCGCTGCGGTCGGTGCTCGGCCTCTACGGCGTGATGATCGGGAGCCTCTTCAGCGGCTCGTTCGTCGTGGAGGTGGTCACGTCGTGGCCGGGCCTGGGCCGGCTGATGTATGACGCGCTCAAGGCACGTGACTTGTACCTGGTAGCCGGCTGTGCCGCGAGTGGCGCTTTCTTCCTGGCCGCCGGCACGTGGATCGCCGACGCGCTGCTGGCACTGGCCGACCCGCGGGTCCGTTCGCAGGAGGCGCCGTGACCCGCCGCGCCGCGTGGTTCGTGATCGTGCTGGCCTGCTTGTCGCTGGCCGCGCCGCTGCTGGCGCCGTACGAGGCCGGCCGCGGCTTTCGCGACTTCCTGCACGCGCCACCCATGCGGCCGCACTTCCAGGGCGGCGGTGCGCCGGTCGTGCATCCGGTGGTGCTGGTGGATCGACTCGAACAGCGTTTCGAAAGCGACCCTACACGCACGCTGCCACTCCCGTGGTTCGGCCATGTCGCCGATCAGCCGGTCTTCCTGCTCGGCGCCGACAACTTCGGGCGCGATGTGCTGTCGCGGCTGCTGTACGGCGCCCGCACCTCGGTCGGCCTCGCCCTGCTCGCCACGCTCGGCGCCGTCGCCTTCGGGGCGATTGCGGGTGCGTGGGCCGGATTTCGCGGCGGCTGGATCGACGACACGATCATGCGGGCCGCCGACTTCGTGTTGATCCTGCCGGTCATTTACGTGGTGCTGGTGCTGCGGTCGCTGTTGCCGCTGGTCTTGCCGGCGTCCACGGTGTTCGTGCTGGTGGCCGCGATCTTCGTCGCGGTGGGCTGGCCGTTCGTTGCCAAAGGGGTGCGCGCCATTGTCGCCGCCGAGCGCGATCGGGAGTACGTGCAGGCCGCGCGCTCGCTCGGCGCCGGGCCGGGACACATCCTGCTGCGGCACCTGATTCCCGCGTGCTCGGGTCACCTCGTGGTGCAAGCGACGCTGTTGCTGCCAGGCTTCATTCTCGCGGAGGCGACGTTGTCGTTCATCGGCCTGGGCTTCCCCGATCCCGTGGCGAGCTGGGGCACCATGCTGGCCGAGGCCGGCAACTACAACGCGGTGGCAAGATTTCCGTGGACCCTCGCGCCGGCCGTCGCAATGTTCGCGATCGTGCTGGCCACCAATGTCGTGGCGGATGACCGAAAAGCGTGACAGTCGGCCTTGGTACGAGGGTTGCACCGTGCTGGGCATGAGGAAGGCATCCTGCGTCCTTTTGGTGGCAGGGCTCGTCGCTTCTGCCGCCTGCGCGACCAACCCCGTCACCGGCAAGAGCCAGATGTCGCTGCTGAGCGAGGCCGAGGAACTGGCCATTACCCAGCAGCAGGACGTCGAGATTCGCCGCGAAATGGGTGTCTACGACGACCCGGCCCTCCAGAACTACGTCAGCGAAATAGGCCAGGAGCTGGCGCGCGCCTCGCATCGCCCCAACCTGCCGTGGACCTTTACCATTGTTGACAGTCCCGCGATCAACGCCTTCGCGTTGCCCGGCGGCTACATCTACGTCACGCGCGGCATTCTGGCGTACCTGGACGACGAGTCGGAGTTGGCCGGTGTGCTCGGACACGAAATTGGCCACGTCACCGCGCGGCATGCGGCGCAGGCGTACACGCGCCAGGCGCAGGCGGGCATTGGCCTCACCATCCTCAGCATCTTCGTGCCGGGCACGCAGCCGTTCGCCGACCTGGGCGCCGCGGGCCTCAGCGTGCTGTTCATGAAGCATGGCCGCGAAGCGGAAATCGAGGCGGACCGGCTAGGCGTCGAGTACGGATCGAGCGCCGGCTGGGATCCCTCCGGCGTACCGCGATTCCTGACGACGCTGGCGCGCGTCGACGCGCTCAGTGAAGACGGCGTGCCCAACTGGCTGTCGACGCACCCCAACCCGGGGACGCGCGTCGGGCAGGCCGCGCCGGTCGCAGGAAAGTTCGCCGCCGCCACCGCCACACGCACGAATCGCGACGAGTATCTCGACCGCATTGCCGGCCTTGTCCACGGCGACAACCCGAAAGACGGCATTGTCCGCGGGAACGTGTTTCAGCATCCGTTGCTACGGCTTGGGCTCACCTTCCCCGAAGGCTGGGATGTGATCAACTCGCCCGAAGCCGTGATGGCGCGCGAGCCCGGCACCGAGCACTACATGGTGCTGCAGGAAGTCGAACAGCCGCGACTCTCGGGCCAGGGCGCAGGCGCGCAGGCCGGGCGTGCCGTTGGTGACGTGGCGGTGGCGGCGATGCGGGCGGCCGGCTACAGCGTGGTGGACGGGCGCATCGAGCAGATCAACGGCCAGCCGGCGCACGTGGGCCTCTATCGCGGCACCGCCAAGGGAACGGGCAAGGTGATGATGCGTGCCGCCCACATTGCCGTGGGGCGGCAGATGTACGTCGTCGCCGGGTTTGCGCCCGAGGCCGAGTTCACCCTTGTCGATCGAGACCTCGTGCCGGCCATCCATTCGTTCCGCACGCTCACCGCTTCGGAAGCAGCGGGCGTGCGGCCCAACCGGGTTGATTTCTACGTGGTCCGCCCCGGCGACTCGTGGCAGTCGATCGCCGTGCGCCAGGGAAAGAACATCGTGAACGCGGCGACGCTGGCGATCATGAACGACCACGACGTGGGCGTGCAGCCGGCTGCCGGCGACCGGATCAAGATCGTGATTCCAGGGGTCTGACCCCGGGCCAGGGGGCGCCGAGCGGTCTGACCCCTATAATCTCTAAGTGGCGCGCACCGCGAAGTCGCTCGCAAGACGAGTCTTCAGGACCCTGGCCGTGATTGCGGCCCTTGGCTTCGCTTACGTCGCCTACGTCTACCTAACGCTGCCCGACGTTCGTTCCCTGGCCGACACCAATCCGAAAACGACCGCGTTCATGGAGTTGCGGATACGCGAAGCCGAGCGCGCCGGACGCAAGCTCCAGATTCGCCACCGCTGGGTGCCGTACAACCAGATTTCCGCCAACCTCCGGCGGGCGGTGATCGTCACCGAGGACGCGGCGTTCTTCGACCACGACGGCATCGACCTGGACGAGCTCAAGGCCTCGCTTGAAAAGAACTGGGAAGAGGGACAGGTGCTGCGCGGCGGCAGCACCATCACGCAGCAGCTCGCCAAGAACCTGTACCTGTCGGAGTCACGCAACCCGATGCGGAAGGTCACCGAGCTGCTGATCGCGCGCCGGTTGGAGGCCGCGCTCACCAAGCGCCGGATCTTCGAGATCTACCTGAACATGATCGAGTGGGGCGACGGCATCTTCGGCTGCGAAGCGGCCGCGCGCGCCTACTTCGGCGGCCCCTGCGCTTCACTCGGCGTCAACCAGGCAGCATTGCTTGCCGGCGCCATCATCAATCCGCGCGTTCACAGCCCGGCCAAGCCGACGCGCCGGTTGCTGCGCCGCCAGCAGATCATCATCAGGCGCATGGGGATTAAGGAGGAGGCGCCGCCACCGCCACCGCCGGCCGCCCTGCCGGTGCCGGTTGACCAGACGCCCCTTGAACCGCCGCCAGTGCCGCAGCCGTTTCCCAAGCCCCCCGGACTTAGCTGATGCGCTTGGCGCCGATGAACCGGCTCGCCCAGTACTGCGCGCCGAGGTGTTCCACGCGCACGACGCCACGCTCGCTCGGGGCGTGGATGAACTGATTGCCGCCAATCATGATCCCAACGTGCGAGGCCCCTGGCGCCACCGTGCTGAAGAAGACCAGGTCGCCAGCCTCCAGGCGGTCTCGGCTCACAGGCTTACCCACCTGGTATTGCTCGCGAACTGACCGCGGCATGGGCACGCTGTGCTGCTGGTAGACGTAGCGCACGAAGCCGCTGCAGTCGAAGCCGTTGGGATCAACGCCGCCATTGCGATAGGGGGCGCCGCGCAGTGAGAGGGCGGTGCTCGACAAGGCGTAGCCGTCGGTATTGGCCCCGGCCGGCAGTCCGCTGACCGGGGGGGTGCCCGGCCGTCCGGGAGCCGCCGGTGGTGGGACCACGCCCGGCCGGACTCCGGCCTCAACCGGCGCGGGCGCCGGCGTCGCCCCGGTGCTGCCGGGCAGGGGGAACGGTTGCGGCTTGTAGACCATGCCGCCCGAACTGGCGCACCCGCTGACGAAGACTGCCATCGCGGCGGCAGCAAGAATTCGAGGCATCTATCCAGAGCTTATCGGGCGTCGTGCCGAATTGTGTAGTCCCACGCGATTCATGGCACAATGTCGCGTAAATGGAGCAGACGCTCCTCCTTAACGCGACCTACGAGCCGCTGAAAGTCGTCAACTGGCAGAAGGCGGTGACGTTATGGTGCCAGGGCAAGGTCGAGATCATCGCGCATCACGACCGTGAAGTCCGCGCGGTCTCGTTCGCCCTCAAACTCCCGTCCGTCATCCGGCTGTTACGGTACGTTCGCATCAAGAAGCGATTCGACTACGTACCGTTCTCGCGCGCCAACATCTACGCGCGCGACGAGTACACCTGCCAGTACTGCAAGGAAGTGTCCCCGACCCAGGAGCTTACTTTCGATCACGTAGTACCGGTGTCGCAGGGGGGCCGCAAAGACTGGGAGAACATCGTCACCTGTTGCGTCAGCTGCAACCGCCGCAAGGGCGGACGGACGCCTTCGGAGGCGCGCATGCGGCTGCTGCGGCCGCCGCGGCGGCCGATGTCGGCGCCCGCAATCCGGATCACGATCGGCCTGCGTAGTGCGCCTGAAAGCTGGCGGGATTACCTGTACTGGAATCTCGAGTTGGACGACACCTAGTGCCGGTTTTGACAAGCCTCGAGCCGGTTCGCATTGTGGAAGGCGGACGGCTCTGGCTGCGTGGCGAAGGCTTCCCCCAGCCCGAATCGACAACTGAACTCGTGACCATTGGCGGCCTGCCGGCCCGGCTCGCCTTTGCCTCGCCCGATCGGCTCGCGGTGATCGTGCCCGCCGGTGTCGAGGGTGGTGAGGCCCCGGTCAAGCTGGCGTGGGTGCCCGGTGCCACGTTGTACGCCAAGGCCGGCGCGGTGCTTGCGACCGGACTGCACCAGGTCGACAACCCGGTCTTTGGCGCCGACGGCGCCCTCTATGTGACGTATAGCGGCTCGCGCGGGCAGGAAGCATCCGTGTCGATCTTCCGGATCCCCGCAGGCGGCGGCGCGCGCGAGCCATTCGTGCACGGGTTGGTCAACCCCACGGCGATGGTGGTCGGCCCCGATGGCCGGCTCTACGTCTCCAGTCGTTTCGAAGGGCGTGTCTACCGGGTATTCGAGGATGGCCGTTACGAGGTGATGGCGTCGGATCTGGGTGTCGCCTGCGGCCTGGCGTTCGACGCGGAAGGGTCGCTGTACGTGGGCGACCGTGGCGGCACCATCTTTCGGATCTATCCGAGCGGCCGTACCGAGACTTTCGCGACCGTGCCGTCAAGCGTCGCGGCTTTCCACCTCGCCATGTCGCCCGATGGATACCTCTACGTGTCGGCGCCGACCCTGGCGACCTATGACTCGGTGCGACGGATCAGTCCGAACGGCGCGGTGGAGACCCTGCCCGTACCGTTTGGCCGGCCCCAGGGACTCGCCTTCGATGCGGCGGGCACGCTGCACGTCGTCGAGGCGCTGGCCGGCGCGAGCGGGGTCTATGCGATTCGCCCTGACTCCCCGCCGGAATTGATCGTGACGGGCGCCGGGCTGGTGGGCCTGGCATTCGGTCCCGCCGGGCAATTGGCTGTGGCGTCGAACGAATCGCTCTTCGGCTTCGCATGACGATCGTGCTCGTGCTGCTGGTCATGCTGGCCGGCCTGTCGCTGGGCCTTCGCACGACCTCCGTGCTCCTGCCGCCGCAGGCGCATCCCTTGGACCGCTTGGCGCTGTCGATTGTGGCCGGCACCTTGTGGACCGCAGTTGTGTTCGAAATCTCCGGCAGCTATCGCGTGTTTAATTTCGGCCTGGGCCTGATGCTGTCGCTGTCGCCGGTCGGGGTGTTCGACGTGACCAAGTGGTGGTTCCGGTCCCGCGGGCGCCGGTCAGGATGGCTACGGGCCGGACGGGCGCAGGGATGGCTGTTAGCTCTTCGCTGGCTGTTCCTGGCGGCGTTGCTGGCCGCCGTCGTGTACTCCCTGATCCCTGATCCCTAATCGCCGATCCCTGATCTACTTCGGCCGGCCGTCCTGGTTGGCCAGCGTCCAACTTGCCTGGTGCACCAGCCGCGCGATGCGCTCCATCTTCTCGTAGTTGATCTTCTCGGGCCGGTCGTACTGCGTGTGGTAATCGGGATGCAGGCCCGTGTGGAACCACACCGCCGGCACGCCCATTTGCAGGAACGGCCACTGATCGCTCCGCCGCAACAGGTTCGAGCTGTTGTTGTCGTAGCGCATCTTGAGCTCCAGGCCGATGCCGACTGCCGATCGATTGGCGCGCTCGACGGTCGCGCTCAGCTCGGGGTGACGGCTGTAGCCCAGGAGGTTGACCGCATCGCGGTTCGATTCAGCCGTCTGCACTTCGAGGCCGTTGAAGCGAGGGCCGCCGCCCACTTGCACTTCTTCATTGCGGCCAATCATGTCCATGTTGAGCACGGCCACGGTTCGCTCGAGCGGGAAGGTCGGATTCTCGGTATATGCCCACGCGCCCAGCAGCGGACCGCGCTCTTCTGATCCCCACGCGGCGAACAGGACTGAACGGCGGGGCCGTTGGCCCGCGGCCGCGGCCATCGCGTACGCGTCGGCGATCTCGATCAACGCCACGGTGCCAGACCCGTCATCGTCTGCACCGCTGTAGATCACGTTGCCGTCCGCGCCTTCGTGGTCGTAGTGCGCCGAGATGATCACGACCTCGTCTTTCAGCTTCGGATCCGCGCCTTCCACGAAGGCGAGCACGTTGCGGTCGGGAACAATGTGGCGGTTGACGGCCGTGGTCAGCGTGACCTCGACCCCTTCGAGTGGCACCCCGCCGAACCCGCGGGCGGTCTCGGCGGCCTTCGACAGGTCGAGCAGCGACCGGCCGGTGCCGCGCACCAGTGTTTCCGCCAGCGCCGGCGAGATCTGTCCCACCGGAATCCGCACCCGATCGGCCCAGCTCGCCAGCGTGAAGCGATCGATGCGCGGCGCCTGCGCCGGCCAGAAGTTGCGCGCCGCCGCCTCGAAGTTGGCCGGCGCCGGGTGGTTGTGCACGTCGGTGACGAACAGCACGCCGACGGCACCCTTCTCCTGTGCGGCCATCGCCTTCTTGATGGCGACCGCGACCTCGGCCGTGACCACGCCGTCGAACGGGCTCTCCGGATCACGCTCGCCTGGTTCGTGCTCGAGGATCAGCGCGATGCGGCCCTTCACGCGATCGCCGTAGTCGTCGTAATCAAGCTTCGGTGCGTGAATGCCGAAGCCGGCGTAGACCACGGGCGCCGTCACCGATCCGCTGGCGCTGAACCGTTGCGGATAGAAGTCCTGTTCGGGTGTCAGGTGGAGCTCTGTGCCACCGGGCAGCAACGCCGTCAGCGCGTTATCCGGGCCGAGAGTCGCGACCATCAAGTGAGTCGTCTGGACAAACGACCCGTTCGGAGCGCCCGGTCTCAGGCCGGCGCGCTCGAATCGTGACCGCACCCAGTCCGCCGCGAGCGCGTTCTCGGGGGTGCCGACGAGCCGGCCCTTGAAACCGTCGCCGGCCAGGAAGAAGAGATCCGCCTTGAGCTCCGCCAGGCGGATCGAGTCGTTGAACGGCGCCGCGTTCTGCGCCGCCACAGCGCCGGCGCCGATCAGGATGAAGAGCAGGGTCAGTCGGCGCATGGCGAGGTCCTAGCTAGGTTCCGAGGGCGGAACCTTCTCGATGGTGAATCCGGTGAATCCGTAAATGGCCGAGAGCAGCGGGTTGATCAAGTTGAAGAACGCATACGGCGCATAAGCGAAGGTGGCGACGCCGAGCGTCGTGGCCATGAAGGCGCCACAGGTATTCCAGGGCACCAGCGGCGAGGTCAGCGTGCCGGCGTCCTCGAGCGCCCGCGACAGGTTCTTGGGGTGCAGGCCGCGACGGGCATACTCGGCGCGGAACATCCGGCCCGGCAGCACGATCGCCATGTACTGGTCCGAGGCGATGATGTTCATCCCGAACGTGGTGACGAGGGTTGCGGTGATCAGCGAGCCGGTGCCGCGAACCATGCTGAGAATGCCGGCCGCGATCTGCTGCAGCATGCCGGTGGCCTCCATGACCGCCCCAAAGGTCATCGCCATCAGGATCAGCCACACCGTGTTCAGCATGTTGGCCATGCCGCCCCGCGACAGCAGGTCGTTCAGCGCGGCGTTCGGCGACTCGAGCTTGAAGCCGTCGAACAACGACATCCAGGCGCCTTTCACCAGGGCGGCCCATCCTGGCAGGTCTGGCGAGGCGGCGTAGGTCGTCACCACCTGGGGCTGAAACACCACCGCGAACAGGCACCCGACCAATGATCCGATCAGCAGCGCCGGAAAGGCCGGCATTCTCCCGACCACCAGCGCGAGCACGATGGCGACCGGAGTCAAGAGGTGCGGCCCGACGACGAACGTGCCGGCCAGCGCGTCCATGATGGCCTTGACTTGGGCCGTGTCCTGCGGCGGCGTGATCGTCAGGCCCATCACGACATACAGAATCACCGCGAGCACAATGCTCGGCGTCGTGGTCCAGACCATGTGGCGGATGTGGGTGAACAGCTCGGTGCCCGCGACCGCGGGGGCCAGGTTGGTGGTGTCGGAGAGCGGCGACATCTTGTCACCGAAGTAAGCGCCGGAGATCACCGCGCCGGCCGCCAGCCCGGGATTAATCCCCTGCGCCAGTGCGATGCCGATCAAGGCGACGCCGACCGTCCCGGCCGTGGTCCACGAACTGCCGGTGGCGAGAGACACGAAGCAGCAGAGCAGGCACGCGCTCGGCAGGAAAATCGAGGGCGTCAACAACATCAGCCCGTAATAGATCATCGTCGGGACCGTGCCGGAGAGGATCCACGATCCGATCAAGGCGCCCACCGTGAGCAGGATGAGGACGGCGCCGAGGGCCAGCGAGATCCCGTGGACGATCCCCTTTTCGATGTCCTTCCAGGCGTGGCCATGCGCGGTGCCGATCAGGATGCCGACCCCGGCGGCCAGGACCAGCGCGATCGGATTGGCGCCGCTCGACGCGCCATCACCAAACAGCGCCACGGCTGACGACAACAGGCCGATCAGCACCAGGACGGGAACCAGCGACCAGAACAGTGTGGGAGTACGGGGGGTCGTCGGTGTAGGCATGAGGTGGTCGGGATGATACTCCGGCGAGGGTATACTTGGGGATTGGGTTCCGCTCCGCGGACCCAGCAGTAGACCCATGCCGCACGATTGGATATCCGTCCGGGGCGCGCGCGTCCATAACCTCAAGGACATCGACGTCGACCTGCCGCGCAACAAGCTCGTGGTGATCACGGGCCTGTCGGGGTCGGGGAAGTCGTCGCTGGCCTTCGATACCCTCTACGCCGAGGGGCAGCGGCGCTATGTCGAATCATTGTCGGCCTACGCCCGGCAGTTTCTCGAGCAAATGGAGAAGCCGGACGTTGACCTGATCGAAGGCCTGTCGCCGGCCATCTCGATCGAGCAGAAGACCACCGGCTCCAATCCCCGCTCGACCGTCGGCACCGTCACCGAGATCTACGACTACCTCCGCCTGCTGTTCGCCAACGTCGGCGTGCCGCACTGCCCGAACTGCAACCGCGAGATCGCGTCCCAGTCGCTCGAGCGCATCGTCGACCTGGTGATGACATATCCCCAGGACACGCGCATCAACGTGATGGCGCCGATCGTCCGCGGCCGCAAGGGCGAGTTCAAGAAAGAGCTGCTGGCGCTGCGCACCCGCGGCTTCACCAAGGCCCGCGTTGACGGGCAGCTTCGGTCGCTCGAAGAAGACATTGCCCTCGATCGCCGCCGCAACCACGACATCGACATCGTCGTCGATCGCCTGATCGTCCGCAGCGGCATCGAGAAGCGCCTGGCCGAATCGGTCGAGGTCGCCTTGACGATGGCCGACGATGTGGTGGTGATCAATTCGCTCGATGCGGGCGACCGGCTGTTCTCGCGCAAGCTGGCGTGTGTGGTGTGCGGCATCAGCGTGCCCGAGATGTCGCCGCGGGCCTTCTCGTTCAACTCGCCGCACGGCGCCTGCCAGTCGTGCCAGGGCCTGGGCGCGACCTGGGATTTTGATCCCCATCGCATTGTTCCGAACGATTCGTTGTCGCTGGCCGCCGGGGCGATTGCGCCGTGGGGCCGCGGTGATGGCAAGTTGGTGGCCGATGCGGTGTCGGCCATCTCGTCGCACTTCGGCATCGATCCACAGGTGCCGTTCGGAAAGCTGCCGAAGAAGCATCGCGACTTGATCCTGCTCGGCCCCGGCGGCGTGCCAGGAGGGCGGGACCGGCAAGGAGTGCCAGAAGGGCGGCACTTTAGTGCCGCCAAGACCAGGAAGAAGCTGGTCACGCCCGAGCCCTTCGGCCGCGATTTCGAGGGCGTGATCCCGAACCTGCGGCGGCGCTTCGAGGAAGGCTCGTGGGCGGTGCAGGAAGAGCTCGACCCGTACCGGGCCCTGCGCGAGTGCGCGGTCTGCGACGGCAACCGCCTGCGCCGCGAAAGCCAGGTCGTCACGCTGAAGGGCAAGACGATCAGCGACTACGTGAACCTGCCGATCTCGGCCGCGCTCGAGGTGTTCGAGGGCATCGAACTGCAGGAGCGCGAAGCGATCATCGCCACTCGCATCCTGAAGGAGATCCGGGAGCGGCTGCGCTTCCTGGACGACGTCGGCGTCGGCTACCTCACGCTGGCGCGCTCGGCCGCGACCCTGTCGGGCGGCGAGGGCCAGCGCATTCGCCTGGCCACGCAGATCGGCTCAAGCCTCACGGGCGTGCTCTACGTGCTCGACGAACCGTCGATCGGGCTCCATCAGCGCGACAACCGCAAGCTGCTGACGACGCTCGGACGGCTGCGCGACCTGGGCAATACCGTCGTGGTGGTTGAGCACGACGAAGAAACCATCCGCACCGCCGACTACGTAGTGGACCTTGGTCCCGGGGCCGGCGACCTGGGCGGGGAAGTGATCTTCCAGGGGACGCCCGCCGACTTGATCGGCAACGGGAACCCCTCGACTGGGCTCGGGGCAGGCGGCTCACTCACTGGCGCCTATCTCGCCGGGTACAACGGCATCGTCACGCCGGCCGCGCGCCGCAAGGAAGCGAAGGGCGAGATTGTCATTCGCGGCGCCCGCGCCAACAACCTCAAGTCGGTGGACGTGAAGATCCCCCTCGGCCGGCTGGTGGCGGTGACCGGCGTCAGCGGCTCGGGCAAGAGCACGCTCGTCAACGACATTCTCTACAAGTCGCTGGCGCGCGAGTTCTATCGCGCCGCCGACGAGCCCGGCGCTCACGACAAGATCGAGGGCATGCAGCTAATCGACAAGGTGATCGAGATCGACCAGTCGCCGATTGGGCGCACGCCGCGCTCGAACCCGGCCACCTATACCAGCCTGTTCACGTTCATCCGCGAGCTGTTCGCGATGGTGCCCGAAGCGCGCACGCGCGGCTTCAAGCCGGGCCGCTTCTCGTTCAACGTCAAGGGCGGGCGCTGCGAGGCATGCCAGGGCGACGGCGTGATCGCCATCGAGATGCACTTCCTGCCGAACGTCTACGTCACCTGTGAGCAGTGCAAGGGGCGCCGCTACAACCGCGAGACGCTGGAGATCAAGTACCGCGGCAAGTCGATCGCCGACGTGCTGGACATGACCGTCGATCAGGCCCTGCCGCTGCTGGAGAATTTCCCGCCGTTGGCGATCAAGTTACGGACGCTGCAAAGCGTCGGCCTCGGCTACATCACCCTAGGCCAGTCGGCGACGACGCTCAGCGGTGGCGAAGCGCAACGGGTGAAGCTGTCGCGGGAACTGTCGAAGCGCGGCACCGGGCGCACGCTGTATATCCTCGACGAGCCGACGACCGGCCTGCACTTCGAGGATGTGCGTAAGCTGCTTGATGTCCTGATGCGGCTGGTCGATCAAGGCAACACCATCGTGGTAATCGAGCACAACCTGGATGTCATCAAGTCGGCCGACTGGCTGATCGACCTGGGACCCGAAGGCGGCGACGGCGGCGGCAAGGTCGTTGCTCAGGGAACCCCCGAGCAGGTGGCCAAGGCCAAGAACTCGGCAACGGGCCAGTTTTTGGCGGAGATGCTCAAGGGCTAGTGGCCGATTTGCCACACTAACGGTCCCGCCGTCTGTGGCTGCCAAAACACAGACGCAAAGCGTGCTTGACTGTCCATATCAGTTTAAGTGTTGTGGACAATAGGTTTATTGCGTTTCCTGAGGGCCGAGCATAGCAGGCATCGACTTTGCTTCTCTTGGGGACCGGAACCCGCAGAACTGAATGGACGCACAACGGACACTCAAACGGCAGATCTCGTGCGCTGGCATCGGACTTCACTCCGGCCAGAAGGTCACGTTGACCCTCAAACCCGCGGCCGCGGATACCGGCATCCGGTTCCGCCGGACGGATTTGGGCGTCGAAATTCCTGCGTCGGTTTCGGAAGTTTCAAGCGTCCAGCATGCCACGGTGCTTGGCAAGGCCGGCGCCACGGTCGAAACGGTGGAGCACCTGCTTGCCGCGCTCGTCTCGGCCGGGATCGACAACGTCATCATCGAACTGAACCACAGAGAAGTCCCGATCATGGACGGCAGCAGTGCGCCGTTCCTGTATCTGCTGCAGGAAGCGGGCGTGAAGACGCTCGGGCCCGCGCGCAAGTACCTCAAGATTCTCAAGCCGGTACAGATTGCGAGCGGCGACAAGCGCATCGCCATCTACCCGTCGGATCACTTCAAGGTCAGCTACACCATCAGCTTCGACCATCCGTTGCTGCGCCACCAGGCGCGCACCGAGCGCATTACCGAAGCCACCTTTGCCGACAACATTGCCGCCGCGCGCACCTTCGGTTTCCTGAAGGAAGTGGAATGGTTGCGCCAGAACGGCCTGGCGCTCGGCGGTTCGCTTGAAAACGCCATCGTGATCGGCGACACCGGCGTGCTGAACGCGCTGCGCTTCGAAGACGAGTTCGTTCGTCACAAGATTCTCGATGTCGTCGGCGACCTGGCCCTGGTGGGCCGGCCGATTGTGGGCCATGTGGTGGCGCATCGCGCGGGCCATGCCCTGCACACGCAGCTGGCGGCCGAGATTCTCAACGATCAAGAGGCGTGGTGCCTGGTCGAGGCGCCGTCCGCCGTGCCCGAAGGGGCGTTCGATACCGTGGGCGTGCCCGGAGTGGCGCGCGCGCACTAGCTCGACAGCACTCGCTCAACCTCCAACGTGAACGCATTAGGCCGCGGGGCGCCCCGCGGCCTTCTTTTTTGTGTGCAAACTGCCGCTACGCTCAAGCCTGCTCCAAGCCGATAGTCCGGTAGCGTGTCACTGATTTCCAACTTGCCCCCATCTCCCCTCGGAGGATTTCTTGTCATGAAGTTGACTGCATCGGTCGTTGCCTTGCTGGCCGTGCTCGCATTGCCGGCATCCGCTCTGGCGCAACAAACCTATGTCATCTCCGCGCGTGCGTGGGGGCCGGCCCAGGCCGCCGCCGTCGCAGACGCGGGCGGTACCGTCGTGTTTGGCCATGACGGCGCCGGCGTCGGTGTTGCGACCTCCACCGCCGCGGACTTCGCCGCGCGGCTCCGCGGGTCGAATGCCATCACCGCGGTGCAGCAAGATCGGGTGGTCCAGTGGCAGCAGCCCGGGCCTGTCGAGACCGTGACGGCCAGCTTCACCAATCCTTCCGACAACGATCGGTACTTCAACACCGTCCAGTGGGCGCCGCAGGCGGTCGACGCACCGGCCGCGTGGGCGTCCGGGTTCACCGGCCAGGGCGTACGCGTGGCCATCCTCGATGGCGGCATCTGGAACGTGCACCCCGACCTGGCGCCCAACATGGACACGGCGCGCTCGGCGTCGTTCGTGCCCGGGCAGCCCTACAACGTCGACACCGGCACGTTCTGGCACGGCACCCACGTGGCCGGCATCGTCGCGGCGATCAACAACGTTGGTAACACCAACAGCGGCGTCATTGGCATCGCGCCGGGCGCCACCCTCGTCGGCGTGAAGGTGCTGCACAGCGGGTCGGGCAGCTTCAGCTGGGTGATCCAGGGCATCTTGTACGCGTCCACGCCGGTCGCGCAGGGAGGCGGCGGCGCCGACATCATCAACATGAGCCTGGGTGCGGTGTTCCCTAAGAACGACACGGGCGCCGGCCAGTTGGTGGCCGCCATGAACAAGGCCGTGAACTACGCCAACCGGCACGGCGTGCTGGTAGTGTCGGCGGCGGGCAACGACGGCCTCGACCTGGATCACAGCGGCAACTACATCTCAGTGCCGGCGCAGTCGGGCGCGGGCATCGCCGTGTCGTCCACCGGGCCCGTGGGCTTTGCCAACGGCGCCATAGATTTCGACCGCCCCGCGTCGTACACCAACTACGGCACGTCGGTCATCAACGTGGCGGCGCCCGGCGGTGATTTCGCCTACCCCGGCGACGAGAACTGCACCGTGCCGACCACCAACGGCGCGGCCCTGGTACGCCCGTGCTGGGTGTTCGACATGGTGTTCAGCACCAACGTCGGTGGATGGGCGTGGGCGGCCGGCACGAGCATGGCGGCGCCCGCAGCCTCGGCCGTTGCGGCTCTCATCAAGCAGTGCCACCCGGGGATTTCGCTCGGAGCCCTCAAGACGGCCCTGCAGAACTCGGCGATCGACGCCGGCAAGCCGGGCGCCGATCCCTTCTACGGCAAGGGCTGGGTCAACGCCCTGCGCGCCTGCCAGTAATAGCGACGACGCACTCTCGACTTTGAGTAAAGCTGGCCGCAGGGGTGTCCCTGCGGCCAGACCCTCTGCGTTATAGTCGCGGCATGCGCCGACTCCTGCCGCTCCTGCTGCTCGTTCCCGTCCTCACGTCCGGCCAGGCGCCGGCCTACGACCTGGTGTTACGCAACGGCCGCGTCATCGATGGCACCGCCAGCCCGTGGTACAAAGCCGACCTCGCGATCAAGGGCGACACCATCGTCCGCATCGCGCCGGCCATCACCGAACCGGCCGGCCGCGTCATCGACCTCAAGGGGCTGGTGGTGGCGCCGGGTTTCATCGACATCCACACGCACGCCCGTCGCGGGATCTTCGAGGTGCCGGGCGCCGACAACTATGTGCGCCAGGGCGTGACGACGCTGATCGAGGGGCCGGATGGCAGCTCGCCGCTGCCGATCGCATCGTTCCTGGCCAAGGTCCAGGCCACGCGCATCACGCCTAACTTCGCGATGTTCATCGGCCAGGGAACGGTCCGCAGCGAGGTGATGGGCGAGGTCGATCGGCCGGCGACCCGCGCCGAGCTCGACCAGATGCGGGCGATCGTGACCCAGGGCATGGAGGACGGCGCGCTCGGCCTCAGTTCCGGGCTGTTCTACGTGCCCGGCAGCTTCACGCCGACCGAAGAGGTCATCGAATTGGCCCGGGTGGCGGGCCGCATGGGCGGCATTTATATCTCGCACATGCGCGACGAGGCGCGGGGCCTGACCGACAGCGTGCGCGAGACCATCGCGATCGGCGAGAAGGGCGGCCTGCCCACGCAGATCACCCATCACAAAGTGGTGGGCAAGAAGTACTGGGGCGGCTCGGTTGAAACACTGCGCATGGTGGACGAAGCCCGGGCCCGTGGCGTGGATGCGACCATCGACCAGTATCCCTACACCGCGTCGGCCACCAGCATTGGCGCCGCACTGTTACCGGCGTGGGCGCAGGAAGGTGGCCGCGAGTCGACGCTCAAGCGCCTGAAGGATCCGGCGACGCGGGCCAAGATCAAGGCCGAGAGCACGGCCATCATCCGCGACGAACGCGGCGGCGGCGACCCGAAGAACGTGTCGGTGTCGGCCTGCCAGTTCGACCCGAAGCTCGCCGGCCAGAACCTCGCGCAGATTACCCAGGGCCGCGGCTTGCCGGTGACGCTCGAGAATGCGGCCGAGACCGCCATGTGGATTGTCGAGCAGGGCGGCTGCGGCGGCATCTTCCACGCTATTGGTGAGGAAGACCTGCAGCGCATTCTCGTGCACCCCGCCACCATGATCGGCTCCGACGGCGAGGTGCCGGTGTTTGGCCGCAATGTGCCGCACCCGCGCAGCTATGGCACGTTCGCCCGCGTTCTCGGCCTGTACGTGCGCGACAGGAAGTTGCTGCCGCTCGAGACGGCCATCCAGAAGATGTCGGCCTTTCCGGCGCAGCGGCTCGGGTTGAGCGATCGCGGTGTGCTGCGGCAGGGCCTGAAGGCCGACATCGCCGTGTTCGACCCAGCCACCGTCCGCGACACCGCCACGTTCGAAAAGCCGCACAGCTATGCCGATGGCTTCAGCCTCGTCATCGTCAACGGCGAGGTCGCGTTCGAGGGCGGCAAGATGACGACTGCACGACCCGGGCGCGTGCTCTACGGGCCGTCGGTGCGGACGCGCCAGTGAAGTACGGCGTCTTGATCGGCGCGCTGACCCTGGCGCT
Source organism: Vicinamibacterales bacterium (assembly GCA_038213735.1). Taxonomy (GTDB): domain Bacteria; phylum Acidobacteriota; class Vicinamibacteria; order Vicinamibacterales; family UBA2999; genus 12-FULL-67-14b. The sequence continues at coordinate 30,083 of JBBQSP010000001.1, read as the reverse complement.
TCAGCTGCCGGCCGCACCGGTCGCCCAGGGCGAAGCGCTGACGGTGACCGGGGCGCTGGTTGCCGACGGCAGCGGCAGGCCGCTGCGGCGGGTGAACGTGCGCGCCGTGGGCGGCGTGATCACGGAGGTGGGCGAGATTCGCGCGCGCGACGGCGATCGCGTCGTCGACGGCACCGGCCTGGTGCTCGCGCCTGGCTTCATCGACGCCCACAATCACTCCACCGAGGGCTTCGACGCCGACCCTGGCGCGGTCACCCAGGTGTCGCAGGGCATCACGACGGCGCTGGTCGGCCAGGACGGCAGCTCGCCGTTTCCGATTCGAGAGTACCTGGCGAAGCGCCGGGCCAACCCGGCGGCCATCAATGTCGCGGTGCTGGCTGGCCACGCTACCATTCGTCGACGAGTGATGGGCGACGACTTCCGGCGCGTCGCGACCCTGGCCGAGGTCGCGCAAATGGAGGCGCTGCTCGACCAGGAGATGCGCGACGGTGCCATGGGCCTGTCATCCGGCCTCCAGTACGAAGTCGGCAGCTACGCCTCGACCGAGGAGGTGGTGTCGCTGGCACGGGTGGCCGCCCGGAAAGGCGGTTTCTACATCTCGCACATTCGTGACGAGGCCGACCGCTCGCTCGAGGCCATTCGCGAAGCGATCGCCATTGGCGAAAAGGCCAAGCTGCCGGTGCAGCTTACCCACCTGAAACTGGGCACCGTGGACGTCTGGAACAAGGCGCCGGAAGTGGTGGCGCTGGTCGAGGCGGCGCGCAAGCGTGGCGTTGACGTGACGGCCGACGTCTATCCGTACCTGGCCTGGAGTTCCAATATCAAGGTGCTCGTGCCCAACCGCCAGTGGACCGACCAGGCGAGCGTGACAGAGGCGCTCGACGACATCGGCGGCGGCCGCAACGTGCAGATCACGCGCCTGCCGATGTTTCCGCAGTACGTCGGCCGGCGGCTCGACGAGATTGCCCGAGCCGAAGGGGTCAGCGAGGCCGATCTCTACATCCGCATCGTCAAGGACGAAGGCGCCGGGATGATCGGCCACACGATGATCGCTGCCGACATGCAGATGTTCCTGCGCCAGCCGTGGGCGATGGTGGCCAGCGATGGCGGCATTGCCAACAACCACCCGCGGGGCGCCGGCACTTTTCCGCGCGTGCTCGGACGCTTTGTCCGGGATGAGAAATGGCTGACGCTGCCAGACGCCATCCGCAAGATGACGGTGATGCCGGCGGCGCGCCTGGGCTTGAAGGATCGCGGTGCGATTGCGGTGGGAATGAAGGCAGACCTGGTGTTGTTCGATCCGGCCACGGTGCTGGACCTGTCGACCTTCGAGAACCCGCGACTACTCGCGCGCGGGATTCAGACGGTGTTTGTGAATGGCGTGCCGGTGTGGAGCGGCGAACGCGCCACCGGTATGCGCCCAGGCCTGGTCCTGATGCGCAGATAGGACGGGGACCAGGGTTGCCCCTGATCCCCGATCCCTGACTAGAACTCGTACCTAAGCGCGAACTGCATGCAGCGACCGGCCTGCGCGTCGCAGGTGGCGAGCGTGCCGTTGTAGCGGCCAAAGCCCGAGATGTCGGGCGTATTGGTGAGCTGGCCGACGTCGAACTTCGGCGTGTTGGTCAGGTTGAACACGTCCCAGCGGAAGCGCAGCCGGTGGTCGGCAATGCCCATCCGGAAGGCCTTGCTCACGCTCAGGTCGATGTTGAAGTAGCCGTCGCCTCGGAACACGTTGCGCAGGCCCACTTCACCCGGTAACTGCCGCCGGAACATGCTGATCGCTCCCTGGGGATCGACGAACGGGCTGGGCCGATTGTCGACTTTGTTCTTGGTGGTCGCCGTCTCCGGCAGGACATTCGGATCCACCAGCATCGCGTTGCCCTGCAAGTTCCAGTTGGTCGCCCAGCAGGAGCGGCAATTGGCGACGTTGAACGGGAACCCGCTGGTCCACCGCAGCAGGCCGGCCACCGACCAGTCACCGATGATCCCGTTGACGAAGTTGTTGACGCCGCTGCCGTAGCGCTTGCCCTGGCCAAACGGCAAGTCGGCGAGCCAGTTGGTGTTGACCTGGTGACGCACGTCGAAGTCGGACGTGCCGTAGTTCAGTTCCGGCTCGAACGAGTTCAGCAGGAAGCCCGAGTTGCCGCCGTTGCTGAAGTTGCCGAACCCGCTGCCGCGCTCGACCTGCGAGCCCATGTCTTCCGACTTCGACAGGGTGTAGTTGATGTCGAACTGCACGCCGTCGGCGTAGCGGCGCCGCAGCGTCAGGTTCAGACCGTTGTAGTTGGAGCGGCCGATCGAGCTAATCGCCGCCAGCGAGTCGTACTGCTCGGCGAAGTAGGCGTACGGCCCGAACTTGCTGCACGACGGCGAGCAGCTGGTGTCGAGGTCATAGAGCGCCGTGATGTAGTCGGGGCCGTTCTGCATGTAGGCGCGGGTAACCGCCTGCGTGGCGGTGAGGCCGTTGCCGGCGGCGCCCGGGAAGATGTTCTGCCAGTAGGCGACGGCCGGCAGCGACGCGTAGGCCGAGGCCGGCGAGCCGCTGGTGATGCCGGCGGCCTGCGCCGCGCGGATGATCTGCTGCGCGGCCGTGAAGTAGTCGGTGCCGGAAGCCGGATCCACCAGGTTCAGCGGCATGGCCAGGTCGCGGCGCACCAGCAGGTCGCGGCCGAAGCGGCCGACGTAGCCGCCCTCGACCGTGAAGTTGCGGCTGAGGTCGAATCCGACAATGGCGCTGGTCATGTGCGCGGACGGGGTGACCAGCGTGTCGTCAATGCTTTGCGTGATGATGCCGGCCCGGATCGGCGGCGTTTGCGGGAACCCGCCGGCCGGCGCCGCCGGCATCGTCGACGGCATCTGGCCGATGCCGCGGAAGCGGGCGTCGGGGTTGCTCTCGTAGGCGGCGCCGAACGGGCTGCTGATCTGCGTCGACATGCCGTAGGCGAAGCCTTCGTCGAAGTTGGTCGCCAGGCCCACGCCGACGCGGTCGAACACCTTCGAGTAGCCGCCGCGAATTACCAGGCGTTCGCTTGGCGACCAGGCCACCGCCACGCGCGGCGCGAAGTTGTTCTTGTCCCAGTCGTAGAAGCCCTTCTTGCCGTTCTTGGGGCCGGCCAGGTCGAACGTGATGATCTCGCTGGCGTTGGAGGGAATACCCTTGAGGGCGTTGGCCGCGCGGGTGTCAAACCACTCGCCCATGCTGACGGTCGGGGCGACCTGCAGGCCGTTGGTTTCGTAGGGCGGTGAGTAAACGCTGTAGCGCAGGCCGGCCGTGAGGGTGAGGTTGGGGCGAACCTGCCAGGCGTCCTGCACGTAGAACTCGAACTCGTCGCTGGCAATCTCGCGCGCGACCGCTGTGCCTGGCGCCTGCGGCGTGCCGTCCTTGTTGTAGTTAGCGCGCATCGTCGATTGCGAGAGTACGCCCAGGATGTTCAGCCACGCGTCGGCGTAGCCGCCCTGGAAGGCCGTGGCCACGGCCGGCAGGGCGCAGCCAGGCACGGTGCAGAACGAGCTGCCCGGCATGTTGCGGCGGCCGACGCCGGCCACCCACGACGGGTTCACGGTGGCGCTGAGGTACGCCGATTGGAAGCGTTCCTTCGGCACGCGCGTGAAGCGGATGTTGGTGCCCACCTTCATGGTGTGGAGACCCTTGAACCACGACAGGTCGTTGACGATGTTCTGCGTCGGCGTCTGACGCTTGTCGGTGAACGAGGATCCGCTACCCTCGTACGCGTTGATGAACCGGAAGGCGGTGTAGTTCCCGTTGGTGAGACCGGCGTTGTTCTCGTCGATCTTGGTCGTCCCGTAGCGGAAGCTGTTGGTCAGGCTCGATGACAGCACCGCGTCGTAGCCGACCGCGCCGCCGTAGTTGTTGAACAATCGCTGCCGGAGCGGTGAGCCGCCGTCGAACTGCGGCGCCGTGTTGATGGTGTCGTCCTGCTTGCCGAAACGGCCAAAGAAACTGTGATTGTCAGCCGCCTTGTAGTCGACGCGGGTGATCAGGTTCAGAAACTCGTTCTCGATCGGTGCGGCGAAACGGTAGTCCATCAGGTTGCGGCCGTCACGGCCCGGATCGTTCGGCGAGGGATACTGACGGAAGTAGGTCAGCGCCGCCTGGCTCGGGCCAATGCGGAGGGGATCGATCGCGGCAATCTCGGCCGGCGTCATCCCATAGAAGCCGGCCTCCACGGTGTGGTTGGCGGTGACGCCGCGCACGGTGCCGCCGGGGCAGAGCGCGGCGACGGCGCACCGGTACATGAGCACGCCGTCACGCATCGAGTTGGACGGCACGTTGCGCAGGACCGGCGCTTCGCTTTGTTCCTTCAACGACTCGACATTGGCAAAGAAGAACATCTTGTTGCGGCGGATGGGACCGCCGAACGAGCCGCCGAAGATGTCCTTGTCCAGTTTCGGGGCCTTGCTCTCCCGGCCCGACGACAGCTGCGACAGCTTCAGGAAGTACTCGTTGCTCGAGGTCGCCGTGCGCCGTGCCGTCCAGTAGCCCGACCCGTCGTACTGGTTCGTGCCGCTGCGGGTGACCAGCGAGACCTGCGGGCCGCTCGACCGTCCCATCTCGGCGTTGTAGTTCGAGGTGCTGACGCGGAATTCCTGGAGCGCCTCCTGCGTCATGCGAATCGCCGAGGTGTACGCGGTCGACAGCTGCGGGTCGTTCACGTCGATGCCGTCGAGGGTCACGCTCTGCTGGTCGGCGCGCGCGCCGGCCACCGAGCCGTAGCGCGGATCCACCGTCGCCGGATTGGCGGTCGGGATGAAGATCGCGCCCGGCTGCAGGCTGAGCAGGTGCACGACGTTCTGCGCCTCCACCGGCAGGCTGCGGATCTGCTCGCGCGACATCACGTTGCCGACGCTGGCGTCGGTGGTGTTCAAGTGCGAGATCTCGGAGACGACACTCACGGTCTCGGTGAGGCCGCCGAGCTCGAGCATGACGTTCTGTCGCGAGACGGTGTCGACCTGGAGATTGAACCGTTCGATGACGGTGGTCTTGAACCCGCCAAGCTCGACCTTGATGGTATAAGGCCCCGGCTGGACGTTGCCGAAGCGGAAGCCGCCGCGCTCGTCGGTGACGGTCACCTGCGACGCGCCGGTGCCCAGGTGGGTGACCGTGACCGTGGCGCCAGGCAGCACCTGTTTTTGTGAATCCGTAACGTCGCCGGTCAGGGCGGCCGTGCCGGTCTGCGCCGAGGCAGCAGCGCCGACAGCAAGGTGGAACAGCGCAGCGAGGGCAACGACAGTCAGCCTTCCACGCAGCAGCGTGCGGGACAGTTTCACGACGACCTCCACAAGGGGAAAACAATCGTTCGTTACAGGCCAATCCCAGGGAACGGCATCTTCGCACCTTGGAATAGACACTTCGTACCAGCAGTCAACGGGCCTAAAATGGACCGCCAAGGCTCATATGTCAAGGGTTGTGATGGCGTTCGTCACTGGATTTGTGCTTCTGGGTGCCCTGCTTCCGCTAGCGGCCCGGCAGCCCTTCGACTTCGCTCAGGGCGGGCCCTTCGACTCCGCTCAGGGCAGGCCGACGTTCCGCTCGGGGGTGGATCTCGTCACGGTGGATGCCACCGTGCTGGGGCGGGATGGCGCTCCACTGGAGTCGCTCGGCGCCGATGATTTCAAGCTCGAGGTCGATGGCCGTTCCAGGCGGGTCATTTCTGCACAGTTTGTGTCGCAGGCCGCTCGCGATTCGCACGCCAGCCTGCTGCCCGCCGCCCATTTCAGCTCGAATCAAGAGGGTGATCCCGGTCGCTTGGTGGTCGTCGCGGTCGACGAAGCCCACATCCGCCGGCTCGAAGGCCGGCCCGCCCGCGAGGCCGCCTCCCGCTTCATCAATGCACTGGACCCCGCGGACCGGGTTGGCGTCACCGGATTGGCCCGCCTCGGCTCGATCGAGTTCACTCGCGATCGCCTGGCCATTCGCCGCCGCCTCGCGACCCTGGTCGGTGAGGCCGACCCGGTCTTCATGCAGTTCAACCTCGGGCTGAGCGAGGCGGTGGAGATTGCCGAGGGCAGCCGCACCCGGCTCGCCGACGCGGTGCTCCGCGAATGCGGCCGCGCGCTCACCGAGTACGTCAACCTGGCGCGCGCGGCGGACGATGCCGGCGGGCGCGACGCGTGTCCGGAGCAGGTCGAACAGGAATCGCGCGCGTTGGCCCAGCAAGCCCACATCCAGGCGCGGATCTCGCTGAGTGCCCTCGAAGCGCTGGTCGTCAGCCTGAAGGACGTACCCGGCCCCAAGACCATCGTCTTGTTGTCCGAGGGGATGGTGGCCGATCCCCGGCGCGTGGACCTGGGTCGGCTGGCCGCCGAGGCGCACCTGGCGCGCGTCACCATCTATGCGCTGCACCTCGAGGTGCCGACGTTTGAAGCCGCCCAGGACCGGGTATCGCCAACGGCTGGGCGCGATCTGCAAGTGCGCGGCGATGGCCTCGCGCGGGTGGCCGGCGCGGCGCGCGGCGCCGTGTTCCGCCAGGTCGGTGACGACCCTCGTCCGCTGGCGCGCATCGCGCGCGAGTTGTCGGGCTATTACCTGCTGGCGTTCGAGCCGCTCGCGACCGAACGCGACGGCCGTTCCCACCGCATCCGCGTGCGGCTCGCACGCGGCGGCGGCGAGCTGAGGGCACGGCCGGCTTTCGTCCTGCCGCCGGCGCCGCCGTCGCGAGGCACCGCGCTCGTGCAGTTGCTGAGAGCCGCTTCGCCCGCGACCGAGTTGCCATTGCGCGTCGCGACCTATACCTATGCCGAACCCGGGTCGAGCGATCTGCGGGTGGTGGTCAGCGCCGAGGCCATCGCCGCGACGCGCGTCGGCCTGGGCTTCGTCCTGATCGACGCCGGCGGCGTGATTGCCGCCACCGCGGTTCACGACGCGGCTGACGGCGCCTACGCTTTCAGCGCGGTAGTGCCGCCGGGCAATTACACGCTGCGGGTCGCGGCCATCGACCCGCTGGGGCGTCAAGGCTCGGTGGGCCGTCCGTTCGCGGCGCGATTGGCGACCGCAGGCGGCGTCCGCGTCAGCGACCTGATGCTGGCGCGCGTGCCGGCGCGGCCGCAGGATCCGCTCGCTCCGCTGATCGACACCGTCAGCGCCGGCGCCGTTGTCGCGTACCTCGAGTTGCACGCCGACCTCGGCGTGACGCTCCCCGAGGTGGTGCGGATCGTTGTGACGGGCGTGTCCGACGAGCGCCCGCTGGTCACCGTGCCGGCCACGGTAACCAAGGCCGATAGCGCCTGGGCCGTCGCCCGTGCGACCGTGCCGCTGGCGTCGCTGCCACCGGGCGCGCACATGGCGCGCGCGGAGGTACTGTCGGCTGGTGCCATCGTGGCGCGAGTGGGGCGTCCCTTTACCGTGGCGCGCCGTTAGGTTGTCGGCCGGAGCGGCATTCGCCGCTCCGGCGTTTCGAGTTCTCCGGTCCGCTAGCGAATCAGAATCCGCCGACGTTGAGCCGGCCGCCGGTCACCGTTCGGCCGGCCAGCGAGGTCGTCGGGACTGCGCTGCCGAGGATCGCACTGCGTATCTGGGCCGCCGTCGCACCGAGATGTCCGGCCGCGTAGAGCGCGGCGGCGCCGGTCACGTGTGGCGTCGCCATCGACGTGCCGCTATAGGAGCCATACGTCGAGCTGTTGTTCTTGCCGGGCAGCGTCGAGTAAATGCCAGAACCGGGCGCGCCGATATCAACGGTGGCCGCTCCGTAATTCGAGAAACCTGACTTCGTGCCCGTGCTGGTGATGGCGGCGACCGCGATCACGCAGTCATACGTGCCGTTAGCGTTGCACTGGTAGTTGGAGGGATAGCTGGCAGTCGCATCGTTGTTGTCGCCGATCCCGTCACTGCCGCCGTTGCCGGCCGCCGCGACGAACAGGATGTCGGCGTTCCCGCCGCGGTTGATGGCATCCAGCAGTCCCTGCGAGAAGCCGCCTCCGCCCCACGAGTTGTTGGTCGCGACAATGTTGAAGCCGTGGCGGTTCTTTAGGTCGGTGAGGTAATCGACCGCCTTGATCGCGTTGGCCGTCGTGCCCCCGCGGCGCCCCAGGAACTTGGCCGGGATCATGGTGACCTGCCAATTCATGCCGGCGACGCCGATGGCGTTGCCCCCGGTCGCGCCGATCGTGCCGGCGACGTGCGTGCCGTGATCGTCCTGGGTGCCGTCGAACGTCGAGTTGTTGTTGCCGTCGAAATCCCAGCCGTTGATGTCGTCGACGTAGCCATTGCCGTCGTTGTCGATGCCGTCAACCGGGTCGAACGGGTTGATGAAGACGTTCACGGTCAGATCCTGGTGCGTGCGCATGACACCTTCGTCGATGATGCCGACGTACACCGAGCCCTGGCCGGTGTTCCCCGCCGTCCACGCCTCGGCCGCTTGGCTGCCAAACTGGTTGGCGGGCGACGAGGCATCGCCGTACATGCCCCAGAGCGATCCGTTGGTGTAGTACGGGTCGGTGGCCGTGGCGCCGTGCTGGTAGATCCAGTTGGGCTCCGCGAATTCCACCGCGGCGTCGCCGGCGAGGCCGCGAATTGCCGCCGCGACCGCCAGTCCGGGCGGCAACCGGAGCAGTTCCAGGTCACCCTTGCCGTCGTCGCGGCGGCCCGCCGCCACCACGACTTCTTCTCGCGCCGCACCAATGCGGCCACGCGCGGCCGCGCGCGAGCCGGGAGTGGAATCAGCGGAGAACTGGACCAGCACCTGGTTGCCGACGGCCTGCGGGAGGTCCGGTTGTTGACCGGCCACCGGCACGAACAACGTCGCGGCCAGGAGCGCCGAACCGGACAAGAGCGGGAACGAGCGTGTCAGAGACATGGTCACCTTCCACTTGCTGCCGAGGGTCCGAGGGAGCGCGCTGAGTATACGGGAAGTGCCAGTGACGGGGCCACCCTGCCTGCTTTCGTTGCGCAATGCGCAACGGGTCGGGCTCCCCAGTCGCATGTTAGAGTCGGCAAATGTCCGCTACCGCCAGCCCGCCTCGCCTCTTGGGCGCCGAAGCAATTCTCACCGGGCTCCGCATGCTCCGCGAGCGGCAACCGGTCAATTACACGGCGTTCTATTCGAGCCAGCTCGGCGGCGTGGTGACCGACCCGGCGCTGATGGTGATCCCGTTCGACGATCACATGGTTCACCGCGGCCACGGCATCTTCGATACCGCCGGCATCGTCGATGGCAAGATCTACGACCTGGATGCGCACCTCGATCGCTTCGTGCGTTCCGCCGAGCGTTCAAACCTGCCGCTGTGCGGCAGTCGCGAGCAGATGCGCGAGATCATCATCAAGACAACGGCACTCAGCGGAAGGCGCGACGGCTCGATCCGCTACTGGTTGTCGTCCGGTCCCGGTAGCCTCGAACTCAGCCCCGCGACTGGCGCGGAGCCGGGTTTCTTTGTCATGATCTTTGGCGGTCTTGCCTACCCCGAGCGCTGGACGACCGAGGGGCTGAAGGTGATGACCACGACCCTGCCGATCAAGCCGCCGCTCTACGCCATCACCAAGAGCACCAACTATTTGCCGAACGTCTTGATGCAGATGGAGGCGAAGAAGGCGGGACTTGATAACGGCGTGTTCCTGGATGGGTCTGGCCATGTCGGCGAGAGCTCGAACATGAACGTGGCGTTTGTCACCGCCGACGGCGTATTTCGCCACCCGAAGTTCGATCACATACTGTCGGGCTGCACGTCGCTGCGTCTCCTGGAACTGGCGCCCGGCCTGGTCGCGCAGGGCCTGATCGGCGGCGTCGAGGTGTGCGACATCCCGGTGACGGACGCGCGCGCCGCGCGCGAGATGATGCTGATTGGCAGTTCGATCAAGGTGGCGTCGATCGTGGAATGGGACGGCGCCAGGATTGGCGACGGCCGGCCCGGCCCGATCGCCAGGGCCCTGTTGGCGCTGCTCGAGCACGACATGCGCAACGGCCACGATCGCCTGATCGACGTTCCGTACTAAGCCAGGCCCAGACGCGTCGGGATGAGGTAAACTCCCGGTGCGAGGCGCCGCCCCCCGACTAGCGGAATCGCCTCACCATTACCCGGGTGCGTCCGGGCCGCAGGGATTCCGCATGCAAATCAACGAACGCACGATCGGCGACGTCTCGATCCTCGACCTCCAGGGCAAGCTGACCATCGATGACGGCGCGGCGCTGCTGCGCGACAAGGTGGCCAGTGTCGTGTTCCAGGGCCAGACCAAGGTGATCCTCAACCTGGCCGGCGTCAACTACATGGATAGCGGCGGCCTGGGCGAGCTGGTCCGTTGCTCGATGGCCGCCCGCAAGGCCAACGGGTCGGTGAAGCTGGCCAACCTGACCAGCCGCATCACCGACCTGTTGACCATCACCAAGCTGCTGACCGTCTTCGACACCTACGACTCGGAAGAGCAGGCGCTCGCCAGTTTTTAGGGCGTGCGCGTTCGAGAGCGAAAGCGGGTCGTTCCTACGGAACGACCCCAGTGGCTTCAACGAAGAAGGTTGCCGAGACGTTCCAACTCGTTGATACGCTCCACTAATACGTGACGCGCACGCGGTACTTCAGCACCGCCGTGCCGTCGGCCGCCACAGGCACCGTGAACTGCGCGGCCCAGGCCGCGGTCTTGGCCCACTCGTGCGACGACCGAATCATGCGCCACGAGCCGCCCAACGGCTCGTTGACTTCCACCGCAATCGCGCCGGCCTTGTGATTGCGGATGGTCACCTCGTACTCGAACTCGTAGGTGTTGCCGGCGATCTTCTGGAAGTCGATCTGGTTGCGCTCGCTAACCACGTCGAATGCGTTGCCGATCTTCACGTTCAACGTCTCGTCCTTCGGGGTGTGCATGATGCGGTCTTCGCCCACGAACTGCGTGCCGCCTTTTGAATCCTGCTGGTAAACCCGCAGCACGCCGGCCGGCATGGGAATGCCGAGCCCGCCCTTCTGTTCGTTCTTGAACTGGTAGTACACCTGCACCAGGTCCTTGATCGGCGAACCCGGGTGCTGCTGGTTGTGGTAGTAGTAATTTTGCCCTTCGACGACGTAGCGCTTGACGACCGGGACGCCGGTGCCTTCGAGCAGGCTCACCTGCTTGGTCTGGTTATTGTTGATGGTCGTCTTTCGCTGCATCGTGTACAGGTGGTAGTCCGAGAACGCTTCCTGTTGCATTTGCGCCGCCGGTGCGGCCGCATCACGGCGCGCAGACATTTCCATGGCCATCTTGCCCAGTTGCTGGCGCACGCGATTCAGGTCACCTGCCACGAGCTGCAGCTTCGCGTTGCGGAACGCCGTGCCGCTGCCGTTGGTGAGCGTCACCCAGCCATTCAGATCGGCGGCCTTGTCGTCGCGCGCGACCGTCAGCACGTAGTCGGCGCTCCAGGCCAGCTTGCTCGCGAGGTACGACGCCTCCACGCGATGGCGCGCCTCGCCGTCGTTCGCGACCGTCCAGATCAGCGTCGGCCTCGAGTAGAGGGTGGCGGGCAGTTCGGGAAAGCGAATGTGATCGGCGCCAATGCCGGTGACGATTTCGGTGCCGATCTTCCACACCGGCGCCGCGTTATAGCTGAGGAGCGTCGCCTTCACTTCTTCCTGCCGCGTTGACCCGCCCTCCTGCCGGTTGCGCATGAGGATGACCTCGCGGCCCACATACTTCCGTAACAGCTTGTCGGGCTCGAGCAGGTCGTACTCGTAGTTCTGCTCCAGCACCCGCACGCGGGCCGGGTCGGTCAGCGATCGGAAGTGCACGGTGGCCGGGTTCACGGTGGCGGCGATGTCCATGAAGCGCAGGTTGCCGGTGCCGCGTGCCAGTTGCAGGTTGCGCACGTCCCGGACGAGCGCGATGTCGGAGTTGTAAACCGTGAGCGCGAGCTCGTGCTGGTCATCGAGGGTGGTCGTCAGGTCTTGCTCACCGCCTGGCGTGACCGGCGCCTCGTCGATGACTTCGGGGCCGGCCAGCAGGGGGGACTGTTCTCCCGGCTGCATGAACAGGGCGCCACCCAAAACGGCGAGCGAGGCGAGAAACGTGCGTGCAGACATGCGAACCGCTCCTTGAGAACGGGGCCGTTCGTGGCCCCTTTCCCTTAGAACGGGGGCGGCGGGATTTCTTGCAGCCGTGGGGCTCGGCGCTCCGCGCCTTGGCGGGGTCGCTCGCTCCGCTCGCATCCTGGGGCTCACTTCGTTCGTGGGGACAGGCATTGCCCCACGAGGGCGCGAAGCGCCCGAGCCCTACGAGTCGCGAAGCGCGAGCCCCACGAGCGCCGTAGGCGCAAGCCCTACGGCCGGGTCCAGGTGCGGCCGCCGTCGGCCGTTCGAAACACCCGGCCGTCGGCTGTCGTCACCTCGGCACGGCTTTCGTCCTCCGCCGTCACCGCCGTCAGGTCCACCGTTTCCGGGAACGGCACGCGCAGGAAGGTGCGGCCATCGGTCGCCAGCAGCACGACGCCTTCGCGGCCCACGAACCAAATGACGTCGGGCGACGGAGACGACCGCGCCGTGACCCGCGCGTCCGGGATGGCGGCGCTCTGCAAGCGCTGGGCGGCCGGCGGGGCGGCCGCGGCGACTCGTCCTTCCGCCGTCGCATCGGCGAGCGTGGCCGCTTCGGCCGGCCGTTCGCGGGCTTCAAAGGCCTGGGCCTCGCGCTTGGGGGCCACGGCTTCGGCCCGTGCCGCGGGAGCGTCGGTTTTTTGCCGGCCGATGTTGGCCTGGCCTTTCGCCGCTGGTTGGACCGCGGCCGGGGCCGGCTGGACGGCTGCCACTTCGGCATCGCGTTTCGCGAGGCTGGCTTCCGGCGCCGACGAGTCGGCCACCGTTGGCGCCGGCGGTGCCGTCACCTGGCTTGGCGGCACCACCATCCATACCGTCACCGCCGCCGCAGTAGCGGCGAGCGGTGCGAACCACCACCGCCACAGCCCGGCGCCCCTGGCTTCAGCGGCCGGTGCCGCCGGCGTGGTGCGAACCACGGTTCCGAGCAGCGCCTGGCAGCGGGCGCAGTTCGAGGCATGCGCCTCGGCCATGGCGATGGTCGCGGGATCGAGTCCGCCGTCCAGCCAAGCGGCGACGGTTTCGGCGTCGAGGCAGCCGCCGGTCGCGGGTGTGCCTGCGGCGCGCAGCTCATGCGTGAGCGCGCTTTCCAGCAGACGGTCGCGATCGTGTTCGGCGTTCACGAGGGGTCCTCTGGATTAGAACGATCGGCCCCGGAATTCTTGCGCGTGTCATCGGGCCCGAGCCAATCGCCGAGATTGATGGCGCCGGCGTCGGCCGACACGCTGGCGAAGCACTCGCTGATCTCCTGGTCACCGAAGCGGTGCTGCTCGCGGAGTTCCTGCTCCACGGCCTGGCGAATGTCGCGCCGCGTCCGCGTCAGGTGACGCGACACAGTGGCTTCGTGCTCGCCTGTCAGCCGGCCGATCTGGGCAAGCGTCATCTCCTGGGCATAGTAGCAGCCGAGGCGCAGCCGATCGCGCGGTGGCAGCGCGGCGATGGCCAGGCCCAGCGCAGCGCGCATGGCGGTGGCAAATCGAGCCCGGTCGGGATCGGGCGGCGCCGGTCGTGCCGCGATCGCCGCCGCGGAGGCGTCGTCGGGGAGTGGATCGTGCCGGCGCGTTTCGCGAATGCGGTCCACGTACCGTTGGGCGACCAGCGATCGCAGCCAGGTGCTGAGGCTGCTGCGGCCATGGAAATAACTGAACAGTGACAGCCGTTCGCCGTGGCGTTCCCTGACGCCGTAGAGTTCGCCGTACAGCGCATCGGCGGCTTCCCGGGCGCCGCCGCCGGGCTCAACCGCGTCGGCCGCGCGGTACAACGCGGGCCTGAACTCGGTGACGAAGTGGTCCCACGCCTCGTCCTGGCCCAGTGCGCAGGCGCACGCCAAGGCGAGGTCGGGCAGGTGCAGCGTCGCCAGGTATCGATCGAGGTCGTCCGGCGCCGGTGTCCGAGCGCCGAACGCCTTGGCCACGCTGTGGGCCAGCGCCTCGGCAAACGCCGCGGGCGGCAGGTTCCAGCGCCCGGCGTTGGCCTCCTGATAAAGGCGCGCCGCCCGTGCCTCATCCATCTGCCGCTGATCCTCTCTCAGTTTCGCCCGGGATGGTAGGATCTCCGCCTCAGGAGATCCCAATGACCCGCCTTGTTTCGTTTGCCGCCGCCCTTTTCCTGTTCGTGACCCTGGCCGACCCGCGGCCCCTGGCCCAGGCTGGCGCCGAGGCGGCGCTGGTCGCGAAGGCCAAGGCTATCCACGAGCGGGTGATCCCGCTTGATACCCACGCCGACATCAATCCGAACAACTTCACGCGCCAGGTGAATTACACCCAGCGGCTCGAGACGCAGGTCAACCTGCCGAAGATGGTCGAAGGCGGACTCGATGTCGCGTTCTTCATTGTCTATGTCGGCCAGGGGCCGCTGACGCCCGAGGGCTATGACGGCGCCTACAAGCAGGCGGTGGCGAAGTTCGACGCGGTGCACCACCTGACCAAGGAGATCGCGCCCGGGCAGATCGAGCTCGCGCTGACCGCCGCCGACGTGCCTCGTATTGCAAAGACCGGCAAGAAGGTGGCGCTCATCGGGATCGAGAACGGCTATTCGATCGGCACCGACATCACGCGCGTGAAGGAGTTCTACGATCGCGGCGGCCGCTACATGTCGCTCGCCCACAATGGCCACAGCCAGTTGGCCGATTCGAACACCGGCGAACGCGACGGCAAGTGGCTGCACAACGGCCTGAGCGAGCTTGGCAAGCAGGCGATTGCCGAGATGAACAAGTGGGGCATCATGGTCGACCTGTCGCACCCGTCGAAGGCCGCCAACATGCAGGCTATGGCGCTGTCGAAGGCGCCGGTGATTGCCTCGCACTCGGCCGCTCGGGCGCTGGCCGACCACAGCCGCAACCTGGATGATGAGCAGTTGCTGGCGCTGAAGAAGAACGGCGGTGTCGTCCAGACGGTGGCGTTTGCCAGCTACGTGAAGATCAACAAGCCGGACTCAGCCGAACGCGCGGCCGCGATCGCGGCGCTGCGCAAGGAATTCGGCCTGCCGGCCCAGGGCCAAGGCGGCGGCCCGGGCACGGGCGGCGGCGGTGGCGGCGGCGCCATGAACCGCCTGACCGCCGAGCAGCGCGCGCAGTACATCTCGCGCATGGCCGAGATCGACAAGAAGACGCCTGGCGATCCCCGGGCGACGGTCGCCGACTTCGTCAACCACATCGACTACCTGGTGAAGAAGATTGGCCTCGACCACGTCGGCATTTCGTCGGACTTCGATGGCGGCGGTGGCGTCACCGGGTGGAACGGCGCCGAGGAAACGTTCAACGTCACGCTGGAGCTGGTTCGCCGCGGCTACACCGAAGAGCAGATCGGCAAGATCTGGAGCGGCAACCTGCTGCGCGTGATGGCTGACGTAGAGAAGGTCGCCAAGCAGATTCAGTCGGGGCACTGAATGGAGCGGCTGGGCCACTCAGCGAGAACCGCCACCGGCGCTCAGCCAACGTGGTGGGACCGTTCCTTCGGAACGGTCCACAGTGGAAGCGATCAGGGACTCCATTAGATGCGCGCCGACCTTCAGGAGGCGATCGACTTTCACGTCGCGGTCATTGCCGAAGGCAGCAAGGCGCTGGTGGGCTACGACACCGCCAAGGCGGTGGCCAATGTCGTCTTGCTGTCGGAGATTCCGACCACCTACGACAAGCGCAGTGAACGGCAGGTCAACGCCGGCAACCTGCTGCTGCGCGGGGTGCCCGGTGTTGGCAAGACGTTCTTCGGCGTGATTCTGTCTGCGATCAGCGACGCCAAGTTCGCCCGCATCCAGGGCCGCGCCGACCTGCAGCCGACCGAGGTGGTCGGGTTCCAGATGATCAACCCGTCGACCGGCGAGCTGGTGACCGAGTTCGGGCCAATGGCCTCGGCCGAGGTGATCCTGCTCGACGAGATCAATCGCATCCCGCTCAAGTCGCAAAGCGCGTTCCTCGAAGCCTTGCAGGACCGCACGATTACGGTCGGCAAGTCCACGTACGAGCTGCCGGCCTTCAGCTTCGCCATTGCCACCATGAACCCGGTGGAGCTGGGGCAGGGCACGTTCCCGTTGTCCGAAGCGGCTACCGACCGGTTTGCGGCCATGGTGAACATTGGCTACCTGCCGCCCGAGGAAGAGGAGAAGCTGGTCAACTTCGACTTCAAGCAGGTGCGGCTCAACCCGTTGCTGGCCAAGGATCGAATCGTCCAGCTGCGCAGCGTGATTAGCCAGGGCGTGTTCCTGCACGATCGGCTGGGCAAGTACATCCAGCGGCTGGTGGCCGCGACCCGTCCGTACAACGAGGACACCGATTGGCGACACCATTCCGTGTCGGAGCTGGTGGAGCGAGGTGTCGACCTGGGCGCCTCGCCGCGAGCCATCATTTGCTGGAGCCGGCTCGCAAAAGTGTGGGCGCTCCTGCAGCACCGCCGCGCCGAGGTCTATCCCGAAGACATCCAGGAGCTCGCGCCGTTCGTGCTCAGCCATCGCATCTGGCTCGGGCCGCACGCCGCGGCCCACGGCCTGACGGCCGAAGCCGTGATTCGCGACGTCATCGACCAAGTGCCGGTGCCATGAGGACCGTCCTCGCTGCCGCCACGGTCGTAGTCCTTCTGTTGCCAGGAGGGCAGCACTTTAGTGCTGCCGCGGCGATGGCCGCTCAGCAGGGCCAGGAGCCGGCCGGGATCGATCCCATTCGCTGCTGGTGGCAATCGAGCGCCGGAGCCATCACGATCGGCGAAGCCTTCAACGTGGTGCTGACCTGCGCCGTGATCGAGACCCCGTCGATGCAGGTCGTGGCCGACGAATCGCGGCTCGGCGTCGCGTCGATCCAGATGGCGCCGTTCGAGATCCTCGGCGGCTCGCATCCCGCTGATGTCCACCGCCAGCAGCGACGGTACTTCCAGTACCACTACCAGCTGCGGTTGATCAGCCCCGACCCGATTGGCCACGACGTCAACGTTCCGGCGTTGTCGATTCCGTACCGGGTGCACAGCCGCGTCGGGGCGGCGACGGCGCTCGAGGGCCGCGATCTCACCTACCTGATGCCGGCGCTGCCGATCAAGGTGCTGTCGCTCGTGCCCGCCGACGCCGCCGATATTCGTGACGGTTCGGATGCGAGCCTCGGCGCGGTGGAGGCCCTCCGTTTCCGCGGCAGCATGTTCGAGCTGCTCGCCGTCGCGCTGGCGGCGATTGGCGTCGTGGTCGGGGTGCTCGCGCTGGTGCCGCTGGCCCGCGGTGCCCGCGGCGCCGGTCCCGCGGCTGCCAACCGTCTGCCCGATCGGGCGGTGGCCGCGCGTGCGGCCATGGAACTGACCGACGTCCAGTCGGCCGCCGCCGCCGAGGGCTGGACCGATACCCTCGTCGCCCGCGCGCTGGCCGCGGTGCGCGTGGTTGCGTCGCTGGCGATCCGCCACCCGGTGAGCGAGAAGGAGCTGACCGCGCGTACTCCTGTGCCCGAGGGCCGCCTGCCCGTGACGCACGGACGGATCAAGGGCATGCGGGCCGCGGTCTCGAGCGCCGTGACCGCCACCGACGTCGCCCTGGCTGGCTCGCAACTGGCAGACGACGTGTCGATGTCACATCGTCATCAGCTTGAAGGCCTGCAGTCGGCGCTGGCGGTCCTGACCGCCGCGTCGTACTGCCAGGCGCCGGTACGTGACGCGGCCGTCCTGAACGAGGCGGCGCGGCACGCGACCGAAGTCGCCGGCCAACTGCAAAGCGAGCGCAACAGGTGGAACACGTGGTGGTCGCAGCGCTGACCGCCGTCGCCCAGGCGGTAGCCGCCGAGTGGGCGGTATTCGACTTCGCCGGCCTGCAGTTCTGGCGTCGCGATACCGGCCGCCTGGCCTTGATGGCGGTGGTCGGCATCGCGGTGCTGCTGTTGTTGATACGGGCGGCCAGGGGCCGCCAGCCGGGCCGGGGCCAGGTGGTCTTGCCGGCACTGCTGCGGGCGTGGCCGGGTTCCCGGCTCGCCTGGACGAGGCACCTCCCGCTGGTCCTCGGTGTGGCCGCGTTGCCCTTTGCACTGCTCGCGCTGGCCGACCCATATTCGTCGCTCGTGGTCGAGAATGTGACCTATCCCGGCCGCCGCATCAGCCTGATGATCGACGCGTCCGACAGCATGCAGACCTCGTTCACGGCCGCGACGCTGAACACGCGCAGCGACGTCCAGCCGGCCTTCTTCACCACCATTGCCGCCGCCGAGCGTTTCGTCCAGCTGCGCCGTCAGGGCCGTCGTCGCGACTTGATGGCGCTGGTCGAGTTTGGCAGCCGCGCCTACGTCATCACGCCGTTTACGAGCGACTACGACAACCTGCTGCTGAGCATGGCCCTGATTGGCGACCCGGTCGAGTTCTCGCAGTTTCCGGAATCGGGCACCGTGATTGCCAGCGCGCTGGAAGAAAGCATCGAGATCTTCAAGGCCTTCAACTTTCTCGAGGCCTCGGGCAACCTGATGGTGATCTTCACCGATGGCGAGGACACCACCTCGATCGTGCAAGGCCGCAGCCTCGACGACATCCTGAAGAGTGCCATCGACAACAAGATCCCGCTGTTCTTCGTGCGCACCAACTACAACAAGGAGTTCGGCGAGGGCATTCCCGACGCGAAGTGGCAGGCCGCGGTCGAGCGGACCGGCGGCCGCTACTACGTCGCGAAGAACGAGGCGACCCTGATCGCCGCCGTGGAAGACATCGATCGCGAAGCGGCCGGCACGATCGAAACCCGCCAGTATTCGAGCCAGCAGCCGCGCTACAGCCTGTTCGCCCTGGCCGCCGCCGCGCTGTGGACCGCGGCCGCTGGACTCAAGCTCGCCACCCCGTGGTTTGGAAAATTGCCATGATCAACAGAACCGTCCTCGTCCGCATCCTGATCGCCGGCGTCCTGTTCACCGCAGCCTGGCTGTCGTGGTCGGAAGCGCGTCTTGCGGCACGGGTTGCCGACGCTCGCCAACAAATGGCCACCCTGCAGTTCCAGGTCGACGACTCGCTGACGCCAGCGGCATCGCTTTCCGACTATTTGCCCGGCGAGGCCGGCAGCCTGTCGGACGACATCCGCCGGATTCGCGCCAGGGTGGCCTACTGGATCGGCAGCTACGACGATGTGATCGACGAGCGCACCGAGGAAGTGGACGCAGAGGTGCTGTGGACGAGGGCAAACGCCGCGTTCCGGGCCAGCCGGCGCGGGCCCGCCGCGCCCCAGCAGGAGCAGGTGCAGCGTCTCGACGGCGTGCTCCAGGCGTATGCCGACGTGCTGAAGGCGTCGCCGCGCCATGTGGAGGCGGCTTACAACTACGAGTACGTATCGCGGGTTCGCGACCAGATTGCTGCGCGGGTGCCCGGGAAGACCGCGGCTGCGCCGGTGGCGGCGATTCGGCCGCGTCCCGGGGACCTGCCCGACGGCAACACGATTCACGGCCTTCCCGGTGGGCCGCCGCCCGATGCCAAGACCGAGGAGTTCCAGGTGATTGCTCCCATGGAATACGGCGATCGCGAAGCGCAGCCCGAGGCCACGCCGGGCGGCAAGATTCAGCGTAAGGGATAAGTGCCCGAAGGCCTGCAATTCGGCGCGCCACACTTTCTGTGGCTGCTGACCGCGCCAGCCATCTTGCTGGTGGCGTGGCTCGTTCGCCTCGTGCGCCGGTGGTCGGACCTGCGCCGCCTGCGCGCGCATCGCTCGGTTCCGGTCCGCGAGCGGTTCGGCACCCTGGGCGACCTGCCGTTCTGGCTCTGCCTGATTCTCGCCACCGCGGCGGCCATCGTCGCCACCGCTCGTCCGCAGGGCGTGACCACGGTCGTGGGCCGTGCCGGTGTCGATATCGTGGTGCTGCAAGATGGTTCGGCGTCGATGCACGTGAAGGATGTCGCCGGCAATCGGTGGCAACGGGCGATGAGTTTCTTGCGCCTGCTTGGCGACTCCCTCAGCTGGAACGACGATCGCGTGGCGTTGACGGTGTTTGCGCACATCGCCACGCCCCAGATCCGCCTGACGCGTGATCCCAACACCGTGTTCTTCTTCCTCGATCACCTGAGCTTCCGCCCGCCGTTTCGCCTCGAGGAGGACACGACGTGGGACACCAACCTCGAGCAGGGCATTGCCTGGGGCCTGCGCTTGCTGTCCAAGGACCGCGAACTCCATGGCCCCTCGCCCAACGCGAAGCTGTTCGTGCTGCTCTCGGACGGCGAATCTTGGAGCGGCGAAGTGGCGCGCTCGATCGAGCTGGCCGGCCAGGCGCAGGTGCCGCTTCATGTGATCGGCGTCGGCACGCTGGCGGGCGGGCCGCTGCCCGAGAGTCTCGATGCCGACGGCGCCACAATACCCTCGCCCGGCCGTTCGCGCCTCGACCGCCCATCACTGCAGCGCATTGCCGCCGCCGGCGGCGGGCAGTACTTCGAGCTGGATCGTGACGCCGATCGCGACATTGCCAACGCGATCATCGATGCCGGGCGGCGCCAGGCCCCGACCACGACCGAGGAAGGGCAGGTCCAGGAACTGTACTGGCGCTTTCTCGCGGCGGCCGTCGGGTTAGTCGCTGCCGGCACGATCTTCCTTCGCGAGCGGGCCGAACTGGGCCTGCAACTGGCGGCCGCCGTCGCGACCGCCATCGTGCTTTCGTCCGTGCTCTGGTAGTGTGAGCGTTCGTAGGGGCGCACTTTAGTGCGCCCACCCTGTCAAGGAGCCGTCATGCGCCACCGAATTGTTCTGGCCGTCGCCATTGTCACTGCAGGGCTCGCTCTGTCGGCCTCGCAGCAGCCGCTCACCCCCCAGGCCGTCGCCGAGCGCGCGGCACGCTTCAAGCAGCAATCGGTCGATGCCGAGGCCAAGGGCCTGTCGGAGCCGTTCAAGGGCATCACCACCAACGTCGCCATTGCCGCCGGATTGTTTGCGGTTCGCTCGACCGGCGTCTCGACCGAACCCGTGCGGCAAGCGGCGGATGTATTCCTGGCGGCGCTCACCGCCCCTCAGCGTGCCGCCACCCAGTTCAGGGTGGACGATGACGAGTGGCGCAAGTGGATGAACCAGGACTTCTACGTCCGCCAGGGTGTGAGCTTCAAGGACATGACCGAGGCGCAGCGCGAGGCGGGCTTCGGCCTGCTGCGGGCCGGCCTCAGCGCGAAGGGCTTGAAGCAGACCCGCGACATCATGAAGTTGAACCACACGCTGGGCGAACTGACCGGCAACGACTTCGATCGCTACACCGAGTGGCACTATCACCTCACCGTGATGGGCACGCCGTCGGCGACCGAGCCGTGGGGCTGGCAGTTCGACGGCCACCACGCGATCATCAATTACTTCGTGCTGGGCGACCAGGTGGTGATGACCCCGTTCTTTGCCGGATCGGAGCCGGTGATTGCGACGTCGGGCAAGTACCAGGGGACGTCGGTGCTGCAGGACGAGCAGGCGGCAGGCCTCAAGATGATCAACGCGCTTGGCGAGGCACAGCGTAAGGCCGCGATGATCGGCGCGGCCAAGACGCGCAACAACAACCTCACCGAGGCATGGAAGGACAACGTCATTGTCGACTATGCCGGTGCCAGCGCCGCCGAGTTTACCGCCGCGCAGAAGCAGTTGTTACTGGATCTGATCGGGTTGTTCGTCGCCAACATGGCCGACGGCCACGCGAAAGTGCGGATGGACGAAGTGCGCCGCCATCTCGATCAGACACGGTTCGCCTGGCTTGGCGAGATGACGCCCGGCAGCGTGTTCTACTACCGTATTCACAGTCCGGTGCTCCTGATTGAATTCGATCACCAGACGCCGGCCAACCTGCGGCACCTGGCCAAGGATCCGACGCTCCCCAATCCGCAGCACATCCACGTGGTCGTGCGGACGCCGAACGGCAACGATTACGGCAAGGACCTGCTGCGCCAGCACTACGCGCAGCACCCGCATCCCTAGCGGCCGAGGTATCATTTCGGCCCATGACGAGACGGTGTTTCCTGATGGCCGCCTGCCTGGTGGCCGCATCGGTGGCCCCGGCCGGCGCCCAGAAGGCGCAGTACCGGGCCCGGCTGTCGCCGGTCCCGCTCGACGTGGCCATGCAGGCCACCATCGCCGGTTCCGGCACGGTGACGGCGACCCTCAATGGCACCACGCTCACGCTGACCGGTGACTATGCCGGCCTCAAGACGGCCTCCACCGTGGCCCGTGTGCACCGTGGGCCGCGCACCGCGATGCGCGGTCCGGCGATTAGCGATCTCAAGGTCACCCCGGGCACGAGCGGCACCATCAGCGGCACGCTCGAGTTGACGAAGGAGCAGGTTGACGACCTGGCCAACGGGCGGCTCTATATCCAACTGCATAGCGAGAAGGCGCCGGAAGGAAACCTCTGGGGCTGGCTCTTCATTCACGAGGGCAAGAAATGAAGACGTGGATTAGCTGCGCCGCGCTGGTGCTTGTCTCTGGCGCCCATCTCTCGCTGACTGCGATCCAGACCCCGACGCCCGCCGTTTACACCGCCGCGCAAGCGACCGCCGGCCAGGCGTCGTATCAGGCCAACTGCGCGAGCTGCCATGTCGGCGATCTGACCGGTCGCAACGAGGCGCCCCCGTTGGCCGGCGCGAACTTCATGAACACCTGGCGCGGCCGCACCACGAGTGATCTGGTCGAATACATGCAGGCGACCATGCCTCCTGGCCAGCCGAGCCTGGCACCGGACGCATACGTCAACATTGCCGCGTTCATCCTGCAAGCCAACGGCGCGACCGCCGGCGCGCAGCCGTTGCTGGCATCGACTGCGACCCCGATCGGCACTATCGCCACCGGCCAGCGCGCGGCCGTGGCGCCGCGCCCGCCTGCGGCCGCACCGCAGGGCGCCGCGGTGCCCGCTCGTCCCGCCGGTCCTCCGCCGCCGCGCGGGCTCTCGGTCACCGGCGAGGTCAAGAACTACGTGCCCGTGACCGACGCCATGCTGAAGAACCCCGATCCGGGCGACTGGCTCATGGCGCGCCGCAACTACCAGGCGTGGAGCTATAGCCCGCTCAGCGAGATCACGACGAAGAACGTGAAAGACCTCAAGCTGGCGTGGACGTGGGCGATGAACGAGGGCGGCGCCAACCAGCCCATGCCGCTGGTGCACAACGGCATCATGTACCTCACCAATACGCTGAACATGGTGCAGGCGCTTGATGCCGCGACCGGCGACCTGATCTGGGAAAATCAGGTGGGTCCCAACCAGGTGATCGGTTTCGGCTCCATGCGCAACATCGCCATCTACGGCGACAAGGTTTACCTGGCGACCACCGACGCGCGGCTCGTCGCGCTCGACGCGCGCAACGGCAAGGTGGTCTGGGACATCGCCGTCGCCGATCGCACCAAGGGGTTCTCGAACACCAGCGGACCGATCGTCGTCCGCGGCAAGGTCATCCAGGGGCTCCAGGGTTGCGACCGCTATCGCCAGGAACGCTGCTACATCAGCGCCTACGATTCTGAGAGCGGCAAGCTGCTGTGGAAGTTCCACACCGTCGCCCGCACCGGCGAACCCGGCGGCGACACCTGGGGCGCGCTGCCCGACACCATGCGCGCCGGTGGCGAAACCTGGATTGTCGGCAGCTACGATCCTGAAGCCGACCTGATCTACTACGGGATCGCGCAGGCCAAGCCCTGGATGCCGGCCAGCCGCGGCAACAAGATCACCGACGCGGGCCTCTACACCGCGTCGACGGTGGCGCTGCGCCCGGACGATGGGTCGCTGGCGTGGCACTTTCAGCACACGCCTGGCGAGTCGCTGGACCTCGATGAGGTGTTCGAGAAGGTGCTGATCGACATCGGCCCAGAGAAGGCGCTCTTCACCATCGGCAAGGCCGGCATCCTGTGGAAGCTCGAGCGCAAGACCGGCAAGTTCCTGGGCTTCAAGCAGACCGTCTTCCAGAACATCTTCGACAAGATCGATCCCGAGCGCGGCACGCCCACCTATCGCGAAGACATCGTCAACCAGAAGATCGACGAGTGGCTGACCGTGTGCCCGAGCACCGAAGGCGGACACAACTGGCAGGCCATGACCTACCATCCACCGACGCGGCAGCTGATTATCCCGCTCAGCCAGTCGTGCATGGACATTGCCGCGCGCCAGGTCGAACTGGTGGAGGGGTCGGGCGGCGTCGGCGCCGGCCGCCGCTTCTTCGAAATGCCTGGCAGCGACGGCAACGTCGGCAAGCTCCTGGCCATCGACGTGACGACCATGAAGGAGACGTGGAGCATTCAGCAGCGGGCGGCGTACCTCACCGCGGCGCTCAGCACCGCCGGCGGCGTGGTCTTCATCGGCGACCTGGATCGCCAGTTCCGCGCCCTCGACGTGAAGACCGGAGAAGTGCTGTGGTCCGCGCGCCTGGGCACGGCGGTGCAGGGCTTCCCGGTGTCGTTCGCCGCCAATGGCAAGCAATACGTGGCCGTCACGACCGGTGTCGGCGGCGGCAGTCCGCGCGTCGTGCCGCGGACGATCACGCCCGAGATCAACCCACCCTCGAACGGGCACACGCTATACGTGTTCGAACTCCCGAAACGCTGACAGCCGCGATCCCCGTAGGGCACCCCATTATGGGGTGCCGAATTAACCATGGCTGAACTCAAGACGAAGAAAACCACGGCGTCGGTCAGTGTCTTTCTGAACGCGATCAAGGACGACCAGGTCCGCAAGGACTGCAAGGCGGTCGCGGCGCTGATGCAGAAGGCGACCGGCGCGAAACCGGCGATGTGGGGCGCGAGCCTGGTCGGCTTCGGTACCGCCCGGTTCAAATACGCCAGCGGCCGTGAGCTGGACTGGATGCTGACGGCTTTTGCCCCGCGCAAAAACAACATCACCATCTACATCATGTCGGGGTTCCCACAGCACGAAGCCTTGGTGGCAAAGCTCGGCAAGCACTCGCATGGCCAGGGGTGCCTGCACATCAAGCGGCTGTCGGATGTCCACCTGCCGACCTTGACGAAGCTCATCGCCGCCTCGGTCAAGCACGTCAAGAAGACCTATCCATCGGCCTGAGCGGACTATCGCGGCTCGCGCTCGGGCTTCACCGCACCCTGGTGGCACATAAAGCACTGCGTGCGCGGCTGTCGCGACTCGTCGAAGTACTTGGGAATCTCGGTGAACATGGCCGACATCCGCGCGACCATCGCCTTGGCGGGTTTCGCATTGTCGGCACGGTTGGCGCCGTGACAATAGCTGCACTCCACGCCCAGTGAGGCGGTGTACACGCTCATGGCGAGGGCGCGGTCGGCATCTCCAGCGAATTCGACGGCATGATCGGCCTGCACCTTCTCCCAGGCCGCGCGAGGGACTCTGGCCGGTATGGTCCGCCCGCGGTGACATGTCCAGCATGTGATGGAGCCGACGCCCTTGAGGGGCCCTGCATTCAGACCGTCAACCATCCGCATCATGCGCCGCGCAAACGCCAAGGTCTGCTTGGACGTATCGCTCCACTGTCCCGCAACGTGGCAGTGTTCGCACTCGACGCCTAGTGCTACCGACCATGTTGTCATCCGCGTCTGGATGTCGTCCTGGGCCAGGAGACTGGTGCTTGCGGCAAGGATGAGCGCCGCCGCGGTTGACAGTGACCTCATGCGGCTCATTCTCAGGTATCGTTCACCCAAGGGAAAAGAAAATTAGATGACGTCACGTGAAACCCGCCCTTCCTGTATGTGGTTCATCCCAGTTATTGCGGCTTGCTGCACGCTGCCCGCCGCCGTCGCAACCGCACAAGCGCAACCGCCGCCATGGGCGTACACGGTAAATCCGCCGCCGGTGCCCGGCGCCAAGCCCGCGCCGCCGGACCCGGCGCCTCGGCAAGTGCCAGGCAGCAGTGTCTCGCTGACGGTCGTGCAGACTCGTGATGCGTTCAATCCGCCCGATTGGCATCCGGCGGCGCATCCGCCCATGCCCGACTCGGTGGCGAAGGGACGCCGCCCAGAACTGCGCGCGTGCGGCTTCTGCCACCTGGTCAACGGCCAGGGCCGCCCCGAGAACGCATCGCTGGCCGGCCTGCCGGCCGCCTACATCGTTCAGCAGATGATCGACTTCAAGAACGGCGATCGCAAGAGCGCCGAGCCGAAGATGGGCCCGCCCAACGCGATGATCCAGGATGCGAAGGCGGCCACCGACGAAGAGGTCCGCACGGCGGCGGCGTACTTCGCATCATTCCCGTTCACGAAATGGATTCGCGTGGTCGAGACCGGCGATGTGCCGAAGACCCGCATTGCCGGATCGATGCACGTGCCCGCAGGTGAAGGGACCGAACCACTCGGTCAACGCATCATCGAGATGCCTGAGGACCTGCGGCGAACAGAGTTGCGTGACGCATCGTCTGGTTTCGTCGCTTACGTGCCGAAGGGCAGCATCGCGAAGGGCGAGTCACTGGTGAGGACCTGCGGAACCTGTCACGGTTCCGACCTCAAGGGGCTGGGCCCGGTGCCGCCGTTGGCGGGCCGCTCGCCGAGCTACACCGTCAGGCAGTTGTTCGACATGCAGCAGGGCGTGAGAAAGGGGCCGTGGTCGGCGCTGATGACGGCCGCGGTTGAGAAGCTCACCGTCGACGAGATGATCGCGATCGCGGCCTACACGGCATCGAGGGAACCGTAATGGCCGCAAAGAAGATGCACCCGCTGGTCAAGGTCGCCATCGGCCTTGTGGTGATCGCCGCAGGCGGCTGGCTGTTTGTGCGTTCGGCGCAGAGCGTAAGAGCCGAGCCGTATCAGATGTCGGCGCGGCACCTGCAGGGCTGGACGCTCGGCGTGGATACCGCCGCCGATTCGCAGGGCTCGGTAGCATCGTTGCGGCCGCCACCCGAACTGCCCATGAATATGTTCCGGCAGTTGTTCAGCCGGCAGATGGAGTCGATGGGCACGCCCAGCATGCCGGGCATACCGCTCGCACTGCGGCAGGAACTGCCGGCGGGCGTGACGCCGGCACGGGTACTGGCCCTGGCGCAGGCCGCCGGGCTCGATCGCGCGACCATCGCGCCGACGTGCGTGGGGTATCGACGCGTGTCGGCTATGGGCGCGACCCGGCAGTTGTACTACGTGGTGTTTTCGGTGGCGGGCTTCGAGGCGTTTCGCGCCGAGCTGGCGAAAGAGGCCGGCCCTGGGTTCGACCCGGACGCACTGTCGGCCGTGTTGATGATGGCGGCCCAGCCCGACTTCACCGGCTGGATGCCGATTGGCGCCGACGCGAGTCGCGACTGCATCGCGCCGATAACAATCGAATAATTTGGCGATCTGGTGGTCTCGCGATCTGGTGATTGCGGTCGCGGCATTTGCTGATTTGTTGATCTGGTGATTTTGATTTGGCGATTGGCCAACCCTGCAGACTAACAGTGACGCGCTAATCCGAAAATCCAGTAATCACCAAATCACCAAATCACCGGGTCCCGCCCGTCAGTCCGGTGCCCGCCAGTTGACGATCATCGTCAGCGGCCGATCTCCCGCCGTGGCCGTCGAGACGACGGCGATGAAGCGGCCATCGCGGGCGACGTCGAAGTCGCGCCAGTTCGCGGCGTTGAACAGCGCGCGGGGAGGTCCGGCATTGCCCGCGCCATCGATCGCCACGGCCATTAGCTGGCTTGTGGGCGAGAGGTAGTACAGCGCACTGCCGTCGGGGCGCCAGCGGGCGCGGCTGCCGCCGTCGGGTGAAACTGCGCTGGGCATGCCGTCCGGCGGGAAACTTGAGACATAGACACGCTGCCGACCGGCCTGATCGGACGAGAACGAGAACTGCCTGTTATTCGGCGACAGCCGGGCTTCGGTTTCGGAACTGGACGAGGCCACGAGCGGCGACACGCGACCCGGCTCGGCCATGCGGACCTGCATGAGGTCCCAATTGCCCAAGGCCGTCCTCTGCTGATAAATCACGGTCGCGCCGTCGGCGGTCACGTCGTTGGGATATTGGAATCGCGGCGAGGTCAGCAGCCGCTGCTCCTGCCCTGACACGAGATCCCGCCGGAACAAATTCGGCACGCCGCCTTCGGCAGAGGCGTAGACGAGCCCCTGCCCCCGGGGCAGCCAGGTTTCACCCATTTCCATGCCCGGCGAGTCGGTCACCCGCCGTTCGGTGGCGCGGGCGAGATCGGTCGTCCAGATGTCGTTGGTGCCAAGCTCAGGCCGGCTCCTGGAAAAGACCATCGTTTGGTTGTCGCTCGAGAGACGGAGTGACAAGTAGAGTCCGGGCTCGCCGACACGAGCGATTTCGCGGCCGTCTGGCGAGAACCAGGCGATCTGGCTCTCGTTGCCCAATGTCTGGGCCACGATCGAACCCATCGCCGCGGCCGAGACGTTCGACCACGCGGTCGCGGCCGAGTAGGTGACCGAACCCAGGATCGCTATCGGGTCGCCGGCTGGCCGCTGCGCCTGCAGATCGATCCGCTGGGCGAGCAGCGTGCCTTCACGAACAAAGACGATCCAGTCGGGATCGAGCCACTGAGCCTGCGAGACCGCGTCGACCAAAGGGGTGCTGCCGCGGTCCAACTCGGCGAGTCGAATCTCGCCGCGGAATCCTGGCAGTACGGTCGAGTAGAGGAAGCGGCGTCCGTCAGGGAGAAAGTGCGGCCACAGCACCCGGCCCTCGGTCGCCTTCACGATCTCGACCGGCGTTCCGCCAGAGGCCGATACCCGTGAAATCTTCTGTCCGTCGACGGTGGCGAAGAGAATGTCGCCGCCACGTCCCCATGTGCCCGCCAGGCCGACGCCCACCGGCACGTCGCACACTTTGACTGGCACGCCTCCGGCAACCGCTATCCGTTTCAACTGGCCGCTGACGACAAAGGCAATCGAGTCCGCGTCGGGAGACCAGAACAGCGCGGTGGCGCCATCAGTGCCGGGGATCTCGCGCGCCTGATCGGAATCGAGCGCCCTCACCCAGATTGCGGGGACCGCGTCGACACTGCCCGCGATGAAGGCGAGCGACTTCCCATTCGGCGCGAGTGCGACCGACAGCGCCTCGATCTCGGAGATGCCGGCGCCGTACCGCATCTGCGGGGGCGGCGGCAGGGCAAACCTGATGGTGGGTGCAGGTGCCGGTCCGGAGGGCGTCGGGATGGCGCGAGTCGGCAAAGCAAGCCACGCGCCCACGGCACCAATCAACAGTCCGATGGCAGTGCCGGCGACCACCAGCCGGGTTCGGGATTGCGACGCCGGCGCTGCAACCGGCTCCACGCTGTCGGTCGCCACCAAGTCGGGCAGCGCATCGCCGATGTCGCGTAGACGCAGGCGCCGGTCCTTCTGGAGGCAGTGCTGGATCAGTCGCCGGATGCGGGGCGGTGTCTCCGGCGGGAGGGCCTGCCAGGCCGGTTCGCGCTCGATGATGGCGACGACGATGTCGGTCAGGGTCTCGCCGTGAAACGGCGGACGGCGGGCGAAGAGCTCGTAGAGAATGCACCCGAACGACCAGATGTCGGTGCCCCGGTCGACAGCATGCCCACGCGCCTGCTCGGGACTCATGTAGGCCGGCGTCCCCATCAGCGTGCCTTCGAGTGTCAGCACGGCAGTGGAGGCGGTGCCGGCGCTCGCGGTCGCCCCGGCCAGATTCTTGGCCAAGCCAAAGTCCAGGACCTTGGCGGTGCCGGCAGCGGTGAGCATGACGTTGCCGGGTTTCAGGTCGCGGTGGATGATGCCTTGCTGATGAGCAGCGTCGATGGCCAGCGCGATCTCGTGGGCGATCCGCCCCGCCTCAACCGGGGCCACGCCGGCCCGAACTCGATCGCCGAGCGAGATCCCAGTGACGAACTCCATCGCGATCGCCGGTCCGGCCGGCGTCTCGAAGAGCCCGTACACATGCGCGATGTTTGGGTGATCGAGCGCCGCTAACAGGCGCGCTTCGCGGGCGAGGCGAGCGCGCGATTCCGGATCGGCCGCGAGAGCCGCCGGCAGCACCTTGATCGCGACATCGCGCGCCAACGCGAGGTCGCGAGCGCGGAACACGCGTCCCATGCCGCCCGCGCCAATCGCGGCAGTGATCTCGTAGGGCCCGACTCGATCGCCCAGCGTCAGATCTGCCATCGCCCCGATGTCATAGCCCGGCCCTACTGTTTGGTCTTGGCGAAGTACGCCATTCGCAGCGCATCAACCAGCCGCGCATCGACGAGCCCCGGCGGGTTGCCCTGGTAGTTCAAGCTCTTGTCGGCGCGGAACTTGTCCAC